>CAYTOA010000004.1:37419-122111 GCA_964439265.1 uncultured Chitinophagaceae bacterium
CTGATCGAGGTCGACGGCCGGGCTGTGGTCGTGGAGGAAGACGCAGCCAGAGTGGCCGAACTGTGCAGACTGCACAAGTGCATCGAAATGAGAATCGCACAATCTGAAAACGATGCGACCCGGCTGAAAACAGCCCGGCGTGCGGCCTTTTCTGCTCTGGCTCGAGTGAGACCGACGACAATCCTGGAAGACGTCACGGTCCCCAGAAGTGAGATCGCTTCGATGCTCGAACAGATCGATCGGATCGCAGAAAAATATGATGTCACGTTTGGGATCTTCGGGCACGCAGGGGACGGGAATCTCCATCCGACGTGCCTTACCGACGAACGGAACAAAGATGAGATTGGGAGAGCTGAAGCCGCATTTGCGGAAATGTTTGGCGAATCTATCAGGTTGGGGGGGACGATCACCGGTGAACACGGCACCGGTTTAGCGAAAAAGAAATTCCTTGAAGCGGCTGCCGGTATTCCCGCCGTAGCAATGATGAGGTCCATTAAAACCTCAATTGATCCCAACGCTGTATTGAATCCCGGAAAGATCTTTTCGATCAAACCAAAATGCGAGGGGAATCTTCCAAAGAACAGAGACCAGATAAAGAAATTTGAAGAATTAGGTGCATGGACATGAGCGCGATGGCCTCGAGATTTTGCACCGGGCGCCCGTCGATATGAATGGATTTTTGGGCGCCGATATTCCAAGCTCTGATTTCATCACGAACTGCATGCACTGCGGATTGTGCCTGCCGACATGTCCTACCTTCTCGCTGACCGGTCTCGAAAAATCTTCACCGAGAGGACGCATTCGACTTATGAAAGCCGTTACGGAAGGTACGATGGCGATCACCGAAGGCTTTGTCGAAGAAATGAATTTTTGCCTCGATTGCCAGGCATGCGAGACGGCCTGTCCCGCAGGAGTCAAATACGGCGCATTGGTAGAGGCCTCGCGGGCTCAGATATACGAGCAGGGAAGAGCTTCCTGGCTTGAGGGGATACTAAAAATGTTCTTCTTCGGCTATGTGTTTGCGTCGAAAAGGAGATTACGATTGCTGTCGAAGTTTCTGCGATTCTACCAGCAATCCGGATTGGAGAATATATTGACCATGACGGGGGCCATGCGTCTGTTCGCACCGAAGTTGGCTAAGCTTCAACGGCTTTCTCCCCGAATCGATAAAAAATTCTTCGACGAATCATTGCCTGAGATTATCAGACCCGCGGGCGAGATCAAACATCGAGTTGCGTTTCTATCCGGCTGCATCATGAACGTTGCTTTTTCAGAGGTCAACAGGGATACTGTTGAAGTTCTCCTTCGGAACGGCTGCGAAATTGTCGTTCCTCGAACGCAGGAATGCTGCGGATCGTTACAGGCACACAATGGAGATATCGAATCGGCAAGAACGCTCGCTCGCAAAAACATTGATATTTTTTCTATGTTCCATTTTGAAGCGGTCGTCATGAACTCAGCCGGATGCGGCGCATTCATGAAAGAATATGGAAAGTATCTTGCAGAAGACGATCGCTACTCAGAAAAGTCCCGCGCATTTTCTGCAAAAGTCAAGGACCTCACGGAGTTCTTGGTATCGATCAATTTCGAAAAGCCATCCCACTCACTGAATGCGCGGGTTGCGTACCACGACGCATGCCATCTGGCTCATGCTCAACACATCACTGCAGAACCGCGAGCTATTCTGAAAGCGATTCCCGGAATAGACCTGGTTGAACTTCCCGAGGCTGCATGGTGCTGCGGGAGTGCGGGGATCTATAATGTTGTACGGCACGATGATTCAATGAAACTGCTGGAACGCAAAATGCACAATATCGGGACAACCGGAGCGGAAATCATAGTCGCCAACAATCCTGGATGTCTGTCGCAGATGAATTACGGACTCAATATCTACAAGATGCATGGAGAGGTGATTCACATTGCAACTCTCTTGAACAGAGCGTATAAGCAATAACGTCGGAAGGAGAAAACAATGGACTCTAAAAGTTCTCGCAGAGATTTCATAAAAACTGCTGCCTTCGTGGGCGTTGGCTCCGCATTACTCTCCCAGAAATCTCTTTCAGCCGTCGGTCCCAACTTCTCGGCACCCGGAAAGGGATTAGTTATTTCAAGTGCGAACGGGCTGAATGCGATTCAAAAAGCACACCAACTCATCGACCAGGGGAATGACGCATTAGACGCTGTCATCGCGGCAGTCAATATCGTAGAAGACGATCCGAACGACATGTCGGTTGGACTAGGAGGATTGCCGAATGCAGACGGCGAAGTGGAACTTGACGCCTCCGTGATGCACGGCCCATCCCACCGTGCAGGAGCGGTTGCGGCGCTGAAGAACATCAAGAACCCATCCAGGGTCGCAAAGGTTGTGATGGACCGTACCGACCACGTGCTCCTCGTCGGAGAGGGCGCTCTGAAATTTGCGAAGATGCATGGCTTCAAAGAAGAGAACCTTCTTACGGATCAATCGAGGGAGGAATGGGTGCGATGGAAAGAAACCCTGAGCAACGAAGACGATTATCTCCCTCCGCACACAATCGAGGACAGGGATATCGGAGAAGGAATCAGGAAGGCACTTCAGACATATGGCACTATTAATTGTTTGGGCTTGGACTTAGCGGGAAATCTATCAGGAGTTACGACGACCAGCGGGTTGTCTTACAAGATTCCAGGAAGAGTCGGAGATTCCCCTATCATTGGCGCAGGACTTTATGTCGACAACGAAATCGGGGCCGCCGGTTCCACCGGGCGAGGTGAGGCTAATCTCGTCAACTGTAGCAGCGTCATGATCGTGGAATACATGAAGCATGGAGAGTCTCCGCAAGAAGCCTGTCTGCTGGCATGCAAAAGGATCGTGGAGCACACCAAAGAGAAACGTCTTTGGGATCTGGACGGAAAGCCAAAGTTCGACGTAAAATTTTACGCAATCAACAAGAAAGGGGAATACGGGGGAGCTTCAATTTGGAGCAATGGGAAGTACGCTGTGAATGATGGAGTGCAGAGTAAATTATTGGCATTGGCATACCTCTACGAGCGGCCTGTGAAATATGATAAATAAATTGACGCGTCGATTCGTCGTTATTAGAAGCATGAATACGTACAAATTTCTTCGTATGAAATGTCCTATCTCTTTGTGCTTGCGTTGATGATATGACATAGTTAAACGATATTTTTCAGTTTCTTGTAGAGTTTAAAGAGAGTACGAAATATTCTTGCCTTGCTGAACGAACTTTGCTATATTGTGTGACGAAAAGCCAAAGTGGCGGAATTGGTAGACGCGCTGGACTCAAAATCCAGTCTGGCTTACCCCAGGTGAGGGTTCGAGTCCCTCCTTTGGTACAAATGCCATCAAGCGAATGCTGATGGCGTTTCCGTTTAGCGGCGGAGATGTTCTGAAAAATCCGGAGGTCACGTATCAAATTTTTACGATGTGGATCTATGAAATCTATCATTGTTTCCTTTGAGACTGATTTCCGAAATATTCCATTCCTTTTTTGCCTCGGTTGCATTCCTTCTTGTGATCCTAACGGGAGCAGCCAAAGGACAGACAATTACCTCAATTGCTCCCGCCCTTGAGCAGCACCGCATAGTTCAAAGCGATACTACACTTCAACTTTCTCACCACATAGTTCTCCCCGCCTCCGAGACAGTCTATTTGGATTCGATAAAACTGGACCCAGTGCTGGATTATGCGGTCGACTACGCGACAGGTAACGTACATCTGGCGCTTCAACGAAAGATGGATTTCAAATCATATAAATATGTTATAACTATATTTTACAATTTCTTACCTTTTTCATTTCAATCTGTCTATCGACACAAGAGTTATGCGGTCCGCCGTGACTCAATAACAAACCGGACCGCGACCACAGTCAGCAATGCTTCGTCATCAGCGCCATTCGACAATATCTTCGGCAACGACCTTCAAAAAAGCGGCAGCATCTATCGCGGATTCACTGTAGGAACAAACAATAGCCTCGCGCTCAATTCCGGTTTCCGGCTCCAATTTTCGGGGAAATTGTCTTCGGATGTCGAAATATTGGCCGCTTTGACCGACGAAAATACCCCCATACAGCCCGAAGGCAATACTCAGACGATCCAGGAGCTCGACAACGTATTCGTTCAGATAAAGAGCACCAACTATGAAGCAACATTAGGTGATTTTTATTTGGACATGACTGACGGAGAGTTTGGCAGGTTGAGCAGGAAGCTTGAGGGAGCCAAAGGAACGGCAAATTTCTCTTCAGACGGTATCTCTGGCTCAGTATCGGTGACAGGCGCAACATCCCGGGGGAAATTTAACACGAATCAGTTTGCCGGAATCGAAGGAGTACAGGGTCCATACCAGCTCTACGGCAAAAACAATGAAAACAACATTGTGGTAATCGCAGGGACGGAAAAGGTCTATATCGACGGTATCTTGATGGTCAGGGGCGAAGCTAATGACTATGCGATTGATTATACAAGCAGCCAAATTACCTTTTCTTCCAAGAGGTTAATAACAAGCATTTCACGTATTGTCGTGGACTTTCAATATACCGATCAGGCGTACACACGAAACTTCTTTGCGGTAGAAGCGGATGCAAAAACACTTTCAGACGCCGTAAAATTTTCCATCATGTACGCCCAGGAAGGGGATGACCAAAATTCGCCGATAGACATTTCTCTGAGCGACAGCGACAAAACCTTACTCGCACAAAGCGGAGGCAAGCCTGCTACGCTGACTGGAGTCGATTCTGTCGGGGTTGATTCGCTAAACATCGGTAAAGGGCAATATGCTGCGGTCGATACCCTTGTTCAGGGCGCTGTTATCAGAATCTACGAGTATGCTCAAGGCTCTCACCAGGCTCAATTCAATGTAACCTTTACTTATGTTGGGGCGGGAGCAGGCGACTATGTGCATGTTGTGCTCGGCCAGTACCGTTATGCCGGACCGCGGGGAGGCGACTATTTACCAATCATTATCCTCCCGGCACCGCAGCTTCAGCAAATCGCAGATGTCAATACTTCAATTCATGTTTTGAAAGACCTGACGGTGAACGGAGAATTTGCGGCAAGCAGCCTCAACCCAAATAGATTTGCGGCCAATGACGAAGTCACGGGCAACGCGACCAAGTTCTCAACTGAGTTTACTCCTTCGAACGTGAAACTCGGCGGAGTATCTATCGGCTCATTCAACCTCTCGCTTTCCGATAGGTATACGAACAAGAATTTTTCCCCGCTTGACCGCATCGACGATGTAGAATTCGGAAGGACGTGGAGCATCGACAGCACCGTGACTCTTCAGCCTTCATCGGAAGAGATTCGGGAGGCGAACCTCACATACAGTCCGACAAAGGCGCTCACGTTCGGCGGCTCGGTTGGATCTAACGACATGGGTTCACAATTCACGGCAGACCGTAAAGCAGGCTTTGTTCGGCTTGCCGGCGACTCGCTTCCAAAGATCGATTACAACATCGACGAGGTCAAAAGTTCGCAAGGCGTGGCCGGCGAGGAAAATGACTGGGTCAGACAAAGTGGATCCATCTCCTACGCCATCAAAAAATTCCTCCCCAGTTTTCGGTTTGAGCATGAAGACCGGTTGATTGAAACTCCGGTCCAGGATTCTCTCGACAACGCCAGCTTTGGTTTCACGACTCTCGCCCCGAAATTTGTGTTCAAGGGAATTCTCGGAATGAATTTTTCTACGGAGGTTGAAGTTCGCAACGACAACGGGACGTATGAAGGGAAATTGGAACCGGAGGACCGGACGGTAACTCAAACATATGAGTGGACACTCCCTGAAGTACAGAACGTTTCATCTTCACTCAACGTTGTTCTGAGGGACAAAACGTTCGATGACCAGTTCAGGCTTGCGAATAGCGATGTTCAGTCAACGCTCGTTCGCACAGAGACACGTTATACGCCGTTTCAACGTGGTGTCGATGCTGACGTTTTCTATGAGGCGTCAACGGAGCGGTCCGCCCAGCTTCAACGCGTTTTCGTTCAGGTCCAGCCCGGTCAAGGACAGTATGTTTGGGTGGACGGCAACGGTAATGGCAAGGTCGACGTGACCGATCCGAACGATTTCCAATTGAGCAGGTATGACGGAGACTACACCGTTATCACGATACCGACCGACCAGTTGTATCCAGTCATCAACGTAAAAACCTCTGCTCGCGTGCGACTGGCTCCTGCAAAGATCATTTCATCCCCGTCGGGCTGGTTTGAAAAAGCTCTCTCTGCCGTGACCACCGAAAGTTACGTACGGGTTGAAGAAAAGAGCTCCGACCCCCAAACGAGCGATATCTACCTCCTTCGACTGAGCCACTTCCTGAACCCGGCAACAACAATACTCGGAACCCAGGTCGTGCAGCAGGACCTTTTTCTTTTCGAGAATCGTTCCGACCTTTCGTTCAGGTTCAGGTTCCTTCAGCAGGACGGAGCCGGGCAGTACAGTACCGGCGACGAGCAAAGCTATACGCGAGAGAGGTCGATCCGGATTCGATGGCAGCTGGTCTCGGAGATTTCCAATCAAATAGATTATGCAAATAAAGAAAATAATCTCGCGGCTTCGGTCGCGAGCGGCCGATCAGAAGTCATATCGTCCGACGACATCACCTCAGACTATTCTTACCGACCCGAGCAAAACGTCGAGGTGGGATTTAAAATAGAAGTGTCACAATCCACGGACGATTATACTGTCACACCACTCATCGCGGATCTCAATGCCCAGTCCTTGCGCACTGTCGTTTCTTTCCGTGGGAGTGGTCAAATGAGAATTGACTTTTCGCGTGAGGAGGTTTCGTTGGAAAATAACGTCCCTGGCAACCCGGTTCCGTTTGACCTGACGGCCGGGAGGCTGGAGGGAAAAACATATCTGTGGGGCATAACATTCGACTACAAACTAAGCAACAACCTTCAGTCCTCTCTTCAATATACGGGCCGTTCCGAACAGTCGCACTCTCCCGTTCACACACTAAAAGCAGAGGTTCGGGCCTTTTTTTAGAGCCAACTCCACATTAATATTTTACTTGCATATAAGTGTTTGGTACCGTATATTTTATTCACTGCACCGTAAAGTCCCGCCTCAAGCGGGACTTTTTTTTGATTGCAGAAAAAAAGTGTGAAAATGGCGCTGGTTGAGGACATTTCTAATTTGGCTGCATCGCTACTCCCATCAATCGACGGCTATCTTGTCGACGTCACCATCCGTGGCGAGCGGGGAGGGTCGATTGTCGAGGTGTTCGTGGATACCGATCGAGGAATTACAGCCGACGAGTGCGCTAAGGTAAATCGACATATTTCGTCGGGAATCGAGGAACAGAACTTGATTCCGGGAAGGTATCGGCTGGAGGTCTCCTCGCCGGGCCTCGAGCGGCCGCTCAAGCTGCTGAGGCAATACAAAAAGAATATAGGCCGCCAGGTCAAAATCATCTCTTCGTTGGGTGGTCAGCCAACGGCGGCTGAAGGAACTTTGCAAGCGGTAAGCGAAACGACCGTAACCCTGGCGACCAAAGAGAAACAGGAAAAGTCCTTTGCGCTGGACGAGATTCAGGAAGCATACGTGCTTCCGCAATTCAAATAGAGAACTGTTCAGATGAACTACAATTTTTATTTTGGAGGCTTCAATGAATTATGAGATTGTCGAATCATTTTCTTCACTTGTTCGGGAGAAATCTATCGACAAAGATATTCTTGTCGGAATTGTGGAAGATATTTTTGGGATGATGGTGCGGAAGAAATACGGACAGGAAGCCAAGTTTGACGTCGTTGTCAACATGGAGAAGGGAGACATCGAAATTTACCTCGAGAAGGAAATTATCGAGACCGTTGTCGACCCCGTCACTCAGATCGACGTCGAAACAGCGAGGAAGAAATCCGGCGAACAGCTGGACGTCGGCGAGGTGTATGTTGAGATCATCAACCTTGCCGATTTTGGCAGAAGGCTGATCATTACGGCGAAACAAAACCTCAACCAACGAATCAAAGAGCTTGAAAAGGAATTAATCTACAACGAGTACAGCAATTCGATCGGCGAAATACTCGTCGGCGAGGTCTACCAGATCCGGAAGAACGAAATTCTTGTCATGCACAACAAGAACGAGGTGGTCTTGCCGAAAAGTGAGCAGATTCAGAAGGAACGGTATAAGAAGGGGGATACGATCCGGGCCGTCATCAAAGAAGTGCGGAAGAATTCAGGCAACCCGACCGTGATTGTGTCGCGTGCCGATACGAAATTCCTGGCTCGTCTTTTTGAGATCGAAATTCCTGAGATCTACGACGGTATCATTGAGATCAAGGATATCGCCCGTGAACCGGGCGACCGCGCAAAGGTCGCCGTTGAATCGCATGACGACCGCATCGACGCCGTCGGCGCCTGTGTCGGCATGAAGGGCGTACGGATTCACGCGATCGTCCGTGAACTCAATAACGAGAATATCGACGTCATCAACTACAGCGAAGAGCCTCTCGTGATGATCACGCGGGCACTCGCTCCCGCGAAATTGAAGAAAATCGACCTCGACCTTGAAGCAAAGAAGGCGACGATCCTCGTCGCGGACGATCAGGTCTCGCTCGCAATCGGGAAGGGAGGACAAAACATCCGCCTCGCCGGTAAGCTTTCCGGTTTTGACTTGCAGCTCGTAAAAGAAGGCGCAGAATACGACATCGAACTTATTGAGTTCCGCGATGAGATCGGGAAGGAGATTTATGACAAGTTCATCGAGAACGGCTACGACACCGCGCAGCAGGTGATGGAGGCAGACGTCGAAGACCTGGTCACAGAGTTGGGCCTGGAAGAAGAAAAGGTCAAAGAAATCGTCGCGCTCATCAAGAAAGAATTCGAAGAGGCCGAAGTCGACGAAGAGGAAGAGGAGGAGGGGAACAAGAAACCCGTTGCCGAAAAAGCTCCGGCCGAAACTACCGATCAAAAGGAAGAGGCTGTTGCGAACGCCGCCTCCGATGCGCCTAAAGAAGAAAAAGCTGAAACACCGTAACTCTTAGGAAGTGGGATGCTGTATTCACTCAATGTTCTAGTTTCCTTTTCACTTAAGGAATTCGAATGACGGAAGCAACCGAAAAGAAAGTTAAGATCTTCAATCTCGCGAAAGACCTGAACCTCGCGAGCGGCACTATTATTGAGTTTCTCAGCAAGAAGGGATACACGATCAAGGGGCCAATGTCTATCGTCGAAATCGATATGATGAAAGACATTATGTCCCACTTTAAGAAGGACAAGGATGTCGCAGAGCGCCATCAGAAGAAGATCGCGGAGATCAAAGAAACAAAACGGAAAACCGCTGAGAAGAAAAAAGAGACTGAAGAGGAAATACTAAAAGAAGCTTCAAGAAAGAAGGCCGGAGAGGAAGCGGTAGAGACTGCACCGCCAGCGGCGCAAGGCGCAGAAGAACCTCCTGAGATGCAAAAGGTGGAACCGGTGGTCTCCGTGCCCGTTGCGGCAGAAAGCGCATTCGCTCCTCCAAAAGAAGAGCCTCCGATTGTTCCCCTCGAAAAGCCCATCCCTGAAAAGGTGAAAAGCGACGCCACCTCGGCAGCCGAGGCGCTGAAAGAAGAACAAAACGCGAAAAAGAAAAAGGGAGAAAAGGTCTATCGGTCTCCGCTGGATCAGCTGAGCGCACGACGTCGCGGCCTCACGATCATGGGTAAAATGGATCTGAAAGAAACTCCGGAACCTGCTGAAAAAGAGGCGCGACCGGGTGGAACCGCCGCGGAGACGGAAGAACAGCGCAAGCGGAAAAAGAAAAAGAAAAAAGTCAAAGACGAAAAAGTCAAAGAAGTCACTGAATCCGACGTTGAAGATCTTTCCAAGAAGAAGAAGAAGAAGAAGAAACTTCGGACTCACGAAATCGACGATACCCAGGTGAACGAAGCGATCAAGCGCACCCTGGCGGGAATGGATGAGTCGGTCGTCAGCCTGCGCGCTGTTAACAGGAAGAAGAGGAAACGTGAACGGGAAGAAGAACAGGCTCGCATGCTCGAAGAAGCGGAGGGAGAGGAAGGAAAGCTTCGCGTTACCGAGTATGTTACTGTCGGCGAACTTGCTACACTGATGAATGTTCCGGTCGCTGACGTCATTGCAAAATGCATCGGCTTGGGATTAATGGTCTCCATCAATCAACGGCTGGACAAGGACAATATTATGCTTGTTGCCGATGAGTTTGACCTCCAGGTTGAATTCCATGAGGAATTTACTGTCGATGTCCTCGAAGACAAACCGGACGCCCCCGAAACATTGAAGCCCCGTTCGCCGGTCGTGACGATCATGGGACACGTTGACCATGGAAAAACGTCATTGCTGGACTACATCCGGCGCACAAATGTCGTAGCCGGTGAAGCCGGCGGCATCACACAGCACATCGGGGCGTACGAGGTGAGCCTGGATTCGGGAAAGAAAATAACGTTTCTTGATACTCCGGGCCACGAAGCCTTCACAGCAATGCGCGCACGAGGCGCCCAGTTGACGGACATCGTCGTCCTTGTGGTTGCCGCTGAAGACAGCGTCATGCCGCAAACTCTCGAGGCTATTAGTCACGCACGCGCAGCGAATGTGCCTATTATTATCGCTATCAACAAAATCGACAAGCCCGAAGCCAACCCCGACCGCATTCGTCAACAGCTTGCCGACAAAGGTATTCTCGTCGAAGAATGGGGAGGGAAATATCAGTGCGTTGAGGTTTCGGCGAAGAAAGGTCTGAACGTTGAGCTGTTGTTGGAGAAGATTCTCCTCGAAGCCGAGGTTCTGGACTTGAAGGCAAATCCGAACCGCACAGCCCGGGGCGCGGTCGTCGAAGCCCAGATCGACAAGGGTAAAGGAATACTTGCTACGATTCTGGTTCAGAAAGGAACGCTCCGGATCGGTGATCCGTTTGTTGGCGGCATTTACAGTGGAAAGGTCAAGGCCATGTTCGATGAACGGGGAAGGCGAACCGAAGTTGCAGGGCCGTCCGCTCCAGTTCAGCTGCTCGGATTCGACGGCATTCCGCAGGCAGGCGATCAATTTATCGCGGTCGATTCCGACCGCATAGCGCGCGAAATCAGTCTCAAGCGCCAGCAGCTAAAGCGCGAGCAGGATTTCAGGCAGATCCATTTTGTGACGCTTGACGAGATATCGGAACAAATCCAGGCAGGCCATCAGGTCCAGGAACTCTCGATCGTCGTCAAGGGAGATGTTGACGGATCCGTCGAAGCGCTGGCAGATTCGCTCATGAAACTTTCGACTGCGGAGGTAAAGATTCGGGTTATCCACAAGGGAGTCGGAGCGATTTCAGAATCCGATGTTCTGCTCTCGGCTGCGTCCAACGCAGTCATCATCGGATTTCACGTCAGGCCGAATTTGAATGCGCGCCGCCTGGCGGAGCAGGAAAAAGTCGACATACGGCTCTACAACATCATCTACGACGCGATCAACGAAGTGCGCAACGCACTCGAAGGCCTGCTTGCTCCAACACTCTCCGAGGAAGTGACTGCAACGGTAGAAGTGCGCGAGACGTTCAAGGTCCCCAAAATAGGAACGATCGCCGGGTGCTACGTCACAGACGGAAAAATCGCCCGAAACAACAAAGTGCGGCTGCTTCGTGACGGGATCTCGATTTTCGACGGAACGTTCGCATCGTTAAAGCGTTTCAAGGATGACGTGCGAGAAGTTGAGCAGGGATTTGAATGCGGCATCGGATTGGAGAACTTCAACGACATTAAAGTCGGCGACATTATTGAAGCCTACAAGGTGATCGAAACGAAGCGGAAACTCTAAACCGATTCACGGTAGTTTGTTTTTTCTTTTGCACAAGGTTTATTACAATGTCAGTACGGACAGAAAGAGTCGCCTCGCTCATCAGACATGAGCTTGGAACAATTATCAGCCGCGAGTACAGCGGAGGAGAATTAGGTTTCAGCACGGTAACAGAGGTCAGGGTAACGCCCGACCTTAAACTCGCCAAGATCTATGTGAGTATTCTTGGCGCCCCTCCGGTGAGGGAAAAAACCTTGGCACGCCTCGAGAGCGAAAAATCGCACATCCGAGGGCTGCTTGCCTCGCAGGTCAGCATGAAGTTCATACCGGCGCTTCAGTTCTATCATGACAACACTATGGACCGGGTGGAAGCGCTGGAGAATTTGATCAAAAAGATCCATGAAAATGACGATAAGCCTGAATGAGCCGGTCACGATGACATCGAATGTCCGAGCGCTTGATTTTGAAAGTGGCGAGGTTCTCCTTGTCGACAAACCGTTGAATTGGACATCGTTCGACGTCGTGCACCGCGTGAGGGATCTCTTTCACGTAAAGAAAGTGGGACATGCCGGAACGCTCGACCCGCTGGCAACGGGCTTGCTCATTCTCTGCACAGGGAAGAAGACCAAGGAGATCGATACCTATACTGGTCAGGAAAAGGAGTACGAAGGAATTATGCAGCTAGGCGCCACAACCGCAAGCTTCGATTCTGAGACTCCAGAGCAGGATCAAAAGGACTATCTACGGGTCGACGAGGAACATGTGCTCACCGTTTTTTCCAGTTTCGTGGGAAGGCAGTTCCAGATTCCACCGATGTATTCCGCGGTAAAATACGGCGGCAAACCGCTGTATAAATACGCCCGAAAGGGGCGCTCGCTGGTGCGGCAGCCGAGAGAAATCAGCATTTCCGAATTTACATTGATAAAGATGGAACTGCCGCTTCTGCATTTCCGCGTGATCTGTTCGAAAGGGACGTACATCCGCTCGATCGTCGATGAATGCGGAAAAAAATTGCTGTGCGGCGCTTATTTGAAGCAACTCCGGCGTACCCGCATCGGCACGCTGTCGCTGCAGCAGGCGCTGCATATCGAAGATTTGTACTCTCTCAGAGACCGTTGCACTTCGATGAGCGCTGTCTAGTATCATGAAAATTGTTCAATCGGCTTCGGAACTCACGCGCAATAAAGATTCCGTTATTTCGATCGGAACCTTTGACGGCGTTCACCTCGCTCACCAGAAGATTATTCGCGAGGTGATCCTGAGAGCGAAAGAACGCAACGGACAAAGCGTTATTGTCACCTTCGATCCGCATCCAAAGGAAGTTGTTGGGAATAAGAAGATCGATAACGATTCGGACCATCTGAACCAGATCGGCCTGCTGACGACCCACAAGGAAAAGATTGAGTTGTTGTCGAGTTTGGGAGTCGATCTGACATTTGTAGTTCCTTTCACGTATGAGTTTTCGCGAAAACCCTTCCGCGAGTTTTACATAGACTATATCGTGAACGGCATCGGCGTGAGCGAGGTCATCGAAGGATACGACCACGGATTCGGGAGAGACAGGGAAGCCGGACTGGCTCAACTGCTCGCCTTAGGTCGTGAGTTCGGCTTTTCAGTAGTTGCCGAAAAGCAATTCTTCGCGGACGGCGAACTTGTCAGCAGTTCGCGTATACGTGCGCTCCTGCGGGAAGGGGATGTTGTCAAAGCGAACGGTCTGCTCGGAAGGCGTTTCAGTTTTTCAGGCGCAGTGATCGCGGGAGACGGCCGCGGCAAGACGCTCGGATTTCCAACGGCGAACATTGCCGTGAACGACAAGCGGAAGATTCTCCCCGGAAACGGAGTGTACGCGGTGAAGGTGTTTGTTGACGGCGCGCCGCATACTGGACTCATGAGCATCGGCGTTCTGCCGACATTCTACGATCATCATGCACCAGTGTGCGAAGTGTATCTCTATGATTTCGACGATGATATTTATGGACGGTCCGTCACCGTAGAGTGTATCCAGAGGATTCGCGGGGAGAAGAAATTCGGATCGGCGGAAGAACTGGTCAAAGAAATGAATAATGATAAACGGATAGGCAAAAATATTTTTGAGAATGTTCAATAGTATACCACACAATTATTTCTAAGGAGTGTTCATGTCAATTTCAAAAGCTCAAAAAGCAGACTTCATCAAGAAATACGGCAAATCTGCGACGGATTCCGGGACTCCGGAAGTCCAAATCGCCATTCTTACGGCGAACATCAACGCGCTTTCGTCGCACTTTGATACACACAAAAAGGACAATCACTCACGGGTCGGCCTGCTGCGGATGGTGGGAAAACGCCGCCGCCTTCTCGACTATCTGATGGAAAAAAATATCGACCGTTACCGCAAGATCATCCAGGAACTGGAAATCCGGAAGTAACGCGTAAGTGCAGGAGACGCGCTGAACTAATTCAGCAGTCAATCGATTCAAATAAGGCGAAGAACAGTCATGGTAGTCAAAAAAGAAATTCAAATAGGAAACAAAACGCTGTCGCTCGAAACCGGCAGGTTTGCAAAACAGGCGGACGGAGCCGTGATGGCACGGTATGCCGATACAATGGTCCTCGCGACAGTGGTTGCACATAAAGAATCCGAGGATGATCTGGACTATTTTCCCCTTCAAGTAGAATACCGCGAAAAAATGTCCTCGGCGGGAAAAATTCCGGGTGGGTTTTTGAAACGTGAGGGAAGACCCTCCGATAAAGAGATTCTCTCGGCGCGTCTTATCGATCGGCCGATCCGGCCGATGTTTCCCGAAGGCTACCATAACGAAACGCAAATTATCGTAAACGTCTTCTCATCGGACCAGCAAAACGATGCCGACGTGCTCGGCGCCTGCGCGGCCTCCGCCGCGCTGATGATCTCGGATTCGCCGTTTGACGGCCCCATTGCAGAAGTGCGGATCGGGCGCGTCAACGGAGAATTGCTGATCAACCCGACCTTCGACGAACTCGAAGCAAGCGACATGGACGTTACGGTTGCGGGTACTGACGATTCGATCGTCATGGTTGAAGGAGAATCGCGCGAAATCAGTGAATCCGACATCCTCGCGGCCCTCAAGTTTGCCCATGAGTCGATAAAGAAAATTTGCGCTCTGCAAAGAGAACTTGCGGCTGAGATCAAAATGCAGAAGCGGCCCGTCGTGCTTTCTGAAATCAACCCGGATTTGCTGGCCGCCGTCAAAACAATTGCGGCGGAAAAGATACGCACGACCGTAAACACCGTGCTAGCAAAAGATGACCGCTCGAAGGCAAACGCTGCCATCGCCGAAGAAGTTAAAACTGCTCTCAATGAGAAATTCCCGGAACAGGAGGATGCCATCAAGCAAATCCTTCACGACATAGAGAAAGTTGAGATGCGTGAAATGATTCTTGCGAAAAAGAAACGTCTTGATGGACGCGGGTTAGCAGATATCCGGCCTATCGCCATCGAGCTCGGGATTCTGCCCCGGGCGCACGGTTCAGCTCTCTTTACTCGCGGAGAGACGCAATCGCTGACGACCGTTACACTCGGTACGAAACTCGACGAACAGATGGTCGACGGTTTGCTCCCGAAAACAACGCGACGATTCATGCTGCATTACAACTTTCCGCCGTTCAGCGTCGGCGAAACAGGAAGGCTTGCAACAGGCAGGCGTGAAGTCGGACACGGCAACCTTGCCGAACGAGCGTTGAAGAACATCCTCCCTGATGGGAAGGATTTCCCTTACACAGTTCGTATCGTCTCCGATATCCTGGAATCGAACGGATCTTCGTCGATGGCGACAGTCTGTGCCGGATCGCTCGCCCTGTTTGACGGAGGAGTACCGTTGAAGAAATCGGTCGCCGGAATCGCGATGGGCTTGGTAAAGGAAGGGGACCGCGTCGCGATCCTGAGTGATATTCTGGGGAACGAAGATCATCTCGGCGATATGGATTTCAAGGTCGCGGGAACGAGGGACGGTATCACCGCCTTTCAGATGGATATCAAGATCAAAGGAATTTCTTTTGAAATCATCGAAAAGGCAGTTCAGCAGGCAAAGGACGGAAGGATCCACAAACTCGCGATCATGGACGCAGCGATCTCGGCACCTCGCGGAGATCTGAGCCAGTACGCGCCTCGGTTAACAACGCTTAAGATCCCCGTCGATATGATCGGAGCGGTCATCGGTCCCGGCGGCAAGAACATCAGGAACATCGTGGCTGAGTCCGGTGCAGAAGTCAATATCGAAGATGACGGAACTATCGTCATTGCCGCGACCTCAAAAGAAGCGAGTGAAAAAGCCCGCGCAATGATCGGACGCATTACAGAAGTGCCTGAAGTCGGCAAAACGTATAAAGCGACGGTGAAGAAGATCATGGATTTTGGCGCCTTCGTTGAGATCCTTCCCGGAAAAGAAGGCTTGGTCCACGTATCCCAGCTTGACGTAAAGAGAATCGAGAAGGTCGCCGATTTCGTCAAAGTAGGCGACGTCTTCGATGTAAAGCTTCTTGAGATAGACGACAAGGGACGGCTCAACCTTAGCCGGAAGGCGGTCATGCTCGCCGAAAAGAAAAAAGAAGAAGTTCCACAAAGCAATTGAGCATCCGGTGGAACAAGTCAGCCCATTGGCGATAACCGGGACGGTCTCTTTGCATGGATAAGATACTCCATCAGGCACAACATCTGCGCGGCGAAATCACTGTCCCCGGTGACAAGTCGATTTCGCACCGCGCTGTGATGATCGGATCTCTCTCGGAAGGAATTACGGAGGTAGTCGGATTTCTGAATGCGGCGGACCCCAGAAGCACGCTTGAGTGCATTAACGCCCTTGGCATCGAAACATCGTTGACACCGGATACTCTCCGCATCTCCGGAAAAGGGCTCCATGGTTATCGCGAACCCAAAGCGCTTCTTGACGCAGGAAATTCCGGGACAACGATCCGCCTCTTAACGGGAATCTTAGCAGGTCAGAAGTTTCGCAGCACAATTTCGGGCGACCAGTATCTGGTGCGAAGGCCGATGAAACGAATCATTGACCCGCTCACAGAAATGGGAGCTCACGTTGTCGGAACCGATAAACTTACCGCCCCGTTAAAAATATTTCCTTCCGAAAAGCTGCATGGAATTACCTACGAACTTCCAATTCCCAGCGCACAAGTCAAATCCGCAATTCTTTTCGCGGGCCTGTTCGCAGAAGGAACGACCACTGTAGTAGAGTTGCAGGGATCCCGCGACCACACCGAGCGAATGCTCGGACTGACCCAGACACGAACCGATTCGCTGATCAACGTGGCCGTGGTCGGCGGAACAAGAATACCCTCAAAACAATTTTATATCCCCGGTGATCCCTCCTCGGCGGCTTTTTTTATTGTCGCAGGACTCATCGCACATGATGCCGAGATCATGATAAAGAACGTAGGCATCAATCCTACACGAACCGGCTTCCTCGATGTCCTCCATTCGATGGGGGGAAATATCGCAATAGAGAACGAACGGTTGATCGGCGGCGAACCGATCGGCGATCTCGTTGTCAAAAGCTCTGCACTTCGTTCGAACGTCATCCTTGAGGGGGAGATCATTCCTAATATTATTGATGAGATCCCGATTCTTGCAGTCGCGGCTGCTTTCGCAGAAGGAACGTTTCAGGTTCGCGGCGCGTATGAATTGCGCAACAAGGAGAGTGACCGCATCGGGGCTGTCTGTGAGAACCTTTCACTCATGGGGATCGACGTTGAAGAACTTGAAGACGGATTTGCGTTTAACTCAAAAAGTGTCTTAATTCCTACAAGTTTCGACAGTTTTGGAGATCACCGCATCGCTATGGCATTCGGAGTCGCGGCGGTCAACCTCCAGGGGGAATCGACGGTAAAAGACTCCGGCTGCGTTGACATTTCATTCCCTGCATTCTGGGATACGCTACACACGCTGGCAAACTAGACGAGGTTCCCGTGGCAAGTGTAAAACTGGAAAACATTCGGAAAGAATACGAAGGTGGCGTGGTGGCCGTGAAGGACGTTAATATCGACATCGCCGACAAGGAGTTCGTCGTGCTCGTCGGCCCGTCCGGCTGCGGAAAATCCACAACACTCCGGATGATCGCAGGGCTTGAAGATATCAGCAGCGGGACAATTTCCATCGACGGCTCGATCGTCAATGATGTGCCGCCGAAGGACAGAGATATCGCAATGGTGTTTCAAAATTATGCCTTGTATCCTCATATGACGGTGTACGAGAACATGGCGTTCGGACTAAAACTCAGAAAGTATCCGAAGGCAGAGATCGAAAGCCGCGTTCGAGAAGCGGCGCAGATTCTCGGCATCGAAGAATACCTTGACCGAAAGCCGAAGGCACTATCGGGAGGGCAGCGACAGCGGGTGGCGGTGGGAAGAGCGATAGTGCGCAAGCCGAAGGTATTTCTGTTCGATGAACCTTTGAGCAACCTCGACGCGAAACTGCGGGTACAAATGCGGACCGAGATCTCAAAGCTGCACCACAGCCTTCAGGCAACGATGGTTTACGTGACCCATGACCAGACTGAGGCCATGACGATGGGGGATAGGATAGTCGTAATGAAAGACGGAATCGTGCAGCAAACAAACACTCCGCTCAACCTCTATCACGATCCTCTCAACAAGTTCGTCGCAGGATTCATCGGCAGCCCGGCAATGAATTTCCTGGAAGGCACAATCAGGAAGAAAGCAGGACTCGTCTTCATAGAGGATACGACGGGCGTCTCGCTCAAGCTGCCGAAAGAGTATCAAGCCAAACTAAAGCCGTATATTGGAAAAGGAATCTGGCTGGGAATCAGGCCAGAGCATATTGCTGACGGGAAAAAAGCTGTCGGCACCAAATACGCACGCTGCAGGGCAAAGATCGAGGTCGTAGAACCGATGGGAAACGAGATTTTCGTCTATTTTACTACGGGCAGCGGGAAGCAATACGTATCACGCATCATCGCGACCGAAGAACCAAAAGCAGGGAAAGAAATGGACCTCGCATTCAACATGGCGAAGGCGCATTTCTTCAACAAAGAGACCGAAAAAGTAATCTGACAGCCGCGAGGCTTAAAGGTCGATGAGTTGATGTTGGAACCGATCGATAACGATCTCGCCGCTCAGCCACTTTACGAAATCCGGACCATACTTGTTCATGTAGTACACCACATTGAATTCTCTTTCCTGGAAATTCGATTTCGGAAAGATATTTGCCGCCACTTTTTGAATTTGTTTTATCGTGACTTCCTGCCTGCGCTGCTGAGCCGACTGCGTTTTCTCCTTCAACACATTTAATTGTGCATCGATGCGTGACAGGGTGGAGTCGATTGCTCCCGAGAGGGTCGGGTCGATCTGTTGGATACCGAAACGAGACTCGGCGACGGCTTCATGAAATAGAGTGTGAAGCTGCTCGAACAATGCATCAACTTTTACTTCTGAAACCTGTTCTGCTATCCGCACCAAAAGCGGGTCCAGGTCCGACCATATTTCCGTGAAACCCACCTGAAACTTCTCGAGAATATTTTTCACCTTTTCCTCCAATATCGTAACGCTAGCGCGCGGATAGATAACGGGCATCTGAACGCCAAACGACTCATAGACCGGTTTCAATTGCGCGAAATACGCCACTTCCGACGGTCCGCCAACATATGCGATAGTAGGCAGGATCGCATCCTGGCATATCGGCCTAAGAACAACGTTTGGAGAAATCACTTCAGGTGAATTCTCTACAAGAGTACTTAGCTCTTCCTTCGAGAAGAATTGTCTCGTTCCCTTCAGACTGTAGTCGTTCTCCCTCGGCTCAATGAGGTAGCGCCCTCCTTTGTGAAGCATGAAGAGATTGATCGATTTTGCTTTAATCTGAGCATGATAATGCTCTTCAAGTCCTGCACTTGTCTCAATGACAATCTGAGACGTCTTTGACATGCCGGCAATTTCTTTCTGAAAAATGGGCTTGAGGATATTCTTAAGTTCAGCGTAGCTTGGATTGAGGAACACTAGGCCAGAATCCTCAAACATCTGATTCATCAACCCTACGAATGCGGGACCCAGTGCCGTGCCAGGGCGATAAAATCCTCTCAGCTCGTTAAACAACGCTGCCTTGAATTCCGATTCCTGAAGCTGCGATTGCAAGCGGTCAAAAAAGCCGTCAATGAATCCGTCGAGAACCATGCTCCCGACTGGCCCAGGGTTTCTTTCGAGAGGTTTCCCGCCGAACAGATATTCAATCGTCTGAAGATCTCCGCCCGGGTTGAGAACGTTAAGCTTATTGATCTCCTCAAAATCATGGTCTTCATTTTCAACCCAGAATACCGGAACAAAGTTATAGTCGGGATATTGCGCTGACAACTGTTCGGCGAGTTTAATCGCAGTCAAGGTCTTATAGATCGTGTACAGCGGACCGGAACAAATCCCGACTTGTTGGCCGGTAACGATCGCAACAGTGTTCTCGTTTCCAAGCAGGTCGATATTTGCCAACGTCCTTATGCCGCAATGGTGCTGCTTGTTTTGCTCCGTGAGAACTCGAACAAGCGTTGAACGGTTTTTTTGTTTTGAAAGCACCTTGTCGATGAGTTTCTTCCAACTCTTGCGATCGCGGAAATCGGCCGCGTAGTAATCTTTCAGCTTCTCGAAATCATTCAGGTAATCTACAAACAGCGGGGTAATTCCAACTTCAAAATTCTGGATCTGTTTGTATTCAATCCAATCCATTGATTCTCTCAAAAAGTGAATGAAATAATGTCCAATATACGCGCTAAACTGATAAGAATCAATTTTGATGTTTGCAGCCGGGCGTGCACCAACGCAGCATAGGTACGGAATAAAAGTGGCGCCATGATCCCAGGTCCGAATGTAGAGTTATTTCACGATAACCTTCGTCAAGATACGAAGAGTCATGGCATCATTTGTCCATTGATCTCTCATCTACCGGTAATTGATTTTCGTCACGCCGTACGATATATTACGGTATGAAATTACAGGGAAAGATAGCGTTGATCACGGGAGGAACGGGGGCGCTTGGAAAAGCGGTAACGAAGCACTTTCTGGACGAAGGCGCGGATGTCGCTGTGACGTATAGGTCTGACAGGGAAGCTGACGAATTCCGTAAACTTTTTCCAGAAGTGAACTTGTTCATGGGCGACATATCCAAGGTTGAAGATGTTCATTTGATTTTTCAATCGATGGAAGAAAAAAAGGGGACAGTCGATATTCTGTGCAACCTCGTCGGCGGATACATGTCTAAAAAGAACATCACCGAACTGACGGAGACCGAATGGGATTTTATGTTTTCGTTGAATTTGAAAACATGCTTTCTTTGCACCCAATGCGCCTTTCGCATTATGCAAAGGAAGAAATACGGGAGGATCGTTAACGTATCAGCGATGGCCGGACTCTCACCCACGGCGGGCCGCGGCGCGTACGGCATTTCCAAGTCTGCCATCGCCACGCTGACTCGCATTGCCGGTGAAGAAGCAAAGACTTTCTCTGATTCCAATATCACCGTCAATGCAATCGCACCGAGCATTCTGATGACGGAATCCAATACACATGGAGCCTCGAATGAAGAAACACGTGGGTGGGTCACGCTCGAGCAAGCCGCCAGCGTTATCGGATTTCTTGCTTCCGATGAAGCGCCGGCAATCAACGGAGAGACGATCAAGGTTTACGGCGGCATCTAATTTCATTTTTACAAGGATGAAGATTGTATGGGATTGACTCAGCGGATCAACGAGGACTTAAGAGCTGCGATGAAATCGGGCAACAAGCTCCGGCTCGAAACTCTGCGTATGCTTCGTGCGCAGATCATTGAATTTGAGAAGAAGGGACTGGACAGGCCGATGAACGAGGACGATGAGATGTCGATCCTTATGTCCGCTACGAAAAAGCGGAAAGAGTCGATTGAACATTTCAAAAATGCGGGACGCATGGAGCTTGTAGAGCAGGAGACGAAAGAGATAGAAATAATTTCCGAATACCTGCCGAAACAACTGTCCCGGGAGGAGGCCGAACGCATCGTCGAAGGGCTTGTCCGCCAATCCGGCGCGGCCTCGATGAAAGACCTGGGGAAGGTCATGCCGATGGCGATGAAGGAGTTAAAGGGGAAAATCGACTCTAAAGTAATCTCTGAGATCGTAAAACAAAAGCTTGAAGGTCCGTCATGACCACATTCGACACAATACTGGTTGTCATTCTTGTTCTCTTTATGCTTGCTGGATGGCGAAGCGGTTTTATTAAAAAACTCATTGCACTGGTTTGCTTGGCAGCATCGCTTATTCTTGCGACAAAGTACGCGTCGTCGTTCGGTGAGATGGTTCTTGTACCGATGGGACTTACCGCCGGCGGAAGTACCACGTTTTCATTTATCATCATCGTCGGCGGAATCATGATCGCGCAGGCGATCATCTATAAGATCGCGATCAAGAAGCATGCTGACGGCACATGGAACAAGATAGGGGGAGTCATTGTCGGCTGTGTGGAAGGAGGTATTTTCCTCAGCTTGATGGTCATCTTCTTCAGCCTCTACCTTCATTTCCCTTCCGCAGAAACTCGTTCGGATTCACTCTTATACCGCCCGGTCAAGAATTTTGCCCCGCACATTTTCGACAGCGTCAACACATTATTGCCGGAGTCAGAAGACTTCTACCAGGAGATCATCAGCACTGTGAAGAAAGCGTCCAACCATCGAGAAGCGCCTTCGCACCAATGACCGAATATCAGTCAGCAGCCGAAAAGCTTGAATTCAAAAAGATACTCGGCCGATTGCAGGGCTACGCTTCATCCGATCTGGGTAAAGCCGCGGCGGAGCACGTAGTTCCATCCGGGAATCTCGCTCAACTGGCTCAGGAACTGAACCGCGTCGACGAGATGAAAAAGCTCCTGGAAAGCGACGATCCCTTTCCTATCGACGGAATGCGGGATATCCGGGAACCGCTCCAGAGAGCAGGAATCGAAAATAGCATCCTGGGCCCCTCCGACCTACTCCCGATCGCCCTTACACTTCAAGCAGCCAGAAACATCAAGGTGTTCGTTCAGAAAAGGAGAGATGTATATCTGGAGCTCTCTGCACTCTGCGATTCTGTGAACATCAATAAGATACTTGAGTACAACATCACTCAAGCTATTGATGAGAACGGAAATATCAAAGATGCCGCAAGTAAAGAATTGAGATCGATTCGATCTGAACTAGTTTCGATGTACGAAATGCTGCGCAAACAGTTGGAACGCATTCTGAAGAATGTTTCCGATCAGGGTCTTGCGCAAGAAGAGATTATCACTACCAGGGACGGAAGGATGGTGATTCCGGTCAAAGCGGAACAGAAGCACAGCGTTCCCGGATTTATTCATAGTTCATCCTCTTCAGGATTCACTGTCTTTATCGAGCCGGCAGAAACACTCTCTCTTAACAATGAGATCCGGGAACTTCATTTCAAAGAAGTGCGCGAGATCGAGAAGATACTGCGTGCACTGACAATGCAGGTGAGAGAAGTCTCCTCCGATTTATTGCAGAGCCTTCAGATATTACAACATATAGATTTAATCTACGCTAAGGCGAAGTATTCCATTGAAATCAAAGGGAATAAACCCTTTCTAAAAGAATTTGGATCCCTCAAAATCGTCGATGCACGTCACCCGATTCTCCTTCTTCGACATCCGAGAGAGAAGATAGTCCCGTTATCGATTGAGTTGGGAAATGGCTACAGTACGTTGCTTATCACTGGACCAAACGCAGGCGGAAAAAGCGTCGCGATGAAGACAGTGGGAGTGCTGGTGTTGATGCTCCAGTGCGGAATCCACGTACCTGCGTCGCCAGATTCCGAATTCCCAGTTTTCCAAAAGCTGTTTGTCGACATTGGAGACGACCAGTCAATTGAGAATGACTTAAGCACGTTCAGCTCGCACATCACGATGCTTCGGGATATTCTGAGCTCCGCAGACGACCACAGCCTGATCCTCATAGACGAAATTGGTGCCGGAACAGACCCGGTTGAGGGAGGAGCCCTGGCAGCCGTGATCTTAGCAGAATTGACGAAAGCCGGAGCATTCACTATCGCCACGACGCACCAGGTTACACTAAAAGCGTTTGTGCATGAAACAAATGGCATGGAAAACGGCGCCATGGAATTCGATCAGACAACCTTGACACCTACTTTTCATTTTAGATTCGGTGTACCGGGAAGCAGCTACGCACTCGAAATAGCGAGACGGCTGGGAGTTCCAACCTCGATCATCGCAGAAGCTGAACGAATGGCCGGTGAACAAAAGTCAAGGTTGGAAAAACTCATTGTCGATCTTGAAAGTCGGTCTCAATCGCTCTCGAAACAGCTATCGATGGTTGAAGGAGAGAAACTCAAGTATAACGAGTTAGTCGAAGGTTATGAAATTAAACTAAAGGGATTGCGCGAAGAAATCAGACTCATAAAATCAAAAGCTATTGAAGAAGCGAAAGAAATTATCAACAAGGCTAACTCCATTATTGAGAAGTCCATAAAAGAGATCAGGCTGCGTCAGGCAGAACGAAGTTCTATCGTGGAAAGTAAACAGGAGATTAAGTTGTTGGGAAATGAAATCCATGGGATGGAAATGGCATTGAATGAAATTGAACCCGGTGCTCCCAGCTTCGATATCGGAGAAACGATTCAGAAAGGGGCTACGGTCAAGCTGAAATCCAACTCACAAGTCGGCGAAGTCCTGCAGCCGCCGGACGCAAACGGAATTCTTCAAGTCGCATTCGACAGTCTGAAATTGCGCATTCATGTGAACGACGTTGTTCCAATCAAAAGGCCTAAGACCCAATCACAATCATTTGCACCTGTGCTGTTGGACGGCGGGCCAAAACACGAGATTGACGTGAGAGGTCTATATGGCGACGAAGCTTTAGAAGCCGTCGATAAGTTCTTAGACAATGCTGTCGTTACTGGATTGCATCAAGTGGATATCATTCATGGAAAAGGTACGGGTGCATTACGGAAAAAGATTACTACTTTTCTGAAATCTGATTCGCGGATCAAATCACATCACTTTGGCGAGTGGAACGAGGGAGGAATGGGAGTCACCATTGTCGACCTTAAAAACGAATGAACTCAATGCGGATACGCAAACTGCTTATTGCAAACCGGGGTGAGATCGCCCTTCGCATTAACCGTTCAGCAGCAGAGATGGGTATTCAAACAGTCGCTGTCTTTTCGGACGTCGATCGATGTGCTCCCTACGTGTTGAACGCGACGGAAGCCTACCCGCTCCACGGGAATTTGTCGAAGGACACATACCTCGACATGAACAAGATCATCAGTATCGCATCGAGCGCGCACTGCGATGCGATCCATCCGGGCTACGGGTTCCTGTCAGAGAATCCTGATTTTGCTGAAGCAGTGGTTTCAAGCGGCATGACATTCATCGGTCCGCCGGCTTCCGCCATGAGAGCATTGGGCAGTAAAACTTCCGCCCGCAATCTCATGAAGGAGGCAAATGTTCCGATAGTTCCCGGAACTACTTATGCGATCAAAGATGCCGATAATGCACTTAAAGCTGCCGCGGAGCTTGGATACCCACTATTGATCAAAGCTGTCCACGGAGGAGGGGGCAAGGGAATGAGAAAGGTGGACCGAGATCTGGATGTCGTGCAGGCACTCCAACAGGCGCAATCGGAATCGATGAAAGCGTTTGGAAGTCCCGACGTCTTCCTTGAAAAATACCTGCAAAGCCCCCGGCACATAGAAATACAAGTACTTGCGGACACACACGGCAGCGTGATCTTCTTAGGAGAAAGGGAGTGCTCGATTCAGCGCAGGCACCAAAAAGTCATCGAGGAGTGTCCGAGTTCCAGGCTGCCAGAGCACGTTCGCGCAGAAATGGGGACGGCCGCTGTGAATGCTGCTCGGAAGTGCGGTTATGTGAACGCTGGTACAATTGAGTTCCTGGTTGATTCAAATAATTCGTTTTATTTCCTTGAGATGAACACCCGGCTTCAAGTCGAACATCCGGTAACGGAATTGGTCTATGGCATTGATCTAGTCAAGACCCAGATCAGCATAGCCCAAGGCGAGAGACTTCCGTTGACGCAGGAAAAAATAATCCCTCGTGGGCATGCAATTGAATGCAGAATCTGCGCAGAAGATCCATTTGATAATTTTCTCCCTTCTACCGGAACGATCGAGGAGTATGCTCCGAGTGAAGGGGTCGGAATCAGGCATGATTCCGGCATCATGAAAGGCTCACAGGTAGTCCACTTCTACGACCCCTTGATGGCCAAACTGGCTGTGTGGGGAAAAGATCGAGACGAGGCAATCCAAAAAATGGGACGAGCGCTTTCGGAGTATGTCATCTCGGGGGTAGCCACCACCATTCCATTTTGCGCTTACGTTCTCTCGCATCCTAATTTCATAGAGGCAAAATACGATATACAATTCGTAGAGAATTACTATCATCCGGACCAGATAACCAACGGCAATGATGCAGAGGTAGCGGCTTCACTTGTTGCAGCTTCCATGCATAAATATTCCTCTCAAAAGGCCAACCATCTCGTTCCGCCTCGAACAGGGCGACCTCATCGATGGAAAGACGGCCGGATGGAAGAATAAAAATGGCTACTGTAATCTCCAGCATCGGCGGTAAGAAATTCAAATGGACATTTGGTTCTGATGCCTCCTCTGTGTTCCTAGGAGAATATAAGCATGTCGTTGACATACAAAAAATTTCCCCTGATCGGTATTCAATTCTCCTCGATGGCAAATCGTATCAGGCAATCATCACTAGAAATGAATTTACCTATTCCATCGTAATCCATGGAAAAATTTATAGGGTAGAAGTCGAGGGCTCAGCAAAAGAAAGAGCTGGTTTTGGCCTGGATGCTGGTGTAAAAGACCGTGCACAGCTTGAGGTGCGGTCTCCCATGCCAGGCATGGTAGTGAGGTGTGAAGTCCGAGAGGGCAGCATAATAGAAGTTGGCGGCGGATTACTGATCCTCGAGGCAATGAAAATGGAAAATGAAATACGGGCGACAAGAAGCGGAATCATCAAGAAGATACATGTCCGGGAAAAGCAGGTTGTAGACAAAGGTGCATTGCTTATCACGATGGAATAAAGGAAACAGAAACGTATGCCGACTGTTACGATTCAAGAACCCGAAGTTACTAAGACCCTCGCACTCCAGCATGGACTTACGGAAGATGAATACGAGTGGATCCACAAAATTCTGGGGAGAACTCCTAGCTACACCGAGTTGGGAATTTTCAGCGTAATGTGGAGCGAACATTGCAGCTATAAGAACTCCATCGCGTTGTTGAAAACTCTCCCGCGTTCCGGCGGACGGCTTCTCGTAAGTGCGGGAGAGGAGAACGCAGGACTTGTCGACATCGGCGACGGACTTGCTGTCGCTTTTAAAATTGAAAGCCACAATCACCCGTCGGCAGTGGAGCCTTACCAAGGAGCCGCAACCGGCGTTGGCGGGATCATGAGGGACATCTTCACGATGGGAGCACGTCCGATCGCTTCTCTCAATTCGTTGCGATTCGGCGAACTCGATGATGACCAGGCCAGACAGTTATTTCGCGGCGTCGTAAAGGGGATAGGGGATTATGGCAACAGCTTTGGCGTGCCGACGGTCGCCGGCGAAGTCTATTTCGATAAGAGCTACCAGGGAAACCCTCTCGTCAACGCGATGGCAGTAGGCATCGTCAAGCACTCGGACATCGCATCCGCCGTTTCACGCGGTGCGGGCAACCCTGTCATGATCGTCGGTTCATCAACGGGAAAGGACGGCATTCATGGGGCGACGTTCGCGTCGGAGGAGATTTCAGAGAAGTCCGAGAGCAAGCGGCCCTCAGTTCAGGTGGGAGATCCGTTTACGGAAAAATTACTCCTCGAGGCAACGCTTGAAGTGGTTAAGGCTGGATTGTTGATAGGCATACAAGATATGGGCGCAGCCGGAATTACTTGTTCAACAACAGAAATGAGCGCCAAGGGAAAATCCGGAATGCGCATCGATCTCGACAAGGTGCCGGTGCGCGAATCGGACATGTCAGCGTACCAAATCATGCTGTCCGAATCGCAGGAGAGAATGCTGCTCGT
This sequence comes from uncultured Chitinophagaceae bacterium, assembly GCA_964439265.1. Lineage (GTDB taxonomy): Bacteria > Bacteroidota > Ignavibacteria > UBA10030 > UBA8401 > JAGVPT01. The sequence goes on from CAYTOA010000004.1 coordinate 65,198, forward strand.
CGTCAAAAAGGGACAGGAAGAGAGCGTGACTGAAATTTTTAATAAGTGGGATCTTCATTCGGTCGTGATCGGCGAAGTCACGGACGATGGAATGGTGAAAGTTTACAAAGGGGGAGAACTTAAGGCAGATGTGCCGGCCGAAGATTTAGTTTTAGGCGGCGGTGCTCCCGTTTACACGCGTGAATCAAAGAAGCCTGAATATATTGATCATCGATCTCAAATGGACACTGACGCTTTGAGGAAACCTTCGGAGTTGAGGAACGTGCTTTTGCAGTTGCTCGGGAATCCCAACATCGCCAGCAAGAGATGGGTGTTCGAACAATACGATTCAATGGTAAGAACAGGCACTCGGGTTGGTCCGAATTCCGACGCGGCAGTTGTTCGGGTCGATGGTACGAACAAATTCCTTGCGATGAAGACCGACTGCAATTCAAGGTATGTCTACCTTAATCCGAGAATTGGAGCAGAAATAGCTGTCGCTGAATCAGCTAGGAACGTTGTCTGCACTGGTGCCAAACCGCTAGGGATAACAAATTGCTTGAACTTTGGCAACCCCTACAAACCGGAATCGTATTGGCAATTCAAAGAAGCTGTTGAGGGCATTGCGAATGCCTGCAGAAAGTTTGGAACGCCGGTGACCGGCGGAAATGTGAGCTTTTACAATGAGAATCCGTTAGGGGCGATCTTTCCGACACCGGTCATTGGAATGGTGGGGTTGATTGAAAGCGAGGCGCATATCACTACAAGCGCATTCAATGCTGTTGGAGATGACATCATACTCTTAGGAAAACTTCGCGGAGATATCAATGGCAGCGAGTATTTGAAAGAGTTTCATGGGATGAACGGGAACAATGCTCCGTATTTCGATATTGACGAAGAAATACGACTGCAGGCGTGTTGTCTTGAACTTATCCGGGCCGGACTCGTGAGCTCCGCTCATGATATCTCCGAGGGCGGAATTGCAACGGCGATCGTAGAAAGCGTCATTACCAGCGATGATCATGAGATTGGCTGCGATATCGCACTGCCAAGAACCGATCTCAGAAGCGATTTTCTCCTGTTCGGTGAAGAACAGAGCAGAATCATTTTCTCTTCGAAGCCAGGCTCGAGAGGTTCAATAGAAAAACATGCGAGTGAACACAAGATCGATTTCACCGTCATCGGCAAAGTTACACCAAGCTCAACCATTACAATCGGAGAGAACATTAGTTTGGAAAGAGGGGTTGCGGAGAGGATTTACTTCGATTCAATAGGACGTCTGATGGATTAAAAGTCCGAGCTGTGAGTCGTTGCTGAGCCATAACTATAACTTTACATAACACATATTATATCAATTATACAATAATCTCAACCCGCGAATTAAGCCGCAATGACCTTTATCGCTGCTGGTAATATCTCAACTAGAACTTCTCTAATATTTAAGCCAATAACTTCGCCGTCTACGTGAACTGGCAAATCCGCATCGGCTCTCACCAATAACTTTTTCGCCCGTTTCATCTCAATCTTCCCAAATCTTCCATGTTTTCCAGCGAAAACAAAAGGAAATATCTTTAGAACGTCCAACATTGTCAGGTTTTTTGCCATGCAAACGTCAAGCAGTCCATCATTAACCAACGCATCTGGCGTCAGGTAAAAACCGCCGCCAGAGCTCTTTCCGTTGCCAACTGAGATCAACAAGTGCTTTCCAGTGCTTTCAAAATCTGCGCTGGAAACGACTGAAGATTCTGCCTGATATCCAAATACTACATTCAACGCAGCAATTGAGTACTTTGGCAAACCGCGAATCCAATTTATCCGCCCAGCTTCGCTGGCTACCTGGGCATCCAGTCCGATACCAACCGAGTTAATGAAATATTTCTTCTTCTTTTCAGAATTAGAATTCACTACTTCAATTAACCCCAAATCGATCGTTCTAATCTGTTGTTCTGAAAGCACTTGCAGGCATTCATTGATGTGTCTAGGATATCGCATCGTCCTCGCAAAATCATTGCCTGAGCCCAACGGAAGAATGCCGAGAATGCAATTTGACCCACCTATTCCGTTGACAACTTCATTGACCGTTCCATCTCCGCCGGCAGCTACAATGATGTCAAATGTGTTTTTCACTTGGGATGCGATCTTTCTTGCATCATCTGGACCCGTGGTTACACGATACTCAAAAGGGATGTTCTTTGCCTTGAAGTGCGCGATGACATGGGGAACAAGTTTTATGTTCTTCCCTGCGCCGGAACGAGGATTAAAAATAAGGAAAGTTGGGAGCACTAAGCGATGTCGAGAATTGACTGTGACGAAAAATCATACTTGATCTGGCCGCTAAATACAATGTGTGCGCTCCCGCTCAATGAAACATCTTTATATTCCGAATTACTAGTATTTGCAAAATCGACCGTTAGGGTTTCTCCGCTCCGGACCTTCAGTGAGACTGGCGAAGCAGACTCTCTCACACGATTTGCGATCAGAGCGACAGCGACCGAGCCAGTTCCGCATGCCAGAGTTTCTTCTTCAACCCCCCTTTCATATGTTCTTACAGAGAAGCCGTTTGCTCCTAATTTCTCGACAAAATTCACGTTCGTGCCATCAGGAAGAAAATATTCATGATTTCTAATCTGCCTTCCAACACCGAAAACATCAATTTCAGCAAGGGGCGCAACCAACCCGGGGTTCTCATCAAGAAAGATCACACAATGCGGCGATCCGGAATTTACAAAATGGAACCGGACATGCGATTGAGAAACCTCGATTCTCTGATCGATCCGAAAATCCGAGGGATTTTTCATCATCAGTTTGACAACATCACGGATGATAGAAGCATTGTAAATATGCTCCAGCGCCTCAAACCGGATCTCCGTCTGGTTCACAATTTGCCTGGTGTAAGCATAGCGGCTGATACAACGCCCGCCATTTCCGCACATGCCTCCAAAGCTTCCATCCGAATTGTAATACCGCATCAAGAAATCAGCCCTATCGCTTGCTTCGAGAAGCAATAAGCCGTCCGCTCCGATTCCCTTGCGGCGATCGCAGAGCTCGCGAGCAAAGGCGGCCGGATCCGTCACCACGCCTTTGCGGTTATCGAGCACTACAAAGTCGTTTCCTGCTCCGGACATCTTCGTGAACTCGATGCAGCGCTGATCGTCCCGTTTCATCATACCTGAAAAATAAACATGGCTATTGTGGAGGTGCGGGGATTCGAACCCCGGTCCGAAGTGATGACCATTAGACTTTCTCCATACTCAGTTCATCTCGTGTGCATTCGCCGCGGGGTGATGGATGAACTCAACACTCCCAAAGCTATCTGGGATACAGATTCACTAATACCGCTCCAGCATTGATATTAGCACGCCCGACTGAAGTCGACACCTTGCATGACACTAGTCAGGTAGAGCATCATGAAGATGCGTCGCTTAACTATTAATTAAGCAGCGAGTGCGTAGTTGTAGTCTGCACTTAAGTTGGTTCCGTTTTATTATCGTGCAACTCGGAGAGCACGGTATGCTTATGTCTAACCATCTTCTACCCCGTCGAAACCATTCACCCCCTTAATAGAATCTAAACATTCCTATTCAGAATATCAATACATTGCAGCATCGACTGCATTTTCAACTGCTGACCTTTCTTTTCGAATACCAGTACCAAATTTCTCATCATTCTTTCGAGAATTTGCCTATTGGAAACTGGCTCAAGATATTCATTCTTAAATGCATAGCCTAGTTTTTTCAGAGAATTCTTACAATCGTCCACGGAGAGAACTATTCCGCCATTGAAGGGATCGGCAAACAACGATCTCTGGCCGAAATCATACCGCAGAATGAAATGTCCGGGCATCCCAATACCCTGGACCGGGAAATTCAGCCTGCGCAACACGAGCATATAGATCACGGACAGAGTGATCGGTACTCCCTGTTTTGTTTCAATAACTTTGTTCAGAAAGTGATTATCCGTATCGTAGTAGTCGGATTCATTTCCCGTAAATCCCTTTTCAGCGGAGAAGTAACTGCCGATCTTTGCAGCAATCTCCTCACCTGGATCGGACGGGTCCAGGTGCGATTGAAATTCACTTGCAAAGAAATTCAATAAGTCGGAATAGATGTGCATATCAACGCTCGGATAGGCATGCTTTGCGATGAGGAATGCTCCCTCCTCCAGGTCAAGATCGCCCTTGTACTTTTCGCAATATGCGCGTAATTGCTCCTTGAAAGCGCCCAGAGAAATCGATTCATAAACTTCACGTATCCGCTGCTGCATCAGGGAATCGTCGGGTTGCAAGCAACTCTCCAGTACCGGCAATGCTTGCTCACCCGTCAGAAGAAGATGTTCTTTGGCTACTGAATAAATAGAATCGTCTTCATCGTCAAGGAGGTAAATCAATGATTTTAAACGATTTATATCTATCTTATTAATCTGTTTCATAACATAGTCAGATGGGTTTGCGTTGAGGATAGTTCTCCATGAGACCGTTCTTTAAGAGTTTGAATGCTTCGCCAGGAGTGTCGGCAAATTTGAACAAGTTAAAATCCTCCTCGGCAATCATTCCATAGTCCTTAAGTTGACTAAAATTCAAGATGTGCTCCCAAAATTTCGTACCATAAAGAATCACCGTCATCTTCTTTTTGATTTTCTTCGTCTGGAGCAGCGTCAGCAACTCCATAAGTTCGTCCAAGGTCCCAAAACCCCCGGGAAATGCCACCAGCGCCTTCCCAAGGTACATGAACCAGTATTTCCGCATGAAGAAATAATGGAACTCGAAGTTCAATTCCGGCGAGATGTATTTATTCGGAAATTGCTCAAGCGGCAGACCAATGTTCAGTCCCACCGATCGGCCCCCCGCGAGTGAGGCTCCCTTATTCGCCGCCTCCATTATGCCGGGACCTCCGCCGGTAGCCACAACAAAGCGATTCTTCTCCTTCAGCGATGCCGACCATCTTGTCATAAGGAATGCAAGCTCCGCAGCGTCCTTATAGTACGAAGACATTTCAACGGCGATCCTCGCTTTGCGGTATTCCTCCGATTGCCTGTAATCGTTCCTTTTCTTTTTTTTCAGCTTTGAGATGGTTCCGGACAGCTTCTTCCGCGCAACGGATGGAGATTGTATGCGGGCTGAGCCGAAAAAGACGATAATATCTTTGACCCCGAAATAATTGAAGCGACTCAATGGCTCCAAAAATTCCGAAAGAATTCTTATCGGACGAGCATCCTTACTGTTAAGGAAACGCGGGTTCTTGTATGCCCGTAAAGGCAAGCGTTGCTCGTACTTTCTTGCCGTCAACTACTTCCCACTTAATGATTGATGGAATATCCTTGCTATCATTTCAGCAATTTTTTCTAAATACATCCCGTCTATCTCATCGAATGAATTTAGCTCGGCACTGTCTACGTCCAATACGCCAAAACAATCCCCGCCATACTTCAACGGTACCACTATTTCCGACCTTGAGCCGGGGTCGCACGCAATATGTCCCGGAAAAGCATCGACGTCCGGAACGATGATTGTCCTTCGCTCTTTTGCCGCCTTTCCGCATACGCCCTTTCCGACGGCGATACGAACGCAGGCGACCTTACCTTGAAACGGACCAAGAATCAACTCACCTTCTTCGATGCGATAGAAGCCAACCCACGAATATTGCAGAAACGCAGATTTTAGTGCGGCGCTGACGTTCGCCATGTCTGCGACAAGGTCATCTTCACCGGCAACGAGGGCCGCAAGTTGAGGGAGCAATTCCTCGTACCGCTCCTTCTTGCCTTCAGCGAGTACCGCTATTGTTTCCATGCATATTATCTTCCTGATTAAAGACCCGGTCGATTATGATCGGAACCGCACTCTCGCCGCTGACATATTGAGCGTGAAGCCGTGCAAACTCTTTTCTGACCACTCCGAGTCCCGCGAACGAGCCGTCATCATTGGCGTCATGAGCAACGTTTGTGATGATGCCGATGTCTTTTCCGTCGCATGCGATTGGTCCTCCTCCGGAATGAACAAGACGCCCGTCTCCACGGAAACTGCAGAGCGTTCGCTGAATCTTCTTGTAGGTGTCGAGCCGCGCTACAACTTCCTGTCCAATGTAGCAGCCTTTCGTGAAACTAATTTGGGTCCGAAAATTCAATTCAAGGGGGTTGCATTCAGCCATGATTTCCCGCGAGTACTGCGGAATTCCGCGCCGGATCTTAAAGAGTTCAAAAGCGTCATACCCAACCTGGGCGTCCATGTAAGGACTGAGATGATCCGGAAAACTCACGTCGGCATCCGATATAGAGAAGAGGGCATCCACGTCATAATAGTTCGAACGGAATACCCGGACACCGAGTTTCTCCAAAAAATCGTCTGGATGAATCACGGCAAAAATAATATGTCGTCCCGTTTCGTCGTTGACTCTCAGGTCTTCTGCGATAATGAATTTCTCGATCCATTGCATTACGGATAACTGCGCGTTCGGGCTTGCGATCAGCAGGATGTGATCGCTCATGTGGAGCGCGACGACCGAATCGACCACTCTCCCCTTCTCCGTTGTCAATACAGTCTGCACCGAGTCGCCGGGCAGAAACTTTCTGAAATCATTGGATGAAATCCTGTTCAAAAAATCGGCGGCATCACTGCCGTCCAGGCGAAGGAGTCCGTGGCCGGAGAAATCGACAAGAGCGCTTCCCGTTTCAAGAAGGCGGACCTCGTCGCGGACGGAATGAAAGCGTATCGGCTGCAACCAGCCATCCCGTTGCCGCAACAGGACGTTTGACCGCTCATAGTATTCCTGCAGTGGAAGCCGGCAAATTTCTTTCGGCGGATATGTCGCGATCTCATCCATTGTTAATAGGTTTAACAGCCTTCAAGCTAAAATAATTTCCCAAAAAAAGAGGAGCACCCTCATCAAGTGCTCCTCACAAGTATCCGAAAATGCTTATTTCATTGAATCTGAGCCTCTTCCGGCTCTTCTCCCGTTTCAAGCGCAGAAGAAGTCTGGACGCCGCCTGCTTTGATGTATTGGCGCACCATTCTCGTTATACGTCTGCGAGCCTTCAGTTCATCGTCGGGCGAAACAGCTTTCATCGACGTCAGTCTGTCTTCCAGGATAATCCTCGATTTTGAGGGGAGCACCGAGAGGAACCGTTCTGAGATATCTGGAGGTGCATTCTTTAGCGCGATTGCGATCTCGTCGCCCGAAATATCTTTGACGATCTGGCGAAGCATGCGCTCATCCAATTGGCTGATTGCGTTGAACGAAACCCGCTGGCTCGTGATCTCACGGTAGAGGTCAAGGTTCACGACCTTGATAAACTCGATGATCGAAGATTCGGACGTTTCGTCGATGTTGTCGAAGATATCCAGCAACAGGTCTGTGCCCTGTACCTGGACGTTGTTGATCACCGGGATCGTCGAGGCCTTCGCGGCAAGCTGCTTGGCGACCGAAACATATGTGTCCGACGTGAGACGCCGCAGTTTTCCCAGCTCAAGCGCCACTTCGCCCTGCTGCATCGAAGGGAGGTTCTTCAGCATTGAGCTCGCTATCGGCGTCGTCAGTTGTGACAAGATAATTGCGATAATGCCGGGGGGTTCATCTTTCATCAACAAATAAAGCTGGGGCTCAGATAATCTTTCGAGGAAGGCGAAAGGATTTTGTTTCGAATTTCCCGCTTCCGAAAATCTTTTTACGGCAAGCTGATTCTGAAAATACGTCAGTGCTTCCCTCGTCTCTGCCGGAGTCCTCTCCTGTTTTTCCAGCGTGAGGGATTGGAGTGCTTTCATCTCTTCAATTGAAAAGTGGTCGCGCATCACCTGCAGGACATTGTTGCCGAGCTGCCCGATGATCACCGTGAGTCTTTCTTTTTGATTCGAGTCCGAAATCAAATCTCTGATCACATGCGACGTCAGATCGGATTCGCCGGCGCACGTCACGATGAGATTCGAGCGCACTTTATCGACCTCTATGGCTTCCTGATATTCTGCGTTTGAATCTGCCATCGCCTGCTGCGCGGAAACGACCTGAGCCTCTTCTCCCTGCACGGGCTGTTGAACCAGCATTTGAGGCTCCGCCCCTGATTCCTTCTTTCCTCTCGACAACAGCACAATAATAAGGATCAGAATCAAAATGCCCAAAGCGATCAGCAGCATCGTTGTCGGATTCAGGAACGCATCCTGCGTCTTCGCCGGCGTGAGGTCGTTTCCCGGCTTCTGTGCGGCGCGCGCTTCGGCTTCCTGTCTTTCCTTCTCGAGTTCCTGGATTTGTTTTTCCTGTTCCGCCTTTTGCTGCTCTCGTTGTATCTGGAGCGTACTCGCCGGGAACGACATCTCCTGCAGATCCACCCGGTCGCCCCGGACTTTATTCAGCTTGCCGGTATAAAAAGCGATATTCGTCAAAAGGTCTCGTTCTTCGGGCGTCCGATTTTTATCGATCAGCATCTTTATGACGATCGACTCAATGCCTATCTGCGGCTTCTCCGTTTCGTCCGATGTCTGAGTCTGCGATTGGAAACCCGATACTCCAGGGAGCAGAAAATCCCTGTTATCCCCTTTATCTTTTTTTGCCGGCGCACTCAAGTCTACAAGCGTCACGTCTGCAGTCACGAGGAAATTGAGGTCGGAAAAATAGCGGCGAATCTCCATCGAGATGCGGTCTTCCAGGTCACGCTCCATTTTTTTCTTCTCAAGCTCCAGGTCAACGGCAAAAAGCTTCGCCTGCAATACCACAACGAGCAGCACGATGATTCTTGTTAATCGAGTTTTCATGTTTGATCCGAAAATGTTTGAGATAACAATTTCAATCGCTAGACATCACTGTGGTAATAAATCCGTATAACGACGCGTCGATTATCGTTTCGCGCCTTTTCCGTGAATTGGCCGGTGAGAGGGTCTTTTTCCTTGTTTTGCGGACGGGCGTCGGCGAAGCCGGTGCTCGACAATCGTTTTCCTTCGATCGAAACCGTGTCCTGGAGGTAATGTACAACCTCGGTCGCACGGGCAGACGATAACTCCCAGTTAGAGCGAAAGTCCACCGTGCTCCGGAGAGGCGTATCGTCGGTGTGTCCTTCGACCGAAATGAAGGCATTTCGCGCTTTGACAAAATATCCCAGTATTTTGCCGATGCTGAAGATGGCGTCATATCCTTCCGGACGCAATGCGGCCTTTCCCGGCGGGAAGAGAAGATTGCTTCCGAAACGCAGTTCAATGCCCGCGTCTGTCATAACGACGTTCACCTGTCCCTTCAACGAAGAATTCTTTTCTATCGTTGTCAGCAACTCCTTCGAAAGGGTCCCAAGGTTCGCCTGCTGCTTCGCTGCTTCGGTCACCGAGGATGCAAGACTGTCCAGTTTTGACTGGTCGGGGATCGAAAGCGACAGCAACAACGTGAACGATGCAAGCATGGCAGTGAGCAAGTCTATATAGCTGACCTGCCAGTGCTGCTCGTCCGTTCTTCGTTTCTCTCGTTTCCTCATGTCGGCTACCCTCCGCTCTCGGGTGAAAGCTGGGAAACAGCTGGAACAGAAAGCGCACGGCTCTGTGGAATGTATGACGAAAGTTTATCCTGTATAAACACGGGATGCCTCTTGTCTTTGATCAGGCACAACCCTTCGATGATCATTCCCTTGAGTAGGGCTTCTTCGTCTGTCCGTTTCTCTATCTTGTCAGCGAACGGAGCGAAGATAAAGTTCGAAAGGAAGAGGCCATACAGCGTCGTCGTAAACGCCACCGCAAGCGCCTGGAGGATAGGCCCGAACCCAGCGGCGGCATCGATCTTGGTGGAGAACATCTGGATCAAGCCGACAGTCGTGCCCAACATACCGTACCCCGGCGAGTAGCGCGCCGCAGCCCTGAAAATATTAACGTCCGTCGATTCCCGCTGGGCTTCATTCTCGATACGCGATTCGAGGATGTCCTTAATCTCTTCCCGCTTGTAACCGTTGACCAGCATGAGAACCCCGTCGCGAAGGAACGGGTACTTGATTTGATTCGCGTAGTCCTCCAGGGATTCGATATCGTGCGTGTTGGAATATTGTGCGATGTCTTTTATCGTTTCCAGATACGTCGCGAAATTGATCTTATTCCTGATGTAGACAAAATACAGGGAGCGCACCGAACCGAACAATTCCCTGAAATTATAGCTGATGAGCATCGAAGAGCTGACGCCGAGAAATACAAAAATAATACCGGGTATGTGTACATAGTGAATAAGCGAATCCGGGACATACCCTTTTTGCAGCGCATCGACGGTTTCAGATTGAGCGCCGATGATCAGCAGAACATACGCCGCGATCCCAAAGAGAACATACCCGATAAAAGTTGAATTCATACTGAGCCTTTCGGTTAATTACATTCGATAAAGTATCGCCCGCACATTGTCCATCGACGGATCAAGTTCGAGAGCTTTTTCCCAGCTAAGTTTTGCATCTGGGAACTGACGTAACATGTAATAGATCGACCCTCGAACTGCATATGCAAGAGCCATGTTGGGCGCAGCATCCACCGACTTGTTGATTTCGGCAAGCGCCTGAGTGTAACGCCGCTCAGAAAAAAGGCTTTGCGCTGTCTGAAGACTATTCAATGCCCTATTATAGTCGGCGTCATCCTTTGTATATGTCCCTTGTCCCGGCTGCTTCTTCCGCACTTTGGACGTGTCGACAATATCCTTGATGTCCGAGGCCAAGTCCTCTTCCTTCGGTTTCAACAGCTCATCGGTCTCATCGCGGTCATGTTTCTTTTGACTTGCAGTTCGCTTCGGCTGCTCTTCCTCTTCATTAGCGCCTTGCGCATTCTTCTTCAATGCCTGCCCGGAATAATCAATAGTGAAATCAATGTCTTTGTTGTAGAGGTCAAGCAGTACATCCATGTTCAGCGTTGGGGTAGTCAATTTCACGGAGGCGGGCGCAGACGGCGTTCCACTCTCCTTCGACGGCGCCGATTCCTTCTGATACGCCGATTGAGCTTTCAGTTGACTTTTCGACGCCGAGTCTCCCTGCACCGTCAGGTTCTCCTGACCGAATGTCAAAGATAAAATTCCAAAGCTAAACAGCGCTGCGATTAACACTCTTTTCATAGACAGTCCTTATTTTCGTGTTCGTTACAGAACGAAATTCACTTGCAGACCGTAGAGCGGTCCCGCAATGTCGGAGCGGTCAAAACTCTTGCTGATGGCAATACCGTTGTAGAAACCGGTCAACCCAACATTTCTGCTCAATCGCAGTGACAACCCGGCATAGTACGACTCTGGAAGTCCGCTGTTCTTGAAGGAGACATCGAACCCGCCGGCAAGGTCGAGCATGAGGATTCCGGGACCTACCTGATCATTTCCTATGATTTCAAATGAAAGTCCGGGCATGACAATGATCCCCATCAATCCGAACTTCGATGTTCCAATCAACCGTGAATCAATATAGAACTTCAAAAAATTCATGATCGTCGCCATCTCGTTCAGGCGGTAACCAATGGAATAATATCCAACCGAATTGCCGGAATCTTTGACCCCAAAAGTGTAGGAATTGCCGAGGTTGAAACCAACGGTGAGATAATTCTCGATGAGACCTGTCTTCCTTTTGAGTGCATATTCTGCTGCAAGCTCAGACCCGGGATCGGTCGGCAGAATGCGATACTCCGCCTTCAGTTCTTTGCTCCATACCGTGATCCCATTGAGGTCGTTTATGTTCAGAAACATAATAATTTGGTTCGACGAAACCAAAACATCGGTGGAAACAATACCGTCGACATTGTGCGCCTTCGCATACGTGCGTATCTCATCTTCCGTGTATGTGTTCTTCACCTGAAGAGTGCTGTCCGTGGCTTTGAACGACAGTGTCTTAAGATCCTGTGCGCCCACGGCAGCAAATCTCCGGTCTTTCGTCAACGCGTTCTTCAATTTCCCCTCGAAATAACTCGATAGAAACTGAATCTCCGAATATGTCAACTCTTCCTTGAAGGGCCAACGGACTTTCGTCTTGTACAACAACAATGTCCTGATGCTTGGACTGACTTCTTTTAACATCGGCGTCATCGCTGACAGAGCAGTATCCAAAGCAATGTCGAATTTTGGAAAGATTGAAATGAGTTTCGAGTTTTCCGTCGACGGGATTTTTGCTACAGAGGGTTGAGGCTCTTGGCTTTGTGATTGTTGTTGGGCTTTGGCTGCGAAGGAGAGCAAAACAGTTGAAAAAACGATAAAAGCAATTACAGGAAGATGATTTTGCCGAGATTGCATGGTGTTTGTCTGCTCATTGTGATTGGAAGGGAATTTTGATTACTACCCACAGCGCGATCCCAAAAACCAGCATTACATTATAGAAGTAATTATCGCAATCAATTTAAATACTTCTTGCAAACTATCGTCTAATTGGCCTTAATATAACAGAAAATTTAGATTTGTCAAGGAGAAACTGGGTATTTTGGGCGATTTGCAACAGCTGAAGAAGAAAGGAAGGTTACTCTCGCGAAAAGGGGTAAATTGTGCCAGGCAAACCAACAAATTCGACGATATCCGGAGGATTCAGACCTCCGAATACTCAAAATTGAGGGAATGTGCAGAAGTTTGCGGGAAACCTCTAATATCAATTATTGGTACCGCTAGAACACGCTGACATATTTGCACGAGGACGGATCTGAAACGTAGTCTCCTGCCTTGAGGCATCAACACATTTGATCATGGTCATGATAGGCATTGAAGCTGGCTGCGTCAGCATTATTGGTTTTCATCCTTTTTTGGAAAAATATCAGGATACAGCCTTGTGGCGCAATCCGGGCAGAGACTGTGCGAAAGCTTGGCCTCAGAATGCGTTGAGAGATATGCTTCCAGAAGGTTCCAGTAACCCGAATCATCCCTAATTTTTTTGCAGCTAGCGCAGATCGGAATCAATCCGCCCAGGACCTTGATTTTTGCCAGTGAATCTTCGACCCGTTCTTTGAGAATTTTTTCTCGTTGAAGAAGCTGCCACACTCTGGCGCGATAGATTCCAAACATGAACCCGAACAAGATGACAGAGATCAACACGTAGAACCAGCGAGCCTGGTAGAAGTGAGGAGCAAGAGTAAAATCAAAGGAAGCGCCTTCAAGATTCCATACGCCGTCGTTATTGCACGCGATGACTCTAAAATTGTATTGGCCGGGGGGAATATTCGTATACAACGCCGTACGCCGGGAACTCGTTTCCTTCCAGACGTCGTCGTAACCAACAAGCTTATATTTGAACTGCACTTTTTCCGAAGCGGTGTAGCTCAGGCCGGCATACTGGAATTCTACTTCCCCCTTCCCGGCCGGCGCTGATGCGTGCAGCGTTGGAACATACGATTTCCTGTCAATCATGGCCTCTTCAATAACCACTGGAGGAGGGATCGAGTTCGTCATCAATGCGCCGGGGTCAATCACAACAATGCCTTTCGTGGTTGGGAAGATAAGTCTCCCGTCGGCAGTTTTTGATCCAGCAGGCTGGGCATTGCCGTTGCACTCGCTCGTTATCATGCCGTCCGAAATGCCGAATGACATACAGCGGACAGAGGATTTTTTGCCGTCCGCAAACTCGTTTAGATCTTCTATGCTGGCCCGGTAGATACCTTTGTTGCAGCTCATCCAGAGATTACGGTCGTCGTCCTCCAGAATTTGAAATACCGCATCATTAAACAATCCCGATTTGCTGGAGATGTGCGAGAACGATTGGTTCTTATATCGGTAGAGTCCTCCTCCATACGTTCCAATCCACATGGTGCCGTCCTTGTCTTCATGGAAAGCGTAGACGGGCTCGGTCGGACATCCTTCTGAAACATTAAATGCTGTAACTTCATTTTTCTTCCAGCGGATCATCCCTCCGTTGTGACCTATCCAGATGCTCCCGCTACTATCGCGATAGAGCGTTCGAATCATAGTATTCGACAGGTTCAGATTCCCCACCGACGTAATAGTTCCATTTTTGAATTCACTCAGAGTACCATGAGCTGTCCCGATCCACATCGATCCGTCGGGAAGCGGAAGAAGCGCTCTCACATCGTCATAAGCCGGTCCATTCTTTCCCGTGAAGGTTTTGAATTTGCCATCCTTGAAACGCACAACGCCAGAACTCGTAGCAAGCCATACTGCATCGTCTTTATCCTGAACAATCGCGCGAATCAAATTGGCGGGTAAGCCGTTTTTTGTATTGAACACATCGAACCTATTTGACAGAACGTGGATCGCCCCCCAGCCAATAGTGCCGATCCATACGCTTCCTTCCCGCGATTGGTATATCGCATCCGAGTTCTCCTCGTCACTCCCGTTTTGACCGGCCATGTGTGCAAAATTTCCCTCCCAAAGACGATTGATCCCGTCGCTGGAGGTCCCAACCCACACATTGCCCTCGCGGTCATTCATGACGGAAAAAACGAAATTGCTTGAAAGTCCGTCTTTTGTTCCGACTGCTGTAAACTTTCCGCCTGAAAGTCGATTTATTCCGCCGAACTCCGTCCCAATCCACAAATCACCTTTTGGATCTTGCGCAATACATTGAACAGAGTTGTCGGACAGACCTTCGGCTTTCCCATAGATTTTGAGAGTGCCGCCGCGAAACTTCACCAAGCCTTTTGGTGTCCCGACCCAGATCGAACTATCACGACCAACACAGAGGGCTGTTATATCCTCGCTCGGAAGACCTTGAGGCTTCTTCAAAAAAGCAGATCGGTCGTTCATCATGCGATTGACCCCGGCATTCGTCCCTATCCATATGGTTCCTTCAAAGTCTTCAGCGAAGGAGGAGACAGAATTGCTGGAAAGACCTTCAGTGACAGTATAATGTCGAAATTTGCCATCCACGATACTGTAGATTCCATTATCCGCAGTCCCTATCCATGCCCCGCCGCGTCGATCTTTGAATAAGGTTTGGATCCGAGTCTTCGCTAAAATCTGAGCGCCTGCAGAAAATTGACCGTCCTTCAGCTGCGTCATTCCTTCGAACGTACCGATGAGAAGGGAACCGTCATCAAGTTCAATGAGAGAGGTTACGTTGTTGTGCGGAATGGCGGGCGTGTTTTCCCTGTCAAACACAGTGAACCGTGCGCCGTCATATCGAACCAGGCCCTCTTCAGTTCCGAACCAGATAAAGCCATCTCTCGTTTGGATAATTGATCGAACGGTACCCTGCGGCAAACCATCTGCAATAGACCACGAGCGAACAGAAAAACGAGTAAGAAATTTTTGTGGAATTCCCTTTTGTCTTGCACTGCCAGCCGAATCCAGGCCACGCGGAAATGCTCGCATGCAGACAACAAGAATGAACGGCAGAATGCAGGCGCCCGCTCGGGCTGCCATTCGGAATGCAGATGCCGCAAACTGTGAACTCACTGGGAATTTCTCCTTGAAGGAAATCAGGACGGGCACACCACTGGCCTCAATCCACTATAATATCGTCAATATTTATGCCAACAGGAAGGTATATTGATGGGGCGGATTCGCGTTTCTAGTTGCGGTTGTATTCTCGCTCTGCGGGATCTGTGAAAAAATAATTCCTGGACCAAACGGCGGGATGTCCGGGGCTGGGGCTCCGTTTGAAATGCTGGTCAAATATCCGCACTTAGTTGCACAATGGTGCTTAGCCGGATATTAGAAAATTCTCACAACGGTATGCAGAGGGGAGGTAATGAACATGGTGAGCGTACGACGACTATAATGCCGACAACCAGCCTTAGACAAAGATTCTGCTGAACTTCGCAATCGGTCTAACAAACCGCAGAAGCGTTCAAAACTGGTGTAAGGTCATCTCACCCGTCTCACATAGTGATGATTTCTTCCGCTCGTGAGGGCGAGCGTGAGGATCATCCAACTCGTTGTCCCAGTAATTACGATCCCAAGGTCCATTGCTGCAGAGATGTCTCGAAAGAACCCATAAGCGACAATAAGAACGCCGAAGAGGAGCACTATGCCTAAGCCGATCGTTCGTGAGTCCACCGGTATTGCGGTTCTGAATCTTGCTCCACTCAATAACTTTTTCATAACCTAATAAATTGAAAATTCGTTTCTTTCTTTATCGGCAACGCGAACAGGGTTTAATAATACGGCCCCAAAACGAACATAGAAGAATCAGTTCTTCGGGGGTTCCAAACTGTAACCAAGTTGTTCCATAAAATACAGGCCGTCACTCTCGCTTTTATCTTCATAGAGACGTCCATTCTTAAATCGAAGTATACTCATTCCGCTCAATTTGAAGGTTCGTCCCGTTGGGGATAAGAACCCCGGTCCGGTGTGGGTTCCTGATACCATCCAACGCAAGATTGCCCGATCACCTACATAGTATTCTTCTTCAGTCAGCAATGTAAAATCGGGAAACATTGTCCGGTAACCCGAAATGAGACGTTTCACGACGGATAAGCCTCGGTATTGATAACCGGGAGCAATCCCATCATAACGAACTACATTGGAATCGCAAACGATATTCAATGTGTCTAATTGGCCGGAGTTCCATGCGTACACGTACGCATCGACAACCTGTTTTTGTCGATTGGCTGATTGTTGAACGGTTTCAGTAGATTGGCAGAAACTCCGTAGACTGAAAAGGGAGGTCACGATCAGTACAAATACAAATTTCATCATTTCTCTTTTGGAATTCTCGGCTCTCGCGGCATGATTCCCGGCCGCTCGGTGTGTGCTTCGTCCATGTTGTCGGATGTGATATCAGTAGAAGATACGTGTCTTCGTCGTGCCGGGATTTTATGGCTGAAGCCACAAAAAAAACTTCACCAGGCCTTCAGCTTTACGAATACCAAAACTCCATGAGAGTGTATAAGCATGAGATTGGGAGAATTATGCGCTTTCATATTATTAAGCCGCAAAACTGGTGAGCTCCCGCGGGATTAACTGCAGACCCCTAGAAAGTTCCTCTGCGTGCGATGTGAGGTTATTTCTGTATTAATTTATCGCTATTCAAATACATTTGCAACCGAACCGCGAAAATAAATATAAAAATAATAGCGCGAGTTTGAGCGCCAACTCATTTGATGGATTGAATAAGTTCCCGAGCGTCGGGCTATTATCCTGCTTTAGAGGCGACATATTGACCTCCCTGATGCAATCCAGAGATGCACATTGCAATCTCAATAGGAAATTGTTATCATACCGGTGAAGCCCTACCACCAAATCATAGCCGGGAACTATGGTCAAGGGCGCGGAGTTAAGTGCGCAATAGAAATGGGATCTCCCCTTTGAGGTTACAATCAAAATCATTTTCACAGGGACACTGAGGATCCCACCTTCAGAGAGTCTTACTTTCGACCAGGAGGTCATCCATGAAAATTCCCAATTTCTTCGCTGTTCTATTCGTCGTCGCCGGTGCTACTATGTTTTCATCAGGATGTAAGTCAAATAGCACATCACCGAAGACTTCAACTGACCCTGCAAAAGCAGCTCAGCTCGTCACTGCCGCAAGTGAAATACTGATACCCCGCGTTGCACTTATCGCAACATTGCCATCGGACACCGCGGCTTTTGATCTCTCGTCGGCGAACATCCTTTATAGCCAGGCGTTAGATCAGGACCCCGGCAATCTTGATGCACATTTTGGCTTTGCACTGACCGAAGTGTTGACCCTCTTCTCAGACCCGACGGTTGCAAAACTTCAGCAGTCGGGAGAAGTAGGATTCTCCGCGAACGCCATGCTTTCAATCCTTAAAAGCGGCGGAGTTCAACAATTCACGCGACCGATAACCTCGGACGTACTTGGCAAGATACGCCTGGCGAACCAACCTTCGCTCGCCCTTCATACAGTGCTCGCTAAATCGCAGGCCGGCCAACTCCCGAGTCATGACCAAGCTATCGTAGAGACAAACATCCTCCCCGTCCTTGCAAACGCTATCGTCCATCTCCAGCAGGTGACAAATACACCCAGCTATCAATTTCTCATCACGCCGCAGCTAATGGGAGTCAACAACGGCCCGACCTACCGTATCGATCTTACAGAGATTTATCTTTTGCTCGCGGTGTTTCAGTTCTTTGATGCTGACGGGTCGCTGTTCGTCGCATACAATATCGATTACACTTCCTCTACTGCTTCATCGGTAACTCAGGCCTGGCAGCCCTCGTCGCCCTTCCTCACCCTCCGGACAAACGGCGTGCAGCGGATGAAAGACACTCGCACGAACTATCTTGCCATGGCAACGAGCATCAGAAACGGACTGACGTTCCTCATGCACGAAACACCCCACCCGGAAACTGATGTCATCGTCTACAATCCGCAGGACCAGAGCCAAGTTCAATCAGCTATCCAGGACGTGGATTCGTTGACGGCATTCTTATCAGGCCCGTACTCGATTGGCGGTGCCACAGCAAACGTAGGCAGTCTATTTCTAAACCCCATCACAGACGTAAAGGCAAAGCTCCCCGCATATACAGCTTCGTCAAGGCCGAATTCTTCGGGAACGTATGATGCCGTCCTAACGTGGCAAGCGTCATCATTCGATACCTGGGTTTTTCCGGACCCGACATTCAACGGCTTTCTCCCCGGCATGACCAATTCAGGGTTGAAACAGATGTTTGAAATCAACGCCTCGACCTGGTCATCTAGCGTCATTATTTCCGGATGAGACTAAATGCGCGCGCTACTGTGTATCGTCGCCGCAGTTCTCTTTTTCGGCATCCGGACTGAAGTAGTTGCTCAGGATCTTCTCGGCCTCTTCTTTGACGGGGAATCGGTATCGAGTATCAGCGGAGGAAACCCATTTGCGCCGCTGGATTCGAAAAACCTTTCCCATTCCAGCCGCTACGGCGAAACAGGAAGCCAGGCTCCTTATCTTGACTCTTGGATCGACAATATTTACCGAGAAACCCGTTCTGGCGGAAGCGAACAGAATCTGCAGCCAAACGTTAACCGCGCAAAGATTTGCTTCCCGTTATCGATGGAGACGAACGCTGCGACTCTGCATCTTGATATCCAATCCACAAAGACGACAGGGTCCTGTGATGCCGACCCGGAAGATCACGCCTCTTATGACGGAAGGGATGAATACGTAGCGGCCGGTGTGACAGTCCCCGTCGGCGGCGCCGTAAACTGCGACATTGGATTGCAGAAGAATATTCAAGAGAGGAGTATTCAACCCGGTACGAACTTGGATTCCTGTTTCAGACATCCCATCAACGCGTCTCGGTATTGAAAACGCTACCTCCTCGACGGCAAACGACACCCTTGCCTCGGCACTTCCTCGAGACGTGCAGACCATTCTTAGCGAAACCTGATTGATTCCAGTGGAGGACGGCCGTCTCCCCAGACGGCCGATGTGAAGGCATTACTATCCTTTTAAAGGTGTTGGATCTCCATTCTTGTCGTCGGCAAGTTGATTGACCTGTTGTTCAACAACTGAACGAACAGCATCAGGAACATCCCCGCGAACGTGTCTTAAGCCAATAGACCGCCGATTTTGCAGATCTTCAATCTCTCGTATGCGATGCCTGACGCAGTCGAGGGCTTTTCGGTATTGTGCTCCGACTTCCAGCACCTTGTCGGTAGTCATCGCGCTAATGATGTATTGATGGACGACAATGTTTCTTTTTTCGTGCAGGGTGTTCAATTCAATAAACAACGATTGGTCAATGATGCCTTCCTGAAGTGCCCGTCGATAGATAGTGCGCTCAGCCGTAGTATCTTCGTCCCCGGGTTGATCGAGCAATTCATCAAGGATATCCTGAGAGTTTGTATCCAGTTGATGCTTAACGATGAGGCCGGTTCGAAGCAAGCCGTCGACAACCGAAGTACAAAGACAAACATACTCAATAAACGATCCGTTCTTTGCTGCTCGTGAACGTAATTGGACGGCGGCGGTAAAGCTCTCCATAAAATTTTGAAACCGGGAGATCGCTTCTTTGCTTGTTGCCATGGTTGAGGTATCCCTTCATGCCAGCTAATTATTAATATTGCTTTGCAGCCTCATGTTTCAAATATCTCATGCCGATTGACGAACCACAAGTTCAGGCTTGAAAACAACCCTCTGCGGTTTACGAAGAATCTCATCTCTGTGTACAACCGCCATATCGTATGCTGCCTCCGCCATTTCCATCAACGGTTGTCTGATGGTCGTGAGCTCGGGGTTCGACAACCGTGCTATGGGGAGATCATCGAAGCCCACAACCGCGACGTCGTCTGGTATCCGCACTCGTCTTTCTCTTGCGACAGAAAGCAACCCCGTCGCGCAGATGTCACCCGCAGCGCAAAAGATGGCATCAGCGCCGATATCCAGGAGCTTTGGCATCACGGAGATGCCGTCCTCGCGGGAATAGTGTATCACCTCGATCAGACCTTCCGGCGTTATGGAAAGCCTCCCAATGCCGAGAGCTTGTTGGAATCCCTTGATCCGTTGTTCCGCGTTGTAGCCGCCCCGTACTTGAGTTTTGCCGGAGACAACGGCGATCTTCTTCCGGCCTTTCGCTATCAGGTACTCTCCGGCTATTTGACCGCCGATGAGATTGTCCGTGGTAATGGTAGAGACACCGGCTGTCTCTTCGTCTATCAGCACAATGGGCACGCCGGCAGCCGCGTAGAAGGAAATCGTATCCGGATCTGGTCGCACGCTTATCGCGATCATTGCAGTGGCATTAGTTTGGACAAACACTTGTTTCAATCGTTCATTCTGCACGCTCGCGTCGTCCGTGACAGACCGTCGGACTATCTCCTCCGGTTTGAGCCACTTCTTGAGGTTTTCGGACATCGCAATCTGCAGCGCCGAACCGAAATTCGGTGCTACGATCACAACTTTCGTCACTTGTATTGCCATCTCAATCATCTCCTTTTTTTGCCCGCCCTCAGTTCATGTCTCAATGCTGCATCTTTTACACTCTTCAGCCGTTGACGAGCTGAAGGGAACAAAAAGTCCCCGGTGCCGCTGGATCGTGCCTGACAAAGTATGCGGTCAGGTGCTGCTGCAGTTCTCTCCTTCGGTCTAATTTCGTTGGTTTTTCGCTAAATATTTTCTACGATCTTTCCGTTTTCCCTCACTCCAAACTTCGATCTCGGCATATTTGGCTTTGCGGCCATCCGGCTTGTCGGCGAAAGATTTGAAAACTTTTCCTCACCTGAGAGCCGGAATTTCCGCAAGATCTTTTGAAGATTTTCTGTGAGTGAGTTCAGGTCTTCAGCCGCTCGAGCAATCTGCTGCGTTCCATTTGCCGTTTGTCCTGTCACCGAGGTGATCGCTTCCACATTCTTGGATATCTGTTCGCTGGCTGTAGACTGCTGTTCACTGGCAGCGGCGATTTGCGTGATCATATCCGTTACAGTTTGCGAAACGTACGTGATCTCTTTCAGCGATATTCCTGCCCGTTCCGCAAGCTTGATTCCCTCATCAACTTGCTTTGTCCCTTCGTTCATCGATATGACTGCACCCTTCGTGTCGTTCTGTATCGTTTTGATCATCGACGCGATTTCTTTCGTCGCCTTGGTGGTGCGCTCTGCCAATTTCCTTACTTCATCTGCCACGACTGCAAACCCCCGTCCCTGCTCGCCGGCCCTCGCCGCCTCGATAGCCGCGTTCAATGCGAGTAAATTCGTTTGGTCTGCGATATCGTCTATCACGCCGATGATCTCCCCGATCTGGTCGCTCGAATTCCCCAGAGCCTTGATCGTGTCTGCAGATTGCTTCACAACGGAGGCAATGAGATGCATTCCTGCCACCGTTGCCTCAACAACCTTTCCCCCCTGTTCGGCCGCACCTCGTGCGCGTTTCGCAGTCTCCGCAGTCTGAACGGCGTTCTTCGAGTTTTCTATGATCGTCTTCGTCATTTCCTCCACAGCGCTTGAAACTTCCGCGGACTGGTTGCTTTGTTCCTGCGTACCCGCTGCCATCTCTTCAGTGCTGCTGCTGATCTCACTGCTTGCACAGGCCACAGCGTCTGATGCCTGCGAAACCAGCTGAAGAGTCTCTTTTATCGAGTCTACGAATTTATCGAATCCTCTCTGCAAGCTTCCGATCTCATCGTCTCTGTCAGACGAAAGTTTGGTATTGAGATCGGCCTGGTCCATCTGGCCGACCATTTCCGTCAGAGGAGCAAGAAGTTTCTTCGATAGGATGTAGATCAAGGGTATGCACACGGCGATCGAAATGATCGTGACCAAAATAATCGACTGCGCCATTCCCGTGCTCGCGTTGTTCGTGAACTCATCGGCATAGCTGCCAGCAATGACAATCAAATCGAGAGGCTGATAGTAGGCAAATGCTGCAATTTGTTCCCGCTGTGCCGTCTCTCTCCCGTCCTTGTTGGCCCACTGGTAGCGTATTGATCCGACTTCATCGGTCTTCAACGCAACAGCACGCCGTGTTATCTCCTGTACGAAATCGTATGAGTAAATGTTTTCGCCTTCCATGGTTGGATGGATCTTCAAGTTACCCTTGCTGTCCATTGCATAGATGTAGCCAGTCAAACCAATCTTGAGATTCATGAAATCTCTGGCCAGTGCAATAGAATCAGCGCCCCGTTCATGATTTGTTTGCACAACGTTCCGTGCAAAAAGGGCGACCGGGCCTAGGTCCGATTCGACAAGAGTCTCCATGCCCGTAACGGAGCTCCTATATGAGACTATCGCGAGAACCAGGGCCGGCACGATGATGAAGGCTGACATGATCAAGACAAGGTTTGTTCGGAATCCAAGCTTTGTTAACTTCATGGTAGATCTCCTTTGACCGTTGGGTGAACAAATACAAGTACCTAAAATTATTAATGCCGGACCGTCATCCTGCCTTTTGACGACTCGCAGAGAGACGCGACACGCCGATGGACGAATATCTTTAACAAGCCCTAATAAAAATTCTCACCACCATCCTGAGTTCCGCTCTGACAATTTCCGGTCCCTCGCAAGTACGCAAATGCTACGCTGCAATCTCAAGGTCTTTTTTTTCCTGCGCCGACAGAACCTTATCTAAATCGAGGAGAATCAGCAATCGATCGTCCAACTTCCCCACCGCGGTGATATAATCTGTGGCTACGTTCGTGGCCATCTTTGGCGTCGGTTCCGTTATGCTTTTGGGGATCCTCAAAACCTCCCTAACGGCGTCTACGACGAAGCCGACAATCTTGCCGCTGACTTCAACTACGACGATCCGCGTGTTCTTGTCTTTCTCTTTTTTCGCCATACCAAACCTTGACCGGAGGTCGATGACTGGAATGACCTTGCCGCGGAGATTAATGACGCCCTCGATATGTTCGGGTGCATTCGGCACTCGAGTCACATCGAGCATCCGATTGATTTCGTGAACTTTGAGAATGTCGACGGCGAATTCTTCATCCCCAACCCTGAAACTAACCAATTGGAGCATTTCATCGGGCGTCGAACCTGCCTGGCCGGATTCTTTCGATACGTTGGTGTTTTGCATTGCGTTTAACCTTTCGTTCTTGCAGTCGTTCTTGATAGATCCGAATTCATTTTCATTCCGCTGGGATTAATCTGCCTAGTTCCATTACGCTAGTTTTTTACTCGAGCGTCAGGAGGCTGCTCCTTTAGACTCTCCGTAACGATTTAAACCGCTTGAGCTTCCCTTTGATCGTATCGAGGAGGGTATCGTTGGAGATCGGTTTCGTCAGATAGTCGTCGGCTCCGAGGCCTTTCCCATAGCGAATCATCCCTTCATCGGACATGCCGCTAAGAAAAATGAACGGAACGTTCAGGAGATGATCCATCTGGCGAATCTTTTCATAAAAAGCAAATCCTCCCGAAGTCGAGGTCTCAAGACTGATATCCGAGATGATGAGACTGGGGCTCTCAGTCTGAAGGGCGATCAAAGCGTCGTCGGAAGTGCTGAAGGCCTTGACCCTGAAATCCGCGTTCTCGAGTACGTGCACAAGAAGGCTGAGAAATTCATCCTCATCGTCAACAACGTAAATCATCGCCTCCTTCTGAGAAGGAGCAAGTTCACCGAGAATCTTCGATTCGAGTTTCGAATGATCCTCGGGAGACAGCTGAAATCTCTTCCGTAATTCCGCTATCACCGAGGATCGCTCAGCAGCCTTGAGCCCTGAAGTCCAGATGAGCTTGAACGCATGGGAGTACGATTCCTGCTTCGCCTCAAGCTCGAGTGCTTCATGTTCCTGGGGTAAAATGGAGAGCGACGCGCGCAAGTCCCGTAATTGAGTCTCTTCTTCGAGCGACAACGCACCGTCGGCCCAGGCGAGAAGGAGGACGCGTTTGTACATGGCGAGGGGGTCTGTCGCCGATGAAGGCTGCGATCCTTGTTTGGGAGGGAGGTTGGCGCCGGTCTTCTGCCGGTTGATTTCCTGTTCTCTTCTGAATTCTGCTTCGAAATTTCGTCTGGACTCTGCCTCGATCTTGCGGCGGTCTTCGCTTACTTTGCTTGAGCCATCGCCAGCCGGTACTTGCTGTATGGACGCGCTCCCCGCAGCGTCGGAATCCTTCTTAACCGCCGGCGCCGTTTTTTGTTCATGCGCTTCGTGAATTTTCTTGACGAGCTCTTGCTCTTTCTTCTTTCGCTCTCCTTCGATGCGGGCCCTTTCGAGCTCGAATTTCTTTCGCGCATCATCTTCCATCTGTTTTCTTGTGACATCGACCCGTTTTTGACGCGACCCCTCGTCCGTGAGAAAAGCGATGCGCTCCTCAAAGGCTTTTATATAGCCGTTATGCGGATCT
This sequence comes from uncultured Chitinophagaceae bacterium, assembly GCA_964439265.1. GTDB lineage: Bacteria > Bacteroidota > Ignavibacteria > UBA10030 > UBA8401 > JAGVPT01. The sequence goes on from CAYTOA010000004.1 coordinate 89,744, forward strand.
ATCTGTTTCGCCTTCGACAGTTCCTCAACGGCCCTCTCCAAGTTCAAGGACTTGATGAGTTGGTCGACGACCTTGAACAACTCATTGGCTCGTTTGCGAACGTCTTCCGATATATTTGATTGTGATACCACAGCGAAACTCAATGCTTGTTTGCAAAAAATATAAGACTATGCGCCCAGTGCTTTTTCACGTCCGTTCCTGATTCCACCACCGCCGTACGACGTCATCGACATTCGTCGTCCCGCCGCTCATTTTCCACTTATCAAAGAATTTGATGTCGGCATTTGTGGGTTCAGGATCCGGAGCATCTATCTGAACTCTTAGCGGCATCGGCACGGCATCACCCACGATCAAGGCCTCTCCCTGACGGAGCGACGGGAGCAGGTTCTCTAATCCGGGGTACGTATCGGCAACCAGCCGTCGTATGTAATTCTGGTCGATCGGATTCGTCAACCGCATCACGACGAAATTATTGCATTGCGACAGAATCGTCTCCGAGATCTCCGATGGTCGCTGACTGACAATCATGCAGCTGACTCCGTACTTGCGTCCTTCTTTCGCTATTCTCTCGATTGTGCGCCGGGCGGCTTTAGTTCCTTCGCCGTTCGATGAGAGGTAGTTGTGGGCTTCCTCAAAAACGAGGAGAATTGGGAATTCTCTCCGGCTGATATTCCAAAAATTGAAATCGAACGCCAGCCTGGCCACAAGAGAAACGATCGTGTTGACGATATCGAACGGAACCCCGCTCATATCCATGATCGTAACTTTAGACCCTCCCTCAAGGCCGAACATCTTAGAGAGCAATTCTTTCAGTGACTCCGAATGAATGTAGAGTCGCGGCTTGAACATGAAATCATAGCGGGGGTCGTTCAACTTCGTATCAAGCTGCACCAAGAATCGTGCAAACTTGCCGCTGAAGGATCCTCCTTTTTCGTTGTTGAATTGTTCGATCTTAGATCGGACGTCCGTGAGGTCGTAATAGACGGGCGTATCAATTGTCAAAACGTTCTTCAACTCAGGATTCTGTGCCTTTTTTGCCTGAAACACAAGATCTCTCAATACGGTGATTTGTGTGGACGCATATTCATCGGAGGGGTCGATGAACATCTCCAGCATTTCCTGAAAATTCATGAGCCAAAACGGCAGCTCCAATTCCGTAAGATTGAGATATTGCGATGTCTCGGGAAATGCGCTTTGATACTCATTATGCATGTCGAGGATAATGACCTTTGTATCAGGATATCCGACAACTTTCTGCAGACTTGATACGACGGCGCAGGACTTGCCCGAACCGCTTGCGCCGACCACTGCCAGATGTTTCCCAAAGAACCTGTTCGGGTCGACGTACGCCCTCTCTTGCTCAAATAATGAGAGACGTCCCAACGAAAATCCAAAGCGCTGGAAGACCGAGAATGCGACGGCGAGGTCCCTGTCCTCGAGAAGGTAAACGGGCGCGTCCGCGGTTGGAAATGAGGAGACACCGCGTTCGAACATACCCGATCTGATGCTTCCCACCAGCGTGATCTTCATGTCACAATGCGACGTCGAGGTCCCGTTTTCGCCGAAAGTGTGTTTCTTGAAGTCAGATACCATTCCCAGCAACACCTGTTTCCCGACCGGTACGAGGACGTACGTCCCTATCTGTCCGATGGGATAAACCCTGCCGTTCAATTGAATGGAGAGGCTGGTCAGTCTTGAATCCACAGCAACCATGGCGCTTGAAGTGTCAACTTCAGAAACAAGCCCGATGCGCTTCTGGTCCCATATTGTTCCTGCCATACAATTCCTCTACTGTGAAAATATTTCCCGGCCGGCATCTTCTCATGGTCTTCAAGACCAAACGCCGCGCCGACCCGACGTTAAGCGCTTTTCCCGCGCGCATGCTTGGTATGCAGCACCTCGTCAACAAGGAAGAGCAGTTGTTCAGCCGAAAACGGCTTCTGAAGAAAAGGCAGATCGTGGAACGGGAAATCTGCATCTCCCCTTTCCTTTTCGCTCACAGAGCCGCTCATCCCGATAATGTTGACATTCGGTTCCATCGCCTTCAAAGCGCGCATGGTTGTTGGTCCATCCATCACCGGCATGAGCATGTCAATGAGGACGACGTCGATGATGACTTTGTTCTCGGCAAAAGTAGCAACGGCTTCAATGCCATTGGCCGCTTTCATTACCTTGTAATTGCGATCCTTCAACGTCGCGCTGATCAGATCAACGACGCAGGTCTCGTCGTCCACGATGAGGATCGTTTGTCCGGAGCCGCGGGGCAGGCCCCGTTCAGACTTGTTCTCGCTCGCATCCGAATTATCTTTTGCCGGAAGGTAAACCACGAATTCAGAACCCTTTCCTACTTCAGTTTCGACATCGATAAATCCATTATGTTTCTTGACGATCGTATGAACGATCGATAAGCCAAGCCCCGTACCTCTTTCCTGGCCTTTTGTCGTAAAGAAAGGATCAAATATTTTGTCAAACGCCTCTCGAGGAATCCCGGCACCCGAATCTTTCACTGAGATCTTGACATATCGATCCGTCCCCGACACTCCGTGGAGATGCTGGAGACGCTCCTCGATCGTTGTGTTCTGGATGGATATCATCAATATTCCGCCGTGCGGCATAGCATCGCGGGCATTGATAGCGAGGTTGAGCAGAACCTGGTATAATTGCGTTGCGTCTCCCGAGATTGGCCATATGTCTTTGCTGAATCTCGTTCGGACGGCAATCGATGGGGGAAATGTCTGCGAGATGAACGACACAAGATCGTTGACGAGATAGCGAATCTGTATGATCATGTTTTCTCCGTCGCTCCCACGGACAAATGAGAGGATCTGCTTCACAATTCCCTCTCCTCGTTTTGCAGAAATTTGAAGCGTTTGCAAAACGTCCTTCATCGCCGGATCTGTGGAGTGTTCCTTGAGCAACGGTACGCTCATCGAAATCGCTGCGAGCACATTATTCAGATCGTGCGCAATTCCACTCGCGAGGGTCCCCATGCTCTCGAGTCGCTGTGCCCGTATGGATTGGTTTTGCAGTCGTTTTATTTCCGTGATATCGGTATTGATGACAAGTATCGATTCCGGCGCACCGTTATCATCGCTCACCAGGCTCCACCGGCTTCCTACGATGACCTCTTTTTTGTCTTTCGTCATATGCTTCATCTCTCCGAACCAACTCCCCTTCTGCGTCACTGATCGCACAGCATCAGCCATCAATTCAGCTTCCTCATACAGCAAGCTCATAATGTTTTTGCCCAGTGCGTCCTTCTTCGACCATCCGTAAATTCGTTCCGCACTTTTGTTCCAGTACACCACTGAAAAATCAAGGTCATGAACGATAATTGCGTCCTGAGAAACATCCAACAGGCTGGCCTGCTCACGAATGATATGCTCTACCTGCTTATGCTCGATGGCGATGGCGGCTTGAGCGGAGACAAATTCCAGGATCCCTTTTTCCAAAGAGCTGTACTCTGCGTCTTCAAGATATTGTTGGACAACAAGGACGCCAATTACTCCGCGGCCGGTTTTCAACGGGACTCCAAGCCACCATGGGGTATGAGAACCGGGAAAATTGATTTCACCGAGTGACGCCAGTTCACGGATGAGAGCGGGCGAAGCCAGGACGGCTTCTCCCCGGCGTAACACATACTCGGTCAACCCCTTAGCGGGCCGTCCGGGGGCAGGCCTCTCGTTAAACTCATCCACATAGAACGGATAGCTGAGGATATCGTTATCTGAATCGTAGAGAGCGATATAGAAATTCTGTGCGGGCACGAGCTGGCCGATGATCTCGTGAATACGCCGGAATAGCTCGTCGAGATTCTTCTCTGAGTTCGCCGCTTCCGAGATCTTGTAGACTGCCTCTTTGGTTCGTTCATTGCGTTTACGCTCGGAAATATCCTGCAGATAGATCGAAAGACCATCCTCGACAGGATAGGCCCGTACATACAGCCAGAGGCCGAAGGCGGGATAGTAATCTTCAAACTCAACGAACACATGCTCAGCCATTGCTTTCTCTAACGCTGTTGACCCTGGGGCCTCGCGAAAGCTGGGGAATTCATCCCACCAGTTTTTGCCGAACATCTCTTCTCTGCGTTTATTGACTTTCGACAGGATGAGATCAGAGCGGGGATTTAGGTACATCAGTTGCCATGAACTATCTACGGCAAAAAAGGCATCTGTAATACTCTCAAAAATCGTGAGCATTTGTTTCGTCGATTTCTCGAGTTTTTCAACCAGACGTTTTTCCTCTCGCTCTGCCTCCTTCTTTTCCAGGACCTTTTCGAGCGCACCGGGAAGCCTCTTGAGGCTTGATTTCATGATGTAATCATCAGCCCCCTCCCGCAGACACTGCACTGCAATTTCTTCCTTTTGTGCACCGGTGACGAGTATGTACGGCGTATCGAGCCCGCATTCCCTCACATGACGGAGAGCTTCAAGCCCGCTGAATTGAGGAAGAGAATAGTCCGCCAGAATCACGTCTGGCACAAATTCTTGGAGCTCCTTCACAAACCTGTTTCTCGTCGCCACTCTCCTCATTGAAAAGGAAATATCTGCCTTTTCAAGTTCACATCGAACCATTTCGGCATCGATCGGAATGTCTTCGAGGATAAGAATGTTCAGTTTTCTGGGAATCGTTATCATGATTGTCCTAAGGGTGCAGTCGCATGAACAATTGGAAGTGAGAAGTGAAATTTCGCCCCTTTATCTACCTCTGCCTCAGCCCAAACCCGCCCGCCATGACGCCGGATGATACGCTGCACAATCGATAGCCCTACGCCTGTTCCTTCAAACTCTTCCTGGCAATGGAGCCGCTGAAAGACCGAAAAGAGTTTGTCGGAGTAATTCATGTCGAAACCCACTCCATTGTCGGCGATAGTGTAGACGATATCATCGTCCGCTTCGTATGACGTGACGGTTATTTGCCGGGTCAGTTTTGTGCGCGTATATTTTAGAGCATTCAGGATTAAGTTGGACCACACCTGCCGGAGCATACTTAAGTCTCCCTGTGCCGGCAAAAGAGTCGCGACTGACACGGTGAGAGAATTTCCAGAATCCGTGGGCAACAGCTCGTTGACGACGGCGCGCACAAGGTCGGTCATTTCAATTTCCGACTTCCGCAGGGGTTCCCGTGTGCTTCTTGAGAAATTTAGCAGGCTTTCAATAAGGTTTGACATTTTGTTGATGCTCTCTTGTATCGCGGCAAGTGCAGTCTTTGATTCCATCCCTCCTTTGTAGAGAGAATCCTCATCCGCCAATTGTTCGATAAGAAATTTTGTCGCCCACAGCGGAGCCTTGAGATCGTGCGAAACAGAATAAGAAAAGGCCTCAAGCTCTTCGTTCGCTTCTTCAAGCTGAGCGGTGCGCCGGCGAACGCGTTCCTCCAATTCGTCATTTGTCGCACGCCAACATTGCTCGGTCCTTATGCGTTCCGATCTCTCCTTCCGAAACGAAGCGGCGAGATGATTGTTATTGAGCGCAAATGCAGCTAGCTGTGCATAGACATCGAAGAACCAGAGATGGTCATCTGAGAAAAATTTTACGTCCGTCGTACAAATGACTATAGCGCCAATGGTCTCCCCTTCGCAGATGAGGGGAAAAGACATAATAGCGTTCGGAGACACGTCCGTTGTTGCATGGTACATGTTGTTCTCGTTAGGCATCTTTGAATTGCTGAGTTCCTCCGGAACAGGCGAACATACGGTTCGCTCTACCAGTCCGCGGATTTGCTCCTCGCTGAACCAATTTGCTGAGGGATAGGATCCCGAGGTGTCTGAATTCGGATAGCTCGCACTCAGTATGGGCTCATTGTCTGCCGAGCCTTCATACAGCCAGGCAGAGGAAACGCCAAAGTCATCCACACAGAACCGCACGATAGAATGGGTAAGTTCGCCCGACTCTTTGAGAAACGAGAGTTTTTTCGCGCCCGTACACAACGCAGCCAGCGCCCCAAATTGGTCGAGTTTCAGCGCCATTGATTCTATCGATGTATTCATTTTCTTCTCCTTCATAATGAAGTATTGGAACCTAACGGACAATCGCTTTGATTTCTCGGATCACAAATCTGACACTCTCATCCCTCAGAGGAGTCATACACGTATTTCGTTTCGTGCGCCGGCGACCGTTAGCAAAGCTGCAGAGATTTGATCAAGAGGGAGAACATAATCTGCAATCCCATCCTCAACTGCGGCTTTGGGCATTCCGTAGATAATGCACGATTGCGCGTCTTGAGCAATGACGCATCCCCCTTTTTTCTTGATCAACCGCAAACCGTGAAGACCGTCTTTGCCCATGCCGGTCATGATGAGACCAACAAACGGCTTGTTCACTGCGCTCGCGGCAGAAATCATCATGATGTCGGCAGACGGACGATAAATTGAGGATGCAGGTTCGTCAGAAATGACAGCCGTCAACGACTCACGGCCCGATTCAAAAGTCATCTGACGGCCTCCCTGCGCAATGAGTACCGTACCGGGAAGAAGTTCGTCGCCAGTACTTGCTTCTTTCACCGTCAACTGGCAAAGACCATCTAAGCGTTCGGCCATCGACTTAGTAAAACGCGGAGGCATGTGCTGAACAATCGCAATACCCAAGGGAAAATTGGCCGGCAGCTGCGGCAAGAATTGGAGGAGGGCTTGTGGTCCGCCAGTCGAAATTCCGACCAAGACTGCCTCAAAATCCTGCTGAATGTCCGGGATCGATAAGCCCTTATCCAGGGACAAACCGTGGGATTGGGTCGAACTTCGCTTCCCGGAACTGAGTCGTTCCGATAACGACGTATTTCGCGCGATGGCCTTCACCTTCGCAACAAGCTCATCCCTCACATTAATGATATTCGCGGAAACCGAAGAAAGATCTTTGGAGATGAAATCGATCGCACCAAGATCGAGAGCTTTTAGCGTCGCGTCCGCTCCCTCAGTCGTTACCGAACTGACCATGAGGACAGGAACGGGACATTCTTTCATGATGATCTTCAACGCCGACAATCCGTCTAGAATAGGCATTTCGATATCGAGCGTAACCAGGTCGGGTTTGAGATCTTTGATTTTGACGATCGCATCTCTGCCGTCACGCGCTGTTGCCAGCACGGAGATTTCTGGGTCCGATTCAAGCATCAGCGATATCGATTTGCGCATGAACGCTGAATCATCAACGACAAGGACTGTTATTGGACTATACTTCGGAGTCATTGCTGCCACCACACCTGCCAGTTTTACGGAAATGCATTTTCATCATCGTTCGATGATGCGTCACACGATTGGTTCTTCTGCGAGAACGTTTTTCGTCGCCAGAGCTTCCTGGCCGTCGAACATCCTCATAAACTGACCAACATCCAGAATAAGAATGACTTTCCCATCGCCCAGAATCGTTGAACCGCCGATGGCAGGGATGTCTCCTAGAAGTTCGCCAAGGGATTTAATGACAATCTCTTTCTGCCCCAAAAATTCATCAACGATAATTCCAAATCGCTGATCGGACCAACCAACTACAACAACGTGAGACCACTCAGGAACATGCTTCCGTTCCGGGAGCCCCAGAACATCTGTCATTCGTCCGACGGCCACAACTGAATCTCTCAACCTCATGACTTTTCTATTTCCCAACAGGTTGAATTCACTCGACCGAACACGCACTACCTCGACGACGGAGCTGAGGGGAATCGCAAAAATTTCGTCCGACGCTTTCACGAGAAGCCCCTGGATAATTGCCAGGGTGAGCGGAAGCTTCAACGTCAAGACGGTCCCGCGGCCCACGGCCGAATCGATCTCGATCAGCCCCTTCAGCTTTGCAACGTTTGTCCGGACGATGTCCATTCCTACACCGCGACCCGAAATGTTCGTCACTGTTTCCGCGGTGCTGAATCCCGGAGTGAAGATAAGATTGAATGCCTCCCGGTCGTTCATTTCCCGGGCGCGTTCACTTGAAATGATCCCCTTCTCGACAGCTTTGTTTTTGAGAACCTCGACGTCCATGCCTCGTCCATCGTCCTCTATGGAAATGACGATATGATTCCCATCGTGCTCCGCATTGACAATGATCGTCCCTTGCTTCAGCTTCCGTCCTTTGACCCGGTCATCCGGACTCTCGATGCCGTGATCCACTGCGTTCCGGATGAGATGGATGAGCGGATCGTTGAGTTCTTCCATGATGGATTTATCAAGCTCAGTCTCCTTGCCGTAGATTTGCAGGTCGATATCTTTCCCCGTCTCACGAGAAAGCTCTCTTACAAGGCGAGGCAGCTTATTGAATACTTTGGCAACTGGAACCATGCGCGTTTTCATGACTGCCATCTGCAGTTCGGTTGTAATGAAATCGATCTGCTGACTGGATTCGTGGATATCCCGTACACCTGCGACCGCCTCGTATTCTTCGACGAGATGATGAGCCGATTGCGAGAGCCGGTTTCTCGCGAGAACAAGTTCGCCGACAAGGTTCATAAGGTCATCCAGCCTGAGTACATCGACCCTGACCGTGGTGTCCGAGGACCGCTGCTGGCCAGCAATGTCGGCCTGTTGAGGTTCATCTACGACCGCTGCATTTGAAGTCGAAAGACTGCCGGCGTCGGGCAAATCCCCGCCGCGTTTCAAGGTTCCCAGGCTTGCCATGATCCGGGCCAAGTCCATCGGTTCATGATTGTTTTTCTTAACTCTGCTAAGAAGTTCTTTCAGAACATCGTACGCGTCAAAAAAGAGATCGATCATCCCGGTACTTACAGCGATTTCCTTCTTACGAAGCTTATTGAGGATATCCTCAAGCGCATGTGCAAAATCGGTGATTTGCTGGTATCCGAGAAATCCAGACGTACCCTTAAGCGTATGTGCGACCCGGAATATGCGATTGAGAACATCGACGTCGGACGGACGCTTTTCCAGTTCCAATACATCCCGTCCCATTCCTTCGAGAATTTCGTCAGATTCTATCAAAAAGCTCTCAAAAATCTCCTGCATTTCTGGGTCGGTACAGCCGGAGCCGTTAATCTGGGGACCATTTAAATTGTTATCGATCATAGCGAGTATCCATCCTATGCAAAATCATTACTAGCCGGATATGTTCAGCCCTTTGTAAAATTCTTTTCTCTCCACTCTGAAACTACACGATCAACATTGTCTTGCTCCCGCTGAGTTTTATGAAATGATGCATCCTTGTCAAACGATGCGGGGGAATCTCCATTGTTCGGGGTCGAGGTTCCCGATTCAGATTGGTCGTTTTTAGAACTCGTTGTTTCGAAGTAGTCGAGCTCGTGGAGGAGTTCGAGGCGGACTGATTCGATGAGGTGATTTGCCGCAGCGATCTTTTGAGCGGTGATGTCCTGCACTTGCATCGCCATTGTGATATTCATCGTATCGTCTTTCACTTCCCGTAGAAGTACGGCAATGTCATCGGCAACGGCATCGTGACTCGCTGGAAGCTGTTTCCTCAAATCGAGAAGCCTGCTATCGATACTTTCGATCTTGCAGCCCAAGGTTTCCAGAACATTGAGGATCTCGACTGTCGCCATTTCCGTTGCCTGTGTAACTGTGTTCAATTGAACAGCTGCCTTCGGTATTTTGCCTGAACTTTCCTGGATGGTACCTTTGATCTTATCTAGCAGGGTGATCACTTTCTGGAGTGCCTGAATTACGTTTTCGGTAGTTCCGGCAAATGTCTGTTCGTTCATTCGTTCGCCCATAATGGTAAGTCTTCCTCAGAGATAGTTATTAATAAACCCAACGTGGATTGATGGAGACCCCCACTTTTCAACGCGTCAACAATTCACCCGTACGTGCCTTGACCAATAGCGATTCCACCAGTTTCTTCCTCTCGTCCGCACCGACATTCTCGGAAGCAGGAATTGCCGGGATATCGGATGACACTCTGGCAAATTCCGCAACGTCGGTGAAATGCTCCATGAGGCCGTTCAGCACATCGCCGAGGGCTTGCATGGTGCCTATCACCACAGAAATCTGCTGTCCCGTGATGTCCTGAACCTGGAGCGCCATCATGACATCTGTGCAATCCTTGCGCAGGCCGGCGAGCTTCGATTGCACATCGGGCATCGAATTCGCTCCCTTGATGCTCTGGCAATACAGCTCCCAATTGGCCAGTAGATCCCGTACGTCGTCGTCCCACCCGGATTTTTCAACAAGGATATTGATGGATTGAGCGACCTTCGCAGCAGTCCTGCGGGCCGCCTCCGACGATGATTCGGCGGGCCCTTGTTTCTCCATCTCTTCTAGTGTTAAAACCATCCGGTCGACAGTATTGAGGATGTCGTTTGAAGCCTGTTCGGACGTCTGAGTCACGCGCATGAGCTGTTCCGAGGCTTTCGGAATTTTGGTAGATGCCACGTGTACTAGCGCCTTCATGCTTTCAATTGCGGGTCCGATTTCGCCGACAAACGATGCAACATCGTCCAGCATTGGAACTGTCTTTTGCCCAAAATCGAAGAAGACCCTTAGTTCTGCGACTTTTTGGAGCACGTCATCCAACTCTCTCACGTTCATGCTCATGAGTTGTACACTCCTTTATTCTTGTCCCGAGATTTGGGCATAGACTGCCCGGTTTTCGCCTGCATCGCTGGTTTGCATCAGGATGATGCGAGAACAATGTTCACAACTTCGTCGATCTTTTCTTTTAGCTCTTGAGGTGTAAAAGGCTTCACGATATAACTGTTGACCTTAGCCTGAAGCGCGTCGATGACGTCGGTCTCTGTGCCGCGCGTCGTAATCATGAGGATCGGAAGATTCATGAGTGCCGGAGTCTTTCTAATTTCCTTCGTGAGGTCGAGCCCGTTCATTTCCGGCATATTCCAATCGGTAATGAGGAAATCGATGTTTCCGGCTTCCAGCTTCATGAGGGCCTCTTTGCCGTTCGATGCCTCAACGACATCGAGGTACCCGATGATCTTTAACGCATTGACAATGATTCGACGAATTGTGATAGAGTCGTCGACGATGAGAAACTTAGTTGATGCCATAGATATTATCCTTATCAGATTGAGGAACTGTCCTTGTGTTTTATATTCGCATTATCCGCGCAAAACCGCCGGTGAGGGTGTGCAGCGAGCCACCTCCCGTTGAATAGATTCGATAGTAAATGGTTTCTCCAAGTAGGTGCAGACGCCGAGAAGCAGCGCCCGATCCTTTTCCGCCTGATCCGTGAGCGATGAGAGAACAATGACCGGTATACTCTGGTACGCCGGCGATGATCGCAGGTTTTTGATGAATTCGTACCCGTCCATGTCCGGCATGTTCAGATCCGTAATGATCACATCGATATTTTCGTTTGGCAACTTCTCCAACGCCTCCATGCCGTCACAGGCTGTCACGACTCTGCATCCCGATAAGCGAAGAGCGGTGGACACAAATTTTCTTACTGTAACTGAATCATCAACGACGAGAACGACCTTATTCATGACTTTTTTATTCCTTCCTGTAACCTGTCGTATGCGGATAACTGATCAGCCTAAAGGCTGACGAAATTCCATGCAACAGTTCTGAGAACCCCACGAAAAAGTATCCTCCAAAGTTGAGGCAGTTGTACAAATCTGCGACAACCTGGATCTTTGCCTTCTGGTCGAAATAAATCAATACGTTGCAGCAAAGTATGATGTCAAAATTCTTCATCAATCGTACTTGCTGCCGGTCCATCAGATTGAGAGTCTGAAAGGTGACGAATTCTTTGATCTCTTCTCGCAGCGTATACCGCTCACCATCTACGATGAAGTATTTGTTGAGATAATTCTGCGGAAGATTGCGAATTGCATATCGTCCGTACTCTCCCGCCTGAGCCGTTTTGAGCACAGACTGACTGATGTCGGTTCCGACAATTTCTATTCTAAGTCCGGGGTATAACGGGAGCAGGCGCTCGAGATAAAGCAGGGCGTAACTGTATGCTTCCTCCCCCGACGAGGACCCGGCGCTCCAGATGCGCAAGACCGAATTTTTGCGAGACTCGAGCAGGGACGGAACGACGAATGCCGTGAACGCCTCCAGCTGAGGAACGTTCCGGAAGAATGACGTCTCATTCGTTGTAATGACCCCGTAAAGAAAACTAAATTCGGTCTCCTGGTGCTGGCCATACCGCAGATAGTAGTCGTATTCTTCAAAGTCGGGTATTCCCAATGTCTGAAGCCTCTTCCGAATCCTTGCTTCAAGCAGGTACTTCTTTTTCTCGGGATAGAAGATTCCCGTCCTTTCATAAATGAAAGTGCTAAGCGACTTGAACGTCTGGATGGAGAGACTGTTCAGAGTGTTCGATTCTGCGTATGCTTCAAAAGCATTTATATCGTTCAATGCCGATCCCTTGTGTTACGAATTTCTATGTCAGCGCATGGTGAATCCGGGACATGCATTCCCGGTTGAGTTAATGGCGCTCATGGCTGCTGCACATCCGTCGGTCCGCAAAGCGTTTAAGAATTGATTCTAGCATTTGAAGAACCCCTGTTCTCTGTCTTCGAGAGCTGATCGATAATGCGTGGAAGCAGACACAAATCAGGGTCCGAAACAAATTCCCTGATAGCCGATGCCGCTTGCCGCCCGTCAAGGATAAAGAGGGTATCGATAATCGCCTCCCTGGTTTCCTCATCCGAGGTTTCCCAGTAGCGCCGTACCGCCTCGAACGCACGTTGTATGAGCGCAGAATTTACAAAGGCCTCCATGTTGAGGTTGAACATATTGACGCAATTCCATGCGATGCGGCCGAGAAGTTGAATGATCTGTTTCCGGTTACTGCAATCAGGTTCGTCAAGAGACTCGACGCAGAGGGTGAATGTTTCGGGGCGAGTGATGAGATGTCCCGCAAGATATTTTTCAAGCGCTCCTTCTCCCTTCATGGCCTTGATGAGGGGGCGAGTGATCGAGGCACCTCGGAAAATGGAAAGTCCTTTCGCGCAACTCATGCGGATATTCTCGTCATCCGACTCAAGACCTTTGATCAGATCCGCGCAGAGGGAATTGTCGAAACGCAGTGGTTCGCCGTGGCGCTCTGCAACCCGAACGATGGAATCCAGAAGCATCAACCGAAGCTCGCCTTCGACATCGCCCACATGGCGGCGCAGTTCATCAAGAGTCTCCAGATTGCCTATCTTTCCCAATGCCTCGATCAACGCGCTGAGGGTCAACGGGTCGTCTGCGGTATCTTTTAAGCCCGCGGAGAGCGAATTCGTGAGAAACCCAAGGGCTCTCGTGTCGCCAATTTTACCGAGGGCATCTGCAGTGCATCCGCGCGCCGATGAATCTAAAAGAAAAGCGTCGCAAAGCGCCGACGTGGCTTTTTCACTTCCAATGAGCCCCAATGCTTCAATTGTGGCATGTCTGACATTTGGGTCCGAATCTTTGAGCAACGGGAGAAGCTGCGGGAGCGATTCCTCAGTACCTATTCTGCCAAGAATATCAACCGCGAATTTCCGTGTATCCTTGTTCTTATCGCTTAAGTACGGAATGAGATACTGAATGGCCTGTACGCCGATGGTGATGAGAACTTTTGCAGCAAGGTTTCGCATCGCAATGTCATCGTTGACGATCAATCCGGCGACAGTCCGCGCGACGTCTTTATCACCAATCTCGATAAGAGCATGCATGGCGGCGTCTTGAACGCCCTTGCTTTCATCCTCAAGTGCGAGAACAAGCGCCGCGTTTGCAGCGGAGTCTCTTTCCCCCGTCAGTCCCTCCGCAGCGCTGCGCCGGGCATTGGGATCGCTGTCAGTGAGGAGAATGGATATTTGTTGCTTTACGGAAGTGTTCATAACGTTGCGGCGTTGGATTCAATGATGTTGTCCATTTTCACCTTTTTGCCAAAGCGTGCCATTCTGGAAAAAGGGAAGTGAGTGTTTTTTCCGTTGTCTTTTGCACCGACATCGGTCGGCTGCGATTGGGTTGCAGTCGTTGAAATCTTGAAGAGTCTGGTGATCGCAAGGAGTTGTTCAGAAAGGCGGCTGAGATTCGATGCGGTTTCGGCAACTCTTGCAACCGAATCTGCGGTCTCGCGGGTGCACTGTGTGATCGTCTTAAAATTTCCTGTTATCATTTCGCTTGTGCTTGCCTGCTGCTCACTGGCCGAGGCGATCTGTGCGATCTTATCCGTCACCTTTTGTGAAACATCCACGATCTCCTTCAATGATAATCCGGCCTTCTCCGCCAGCCTAATCCCTTCATTCACCTGCTTCGTCCCTTCATTCATCGACGTCACCGCACCCATCGTGTCGCTCTGAATTGTTTTGATCATCGATGCGATCTCCTTCGTTGCTTTCGTCGTCCGCTCCGCCAGTTTTCTCACTTCGTCCGCAACGACTGCGAACCCTCTCCCCTGCTCTCCCGCCCTCGCGGCCTCTATCGCCGCGTTCAATGCCAGTAAATTCGTTTGATCTGCGATGTCATCAATCACGCCAATAATCTCGCCTATCTGGTCGCTCGATTTTCCCAGCGCCTTGACCGTCTCTGCCGATTGATTGACGACGCTAGCGATTCGGTTCATCTCGGCCACGGTCTCCTCTACGACTCTGCCCCCTTGTTCCGCAACGACTTTTGCTTGATTTGCCGTCTCAGCTGTGTGGACAGCATTCTTTGAGTTCTCCACGATCGTCTTCGTCATCTCTTCCACAGCGTTGGAAATCTCTCCCGACTGATTGCTCTGTTCCTCCATTCCTGCTGCCATTTCCTCCGTGGTGCTGCTGATCTCACTGCTTGCACTGGCAACCGCATCCGATGCTTCGATCGTTTTGCCGAGGGCCTTCCTCAAATTTTCAACCATGACTTTGAAGGCCAATGCAAGTTGACCAACTTCATCTTTTGACTTCTGAACGATATCCACCGTGAGATCTCCTCCAGCAATCATCCCCGCCTGGCGAGCAAGTTCCTGCAGCGGTGCAAGCGCCCGAAAAATCCCATAGACGATGATAAATGCCGCGAGAATTGAGAAGAGGCAAATTCCCAGCGACAAAAAAACTGCATTGCGTTTATCTTGAACGACACCGCTCATGGAAATCTCAACTTTCACGAAGCCGATGACATTGGATTCGATCTCACCCGTCGTCGCAAGTTGGTCGGATCCGTGCGAGAATATCGGAGCACAAAACTGTAATAGTTCTTCCGCGTTCGGTCCCGAGACTGCCTGAAGAGTTACTTTAGGAATTCGCTGTCGCGTTTTAGGAAGGATTGACATTTCCGTTCCACGGCTGGCGATCTTTATGCCGTCAAGGGAGTAAAACGCAATGGATCTGATTTCCCGAGAGGACATTTGTCCGATCAAGAGGCTGGCTAATTGTGTCGAATCTTGGAGGAGAACGCCGATTCTGCCTTGAACCGCGAGGCTTGTTGCAACGGTTATCCCCCGTTTTTCAAATTCGTCCTGTACCGCTCTCCCCATAAGGGTTACATTAACGATCGTGTTAGCCAATGCGCCGAATATGATAAGTGCAACTACTGGAATTATGATTTTAGTTCGCAAGGTCATGGTCAACCCACCTTTTATTATTGAACAACGTAGGAGATTCTGGAATCATGTTGCGACGGAATCGCGGCACCGACGACTGCAGCAATTCGCTGGTTGACAAACACGGTGAACTTATTATTCTCCGACTGAAAGCAACACAGCGCACCCTTGGAAACTCCGTCGCGTGTCGGGACACAAAGTCCGACCTTGTCCTCGATCGAGTTCGAGAGAAGAAACTCCATTCCAACGCCGAGAATCAGTTTCTCGTCGTTCTCAGGAATCCAGATCATCTCGGCATTGTACTCTGTTATAAGTTTCCGGTAGAGACCGGAAATCTCGCGGTTCTCGGCTGCACGCGCAACGATTGTTTTCACTCCCAAGCCCAGACTGGCATGCGTCATTTGCTCCACTTCCTCGTCGCTCAGATTAAACGTAATGATGCCGACCTTCTTCAATGACGGCTTCAGCGTCTTCATCAGAAATATCTGTTGGCCGAAAGTCAGTTTTGTCTGACTATGCAATGCACGAGGGAACAACAACGCGCATAAGCAAATGACAACGATCATTTCGCAGAGAGTAATTGACGGACGAGATATTTTCTGATTCATCACTTCTCCAACCGCTGACTAACTAGAATAGAGCATCAAATTGTGCGAACAATATGCGCACGCAGTCTGCTGAAAACAATCGGCGGTCTTCTGAATTCTTCGTCGGATGTAGACTACGATGGGGACCGAATGGCTGAAGCTGCAGTAGGACAATCGGAATGCTTTTTCTCCTGATGGACCATCAGATAAAAAGCCGGACTCAGTGTTATGATAAGGGAAATCCTATGCAGTTGAGGCTGCAGATCATGCGGATGACCGGGAGAGCATACGGGACAAGCAGTTACTTTTTCAGGAAGCCGGCGCCTGTTGCGGGTTGCTCTCTCATAATAGCTTTCAGGAAATGTGTAATCAATGGAAGGGCGGAATAACTCATTCATCCGATGATGGTCAATCGGAAGAACTGCCGAAATCCGTATATCGATAGGAGGAATCCTAAGCCCGCCTCATACAGACGGAGGGAGCTCAGGGGCAATTTCAGGAGAGCAATTTGTTTTGTATAGAGTAGGTCACGATCTGTGCGTTGTTCTCAATTTTCATCTTTCGAAGAATATGCGCCCGGTGGGTGCTGATCGTCTTGACGCTGAGCGATAGCTCGATCGCAATCTGCTTGAGAGACTTTCCTTTCGCAATCATGATCAAGACCTGATATTCACGTTCGGAAAGCATTTCGTGCGGCAGCTGAGGGGAACCTTTGCTGACATTTAATGCGAGCATTTCACCGAGCGCCTGAGAGACAAATATCTTCCCCGAGGCAACTCGACGTATGGCTGTAATGAGTTGTTCTGGCGCACTTTCTTTTGACAAATAGCCCGAAGCGCCAAGCTTGAGCGCTCTCATTCCGAAGACCTCTTCGGGATTCATGCTGAGGATCAGAATGGCAATTTCCGGCTTTTCAGATTTGATCCTCGAAATTGCTTCAAGGCCGTCGAGTTTCGGCATCGAAAGATCGAGGAGCAACACCTCGGGTTCATCATTGCGGATTTTTTCCATCACTTCCAGACCGTCGGAAGCCTCGTTCACCACTTCGATGTCGCTTGCTTCCTTCAAGATATCTTTTAGTCCCCGCCGCACAACAGGATGATCATCTGCGATCAACACCCGAATCATAGAGCACTCCTTCCGTTTCTTTTCTTTTGCAGAGGGAGTTGGGCGATAACTGAAGTCCCTTTTCCTTCCCTGCCAGTAATTGCCAAATGCCCGCCCCACTGGCGTACCCGTTCGCGCATTCCGATCAGGCCAAGTGACATCGCCCCTTTGAGCTCATCTTTTCGAATTCCGCGCCCATCATCCTTTACTTCGATGACAACCTCTTGCGACGTTTTCACGAGTGAAATTGAGACATTCTTTGCACCGGCATGCCGCACGACGTTTGTCAGGATCTCATTAAAAACACGGTAGAGCGTCATGCTGAGTTGTTTGTTCAGATAAAATTCAGGTGGATCGATGACTAGATGCGTTATCAGCCCGACTTTGCTTTCAACTTGGCTCACATCCAGCTGGATGGCTCCGACAATTCCCAATTCATCGAGCTGAGGCGGCCGCAGTTCCTTCGAGATTCTCTTGACGGAGGCGATCGCCTGGGTAAGGCAGGTACCGATGGTTTCAAGCCTTCCGGCGAAGTCCTCGTCTTTGCAGGCCCCATTAGATTTGAGCCAGGATAGATCAAACCTCATAATCGTCAGCAACTGTCCAAGCTCATCGTGGATTTCTCTCGATATGCGCTTGCGCTCTTCATCCAGCGTGTTTTCCAGGTGTTCCGAGAACCGCTGAAGTTGAGTACGTGATTGCTGGAGCTCGTCTTCCTCTTTCTTGCGGTTGGTGATATCGCGCGCGATGATAACGCCCCGAACTTCTCCCGACGATGTACGGAATTTCTGTCCCGCGACCTCCAGCCAATGCCACGAGCCATCCCGATGGGAGTAGCGGAGATTTCCGGAGACCTTGTCTGCCACGAGGTTTTTCATTATCGAAGGCAAGTCGTCGGGATGGATTAACTCCAGGACAGGTTTGTTTTCCAGCTCCAGCCTGGTATAGCCCGTGACGCTTACACTGTTCGGACTCGTATACTGCAATCTCAGGTCCGAACTGATTTCTGCCACAAGGTCGATCGAGTTCTCGATCAACAATCGATATCGTTCCTCGCTCTCGTGAACCGCCTCTTCGGCCATTTTGCGATCGGTAATATCCATGACCTGTCCGATCGTCTGGAAGCCTTCTCCCGGAAGGTTCATTACGCTGGAACTCATCTCCAGCCTCCTCTTCTCTCCATTCTTGCGCAGGACGGTAAATTCATGGCGAACAGGAACTCGTTTGCCCTTTTGTTTTCCCTCATTGTACTCCGACACCGACAGCCGGCTTTCGTCATCAAGAAAATCCCGGAAATCATTTCCTAGGATTTCCCGCCGTTCGTGACCCAGAATTTTACAAAACTCATCGTTTGCATACAAGAACTGATAGGTGTTATTCACGACAAAAATGCCAACGTGAGAATATTCCACCAGAGACCGGAATCTCTGTTCGCTCTTCTTCATCGCTTCTTGCGCGTGGGTTTGCTCTGTTTGATCAACGAGAATTGTAAGGATGCATTTTTCTTTTCCAACTTCGATCAACTCGCCCGAATAGCGCGCGATGATCTCGGTACCGTCCCGTCTGCGAAGCTGGCATTCGCGGTTTCGGACAAAACCATCCTTGTCAAAAGAGTCTAGCAGGCGTTTTCGAATTTCCGAGTCGAACCCGCAATTGAGTTCAAGCAACTTGCGACCGACGATCTCTCTGGCTGTGTATCCGAGCAATTTGGCGAAGGACTCGTTGACATCGTACATTGTACCATCCTGAAGGCGAGAAAGCGCAATAGGGATGGGACTTGCATGGAAGGCAATGGCGAACTGTTCTTCAGACTGCCGAAGCGAACCTTCCAATTTCTTTCGTAATGTGATATCGCGGACGGAGCTGACTTTCACCGTCCCCTGCTTGTCATCGTAGAGGCTGGTCACGATCTCGATGGGAAATATCGAACCATCCTTCCGGATTCCCTGGATATCATAGCGGTCGGCCGTTCCTTCCAGCATCCTGTTCCTCATGAAATCGCGGGAGTCCGCGGCGAGCAGTTCCAAAATGCCGCGCCCGATCGCTTCCTCGGCGGAATATCCAAACATCGCAACGATGGTCGGATTGACGTCGACAATGATCCCATTCTCATGGAACACGATGCCTTCCCTTGTCACATCAGAAAATCTTCGCAACCGCTCTTCCGATTCACGGAGTGATTTCTCAACTGCCTTGCGTTCAGTGATATCCCGTGTCACTCCTAAGATGGACTCGGGCTTCCCCATTTCATCGCGTAGGATCGAACCGCTGTATTCAACCGGGATTCGGCGTCCGTCTGCTCTCAGGATATGGTATTCCATGTTCTTCACGAATCCGGTTTCCATTGCGTTGATGGTATCTCGGATGAGCCGTTTGCGATCTTCCGGTGCAAAAAACAGAATTGCATTCTTCCCGATAACTTCCTGAGCCGTTGCGCAGCCCAGAGAAGCAGCGGCGAATTGATTGCACATAAGAACCGTGCCGTCGAACTTGCAAAGCGTAATCGCGTCCGACGAGGTCTCGACAAGGCGCCGATAACGTATTTCGCTTTCCTGTAATTTGTCTTCAGATGCTTTTTGATCTGTAAAGTTCTCAAGAGTCTCAACAGCGCCCATCACATCGCCGCGGGAATCTCTGATCGCCGCCGCCTTAAACTGAAGCCATTTTGGCTCGCCTGCAGGAATTTGAAGATAGTCCTTTGCCCCGTAAACGCCGTCCTCGTTCAAGCGAACATATCTCTCTTTGTACAAATCAGGAATGGACTGAACATCATTATCGACGATCAGATCGACCAGGCATGGCCTTTTTTCTCGGTAGAATGCTTTCCAATGCGAATCAGTGCCAATAACCTCGAGTGCCCCGATCGCCGTCAATTCCTCCAATGCGTTGTTCCAGCATATCACCTTGTGATGTTTATCGATAACAAATTGTGGAATAGGAGATCCGTTAACGATAGCCTGCAGCTTCTCTTCGCTTTCCTTCAACGATTCCGCCATTCGTTTCTGGTCGTTAATGTCGATGAAAGTAATAAGGAGCACTTCTTCTCTTTCATGTTCGATGAACTGAGTCGATAGAGAGACCCATATTGGCCGGCCGTCAGATAAACGAAAACACACGGTATTGTTGCGATGGGAAGATTCATCCTTCGCCAAATCCGTGATTTCCGGATGCGCCTCCGGCTGAGCGTAGAAATCATCGATCGATTTCCCTAAGACTTCCTGAGGCTCTCTCCGCAGTATGCTGCAGGCGGCCGGATTTGCGTACAGGATCGTTCCGTCTTTGATACGTGCAATGAAAACAGCGGCAGGCGACGCGTCAAGCACCAACCGTAATCGGTCCTCGGATTCTCTATCTCGGTCAGATTGAATTCTCGTCTGACCTTCTCGTTTTCTGATACGAGTGAGAATACGGATCAAGTCAATCCTGAACAAATAGACTAACACTGCGGTGAGGGCGAGAATCAGTACGATATCGGTGAGATAGCGCCAGTTCGGTATGATCGCATGAGGTGCAGAGAGTGGGAAATTGATCTGTACGTATCCCATTACTCCCATGGACAAGACGAGTAATGTTCCGAATACAAGGAGGGGCCGCTGATTCAAAACGACGCACGCGAGTATGAGCACTCCCGGTAACGCCATGACGGCCGTATCACTGATTCCGCCATTGCACCAGGCTTCATATTCCAGAAGAACTGTAAGCGTCCAAACAACCAGCGATCCGGAAAGAGCAATAGGACTTCTACGTATCCGAAGAATTACGCCGGTTATGATGAACGCCGCGGCAATGATCGGGCCTAAGCCGCTCAAATTCCCTTCGTGTATTCTCTCCAGCGCCATGACAAACAACCCGCCGAAGATTGCAATACAGACGATGGTTAGAAGACGAACAACGTTCTCTCGTTCTTGATCGTGTACGAGCATTGGGTCAATGACATCCTTCGGACGAGTGCCAAATTCATATTCTAAAGAAAGGGGCTTAAGTATGTTTCTTTTCATGCAGAAGGTAATATGAGGACAACGCTTGGGCTCCCGTTCACCTTGGAGAAGTTACTGCAATAAGCTGAAGTTGTACCCTAGTGTATCAATCGATTGCATGAAAAGCAATGAATGTTTCCCGTTAGTGACAGATTTACCCTAAAATACGGGCTTAACCTTACGGCAGAATACTGTTAAGGCTACGTTAGAGGTACGCCTTTCGAGATAAATGTCGTAACTATTTGCGGGATCGGAGACTGGGCAGATTTACATCTCGTTAAAGAAGAACATCTATGCAGAGGAAAAATACAGACGATGATTCCTTTAGTTCCAATTAACAAACGAGTCATCTACGCCGGTCCTTGAAGATTTCTCCTGTATCCGATCCCTCCTCAAGCCGATTCGAAACTTACGAGCCACGACTTTGATTACTCTAAGCAAGTACTGATAATCTAACTCCTATGCTGATCGTCGATGTAACCCCTCGCAAGTCCGCTTGTCATTCGCATCCTGTATTCGGATTGGATTCAACCAAACAGAGTAGAGCATTATGCCGTTGGGTCATCTTAAATCCGGGATACGAAGTGGATTGAACTAGAGAAAGCAGGCGGGGGTATTAAGAAGTCATACCAAATTGCAGGCCTGTGAATGCTCAATAAATTTTGCGCCGTCTTGCTATCAGAATCATTCTTGCTATAAGGCGATGTGCGGCTCATTGAAATTGCCAAAGCAATAATAGAAGAGCAATCAGTATTCCGATGAATTTGGGCTAGGAATTCTCTGATACGCCCTTGTTGATCTGCCGGCCGTCCCAGGCCGTTCACGACGAGCCAAAATGAATGCCATCGATCAATTCCAACATCAATGGAGCAACAATGGGATTTTCGAAACTCCGTCGATGGTTCAAATAGAGCATTGCCGTAAGGAGATAATAGTCATTGTGGAGGGGTTTTTCAAGCCATTTCTCACGTGGTCTGGATTCACTTGTCCCAGATCACATCACTGCAAACGTAGGATGGATAGGAAAAGAGGAAGGCGCAAATTGTAGAACCGCTGGTGATGGAAGGTTCTCAATGATCTTCAAGAAAATGGCGGGATGCCAGGAACGAGTTATGGACGGCTAAGTCATCATATCGTGTAAGCCGTAGCCATAGTATACTGACTCAGATATATCCGACAGTGAGATATGAAAGAGACCATGAAAACTTCAAGCGTGCTACTCACGAAAAAGCCCGAAACCACATCTGATTTCGGGCTTTTCTGTGCACCCACCAGGACTCGAACCTGGAACCCACTGATTAAGAGTCGTGTCGGAGTTCTAATCCACTCAATTTAAGCGCTTTTACTCCGACTTTCCACTGAAATTTTACATAAAATGCTACAATTTTGCTACATCACCTATCGGCGAGCATCGCCAAGTATCAGCCGACACCTGCCGGGAATTATGCTACAATTATGCTACAATTATCTTTTATGGAAGTCAAGTAAATTTTCTCAATAAGAATCCCATTTTGGCAAAGGCGTGGTAGCTCACTCAATTTCTGTGGGCGGCACAATGTCATCCAGTCGCCCGGCAACACCTTCCCATCCATCAGACTCGCTTCTCGGCTCTATACTCTCTACATCGGGAAGGATATGAAAAATGAAAGGCACTTGGCAAACATATGTGCCACATGTACAACGACTCCAAAGTTACTGCAAAAATTCCAAATCCGCGATCGCGTTGCTCTGTGTCGCGGTTTACTTAACCTCAGTAAGAAAGTACCGATCTTCGATTTTTCGGATCGTCAGAGTTTCGTCCTGCACGCCAACCTTTTCATATGTAGTCTTCACCAAGCATCTGGCCGATTGGCCGTCATCAGAAGGTGACACCGATACGATTTCAGAATTTATGATTTTTCCGGCACTGCCGATCCACGTTTGATTCCCGTCCACATACTCTTGAAGTGCAGTTCCAGATAAACTGTTTCCCCCTGGTCGGTAGACCTCTTCCAAGTGAGCATAATCTTTCTTATCAATCAGTTCATTCATTCTTATCAGCAAGGCTGAAGCATTGTCCTTAAATTGTGCCTCGATAGATTTGGCCGCGGTGGCGTAGGAAGGATAGTCAGCAGCTGAACCGATAACAACATCGTACACTATTCCACCTATTCCCATATCCCCACCAAAAGAGCCAATGTAAAGTCCGTAGAATCCTTCGTCAAGGGGCTTTTGTGGTATAACAAGATACATATCTTGCTTTTCTTCGATAGGTTTCACTTCAATGTCAATTTGGTTTTTGGGAAGCCACAAATTTATTTTTAACTCGTTCGAGCCAAAGATTCCGGAAATTTGTGTCTCTCTCACGAAATTCAGCCGGACGAGGCCCACAGCGTCCGGATTAACGCCCTTTTTATAGACAACAAAGTCTTTCAAGGAGCCACATTCAAAGCCTGAAGGGCCGGTCAGTCCAGGAATGGGGCTCAGCATATTCCCCGCAACTCTTACGGTCTGGCCTAAAATCAATGTCTGCCCGTGATTAGTATCTGCATAAATTCCATAAGCATCTGGAAGTGTTTTGCTACACCCTACCATGGATAAAACAATTATCACCACTGAGAGGAAATAGCTCGCGCGCCTCATTGTACACCTCCGATTCGTTTCCAAGTTTTGCCTTCATCTTGAGATCTCCAGAGACCGTGACTCCCACCTACAAATAAAACTCGGCCTGCTTCAGTAATCATTTGGCTAACCCCACAAATCTTTTCTACGTCTTGCGAACCATTGTTTTGGACAACATCATGAGCATATATCTGATGCCAAGTTTCACCAGCGTCCTGGGTTTCGTACACTTTGCTTGCAGTTTCGCGCCAAGAATTTTTGACTTGGTTGTGGGAGACGGTCGCAATGAAAAAATTTGACGGATTATTCGGATTCGGAAAGACCTCTTGACTCCATTGCTCGTTTGGGAAAGAATAGACCTTTTGCCAGGTGCTCCCCATGTCGGAAGATTTTATGATGCTCGCGGACGCTTTGATACCCGAAAGCGTTGGTTCTGATTTGCCCACAACTGCAAGTATCTGCCCATTGTGGAACGACACCAGCTTGAACGGCTTCCGGTAACCTTCACTGATCCCTTGCACCATATTTGATAAAGCTTTCGATTTATCAACCCAAGTCCAACCGCCATCGGTACTCAATTGTCCACTACCAGTGAAAAGCAACTTATTATTTTCCTCCGCGACCACGACATCTGGGGCAAGCACTTTAAGATCGACGGACTGGCCCTGTCCAGTCGAAGGGTCATACTGATAGCGGTAGAGGTGATACTCGTTTACCCCCACGCAGTAATACCAAACATTCTTGTTCTGGGGATCCAAAGTGATTCTCGACATCGAACCATTGGCGTACCGAAAATTTATCCCTGGTACATTTGTCCAATTCAAGCCGCCATCGTTTGTGGTTCGTACACATTTAGCGCTGCCATACATCCATATCTCCGTTGGCAGGCCGCTGCGAACGAGCGCCTGCTCACCACAATCCGCTTTTTCAACTATCTCCCAAGAGTAACCGCCATCCTGCGACATGGAAATGAATGTCGGACGAGTCCATTGCTGGATTTGGTCAGAGGAGTAGAGGTTGGCAGTTGCTGCAAAAATCGTGGGATGACCCTTCATTGAGCCGACCCATACGTTATCAACCTCAGAATGGGTCAGGACTCCATAGTTCAAGCCGATGAGGATCCCTTTTGAATCAAGATACCCTATCCTAAAAATATCTCCTGAATCCTCATTGAAGCGAAACAGGAGAAACAGACCATCGTGTTTAGCGTACCCAAGAACGCCGAGAAGGATTTGAGGATAGTATTTACCACTCTTTATCGGCAAGTACTTCCAATTCGTTCCATTTGTGGAACTATAAATCGAGTCCGCAGTAGCAAGAATGATTTGTTTCGAACCGACAAATGCGTTTATCAATTTGCCACTTCCAGCGATACCGACACCACTGCTCTTCCAAGAAACACCGTCATCGTCGCTTCGGAATAGTCCGCCCGTTACCGTGCCTGCAAGCAAAAAGGGTTTGTCCCAGTTCACAAATACAAGAACAGAACATCCCACGGGCAGCTTGGACGCAGTCCTACCTTTACCTCGAACAATTTCAGTAGGTAAGCCGGTTTCCGACCTCTTCCATGTAATCCCTTTATCGGTCGAGATGTAAATTGTTCCTCTGACCCGTGCATAATAGTATGACGGTGTTCGTGAGTTAACCATGAACTGGCTAACTTGTTCAGTGAACAAGGTAGCTTTCCAGGTGAAACCGCCGTCGGATGTTTTGATCAACCCAGTTTCTGTCGCTGCAAAAATTTCTTGCGAATTTTCCGGATTAATGTACAATAGCCAAGGTTTGCCAATATAATTTGGCAAAGTCTTCCAATTTGCAGGCGGGTACTCAAGCGATATCCATGTTTTCCCACCATCGAGCGACTTTATCATGAGTGACTCGTTAATGTATGTTTTTGTAGTGATTGCGTAAATCACATTGTCATCCTTTGGATCGACGGCTATGCATTGCACATTTTGGGCAATTTGGTCCCAAGTGTCCGCCTCACCTGTTGAGTTGCGGTACAGATTGTTTCCAAAAATGAGATATATAGAACCATTCGAACCCGAGACAAAAAAGTTCGAATTCGAGATCTGGTTGTTTTGGAAGGCCGTTTCTTGAGATGGCTGGGATAGTGTTACGGTGATTATAAGAAAGCCTGCGGCGATAACGATCAAAAGGCAAGAGCAACAGGGGAGCAAGTGATGTGTGATTTCATAGCCAGAATAGAAACCTGATTTCAAACTCATAAAATGTCCTTTTAAGTTCCACTAATACTGTGGTCAAAATAGTTTTTAAATTCATTTCCGTATCGATCTTTATAAATAAAAAACAAGCTTAACATACCACGTTAGTTTGTGCAGCTGACAAACCGGCAATAAGCTGCTGCGACAAGCGGCAATTTGTTAGTTGTAATTGCCCCATCATTATTTCAAGAGCAACATTTTCTTCACCTGCACGAAATGATTATTAGGATCCGTCGTGCTAACAGCATTGATACGATAGAAATAGATTCCACTCGATACCTCTGCGTTCCATTTCACCCCGTACCAACCGGCTGCTTGTTCCCTATTGACTAATTCCGCGACAACCTGACCGAGCGCATTATAAACTCGTAAACTTACACGACTCGTGATCGGGAGGCTGTATTGAAGCGTGGTCGACGGATTAAAAGGATTTGGAAAGTTTTGCTTGAGTGAAAACTCTTTAGGGATTTCACTTGCCGGTTCTTCAACTGCCGTTAATGTCCCATTTCCTGAGACGGAGAGTGTGTCTATCAGGCTCAGAGCATTGGAACTGACGAGTATTAAACCAGAAGCAGTGCCCGCCGATGACGGTGTAAACCGCAATGTGTCGAAAAAAAACTGGGATGGAAGTATATTATTGCTCGTGGGACGAACATTGAAGGCTGCACTAGTTGACAATATACTTGTTATCTTCAACGTATCTTTTCCAGTGTTGGAGATTTTGATGACAGTGTCTTTGAAACTCCCAATTTCGACTGTTCCAAAAGATACTAACTTACTACTGTATGAAGTTACGGAGTTATAAAGCGCAACATCCCCGATCGGTTTACTCCATAAATAATCCGATGATTCTGTTCTTACCCATATTGTATCTTGCCGATTCCAATTGTTGAGCGTCGCATGAACTGTTGCATATCCTGATCCAAAAACACCGTTGAGCGATGACATGGGTAAACCCTGCCCAAGAAGAACTGCATTAGGATTATTTCCGACAACCACTTCTGCTCCACGTATCCATCTTGTAGGATATTTAAGGTCAACAGGGGAACTCCACCTACCTTGAATATCCTGTGTCCTCAGATGCACATACTGACCTGGCGATAAATTAACGCTTAATATGTTCAACGGAATACTCTGAGCCGCAGTTATCGGGACAGAAGTTCCCCTTCCTTTTCCGGGATCAGAACCAACAAAATATTCAACATAGTTCACAACTGCCGACCTATTCACCCCAACGCCCGTAAACGTTGTTGCACGGGCAGCGCTCCATATTCCATTACCATTCTTAAATCTAATGAAAACAGCTTCGTTGGTCGCTAAGTGTAGATTAAGAATAGTTCCAAGAACGGTGGTGGATGGATTTAGTATAGAAATCGGAATCCCTTTCCCAACACCTGGATCACTGCCGACAAAATATTCACCGGTGGTTATTTGTGATTGTCTCGTAATCACCTGAGCGTTGATATTAAAACACACAGATAGAAATACCAAGACAATCGCAAGCATTCGCAATTTAATCATTGCCTACTCCTTTTTTAGTATCTCGACTGAGCGGTTGCTTGTACATTTACCGAGCCATCAGGATTCAAATAGATGCGAAGATTTGTTACGACTGGAAAAACTGGTGCGTCTGGGCCACCATAATATCCCATGTCAGAGCGAGAACCGTCGGGATCGTAGATGTCGGGCTTCCCAGTATCAATACATGGAGACCCACCACTGAGAGTGAAGTCCGTTGAGGAGGTAAACTGTGGATTGGAAGAAATACAGCCGCTATAACCACCTACACCTACTCCGAACACAGAGTAGAGACCATTCAATGTACCGTAAATATCGATGACGGTATACGGATTAGAAGTACTACTAGTATTTGCCCAAAGTATGCAATTTATAAAAGTACCAGTCGATCCAGACGATATATAAGCCTGAGAACTAGAATATTTGTTATTCACCAAGTCGCAGTTCTGAATGATTGCCGTGGTTCCCCCAGTTATGTTTACACCGTATTTAGGTGAGTTCCAGACAACACAATTGGTAACGGTTCCACCCGACATGGTTATACCGTTGCCAGTGTTGCTCGAAATAGCAAACCACATCATCTTGCCGGAAGACATACTCACTGCAGGGTCGGCGTTGGCAACGATTTGAGTATTCTCATAACCAGAACCTTGCACCACGATGCTTGTTGATATATTTATCTGCTCATTATAGACACCGGGAATTACCTTCACTGTATCGCCAGCAAGAGCGGCATTGACTCCCGCCTGAATGCTTGTGTACTCCCCCAAGCCGGATTTGTCCACGATGATTGTGTTGGATAATAACGATTGAACCGCTAACAAAAGAAGAGCGAAGAACTTAGTGGAGCGTGTCATGGGCATGTCCCTTTCCATTAGTTAAAAGCTGAGAGAACAATTGTATTTTCCGTAAGGTTGAGATTTGCTTCTTCCACAGCTTTGCATACCGCCGTATAGGCTGAGAAATTTCATAAGATTTCAGCGTTCCATCGAGACCGTCCTTCTTCATTGAATGAGATTCGAAATGATTTCCTACAAAAAACACATGGATACTACTTGTATATTTCAACATTAGTCACACTTTTCGGAAATTATTTAACAAATTTATTTATAAAAGTGATTACCCCGAAGCGACCGGATTACTCACTGGGCCGTTATCCCCTTTCGCTCCTTTATATTTGCTTAAAAGGCATAGAAATAAAAAACCCGTCAAAAGTGAGACGGGTGTGGTCAAACGCTGGAATAGTTGGGATTGTGTGGGCCGCAGAAGGTGTTTATGGTAGCACTAGGTGTTTTGAGGATTTTTTGTTGAAAGTCGGATAATTCACAAACTTCTCCCCATCCCACCACCGAACATTGTGCTTAAGTTTGTTGTAATACTCTGCCGTGAGCGGTTCCAAATTATATTTTCCGGACTGCAATGCTTCGGAATATTTTTTTTGAAAACCACTTCCAGGGACGACGCTGACCACTTCTAAACGTTTATTAAGGGTGTAAAAAATGCCATTCATTGCACTCCAGCCATCATCTTCTGTCGTTGCGATCTTAACAAAATCCTCCCCTTCCAACGGCTCCATATCCCCAATCCCGTTATATTTGACAGCCCTTAAGTCTAGACACAGAGATGTGGGGGGGAATAGACAATAAAACAGTTCCTGAGCCCGCCGTCCATCCATAAATCCAGTAAATGAAACAGATGTTGGGCCGGAAATGGAATCAGGGTCTAACGCAGCAACAAAAACAGCGTTTTCGAAATTGTTAATTCCCGTGAACAAAAGTTCTTTCTTCCTATCGCCGTCAACGTCGCTTGCAAAAAGCTTCTGAATTTCACCGACATGCCAATAAAGCTGAACCTCTTTTTTTTGTACCGGGTCTATTTCAGCGATGCATGACGGATAAGCGTTAGGATAGCCGAACGCGACAAAAATCATCGGCTTCTTTAAACCGTATCCCGGGACAACAGCAAAATCATAAATTTCTGTTTGTTCAGCATGCATTCTCCCTTTTTCAATGCCGGAAAGATCGGCAGCAAGGGCAAAATGCCATCGCTCCGTGCCGGCGTTTGAGTAGCATGTCAACGTATTTGTAGTTGCTTGACCCAAATATTTCTCATTGTAAAGATTCGTCAACACTTCGTTTATGCCATCTCCGTCAACATCGGCAATGAGAAAAGGCCTCATATGTCCGCTTGCAAAATCATCGTTCATGCCGTAATCAGGCGTTCCGACTGCCGGTTTGGTCCAAAGCTTCGCACCCTCTTTATTATACACCATGAGGACATTATTTATAACTTTTGCGTACATAGGATTTGAATCTAGGCGCGGTGAGAACATGTTGAATGCTAGGACGATAGCTACCATGGCAGCGACAGCAAACGAACCTGTCTTAACGGGATGTATCCCTGCGTACCGGATAAACCGGACTGGAAGCGGCGCCCGGCGCTCGGCAATAATTTCAAAAGGAGAGGTCAGAAAATCTTTCTTTCCCGGGCGCGTTAGACCCAGCGACGGGAGAAGAAATTGTCTTTTTCGCAAAAGCGTATCGGCGCGCTCGAAATCTGATTTCGTTGGCGGTTGCTGTATATCCTTATCCAACTCGGCGTACATTTTCCTTTGGAGAGCGACATATTCTGCGGCGAGCATATTCTTCCGCAGATATATTTCAATCGCACTCTTCTGCTCACCGGTCAATCGATCCGGAAAGCGAATGTACAGGTCAAGTTCTTCTTGTGTATATATCTTTTCGCCCATCACTTATACTATTTCTACGTTTCTTGCCGCTTTCTGATTATTCAAATGACGCCATTCAGTAATGCTGAAAATTGTTCCTTAGCTAGTTTTACCAGATATTCCGCCTGATTTTTCCATTGCTGCTTATATTCTTCATGTGTCAAAGCAAAATGCTTTCGAATACTCTTTTCAACAGAGTTCTTGTCCTCGGTGGATTGCCAAAAGCCAGATATAACATCTTTTAACGCTGCGCCAAGTTTTTCTGCATCCTCTTTCGTGCCGATCTTTCTCGGATAATATTTTGTGAAGATGATCTTGTTGAGAAATGACATTACTTCAGTTTCCATTACTTCAATTTCCTCAACAGTCAATTCTTTATCAAGCGCAACGACTTCTTCCTCGTCATTGTCAACATAAAATCTGCGTATTATTTGAACGAAATCGAACAGCGGAACCGACCGTCTGAATTGCGGTCGGTCGGTAAATATGGAAGGGAGAAGCCCAAGGATATCCGGGACCCTATGCATGTGGTCGATCCTGGAAAGCAATTCTTGTTCAAGAACATCCAAAGGAAATTCTGGTTGATTCAACCCCGAATTGTCGCTCTTCATTTGGAGAACTTTTCCGCGAAAATCTTCTACTATTTCCAGAATGGTTATTTTTTTTACTTGATCTTTAACGTTCCGCAGAATTCTTGCTCCGGAAGGGTCTGCCTGCGCATACGTTTTTGCCAGACGAGAAGAAGCTTTTTGTAACACGAATTTCTTAAAGGCAAAATAGACGTGCGTGTCATCCGCATTTTCAAAAGGCGAGTCGAACGATCGTATAAAATTCTCCAGCTCGAATAATCTATCGTCATGATCTTTAGCGAAAATGTCTGCTGTTATGTCGACTCCGAGATCCAATTCCGAGATACCGGTGTTTTCACACAAGCGCAGGACGGAGGGTTTGTGATAAAGCAAGTGTTTCTGAGCGAGTAAACGGGAAAATTGAATCAGAAGAACAAGCTCCTGGCGGGAGATAACGTTCTTTCGAATAGACAATAAGTACGATTTGAGTTGCTCCCCCGTCATCGACTTTCTATAGCTAATGTAAAGAGTACACCAATAATCGATATAATGTTCAATCCAACACGCCGACTTAGTTGAGAGAAATTTACAAAAAGTACGTTATCAAAAACAGTCATTTTGGATAAAAGGTTTTGAGAATTAGCAGGTTTCTTGTTCCTAATGTGTGCTTAAAGCTATCGCAATAGAAATACAGATGCAAACTTGATGCAGGAGATGAATGAAAAGGTTATAGCTTTAATCCGGAGCGACTTCGAAAAGAATCGACCGGAGGATCGCTTTGACGATGCACACTAGAATTAACAAAGTTATCTTTTATTGACCCGATTGACCGGGACTTGCATACGTTCCCGCTTGGTAGACGTTATTCCACGAATCCACATACTGCCGATAAACGTGATTGAAGACCAGTTCAGCCTTCACCTCGACTTCATTCGGAGTGTAAGCGTCCGCCGGCAACCCCGTCGATTCATTCCACAGAAAATCATGAATGAATGACCTTACGGATGCGCGAGTGCCTTCTTTTTCCCTCCAATCAAAAACCTTTAACTGCTCTTTTTTGAGTTTCTCTAAAAGCTCTTTTGCTACTTTCTTTAGAACGTTTCTCTCCCGCGTACTGAGATTAGGTTTTTCCAGAAGGTCGAAAAGCGCCAGAGTCTCCTCGTCAAGCCCTTCGCGTATGGCACGTTTGTCTTCACGATCCAACTGACCGACAAACCTCAGCAGCGCAGTGAATGTTTCTTCAATTGTCACACGATCTTTCTCCAAATTGTACTGAGCGATAATTTCCTGATACCTTTTGTAAAGGTCGACCCGGAGAGGATTTCTTAAGATCATCGCTTGCAAACGTTTTTCTATTTGTGTCTTCAGTTCATAAGTAAGGGTATTCTTCCGCTTGTACTTATTGAATTCCTCTTTCAACTTGTCGAAGTCGATCTTACTGATGTCAAATGTCCGGTCACTCACATCTGCAACCGTGTTAGGCTGAATTGCTTTATCGACGATGGCCTGCAATTCTTTAACAACCGATGTAATATCCGCCTTCTCACGGTCATCCTGGAGCTTTTTGTAGATAATGTCTATCGCTCCATATTCATCTCGAAATTCCTGAACGCCCGGGATCGTGATACACGCTTTGAACTTTCTAAAAACTT
>CAYTOA010000005.1:0-121336 GCA_964439265.1 uncultured Chitinophagaceae bacterium
CTAGAAACCATCTCATAAACTCTTGTTCATGTCCTTCTGATGGAACACTGACAGATCATTGTCATTCTGAACCCTCGACGAGTCGAGTCGTCGACCGTCGTTTTTCAGACGAGGTGAATGCCGAAGGCATCCCTTCGGGAGAATCCATGGCAATGACACACCTTGACTCTCCAAGGCTTTTATGTCATGGATGCTTCGCTCCGCTCAGCATGACATTGACGACTGCTTTCTGCATGGAAACCATTTTTGAGCTAGCTTCTAGTAGAAATCGCAGAGGGGAAGATATACACGAATGCATGATTATCCATATCACTTCTATTGTAACACTGATTTCATAAACTCCATTTGCGATCAACGCGTTGTTTGAAGAGGTCGTTAGAGGATCATACTTCTTCCCAGTTGGTCAGCGCACAACAAACCCTCCAGCATAACTATCTTCGTCCTTCGAATTTCTCTTCCCGAATCAGCGACAATTTTTCGACCTGTGCGTCATGTCTCCCCTAATTCCCTTCATTTTCGAGGCATGACCCCTTCACCCATATTTCATAATTTTAATATAAATATCCGATTGGGGCTACAGTTCGCGATTCATGTGCCGATAATACTCTTAGAAGCTAACAAAGCTTTCCACACACATACGGGCACGGAAGCCCACTTCAAATCACAAACATATTACAAGGAGGTAATTATGTCAACCCGAATAAACACTAACATTGCTGCATTAAACGCACTTAATGCGTTGAATTCAGTGAACGCGGATCTGGCTGTCCATCAATTGCGGTTAGCGTCCGGTAAACGCATTAACAGTGCCGCGGATGATCCGTCAGGATATGTCATTTCCAGCAAAATGGGCGGCACGCTTGCATCATTGAGTGCAGCGTCCGATAACGTCAGCTCTGCACAGAACATCTACAACGTCGCAGAAGGCGGATATCAGACGATTTCCAACTTGATGACGCAGGTCAAAGCTCAGCAAACCGAATTCAATAACGGCGGACTTGGCACAGACGAGCAGAACGCAATCGCGACAACGATTTCGGACCTTGCGAAAGAAATCGACGACACAGTTGCCCAGACACAGTTCAACGGCAAGAGCCTGATCAACGGATCTTTTGTCGCTGGCGTGGGTCAATCGGGCGGAACTCTTACCTCTGGCGTCGCTTCAGCAGACGGAACGGTAACTGGTGTCGATGTTTCAGGAGCTAAGGCATCTGATTCCTACTCATTGAGCAAGTCCGGTGCAGTTCTTACAATGACCCGGGCAAGCGATAGTGCGACCGCATCAGTGACGATGGGTCAATCAACGGTAGGCGGAGCGCAAACGCTCAATTTCGCGAACCTTGGTGTCTCCATCAGTTACATGGGAACTGCCGCAGTTTCGGCCGCAACCAGCGCTACAGATTTGGTTGCTGCAGGAAGCACAATCACCACGAACGGAGGTTCAACACCGGCATTCCAGGTTGGCGATACTGGTGCGAACTTCTCCATGTCGTTGACAACAGCAGTTGGTTCCGCCGCTCTTCTCGGAACAGCAGCTGGTTCGATCGATGCGTCAAAGGTTGCAGGGCTTACTGTTGACACCGGTATCACGACCGTACTCGATGCGATCGGCAGTATCGGCGCCCAGCAGAACCGCCTTACAGCGAAACAGACTAACCTTTCAACCATGATCACGAACATCACGGCTTCCAAGAGCCAGATCACGGATGCTGACATTGCTGTAGAGCAGATTTCGTCGGTGAAAGATCAGATTCTGCAACAGACTGCGACGGCACAGTTGGCACAAGCCAATCAGTCACCGCAAGTTTTCCTGTCGCTGTTCAAGTAACATCTCATGAACTCGGGAGGGGCTTCGGTTAACAAACCTGAGCCCCTCACGTTTTTTCCATGATGAAGTTTCAAACAAAGAGAGTGATTCAGAATAAGACAAGATCATCGAGGGAGTTATGGAATCTGCAACTCAAAAATTAATCGCAACGCTCGAACATGAAGATACAGAGCAAACGCCTACGGCTGAATATCACGCCCAAATGGCAATAGCGGGTAACCAGCACGCAATGGCTTCCGCCGCAAATTCCTACAGAAGAGAGCACCTGGTCAATCTGACGCCGGTGCAAGTGATCAAGAAACTGTACGACACCGCCATCTTCGCCTGCAAGAAAAAGGACTACGATCTTGCCCAGAGAGCGATCACTCAGCTTATTCTCGGGTTGAATTTCGATTATGAGGAAATGGCGAACGGGTTGTTAAGTTTGTATATGTACTCAAAAGAATGTATTCGCAAAGGCCAGATCGCCGAAGCGACAACCGTGCTCGAGGAATTACGATCGGCATGGGCTCAGGCATTTAATCTTTAGATGGAAACAAGGGTATCAGCATGGCAACCGGACCAGCGACACAAGTATCATCGCAGATATTAAGCGCGGTTCAACAATATCAGACCGACCTTCAGAGCGAGGAAGTAACCCCCATCCAGACTCAGGAAACGACCCTGAATGCCCGGATTTCTGCCCTCGGGACCCTGACCAGCAAATTACAGACATTAAGCAATACAACTAAAGCGATGGCCGTGACGAACAGCTCGTCCACCTTCCTGACGTTGACAGCGTCAAGTTCGCTGCCGAACATCGTTGCGCCGACCGCCTCTTCCAGCGCTACCTCCGGGACCCATTCTATTCTTGTCACGCAACTCGCCAATGTAGACGAGGCGCTATCCGATCGGATCAGCAGTGCTGCAAACAGCATTGTGACCGCGGAGGGAGCGGGAACCAAGACCATCCAAGTGGGTAATCAGAGTGTTGACGTCGTGGTCTCTGCCGGCGATTCCAACACGATAGTGCTGGCCAATATCGCGGCTGCTATCAATTTGAAAAAAGGGAACGTCGTAGCATCCGTCGTGACCGATACTTCTTCAACAAGCCGGTTGGTACTTAAGTCAACTCAGACTGGATCAACGAACGCTGTTACGCTTTCAGATACCACGGGGACGCTCCTTTCAAACGTCGGTCTTTCGCCGACAGTCGTTTCCAGCAGGACAGCCTTCAATGCCACAACCGGCGGTTTCATGAAACAAGACACGTCGCTCCTCGACTCGAATTTTGAACTTGACGGGATCGACATGGTACGTCCCGGGAACACTGTGACCGATGCTCTGTCCGGGGTTACCCTGGCCCTGAATGCGGTCCAGAGCCCGACTGATATACCGGCTACGATCAACATAGGCATCAATACGAATCAGGCACAGTCGACAGTACAGCAATTTATCACGAATTATAATGCAGTCCTCTCGTACTTGAGTACCGAAACATCGATCGATCCGACGACCAACACTCCTCAGATATTTGCCGGACAGTCTGACTTTACGATGCTTCAGGTAAATCTTCAGACCCTGATTTTCGGACAAGTCTCATCCGCGAAGGCGGGCAATCCGCAAAACCTTTTCCAGATCGGGATTACTCCTGGTACCGACGGAACGCTCAGCATATCCGATTCGACGAAATTCAATGCGGCGATGGCGGCCGATCCGACTGAGATTTCCGACCTCTTCAATTCCTCGGACGGAATTGCAGTGCAATTGAATACCCTTCTCAAGACTTTCGTGGCACCAACCACAGGGAGAATGAACTCGCTGAGCAGCATTGCTTCGAGCCAGTTGACTAGTCTCAATGCCAGGATCAAGACCGTGAATGCACAGATCACAATCCAAACGGCGCAATACCAGAATGAGCTGGTTTTACTCCAGTCTGAATATGAAACTGCACTTGCGCAGCAGCAAGAAATGACGGATATTTTATCGGGCAACCTGTACAGTGACTCATCATCAAGTTCCAGCAGTACGTCATTGATTAGTTAAGAGCAGGGAATGCAAAGGACAAGTTATGGAAACCACACAACCAGTCGGCGCTCTCTCAGGATCACTACCGCCGGACATCTCAGGTGCGGATAAACAAGGCGCAGCTGCGGCTCAGCAGAAGAGCCGGCGTACGGCAAATGAACTGACCGCGGCAGTACAAGAGCTCAATGCGGCCATGAAGGTCGTGAATACGAATCTCTCATTTTCGATAGACAGCATTACAAAACAAACGGTTGTTACTGTGACCGATGCGCATACACATGAGATCATTCGTCAAATACCGTCGGAAGAAGTGCTGAAGGTGTCGGACCGCATAGCTAAATTACTTGGAGTTCTGTTTGATCATGAAGGATAACACACGTCGTGCCGACCGGGCAGTACCGGCAACGGTTCAGGCTGGGGTTCCATCCCCGGGCGGGCGGAACGAAGAACTCACCAGTCTGTTTCGATCGCTCTTTGAAACGTCGTCTGCAGCGTGCGAGCAGGCTTCTGCGGGAGATTTTTCCGGTCTTCAAGATCACCTCCGAGCACGAAAACGGATGCTCGAGCGTATTCGTGAGCTGATGCCGGGGAAGAGGGAGGATTTCCTCCCGATCGATAATGAGGCGAAAAATCGTTTACGAGCCGTAATGCAGTCGACACAAGAAAAAAATCTTCATATATTACAGTTGATCCTAGGAAGGAAGAAGAGCGTGCTGAACAAGATCGTAGAAGTTCAAAACACGCGGCACGTTTTCGATTATCTACGTTAGGAGGAAATTATGGGAATCAGTGAAGTCACCAGCAGCGGCATTCCTGTTCAACCCTCGACTTCAAAAAAAGTCAAGGACGAGCAAGAAGCCAAATCAACATCGAAGGATAAGGTCAATGTCTCTGACGAGGCGCGATCGCTCTACGAATCCGGCAAATCGAATAAAATGAAGGAGATCGGGAAGAAGATCGACGAAGGCTTCTACTCGAAACCCGACGTCATCGAAAAAGTCGCCGACGCAATGTTGAAAGACCTGAAGAAACAAGTTTCTAAATAACTACGTGGGAATCATGTCCGTGTCCGGAGTCGAAGCATTGCTCACGAAAGCGCTTGAGCTGTGCACATATATCAACACGATCAGCGCATCGTGCGGGAAAGAGGCGAAGGAGAAGCCAAAGCTCATCCTCTCGTTCGATCTGTATTGTCTTCTCCTTGAATATACCGTTTACCTTAAAGGGCTCAGCGATTCGAACCAGAGCAGCGTTGAAGAATTGCTCCTCTGTGATGACCTGCTCTTTGAAACTCCGGACCGCCAGCTCGAAGTGCGTGTCGATTTTTTTCTTCCTCCGAATACCGTTGCCGTTCACTGACGAAGTAATTCCTATTCTTCGTCTGCTCGTCTGAAACCCAGTCACCGTGTCATGGCCCCCCAGTTGTCCGATACATGTTCCTGCCAGTTCGGTGAGTCCGCGATCGCTGCGTTCGCCTAATCCTAAAACGCATCCGTCCTTTCCATTCACCATGGTGTTTTGTATATTATAGCTCAAGTTGGCACCATCACCGTGTCGGAGGAGAGATGATCGGATCGGAGCACCACCCTGTAATTCACAAGACTGAACTTGAGGTTATGGCAGATGCCGGGGGACATCCTCAGCTCATCACCGATGTGGGGCAAAAAGTGCTCGATGCGAACGACCGTTTCCTGCTGATAAGCGGGTTCAGTCTCCACGAACTGGATGCCGTGCGGCTGGAAGACCTGCTCCAACAGGAGGACCGAGAACGGTTCGCGGAACACTGGAAGGTGCTGACCGAGTCCGGGAAATCGATTGTGACAGCAAGACTCCGAACGAAAGGCGAGTTTACGGTGCAGGCGCGGTTCCAATCGGAGCTTGCCGATCGCGGGGAGATTCGCACCGTGATGCTCGGGATGGATGGTGAACACTTCCCCGGGATCGAGTTGAAATACAGAAACCGGTACACGCTTGCGCTGTACGAGATCGGCCGGCAAATGACATCGAGCTTCGACGTCGACGAGGTTTTGAGACTCGTCGTCAAGAATATCGCATGGCTTCTGGAGTCTCATTTCGTCGCGGTCGCCACTCTCGATGCAAAGACCTCGTTGGTTACGTACCGCGAGATCGTCGGCAATAAATCCGATTATTTTGCGTCCGACCAAAACGAAAATAGCCGCGGGATTCCAGGCAGGGTCATCGCATCGCAGCAGCCGTTCATTATCGACAAATTCCCGGACAAACCTCCCGTCGATCCGACGGAGTTCAAAGTCATGGTAGCGGAGAATCTCGTCTCAGCTTTTGGCGTCCCCATCACAAATAAAGGACGATGGTTCGGAGCTATCGTCGTCGGCTATCGTCGATACCACGAGATTACTGAGGAAGAGATTCAGCTCGCCGCGAACCTCGCAAACCAAACCGCTCTCGCACTAGAGAATGCGATGCTCTACCAGGAGAGCGTCAAGTATTCGAAGACGATGGCGACACTCACGTCGCGGCTGGCACTTATTCAGGAAGAGGAACGGAGAAGGATCACCCGCGATCTGCACGATGGAATCGGCCAGGCCCTGATCGGCCTTCGGTTTAATCTCGACCTGCTTGTCCGGCAGGCTTCGATAACCGGCACCGAAGCCATTGAAAGGGTGCTTATGATGAAGCAGGTCATCGACGAAACATTGATTACGATCAGACAGATCGCCTTCGACCTCCGCCCGCCGATCTTGGATGATCTTGGAATCGTCTCTGCGCTCCGCATTTATGTCGATCGTTTTCAGGAGCGGACAAAAATTCTCCTTGTTCTCTCGTGCCCCGATGATCTCAAACGATTTGACCCGAAGGCGGAATCGACGGTG
The DNA here is from genome assembly GCA_964439265.1 of uncultured Chitinophagaceae bacterium. Lineage (GTDB taxonomy): Bacteria > Bacteroidota > Ignavibacteria > UBA10030 > UBA8401 > JAGVPT01. Next base: position 6,688 of record CAYTOA010000005.1, read on the forward strand.
TATCGCGTGATTCAGGAAGCTCTAACAAATATCGCAAAGCACTCCGGAGCGAAGAATGCGCGGATCGTCATTGAAAAGCCGGACGGGGCGTTGTTCCTTACCATTTCGGACGACGGCAGGGGGTTCGACAACAGCCGTGATATCGACCGGGGGCTCTGGGCGGGTGGCCTCGGTATCGATAACATGAAACACCGCATAGAAGCGCTTAACGGACGATTTAAGCTGACAAGCGAAAAGGGGAAAGGCACCTCCATCAATATCGAAATTCCTCTTAATGGCCGATAAGAAAAAAATCCGGGTAATTGTTGCCGATGATCATGTGATCGTCCGCAGGGGAATTGTTTCTCTTATTTCATTGAACCCTGATTTCGAAGTGGTCGGAGAAGCGTCAAACGGCAGGATTGCAGTCGAACTTGCATTGATCGAGGAGCCCGACGTTGTTCTTATGGACATCAGCATGCCGGAACTTAACGGCCTCGATGCAACCCGCCTTATCAGGAAGAAACTCCCCGACCTCAAGATTCTGGTATTGTCGGCATTTGACAACGAAGAATATGTAGCGGAGACGCTTCAGAGCGGGGCAAATGGATACCTGCTAAAAAATGTTTCTCCAGATGACCTCTATTCCGCAGTTAAGGCAGTGTATGAAGGAATGGCTTTTTTCAGCCCGAAGATATCCAAGATCATGCTGGACGGATATCTCAAGCGGACGATGCCGGGAACTAATATCGGCGGCGACAATGAGTTCTCGGCGTATGTCGGGCCGTTAACCGCGAGAGAGAGGGAAATTCTCCAGCTCGTCGCAGAAGGAAAATCACATCAGCAAATCGCCGACCTCCTCTACATCAGCGTGCGCACGGTCGATACACACCGAAATAACATCATGAAAAAGCTCGATCTTCACGATACTGCAAGTCTGGTAACGTATGCGATCAAACACGGGATCGCCGTTATTCCAAAGTGACATCAACTTCCGCATCCTGACCTAAGCCCTACCGATTCGTTTTATTTTGTTTTTATCCCTTCGACACTGTAGTTTTTCTTCTCATCAACTCACTGTTTTCGTCATTATCGAAATGCTCGAGTCCAGACGTTTTTCGTCGCGGCGATTCGTTACATTTTGCGAATCGACTACGCGCTACCGCTTAGCCTCAAAAATACACGATGACGCGGATTGAATTGCTTTGGCTAATACTGTAATGTTGTCCAGCGTTATTCAGCCAACTGTCGAATTCATGTATACGTTACTCACTAATTCTGAACCTTCAATGGTCACAAATCATACAGATATCATCCCGACTGATCGACTCCCCAACACCCTGACGATTCTCATTGTCGACGACGTCGAGGAAAACCTCGAACTGCTGCAGGACCTGTTTACAGAGAGCGGCTATAATACCATCTCGGCGCACAGCGGCGTTGAGGCATTCGAGATATTCAACCGCGAAACGGTTCACCTGATTATCGCCGACGCCATGATGCCACGGATGGACGGGTTTCAGCTTTGCAAGAAAGTGAAGGAAAATCCAAAAAATGCAAAGACCCCATTTATCATCTACACCGGAAATTATGTCGACGAGGAAGATCAGGAGCTTGCGCGAAATGTCGGGGTAGACCGTTACATCATGAAGTACGCCGGTCTGGCCACGCTCATCGAAGCCGTGAAAGAGGTGACCCTTCAAAGTTACGGCATCCAGGTCGACCAGACCCCCGAACCAGCCGCTGGCATCGACGACCAGTCCTTTCTCGAAAAGCATCATACTCTCGTGTCGAAGAAGCTCGAAGAGAAAATGAAAGAATTGGAAATGTATGCTTCGACACTTGCCAGAAAAAACCGGGAGTTGCAGATATCCGAGCTTCGCTACCGCGGACTATTTGAAAACGCCAGCGTTGCCATCTTTGTCCTGGACGGAAGAACGCAGTTGATCGTCGATGTGAACAACCAGGGACTGGCACTGCTCGGATTTACAAGAGATGAGCTCCTCCAGCTGTCTGCGCTTCCGTTTGTCGAAGAACGCCCTTCGGACGCTTCTCTGATGCACAGCGGCGAGGTCGTGGCACGCGAAGCATTGATGCGGACGAAGGAAGGTGATTTGATTGAAGTCGACGTCAGTGAGGGGCCGCTCGCACAACCCAATGACCCGCGGGTAATGCTGTTTGTCCGCGATATCACAGAACAGAAAAAGATCAGAAGTACATTGATGCAGATGGAGAAGATGTCGCTCATGGGACGGCTGGCGGCGGGTATCGCGCACGAGATTCGCAACCCCCTTGCCGGCGTTACATTGAATCTCCAATACCTGCAGCGAAAGATCGACAACGCATCGCCGGACTACGAGTCGATCGTCGCCGCTCTTGAGGGAGCCGATCGCATCCAGCATGTCATCGAAGATACTCTCGGGCTCGCGCGCGTCACGCCGCCGTCGCTTCAACAGCACTCGATCAATGCCATCATCGCCCGGTCGCTCCACTTTGTCTCGCTCCCGATTCAGCAAAAGGGCATTACGCTCTCGACCTCCTTCGATGAAAATGCTCCTGACGTCATGGTCGATCAGAAACAGATCCAGCAGGTTATGTTGAACGTTCTTCAGAACGCAATCGATGCCTCGCCGGATAATGGCACAATTGCAGTAACAACTCGGACGACGGACCCATCCGGATCGGCTAAGCCTGGCGCGGGAGTCGAGATACTGGTCCAGGATTCCGGCAAAGGAATACCTCCGGAAATGAAAGCGGTCTTGTTCGAGCCGTTTCGAACAACGAAATCGGGAGGGACGGGTCTCGGCCTAGCACTATCCAAATATATCATCGGACGCCACCAAGGGGATATCGGCTTGGAGTCTTCTCCAAACGGCGGAACGCTCGTCCGAATATTTTTGCCATCGTAACCAACAAGTACGGAGAATAGAATGGAAAAAGGCAGAATCCTAGTAGCAGACGACGAGAGGTCGTTGACAGTGTCGGTAAAGAACGTTCTCACAGACGCGGGTTATGCAGTCGCTGTCAGCTCGGACAGGGAGGAATTTCTCGCGCAGCTCGGATCGTTCAATCCGGATGTCATCTTGCTTGACATTTATCTTGGAGCTGCAAACGGCATCCAGATATTGAAGCAGATCAAGTTTGATGGATGGAAAGCACCGGTCATTATGATGACGGCGCATTCCGACGTTTCTCTTGCGGTCCAGGCGATGAAGGAGGGAGCGGCGGATTTTGTCGTGAAGCCGTTCGACCTGAACCATCTTATCGTACTCATCGAGAAGAATCTTGAATTTGCTCACCTCGAGAACCGGGTCACTGTGCTTCAGGAAGAGCTCGAGAAACAACGATCCCGCAGCGGGATCATCGGCAACAGCGTTGCCCTTCGACGCGTCCTTGAATTTGCCGAGAAGCTTGCCAGCGGCGAGAGCACGACGGTCCTCCTCGAAGGGGAAAGTGGAACCGGGAAAGAACTCGTGGCGCGGTTCATCCATCAAAAAAGCGTTGTACGCAGCAGCCAGCCGTTCATTGCCCTGAACTGTGCTGCGATCCCAAAGGACCTGGCTGAAAGCGAATTTTTCGGATACGAGAAAGGCGCCTTCACCGGCGCAACCGAGAGGATGAAACAGGGAAAGTTCGAAATGGCGAACGGCGGGACAATCCTTCTCGACGAAGTGGGAGAGTTGTCGCTCGATATGCAGGTGAAGCTCCTGAGGGTTCTTGAAGAGCGCAAGTTTTATCGTCTGGGTGGGACCAGAGAGATTTCTGTTGATGTGCGCGTCATCGCGGCTTCCAATAAGAATCTCGCCAAAGAAGTTGAGGCCGGATCGTTCCGTGGAGATCTTTACTATCGCTTGAACGTCGCGGTAGTGAAAATACCCCCCCTTCGTGAGAGGACAGAGGATATCGAAGCATTGACGTTCGCATTCATCCAGGAATTCAGCCGAAAGTTCAATAAGCCTGCCCCGACCCTTGATAAGGATGTGAAAGAACGCCTCCTTCGGCTCCCCTGGAAAGGAAATGTGCGTGAACTGCGAAATGCCGTCGAGCGCATCGTCCTCTTGAACGATACCCCCATCATTACAAAGAATGATATTGCGTTTCTCGGCCCCGACGACGGCAAAGGACCAATGACTACAGTTTCAGAGGGGACCGAATTTATGTTGAGAGTCCCTCCGAAGGGTGTAGGGATGACCGAAGTGCTGAAAGATCTGATTCTCCAAACATTGCAGATTACGGATGGAAATCAGGTGCAGGCCGCGAAAGTCCTCGGAATTTCGCGCTCAAAGCTCCGCTATAAGATGGATCAATTGAAGATCAAATCAACACAGCGCGTTTATTCAGTGTAAGTTTGTCATACGGAGTAGTGTTTCGAAAATGAAGTTCATCAATGGATTGATCTCATGGGCGTACACATCAGCTATCATCAAACAGGCCTATTCGCTCCACGGGTAAACTGCGCTTGTCGTGCGGCGGCATCGATAAGAATATCGGAGAAGAAGACCGCATGTTGGGCTCAACAGGATTGTTACTAATGAACCGCCACCAATCGTTTGAGGCATTCAATGGATAATCACCTCCGCATCCTGATGATTGAGGATTCTGAGAACGACGCTCATCTTATTGTGCGACATCTCCAAAAAGCAAATTACAGCGTCGAGTTTGAGCGAGTCGAAACGGCCGACCGGATGAGTGCAGCTCTTTCCGATCGTCCGTGGGATTTCATCTTCTCGGATTATACGATGCCGCAATTCAACGCGTTTGCTGCGTTGAAGCTCCTTCAGGAAAGCGGACGGGATATTCCTTTTATCGTTATCTCGGGGACAAGCGGGGAGGAAACGGCCGTCGAGATCATGAAATTGGGCGCGCACGATTATCTGATGAAAGATACGCTGGCGCGTCTCGTTCCGGTGATAAAACGGGAGATCGAAGACACCCGCTCCCGGAAGCAACGCCGGATGACGGAGAAAGCTTTGATGGAAAGTGAAACGCGCTTCAGTTCTCTGATTGAAACCGCACGCGACATTATCTTCAGCCTTGCTCCGGACGGTAAAATTACCACACTGAATCCATCATTCGAAACAGTTAGCGGCTGGCCAAGTGCTGAGTGGATCGGTAGACCTTTTATGGAATTGCTATTTCCCGAGGATATTCCCATTGCTCTCGATCGCTTCAGCAGAGTCATTGCGGGAGAGCCGAATGTTTTTACTGAGTTACGTGTCCGAACAAAGGGCCGGGGCGTAATTCAGGTTGAGGTTATCGTGACCCGCCGTCTTCAGAACGGAGAATTGATAGAGTTGCTTGGAATTGCGCGGGATGTCAGCGAGAGAAAAGAGGCCGAGATACGATTGCGAAGGAACGAAGCTTTGTTGTCCGATGCGATGAAAATTGCGCGTCTTGGGCCATGGGAGCAAGACGTCGTGACCGGCAAGTACATTTTCAACGACCATTTTTACGACGTTTTCCGCACGACCGCAAAAGAAGTGGGTGGGTATACCATGTCTTCCGCCGAATATGTTAAGCGTTTCGTTCATCCTGACGACGCGGTCTGGGTGCAGCGTGAGATCCAAAACTCACTCATATCTCCTGAGCTCGAGACGAGCCATCACCTGGAACATCGCATGCTCTATGCAAACGGCGAAACTGGCTACCTTGATGCAAGCATCTTCATCGTTAAAGACGAAAACGGTCGCTTGACCAGGAGGTACGGCGTCAACCAGGATATCACGGCGCGCAAAAAGGCTGAACTCGCCTTGCGAAGAAATGAAGCCTTGCTTTCCGACACAATGAAGATTGCCTCTCTCGGGCCGTGGGAATATAATGTGGAGCGCGACATCTTCACCTTCAACGATCACTTCTACGCTATTTTCCGAACTACGGCAGCAGACGTTGGAGGGTATACGATGTCATCTGCCGAATATACCCGGCGGTTCGTGCACCCGGACGATGTCGCCCTCGTAGGCTTAGAAATCGGCAAAGCGCTTGCAACAACCGATTTGCAGTATAGCCAGCGAATGGAGCATCGCATGATCTACGCTAACGGCGAGATCGGCTATCTCGAGGTAACCATCTTTGTCGTGAAAGACAAGGATGGGCACACTGTCAGGACGTATGGGGTGAATCAAGACGTTACTGTGCGGAAAGCGTCGGAGAAGGCATTGCGCGAGAGCGAGGAACGCTACCGTCAGTTCTTCGAAGACGATCTGACCGGCGACTTCATCAGCACTGTCGGCGGAAAGATCCTTTCCTGCAACCCTGCGTTCGCCCGTATCTATGGATTCGAATCGGTCGAAGAGGTGCTGCGTACAAACGCAGAATCATTTTATTTCTCCAGAGTCGACCGGGAGAGTCTCCTGGCGCTCCTTCGTGAAAAAAGGAAGCTGGAATATTACGAAGAAGTGGCGAAGCGAAAAGACGGGAAAACTATTTACCTTGTATCGAATCAATTCGGAATCTTCAACGACAAGGGAGAACTTGTCCAGATAAAAGGGTACATCTTCGACAACACCGAACGCCGGTTGCTCGAAGATCAACTGCGCCAGTCACAGAAAATGGAGAGTATCGGAACTCTTGCCGGCGGTATCGCACACGATTTCAACAACATTCTTAACAACATTCTCGGATTTGTCATGCAACTTAAGAAATACGCTCATGATCCGGTGAAGGTCATGAAATATGGGGAAACGATAGAGCGATCAGCGACACGAGGGGCAGAGTTGTCGGCTCATCTTCTCTCTGTATCACGAATGAAAAAAAGGGAAGAGTCGGAGTTCAACGTCGGCTTGCTTATTAATGAGGTTGCAAGTTTGTGTACCGAAACATTCCCCCGCTCGATCACAATTACTCAGATCCTCGGAGAAGAACTGGTCCCTATTAAAGGTGACCGCGGATCATTGTACCAGGTCCTGCTGAATTTGACTGTTAATGCACGCGACGCAATGCCGAACGGGGGGACACTTACGATCGAAGCCAGAACCCGGCTTGTCGGGCAGGATGTGAATATGCGCCTCCTACCGCCGACATCGACACGCTGTATCGAGATCAAAGTGGCCGATACAGGATGCGGTATGTCGGAAGCGGTGCGGGAGAAAATGTTCGATCCGTTCTTTACCACAAAAGAGCAAGGGAAAGGGACTGGCCTGGGTCTCTCGATCGTCTATAACATTGTTAAAGAACACCATGGTACAATCCTTGTAGAAAGCGAGGAAGGCGCCGGCACCGCGTTTAAAGTTTACCTCCCCGCCGTCGAACCGGCGCCAGTTCGGGATGAGTCTTCGGGCGTTTCCGCTGCAACAGGCGGAGAGCTTGTGCTGTTGGTTGATGACGAAGAGATGATGCAGGAACTCGGGAAGGAATTGCTGGAAGATAACGGATACAGGGTTCTTATCGCGAAGGATGGTGTCGAGGCTGTCGAACAGTACCGCGAGCGCGGAAAAGAGATCGCACTCGTTATCCTTGACCTTGTGATGCCGAGGATGGACGGAGGACAGACGTACATGGAATTGAAAAAAATCAACAAAAATGTAAGAGCCTTCTTCTGCTCCGGCTTCACTTCGGACAAAGTGATCACGCAGCTTCTGGAGGAAGAACATCTGCAGGCAATCAAAAAACCGTTTCATCCGACTGATTTCATAAAAATGGTTCAATCTACTATGCACGGTAACTGAACCAGAATTATCCGATGTGACTCTGCCTTGTTCTTTCTGATAACGAAGCATAAAGCTTCATGCTGATTTCCTGAGAGCGAATGCCCATACTGCTGAAGAAAGAGGGATCTTACGATGCCTAACACCGGCATACTCCGTAGTGCGTTTTCCCGATATTCCGGTCAGTCCGCAATTGTCCGTTACACGATGGTGTATATTGTTCTTTCGTGTATCTGGATTGGATTCTCTGACAGAGTGCTTTATTGGACCGTTACTGACCCCGCCCTCCTGCCAACCTTCGCTACGATCAAGGGTTGGTTGTTCGTTGCTGTAACGGCCCTTTTATGGTACGGGCTCATGACCCGGAATGCCTCAAAGATATCGAGCTCGCAATCGGCCTACCGAACGCTTATTCATGCCAGTCCTATTCCCATCGCCGTGATGAGGATCGCGGATGGTACTTACCTGGAGGTCAATGATAGTTTTGTCAAACTGAGCGGGTTCAACAAAAATGAAATAGTGGGACATTCAATTATTGAACTCGGGTTCTATCCTGATGCATCCACACGGGCTGACATTTTGCAGGTATTGAAGAGAGATGGCAGGTTGCAGGCGTCGGATCGCCGGTTCCGGACGAGATCGGGCGAACTCATTGACACGCTCTTGTGGGTTGAGCCAATTTCTTTGGACGATGAGCCGCTTGTTCTCGCACTTGCACTTGATCTCACCGACCGAAAGCGAGCTGAAGAAAGGCTCAAAAAAAGCGAACAGCGTTTCGCAACTGTTTTTTCAGCAAGCCCTATTTGCACCAGCCTCACCCGGCTTGACGATGGCAGATTTCTCGACGCAAATCAGGCGTTTCTGTCGCTGCTGGAATACCAACGCGAGGGGGTGATCGGAAGCGACCCGATTTCGTTGAACATGTGGGTGTATCCGGACGATCGGATTAAAATGGTGGGAATGCTCCGAGAGAAAGGCCGGTCGGATGAGATAGAAACGCAATTTCGCTCAAAAAGCGGAAAGGTCAAAGACGTAAAAATTATAGCGGAGCTAATCGAAATCGCCGGTCAAAGGTATATCCTGGGACTTTTCGAGGATATAAGCGCCCGGAAGCAGGCCCAGGCAGAACTCGATCGTGAGAACCATCGGAACAAAATGCTCCTCCGCATCGCGAGCGACGGGATCCATGTCCTCGATTTGGACGGCAATGTTTTAGATGCCAGCGACTCGTTCTGCAAAATGCTTGGATACACCCGTGATGAATTGCTATCAATGAATGTGCGGGATTGGGATGTCGCGACGAAGGACGATGAATTAACGGCGAACTTCAGACCTTTCGACAATTTCAAAGACTCTATCAGGATCATCGAAAGGCGGCATCGTCGAAAGGACGGAAGCATTTTGGATGTAGAGATATCTTCTACCGCAGCAGTCTTTGAGGGCAAAAGGATAGTTTACGCATCGGCTCGGGATATTTCTGAACGGAAACTGGCAGAGGAAAAACTAATCAAGTCGGAAGGGGAACTGATCAGAGCGCAGGAGGTGGCGCATGTCGGCAGTTGGGTATGGAACGTCAAATCGGAAAGTATTCTCTGGTCGAGTGAGATGTATCGTATCTTTGGTATTGATAAAAAAATATTTACCGGGTCTTTGCAGGACATTCTTGCTTCTGCCGTATATCCGGATCAGGCGAATAAACCTGAAAAAGTAAACTGGTCGGATCTTCGGGAAGACAGGAACGGGCCGTTGGAACTCCGCATCGAATGGCCCGATAAGACAATTCACTATATCTGGGCGGAGACCGGCGACTTCCAACTTGATGAACAAGGTAACCCGGCTTTGCTTTCCGGAATAGTCCAGGATATCACAGACCGCAAAGCGGCAGAGGCGGAGCTTAATAGGCTGCGGAAAGCCGTTGAAACATCTCAAGAGATAGTTTTTCTTACCGACAAGGAGGGTGTCTTCACGTATGTTAATCCGGAGTTCACGAGAGTCTATGGCTATAAAGCCGCCGAGATCGTCGGATCCAGCACGCCGAGGATTCTCAAAAGCGGTACGCTGCGAGATGAGGATTACAGCCTCTTTTGGCGGACTTTGGCGGAAGGGAAAATGGTACGGAGTGAAATTGTTAATAAAGCCAAGGATGGTCGATTAATTCCCGCTGAAGTTTCCGTCAGCCCGGTATTTAACGAAACTGGGACCATTGACGGTTATCTGGCGATACAAAGAGACATCTCAGAGCGAAAACGCACCGAAGAATCTTTACGACGCAGTGAAACAAGCCTTGCGGAGGCTCAACGTATTGCCCGTATCGGCAGCTGGGAGTGGGATTCATTGACAGGAGCTGTTGTCTGGTCCAAAGAACTCTCAAATATGCTGGGACGAGAGGCAAGCGCCGGCTCTGCTGGAGTCCTGATACTTTCACAATCTTCTCCGAGCGATATCGAGCGGGAGCGGCGGGCGATTGAGAATACATTAAATACAGGTGTTCGGTACGAACTTGAATTTGAAATTGTCAAGGAGAATAACGCAAAGATCTGGATATCTGCACGGGGAGAAATAAAGAGTGATGCAATAGGACATGTAATCGGAATGCGGGGGACAGTTCTCGATATTACCGACAGGAAATTTCTGGAGCTGCAATTGCTTAAGGCTCAGAGGATGGAAACGGTGGGAACTCTATCGGCAGGTGTTGCCCACGACTTCAACAATATCCTTAATATCATCGGTGGAAACCTGCGGCTCATCTCAGAAGCTCCCGATGATGTGCGTAAGAACCAGGGGCGCTTTGCTGCGATCGCAGGAGTTACGGAGAGAGGCGCGGAGCTTGTCCGGCAGCTGCAATTCTTCTCCGGAAGAGCAGATCTCTCCAGGCGAGGCGTAGAAGTGAACAAAATAATAAAGGAAAATGCCGCAATACTCAACGAAACATTCCCGAAAACAATTGCCGTGCGGCTCTCGCTGGCGGAGGGGCTTCCTCCGGTCCTTGCGGACCCAAATCAGCTGCATCAGGTACTTTTGAATCTCAGCGTTAACGCGAGGGATGCGATGCGTGCGGGCGGCACGATCACTTTTTCAACTGAACTTGCTGAAACCAGGCTGTTCCGCAATCGTTTTCCCCGCGCCCAGACGTCTCCATACGTAAAAATCTCAGTCAGGGATACCGGTGACGGCATGGATAGCGAAACACAACGGAGGATCTTCGACCCATTCTTTACGACAAAAGAAGTTGGAAAAGGGACCGGGCTGGGTTTATCGGTCGTGTTGGGGATCATTGAGAGCCACAACGGCTTCGTTGAAGTGGAGAGCGAGCCCGGGAAAGGGAGTGAGTTCAGAATGTTCATACCGGCTGCTGAAGGAATAATTGTTCGAAAAGATGCTGAAGTAAAAAATCTCAAGGTGCCCATTCGGGGAACAGAGACGATACTCTTTGTTGATGACGAAGAGCTGGCTCGAGAACTTGCGGTCGATCAATTGACCGAGCTTGGCTATACAGTTGTTACCGCAAGCGACGGGGAAAGCGCCGTGACGACGTATCGAGACCAGAGAGATCGCATTGCCATAGTTTTGTCGGATTTCGGCCTTCCAAATTTTGACGGCGAAGAAGTGTTCAGGCGGTTGAAAGAGATAAACCCTGAGGTGCAATTTGTCCTCCTCACAGGGATGATAGAGCAGGAAAAGATCGGCCAACTTCTGCACGGGGGAATAAAGGATATCGTTCTAAAGCCGTACAAATTTTCTGAGGTTATCGCGAAAATGAGGAAACTGCTCGACGAAAAGAATCGTCCACGCGAATAGGGCATCGATATCTGCCGACAAAGCGCTCCCGCGTTTGCCACTCAGTCATTTCTCGCAAAAGCAAGACATCCCTTCATTCAAAGTCCATCCAGTCAGAGTCCAATTGATTCAGCGTAGTCCCTGATCCCGCATAAAAGGGGATCAGAACGACATGCCACTATTGGACAAGTGGCTAATACCCGCCAGAAAATAATCCTCCCACCCAGAGCCAATTTCCTGCCCCTCTGAAAAACCCAAAGTTCGCTCGCTTTTGCTCCATTTCTCTGTCACGACAACGTGGCACGTGCTTTGAACATGTGCATGCCAAGGAATATAGAATCATGATTCGCGGCATCAATGACACCACGAGATAATAAAAAGAAAGTCGGCCACACCGCACAGCCGGGAGTTTTTAAGGAATGTACGATGTGCGGAAAAAAATGGTCAACAAAAGATGAATTTCTTGGCGATAAAGAAATCCGTTTGAACGGCTATCAATGGAACAGGAATAAGCTGCGCTCGGGCGAAGAGCTTGCAGGGTTGTTGATATTTACTCATGCAAAAGCTGAGTGTTATACGACGTTGGGCGTCGAGGCGCGGAGTTTCAAAGTTCCTTCCCGGGCTCGTCAATGACGGTTTCGTATCGATTGCATTGAAAGAATCAAGCTCTTAGACAACACAATACACGGAGGTTATTATGAATAGGGAAGTTCTTAGATCTGAATTTGTTCAAACCATCGACGGTCGGGAGCAATGTCCGGAGTGCGGTCATCTCTGGAGCGACGAAGCCGCGGCTCATTATCATGACTGCCGCTACTTTTTTATCGATGGAGACAGCGAAGAGGATGAATACTTCTTCGAGGAAGTTGCAGAGCCGAGACATCAACCGATGATGAAAACGGCGGCGTAGCTTGTTTGCGAGACAACTCTCGATCGCATCCTGGGAGTCTACCGAAAGCGGTAAATACTCTTTTGTCAGACGGCAAAGCATGACCGGATTTGAATCGTTCCCAAACAGAGTAAGACCAGCCGAATACTCCTGTTCGCGGAGATTCCTTCGCTGAATATTGAGCACGTCAATTTAAAATTTGAGGCCGAGAGACGGGAGAGCTGAAAGCGTGGCTCGGCGAGGAACAGGAGCCTAACCGTCTGTGGTGTTGTCGTCGACGTTTGTCTGTGTGGTTGGGTTTCTCTACGGGTTGAAAGAGTTAAGTAGTACTAGTTGAATAATACATAGCAATGTTTCTAAACCAAACCAATATGAAGGGAAAACGAGAAATGATTTCGAAACCAGCAACAAAGAAGGCCGGAAGCAAAAGGTCGGGGTCTCACCAGGATGCAGCGATGGCAGAGATACTTCGTCTTGCTGAAGCGGCAAAAGCGGGGCGACTTGCAGAGCGAGCCGACCTCACAAAAGTTGACGGCGATGCCAGGGAGCTCCTCCAGGGCGTCAACGAAATGCTTGATGCGGTTATTATGCCGCTCAATGTTACCGCCAAGTATGTCGACGACATCAGCAAAGGCGTAATTCCTCCGGTCATCACCGACAACTACAACGGTGATTTTAACGTCATCAAAACCAACCTGAATTCAGTTGTGAAGATGATGAGCGACCTGTTGTCCGAGACGGATAAATTAGTCAAAGCGACAGTAGACGGCAAATTATCGACTCGCGGTGACTCTGCCAAATTTTCGGGCGGCTGGGGTATGTTGGTCGGCGGAGTCAATAACCTCGTCGATGCATTTGTCAGGCCGATCAACGTTACAGCGGAATATGTCGACCGGATTTCCAAAGGCGACATTCCCCCGAAGATCGTCGATACATACAATGGCGATTTCAACGAGATCAAGAACAATCTTAACGCATGTATCGATACGATGACTGGTCTGCTTGTCGAGACCGATACATTAATCAAAGCAACGGTCGAAGGCAGGCTTTCAGTGCGCGCCGAAGCGGGCAAATTTGCCGGCGGCTGGGGCAAACTGGTCGGCGGTGTCAACAACCTCGTCGATGCATTTGTCAGGCCGATCAACGTTACAGCGGAATATGTCGATCGCATTTCCAAAGGCGACATCCCGCCGAAGATCGTCGATACGTACAACGGCGATTTCAACGAGATCAAAAACAATTTGAACGCCTGTATCGACACGATGACCGGACTGCTGGTTGAGACCGATATGTTAATCAAGGCGACGGTAGAAGGTAAATTGTCGACACGCGGCGACGCAGCGAAATTTGCCGGCGGTTGGGGCAAATTGGTCGGCGGAGTTAACAACCTCGTCGATGCGTTTGTCAGACCGATCAACGTCACAGCAGAATATGTCGACCGGATTTCCAAAGGCGACATTCCGCCGAAGATCGTGGATACGTACAACGGCGATTTCAACGAGATCAAGAACAATCTTAACGCTTGCATCGATACGATGAGCGGACTGCTTGTCGAGACCGATATGTTAATCAAAGCGACAGTTGAAGGTAGGCTTTCGGTGCGCGCTGAAGCGGGCAAATTTGCCGGCGGCTGGGGCAAATTGGTTGGCGGAGTTAACAACCTCGTCGATGCATTTGTCAGACCGATCAACGTTACGGCAGAATATGTCGACCGCATCTCCAAAGGCGACATCCCGCCAAAGATCGTCGATACGTACAACGGTGATTTTAACGAGATCAAGAATAACCTTAACGCCTGTATCGATACGATGAGCGGACTGCTTGTCGAGACCGATATGTTAATCAAAGCGACAGTTGAAGGTAGGCTTTCGGTGCGCGCTGAAGCGGGCAAATTTGCCGGCGGCTGGGGCAAATTGGTTGGCGGAGTTAACAACCTCGTCGATGCATTTGTCAGACCGATCAACGTTACGGCAGAATATGTCGACCGCATCTCCAAAGGCGACATCCCGCCAAAGATCGTTGATACATACAACGGTGATTTTAACGAGATCAAAAACAACCTTAACGCCTGTATCGATACGATGACTGGTCTCCTGGTTGAAACAGATACGTTAATCAAAGCGACAGTTGAGGGCAGATTATCAGTGCGCGCAGAAGCAGGCAAATTTGCCGGCGGCTGGGGCAAACTGGTCGGCGGAGTAAACAACCTCGTCGATGCATTTGTCAGACCGATCAACGTTACGGCAGAATATGTCGACCGCATCTCCAAAGGCGACATCCCGCCAAAGATCGTTGATACATACAATGGCGATTTCAATGAGATCAAGAATAACCTTAATGCCTGTATCGATACGATGAGCGGACTATTAACAGAAACAGACAAACTCATTAAGGCCACGGTTGAAGGAAAATTGTCGACACGCGGAGACGCGGACAAGTTCGCCGGCGGCTGGGGCAAACTGATCGGCGGAGTCAACAACCTCGTCGATGCATTTGTCAGGCCGATCAATGTGACGGCAGAATATGTCGACCGGATATCCAAAGGCGATATCCCGCCAAAGATCGTTGATACATACAATGGCGATTTCAATGAGATCAAGAATAACCTTAATGCCTGTATCGATACGATGAGCGGACTATTAACAGAAACAGACAAACTCATTAAGGCCACGGTTGAAGGAAAATTGTCGACACGCGGAGACGCGGACAAGTTCGCCGGCGGCTGGGGCAAACTGATCGGCGGAGTCAACAACCTCGTCGATGCATTTGTCAGGCCGATCAATGTGACGGCAGAATATGTCGACCGGATATCCAAAGGCGATATCCCGCCAAAGATCGTTGACGTTTACAATGGCGACTTTAACGAGATCAAGAACAATCTGAACGCCTGTATCGATACGATGAGCGGTCTGCTCGTCGAGACCGATATTCTAATCAAAGCGACAGTTGAAGGCAAGCTTTCAGTGCGCGCAGAAGCGGGCAAATTTGCCGGCGGCTGGGGCAAACTGGTCGGCGGAGTTAACACTCTCGTCGATGCGTTTGTCAAACCGATCAACGTTACGGCGGAATATGTCGACCGGATTTCCAAAGGCGACATCCCGCCGAAGATCACCGATACCTACCATGGTGATTTCAATGCGATCAAGAGCAACCTGAATGCTTGCATCGACACGATGACTGGCCTTTTGGCTGAGACAGACATGTTGATCAAGGCGACGGTTGAAGGTCGATTGGCAGTACGCGGCGAAACGGGCAAATTTGCAGGCGGTTGGAGTAAACTTGTCGGCGGAGTGAACACTCTTGTCGATGCGTTTGTGAAACCGATCAACGTTACAGCTGAATATGTCGATCGAATCTCCAAAGGCGACATCCCGCCAAAAATCACCGATGTATACCAGGGCGATTTCAACGAGATCAAGACCAACCTGAACCAGGCCATTAACGCAATAAACTTATTGGTTTCGGATGGCGTCACGCTTGCGCAAGCGGGCATCGAAGGGAAGTTGGCCACACGTACCGATGCGACGAAGCATCAGGGCGACTTCCGCAAGATCGTCGAAGGAACCAACAACCTGTTGGATGCGGTGATCAAGCCGATCCAGGAGGCCGCTGAAGTGTTGGCAGAGCTTGCGAAAGGTGACCTGACGGCACGTATTGAAGGTCAATATCAAGGCGAGCATGCGATGATCAAGGACAGCATCAATGAGATGAGCGAATCTCTGGATCGCGCAATGAGAGAAGTAGGAGAAGCGGTCAGTGCGACGGCGAGCGCCTCAAGCCAGATCAGTTCGAGCAGCGAGGAGATGGCAGCAGGAGCTCAAGAGCAAACGAGCCAGGCAGCCGAAGTCGCGAGCGCGGTCGAAGAAATGACAAAGACGATCGTCGAGAACTCGAAGAATGCAAGCGACACCGCCGGAACAGCGAAAGAAGCCAAGGGCGCTGCCGAAGCCGGAGGCAAGGTCGTGGAAGAGACCATCACCGGTATGAGGCAGATCGCCGAGGTTGTTAAGAAATCGGCCGGGACGGTTCAGGAGCTTGGCAAGTCGAGCGATCAGATCGGAGAGATCATCGGAGTGATCGATGATATCGCCGATCAGACGAACCTGCTGGCGTTGAATGCTGCCATCGAGGCGGCACGAGCCGGAGAACAAGGAAGAGGGTTCGCCGTGGTTGCCGATGAAGTCAGGAAACTGGCCGAACGGACGACCAAAGCAACTAAGGAAATCGCCGGTATGATCAAAAAGATTCAGCTCGATACCAAGGGCGCCGTTGAGTCGATGGACGAAGGCACCAAGAAGGTCGATGCGGGGATCGCGTTGGCAGACAAGGCTGGCATTTCGCTGCATGAAATCGTCGGGATCAGTCAGAAGGTAACGGACATGGTCACTCAGATCGCAGCAGCAAGTGAGGAGCAGTCGAGTGCAAGCGAGCAGATTTCCAAGAACGTTGAGGGAATCAGCGCGGTAACAGGCGAGACGGCTCAAGGTGTTCAGCAGATCGCAAGAGCTGCCGAAGACCTGAATCGTTTGACAGCCAACCTCGAACTTTTGGTTTCGAAGTTCAAGTTGTCCAGCGACAGTTCTGCCCAGCGCACTACCGGGCACAAGCCTGCAGGGACTTCAGGAAAATCATCCATGAAGGCTATGTCAGGACCGGCTAAGTCGAAGATCGCAGTACGCGAGAATGGGAAGATTGTGCCGCTCGATCAACAATGATAATTCATCCCTTCGCTCCCCTTTGTCTTCGTACGACAAAGGGGAGACGGGTAGGGAGACTCGACAGGACCAAATCATAGAGATTGTCGGCAGCTTGCTCAAGATTTTGCAAGCGTGCCAAATTCCAAGTCGGGATATAAAAGAGACAGTCCATTTTTTTTCAAGGGCGTTAGCCCAAACACAACATAGGAGACAACGAAATGTCCGGAACAACAACAGACATCAAAGGAGCGACACAGGGCAAATCGGAAGAGTTGATCCAGTTGGTGAGTTTCAACATCGGTGACGAAGAGTTCGGTGTTGATATCCTGAAAGTGCAAGAGATCAATCGTATGCTTGACGTAACCCGCGTGCCGAACGCCCCGGAGTACGTGGACGGAGTGATCAACCTAAGAGGGAAGGTCATTCCTATCATAGATTTGCGACGGCGGTTCCAAATGGAGCGCAAAGAGCACGATAAGAATACCCGTATTGTCGTCGTCGAACTGAGCGGCAAGGTGGTCGGGTTCGTTGTTGACGCCGTGAGCGAAGTATTGAGGATCCCGAAGAGCGTTACCGAAGCACCGCCGCCGATGGTGGCCGGAGTTGATGCGTCCTATATCACCGCAGTAGGTAAACTCGAAGACCGGCTGCTCATCTTATTGGACCTCGAAAAAGTTCTTTCAAACGAGGACCAAAAAGCGTTGGCGGCATAACGGTCAGAGATTCTAGAATGCGTTCCCATTCCTTTCAATTGGATGGGCAGAAACTCGTTCGATGCTGCATTTGAAACTAGTTGTGAACAATCAGGAACGGAGCTATTTCATGGCATTTACTTTCTTCTTTCGCGACATCACAGTCCTTGATATGATCTCAAAACATGTGATGCCGAATCTGGCCGGCTACAGCCGGGTCAGGATTTGGGACGGGGGGTGCGCGATGGGGCCGGAGCCATATTCGCTCGCCATAACCCTTGCTGAATCAATGGGGCATTTTGCCTTCCGCAATATTCATATCGACGCGACGGACATCGATGAGATGGAAGATTTCGGCAAAACCATCGAACTTGGAATCTATCCAAAAGACCAGGTAGAGCGAATTCCTCCGGATATTTTCGCAAAGTATTTTGTCCCTGCTGAGAAGGAGGGATATTTCCGCATCATCGAATCCGTGAGACAGTCGATTCATTTCCAGCGTCATGACCTTCTATCGCTCAAGCCAATCGGTGAAGGTTATCATTTGATCGTATGTAAGAATGTACTTCTCCATTTTCACCCAGTCGACCGCGCAAAGGTGATAAGAATGTTTTATTCCGCCCTCGCTCCCGGCGGATATTTTGCCACCGAGCGGACGCAGGAGATGCCCCAGGAATTGGCTCATCTATTTTCCCAGGTTTCGTCCGAAGGGCAGTTGTACAAGAAACTGGAAGTTGCAGCGTGAAAATTCATCTTCTCTCATCACCAAGCGCAGTGTATTCGGGGAACGCTTATCTCGTCCTCGGAGATTCCAATCGGCTTGATGACGTGAATTCGCTGGTCGATGTTGGTACCGACGGCAGCATATTACGGAGCATCGCTCTTACCTGGACCGGTGTCGGAAAGAAGCCCGTCGATCGCGTTGTCCTTACGCATTCTCATTTCGACCATGCGGGGGGTCTCTCAAAAATTCGTGAAGCGTATGATCCGGAAATTTGTGCGTTTGCATTGATTGAGGGAGTAAAGAGGCAACTATTCCACGGCGACATCCTTCTGCTCGGGGATGAATGGTTCGAAGTTCTGCATGCCCCCGAGCATTCTTCCGACTCAATCTGTCTTTATTCGGAGCGAACGGGAACTCTTTTCTCCGGCGATGCCCCGTTTTTCATACGCAGCCCCGGTGGATCGTATGGAGAGCATTTCGTGGTCTTACTCGAAGACCTTTTGCGGCGCGGAGTAAGCGCTATCTATTCGGGTCATGATATTCCAATTGTTAATAACGCAATGCAGATCATTCGTGATACGCTTCAGAACGTCATACTGAGCACCGGCACGGCACACATCTCGAAGTAGCTGGACAATGAACAACCGGAAAACGTTAGACGAAAGAAGAAGAGACAGACGATGAAACGCAGAGTACTGTCGATAGTGCTGTTGGTTGTATTCGGCGGGGTCGCGAACAGCCAGGATCTCACAAGAGTCGCTGACAGCGCCGCAGTTACCGAGAATTCTGCAAAAAATGTGCATGGTAAGGACGTGAGGCAGCGAAAAGTGGTTCTCGCTGCTCTTCGAACCGAAGCCGAAAGGCTTAATGACAAGCTCGAGCGAACCTCAGCGGTTGCAGCATCCTCTGCGAGCACAGAAAATCAAAAAAACGAGAGCGTGGGATCGCTGGCACAAAGGATCGGAGCACTCGAAATAAAGATGGAGAAAAACGAGGAATCGCAGGACTACGCCTTCCTTGCGTCTCAGCTTACATCGCTCATAGATGAACTCAACCGGTCGATCGACGAAACCAAAGCTCTTCAAATGAATACCGACAAAGTCATCACTTCCGTTCAGCACGCTGCACAATTCGAGGGTCAGGCCTTTTCCTCCTATTCATACACAACCGATGGCATTGAAGGGAAGAACGATACTAGGTTCGATTTGGACAGGATGTATCTGACGGCGAAAGTGCAGTTGTTCGATCAGGGGAAGTTTCAATTAACCAGCGACCTTTTCCGCGACTCTTCCCTGGTTTCTCATTATTCCGGGTTTTCATTGAAAGTGCAATTTGCATTTCTCGATTATTCCCCGGCGGATCCGGTATCGATAAAAATCGGCGTGATACCCGGAGTATGGTCGGAATTTATGGATACGTACTGGAAATACCGAGGCTTGTCTCCAAACGTGACGGACAGGAATGGATATTATCCGTTGGCGGACATAGGTATTCAGGTACTCTATAAGTTGCCCGGGAACATTGGAGATGTCTCCGCATTCATGCTGAATGGAAATGGTTATGCGTCTCCGGAATCCAATCGTTTCAAGGATTTCGCATTGCGCGCATGCATTGCCCCCTTTCGTTCGGACCCGCTTCTGGCGCAGCTTGTCGTCGCAGCCTATGGTTACAATGGGTGGAACCAGAATGTTGCCGGCGACGCTCTCCCCCGAAATCGGTACGGCGCAATGGTCAGCTATGGCTACTCATTCGCGACAGCCGGAGTAGAATACGACATACGGACAGACGCTCCAACGAACGCAGACACTTTAGTTAACGGCAATGCCCTCTCTGTTTTCGGCGAGATAAAGGCGCCTTGGGTTGAATGGGCAAATACCTTTTCATTGGTATGGCGATACGATATTGTGAATCCGGACATTCAGAGGGGTGGAACTGTGAGTCGTTTTGGGATCCTCGGCATCGCCTTCAAACCGCACGAGAAACTGACCTTCGTGATCGACAGACAATTGACAAGAACGGAGAGTGCGACTCTAATACGAAATGATGGTGCACTAACCGACTACGATAACCGGTGGTTTCTTCACGCGCTTGTAACTTTTTAGTTAGAATCAAACGAATGCAACATATCAATGTCGCATTGTATCGTGGTTGCAAATTCTACCGCTTCCAGTACTAGAGATGATCTCATCAACAATTGGGATTCCACGGTCGAGTGTTGATGTTCAGGAAGCTCGATCTTCAAGAAGACATTCAATATCACAGAACATCAAACAACAGAATGAGGGAAAACTATGCCACTGATGACATGGAAAAACGAGTACAGCGTCAAGATCCAAACGATCGATTCACAACACAAGAAGCTTATCGATCTCCTAAACCAAATTTATGATGCATCGCGTTTGGGCAAAGGGAAAGAAGTCCTTGGAAAAATTCTGAACGAGCTTGTTGTCTACACGAAAGTTCACTTTACAACCGAAGAGGATTTTTTTAAGAAGTTTTCTTATCCCGACTATGTGCTGCATAAGATCGAACACGATAAACTGACAAAACAAGTCACTGACTTTCAGGAGCAGTATGAAGCTGGCAATGCAACCCTATCCATAGAAATCATGCAGTTCTTGAAGGATTGGCTAAGCGATCATATCCTCGGCACTGACAAGAAATACGTCGAATTCCTGCATTCTAAAGGTTTACACTGAACTACCTCATCCAGATAGAGAGACTAATATCTCGCCGAGGAGGGATTGGAAGAATCGATGGTGGAGCGGGAGGTTGCTTCATCACGGTCGCAGGAAAATAGAGAAGTGCGAATTTTTCACCAACGGATGTTTCACGGCAGAGTCAACAATGGAAATTGCGGAAATGACGAAGAACAGCCATGCAGAGGAGTCCACCGACGGAATTTGCATGACCGATGAAGAGGGCCGTGTCATCGAATGGAATCATGGCATGCAGGACATCACCGGGATCAACCCAGAAGAGGTCTTGGGCAGACCATTATGGGACGTGCGATTCCAATTGACTCCGCCGGAAGCTCGCACGGACGATTTATTGAAACGGCTCGAGACTGCCGCGATGAATCAGTTGAAAACCGGTAATAGCGAATCGGCGGCCGAATTCGCGGAACAATGGATTCTTCAGCAGGACGGCAGCCGGAAGCTCGTCCTGAAGAATTTTTTTACCGTGAAGACTCAAACCGGCTATATGATAGGTGCCATAGTCAGAGACATTACATCTGAGAGGAATGCCGAGAATCAACTGCTGTTCTTAAAAAGAGCAGTAGAAAGCACTTCTTCTGCGGTTCTCCTTTGCGACCTGGAAGGGAGGATAGAGTATGCTAACCCCGGAGCTCTGGCGATGGTAGAGTTCACAGCGGAGGAGGCAGCTGGAAAGCTATTGTCTGATTTTGGCGATAGCATGGCTAAAGAGAATCTAAGCTCCCAAACTATTCCAGCGCTGAAGAAATCAGGTCAGTGGTCTGGCGAAGTTAACCTTCAGAAGAGAGACGGAACTCTTGTTCCGATCCATTCTACTTGTGCGCTTGTCTCTGATAGCCATGGCAATCCTCAAGGTCTGCTGTCAATCTGTTATGACCTTACTCAACGCAAAAAGGCAGAGTCTGCTCTCCAAACGAGCGAGAGTCTACTCTCAAACGCCATGAACATGGCGAATCTGGGACATTGGGAATACGATGTGGCCGCAGATCTCTTCACCTTCAACGATAATTTCTATTCCATTTTCCGTACGACGGCCGAGAAGGTCGGAGGATATACGATGTCCTCTGCCCAATACGCGCAAAGATTTGTCCATCCCGATGACATGTCTGTGGTCAGCACAGAAATTCGGAAAGCGCTTGAGGATCGTGACCCCCAGTTCGGTGCAACACTGGATCATCGAATAATCTATGCCGACGGTTCGCCCGGCTATATTTCCGTCCGATCCTTCGCTGTCAAGGATGAAGAGCATAAAGCGGTCAAACTCTACGGAGTCAATCAGGACATCACCGAACGTAAACAACTGGAAGAAGCGCTGCTGAAGAGCAAACAGCGGTATGACAAGCTAGCTTCAACAATTCCTGTTGGTTTGTACCTTTTGCATAGTAAGCCTGATGAATCATTCACCTTTGACTACGTCAGCCCAAGGATGGCGGAGATTCTCGACCTGAGCGTCGAAAGCCTTCTTGGAGATGCACAACTTGCGTTTAGCCAAATACTTCTGGAGGACCAGACCTCTTTCGTGAGTGTCAATCGGGAGAGTTTTGAAAAGCAGTGTTCCTTTGATTGGGAGGGGCGGATTCAGATCAACGGAGCCGTTAAGTGGTTGCACATAGCCTCCACTCCCGAATTGCAGGAGGATGGAGATACTTTGTGGCATGGTGTCGTCGGCGATCTCACGGATGCCAAGCTAGCAGAGGGGGCACTGAAGGCAAGTGAACGTAGGATCCGTTCGTACATCGAGCATGCGCCCATGGGTGTTTTCATCATTGACGGTTCCGGATGCATTACTGAAGTGAATCCCCAAGGAATCAAAGTGATCGGGTACTCAGAGATTGAGGTTCTCGGGAGGCCGCTGACGGATTTCGTAGTGCCTCAATTCTTGGATAAGGCCGGATGGGACCTCGGTACTGTTGTTACGGGAGGGAATGTCGAGGATGTTCTACAGGCTCGAAGAAAAGACGGCTCGTTTGTCTGGATCTCGGTAAACTGCGTGAAGATCGATGACAATCGTTTCATGTCCTTCTGCCAAGACATCACTTCGAATAAACAGGCCGAAATGGCGTTGGCGGAGAGTGAGGCAAAATATCGCTCCGTTGTTGACGGTGTTAAGGAAGTTATTTTCACGACTGATGCGCAAGGAAATTGGACGTTTCTTAATCCGGCCTGGGAAGAGATCACAGGATTCACTGTTGAAGAAACCATCGGACAGTTGTTTCTGAACTACCTTCTTCCCGAGGACAGCAAGTTGAACATAGCGCGATTTGAACGGTTGATTGAAGAGAAGGAAAACTTCTACCGTCACGAAATTCGTTACAGAACAAAGAGTGGCGGTTTCCGTTGGATAGAAGTGTCTGCACGACTGACAAGAGACGAGAACGGTGCGATCACCGGAACCGCCGGAACCCTCATGGATACAACGGAGAGGCACTTGGCAGAAGATGCCCTCAAAGAAGCGAAAGAGAATCTGGAGTTACGGGTTTCCAAGCGGACAGCAGAACTCCGCCTCGTTGCAGAAGAACTGCACGTCGAACTTGATGAGCGAAAGAAAGTTGAGCAAGCCCTTAGTGTATCAAAAAAGAGGGTCTCGCTGCACATTCAGCAGACACCTCTTGCTGTGATTGAATGGGACTTGGAACAACGTATTTCGACATGGAACCCTGGGGCTGAGAAGGTGTTCGGTTATCCTCAGGCAGAAGCCAAGGGGCAACCTGCATCATTCATCGTTCCCGAAACGGAAAAAAAACACTCCATCGAAATGTTTCAAAAGCAGGTAAGGAATCGGAAGAGTTTGAAGGGTGTTTTTAAGAACATAACGAAGTCCGGAAAGTTGATCACGTGTGAATGGGTCGACACGGTCTTGGAGGATGAAACAGGAAAGGTTGTTGGTCTGACTTCCATCGCGCAAGACATCACCGAAAGGCTCGATGCGGAGCATCAGCTTCGTATGCTTTCGTACGCGGTAGAACAAAGCCCGGCATCTGTTGTCATTACGGATACGGAAGGCAACATTGAATATGTCAATCAAAAATTCGAACAGGTGAGCGGCTATTCACTCGACGAAGTACGCGGCGGGAATTCGCGTATTCTGAAGTCCGGGAATACCCCTCTGCAGGAATATCAAGATCTCTGGAAAACAATTAAGTCGGGAGAGGAATGGAAAGGTATCTTCCATAACAAAAAGAAATCCGGTGAATTGTACTGGGAGACAGTAGATATCTCACCCGTCAGGGACTCCCAGGACGTTATTACTCATTTTGTCGCCGTGAAAGAAGACACCACTGAACGAAAGCACGCAGAGGAGGAATTGCTGTTTTCTAAAGAACGATACCGTGCTTTGATAGAGAATCTCAGCGACGTGGTCTTTTCGGTAGACATGAACGGCTGCTTCAGCTATATCAGCCCGTCGGGCTTGAAGGCATCGGGATATTTGACGGATGATTTGGTCGGCATGAATTTTGAACGATTTGTCCATCCTCAGGATATTCTCCCACTGAAAAAGACCTTTCGCCGGATCATCAAAAATAAGTCGGAACAAATCGAAGTTCGCGCTTTCTGCAAGGACGGAAGCGAACGGTATCTTCGCCTTTCATGCCATCCGATGTCTGAAATGGGCCGTTTCGTCGGAATCGGCGGAGTTTTCACAGACATTACTGAAAGCAAAGAACGATTGCTAGCACAGGAACAAGCGAGTCAACTTAAGGTCCAGGCGGAGGAACTTCGGAAAGCCCGTGAAGTTGCAGAAAAAGCGTCACGGATGAAGTCTGAGTTCATGGCAAACATGAGTCACGAAATCAGGACGCCGCTGAACGGGATCGTTGGGGTTGCCGACCTCCTCGAAGGTACTGCACTCACTCCTCAGCAGCGACAGTACGTCGACATCATCGGTAGAAGCAGCGGATCGTTGCTTTCCATCATTAATGACATCCTCGATTTTTCAAAAATAGAAGCTGGAAAGGTTACTCTGGAGTCTATCCAATTTGATTTGAGAGACCTCATCGGGCAAACTATTCAAATGATGATGAGCCAAGCGGGTTCAAAGGGTTTAGAGCTCGCTTCGCTTGTCTATAAAGATGTTCCGAATAATTTGCGGGGAGATCCCCTGCGGTTGCGGCAGATCATACTCAATCTCTTAAGTAATGCCGTCAAGTTTACCGTCGAAGGAGAAGTGTTTCTTCGCGTGACATTGGCCCCAAGCAGTTCCGAAAGAGTCAGACTGCATTTCGCCGTTTCGGACACCGGCATTGGGATTGCTGAAGAGGTGCAAGAGTTGCTCTTTCGGCCATTCACCCAAGCAGATGGTTCGACGACTCGCAAGCATGGAGGGACTGGTCTCGGCTTGTCGATTTCAAAACGCCTTGTTGGGCTCATGGGCGGAACCATCGGACTCGTAAGCAAAGCTGGCACAGGTTCGACGTTTTGGTGTGAGCTGCCATTTGAAACATTCACAAATGAACACGGCGCTGCGCCTCAATCGGCCTCGCCGCTTCTTGCTTACCGGGCATCCGGTCTCAACAAGAACACGGGAAGCCCGCTCTTGGCAGGCGCACACGCGCAGGTTCATGTGCTCGTGGTTGAGGACCAGGAAGTCAATCAGTTTGTTCTGATAAATATGTTGAACAGGTTCAACACCATGATTAAAGTTGTCTCCACAGGTGTCGAAGCAGTTGATGCCGTGAGAACGACGACGTATGACATCGTGCTGATGGACTGCCACTTGCCGAAGATGGACGGTTGGGAAGCCACGTCCAGAATCCGGAAGACAGAAGGACAGGGACGACATACTCTTATCGTTGCCGTCACCGCCGACGCTTTGACCGGCGACAGTGAGCGCTGCTTTGCCGCTGGAATGGACGACTATATCTCCAAACCTATTAGAATCATTGATCTGGAACGAGTTTTCAAAAAATGGCTTTGGGGAGTTGAAGCAAAAAGAGCCGACGCTGAGAAAGTCGGAGCAAATTCCGATGAACCCGCAAGCCTGGACTTTGCGAGGATCAGCGAGTTGCGATCAATCGAGGGCGGAGAGCAGCTCCTTGGGAAAATTTTCGATATCTATGAGCGGGACACTCCCGCAAAAATCGGGAACCTGCGGAGGGCCATCATACATGCTGAATGGGATGCTCTTGGTGAGATTATTCATGGCCTTTCAGGGACGTGCGCAAATGTCGGGGCTGAACGGCTGGTAGCGTTATGCTCGGAGTTGAAGGAAAAGGCTCGAAAAAAAGAGTCACGCAAAATGATCGCTATCGTCGAAACGATGCAACGAGAAATCGAACACGTCAAAACTCTTCTTCGAGAAGAGCTATCGCGGAAATCCGTTCCTGATGAAACAGCAGTTAGTGAAAATATCATCCCTTAACATTATTCGATTAATATCGGTCCATCGGGGTATTGCCAAAGAGAAATCGGCAAAGGAGAGTGAATGAATATTTTACTTGTTGACGATGATGAGGGAGCCCGGTTATTCCTCCAGCGCGTATTGGTTAAGAAATTCCAATACACCGTTCTGGAGGCGAGAGACGGACTTGAAGGTCTCTCGATTGTTCAAAATAAGCCGCTTGAACTTATCTTCCTCGATATCCACATGCCCGTTATCGATGGCATAGAGATGCTTGAAGCGATTCGTTCCGATCCGGCGCATTCCGCGCTGCCGGTTATCGTGATGTCGGTCGCAAGCGATAAGGCGGAGATCCTGCGTCTTATCAGGTTGGGCATTTCCGACTATATTCTGAAGCCTCTCAGAGCCGAAACTGTGTACAAGCGAGTCTGTGATGTCATCGCAAGGAAAAAGACAAAAGGTTCGATGTATCAGGCGGCTGCAGTTGAGACACAAGGCGATCGGAAAATTCTCCTGGTAGATAAAGACCCAAACTTCCGGGCCTTTTTTACTTCCGTGCTGGGTGGACGATTTGAAATTCAGGAGGCCGCGAGCGGGGTGGAGGGTCTTGAAATGTACATGAACCACCTCCCAAGAATCGTGTGCATCGGAGAAGGGCTGCCCTTGCTGGGCGAATCTCTCCTTTCCCGAAAAATCCAACAACTCGACAAAAGCCGGCAGACAGGAATATACCTGTGTGCCGAAACATCGCGGGTGAATAATGGCGATGAAAAACTTTTCGACGGATTCTTGAAGAAGTCCTTTGTCCCTGAAGCGTTCGAAAAAGAATTCACGGGTGTTGTGCTGAATGAGAAGAATGTGTTTGAAACAGTTCTTGAAATCGTCCAAAACAGCTTGTCTCCTGAAGTCGTTACGGCGATGCAGCAAACCATCGGTGTCATGGCATCACAAGAGATTCAAATACTGGGATCTGAAGAAGGAAATCATATCGCGGATGAAGTTTACGCGACCGTCGATCTCGTGCACAAATCCGAGGAGTTTCGTATTACCGTCGCTCTCGTAGGGTCCCGATCAGACGTGGCGATGATCGCAAGCAAGATCTTGGGATCGCCGACAGAGATGGACCAAGGCGCAGGTGACGCTTTTGGAGAACTGGTAAACACGATCGGGGGAAGGATTCGATCATCAATCGAAATCCGGGGGATCGAGGTCGAACAATTTCCTCAACAGGTGTTATCAAAGAATGGGAACGATCCTTCTTATAACTGGCAGCTGCGTCTTCCATTTTCTGCAGGGCCCGGTGAAAAATACTATTTGGGGGTTTCAGTCATGAAATTGAACTGATTTGGGAAGAATTGTTGAGAGTGAGAAGGGGAGATACGAGTACGGCATTCGGGATTCAATCCATCCCGTGAAAATCGACCTCGCAACACAAACTGGGAAAGAGCACCATGCCAACACAGACCGATAATCTCTGGGGCGTCATACTCGCCGGCGGAGATGGAAAACGCCTGCGAGAGTTCGTCCGACTTCGCTTTAATTCTGACCGTCCGAAACAATTTTGCGCGTTCCATGGAACGCGTTCAATGCTCGGGACGACCGTAGACCGGGTTCGGCGACGGATTCCGTTCCACAGAATGCTGGTCACCGTCAACAGCCGACACCGTGAGTTTGTGGAGAAGGACCTGTACGGAATGTCTGAAGGGAACATCATCGTACAGCCGGAGAACAAAGAGACATGCCCGGCTATTCTATTGCCGCTGCTGCATATCCAACAGTGCGACGCGGGGGCCATTGTTTCCATCTTTCCCGCAGATCACTTTGTACGCCAGGAAGCACGCTTCATGCAATTGATTGAGTCCGCAGCGCGGTACGTTAACCGCCATCCCCGGGAACTGCTGCTCGTCGGAGCTGAAGCACAATACCCTGAGACCGACTATGGATGGATCGAGCCGGCGCACGCAGCCTCGATTGAGGGCGGCTTTGAGATACTGCATGTACATAATTTCTGGGAAAAGCCTTCATTCCAAAAGGCAGAACAACTCAACAGGAACGGCGGCTTGTGGAACACGATGGTGATGGTTGGCCGTGTCTCTGCCTTCCTGGAAAAATTTCAACGATTAACTCCCGAACTCTTTCAGTCGTTTCGACCGGTGGGCGAATCTTTTGGATTCCCATCGGAAGCGGATATTATTCGTCAGGTGTATGCCTCGCTTCCATGCTTGAATTTCAGTACGGAAATTCTTGAGCGAGAAGTGCAAGACCTTGTTGTCCTTCCCGCCAGGGGTATCTACTGGAGCGATTGGGGACGGGGCGAACGCATCGAGATGGATCTTGCAATGATGAAGAGAGACACATCAAAGGTCGCCAGCCGTCAATTTGTCTGACACGATCACTGTTGCATCAGCAGTCCATAACTACTTGCGAAGAGATCATTGAAGGACGGCTTACGTTATTCTGTTAACTCTCAATGACGGCGTCCGGAGAGTACAGCCGATTTTTCCGCTTAGCGTGTTGTGAATAAATTCCGGAGCCTATAAGCATGGACATCGCCTTTCGCAGACATAATCTCAGAAGTGACATCCTTGTCGTCTTCGCAGTGCTTCTATATACATTGACATTTAGTCCTTTGTACAACCTGGTTGGCAACTCGACGGCAGCTCTCGTCCTGATCCCGGTAGCCCTTGCCGGATTCTACTATGGGGTAGGAGCTGGCATCGTTGCTGGATTGTTGACACTTCCGTTGAACTTTCTTCTCTTCAGCCAGTTCGAAAACTCTTCACTCTCGTTTCATTTTCTCAATTCACTCCCCCCCATCGTCATTGCCGAGTTTGTCGGAGCATTCAGCGGCTGGCTCCACGGCCTTTTGCTTCAGACAAAGGAACAGGCGCGGCAACTGCAAAAAGAAATATTTGAGCGGGAAAAATCAGAAGAGCAGCTGAAACAAAGCAGTGAGCGCCTTGAGCTGGCTCTTCATGGTGCGGACCTCGGCTTGTGGGATGTCGACACCAAGTGGGAACACGCGGTCTTTAACGATCGATGGGCGGAAATGCTGGGATTCACTAAAGAAGAAATCGGTTCAAGCACGGATGTTTTTTGGAAGCTCATACATCCGGACGATCAGAAGATGGTGCGGGATGCGCTTGAAGCACATCTCAGCGGAAAATCCGAGATCTATGAGACCGAGCACCGGATGAAGGCGAAATCCGGGGAATGGAAGTGGGTTCTGAACAGGGGGAAAGTTGTGGAACGTTACCCGGACGGTTCGCCGCGGCGTGTGGCGGGTACACACCTGGATATTACAGAACGGAAAAAGAATATTGAATGGCTGCAAGTGTTAGGGAGGGCGATCGATGCCGCAATGAACGGCATCGTGATTACCGATCCATTGCAGCCAGGCAATCCGATTATTTTCGCAAATCCTGCGTTCGAAAAGAATACTGGATATTCGCGGAACGAGGCGATAGGGCGCAATCCTCGTTTTCTTCAAGGGGTCGATACAAACCGGGAGACCGCGCACTCTATTCGCACTGCACTTGAAAGAGGGGAGGGATGCCGGGTTGTCATTAAGAACTACCGAAAAGACGGTTCGCCGTTCTGGAACGAATTGTCCATCTCTCCGATGAGAGACCACACAGGCAAGATCGTCAACTTCATCGGCATTCAATCGGATATTACCGAGAAACGGCTCATGCATGAAGCTCTTCAACAGAGCGAGGAAAAGTTCCGCTGTTTCATTGAACAATCGTCCGATGGGATCTTCCTCACAGATGAAGAAGGATTGATCACTCAATGGAATCGCGCTGAGCGGCGGATCACAGGGCTGGCGTTTGAAGAGGTTGCTCATCAACCTGTGTGGGAAGTGCAGCATTGGCTCCTGCCGAAATCGCGTCAGACGACGGAAATAGAGAGGAAGGTAAAGAAGCGCGTCCAGAAACTGCTTCAGACCGGAGGCGGAGACTGGGCGATGCGGCCGTTCGAACAAGAAGTTTACCGTCGGGATGGCTCGGCCTTAAACGTCGAAGCGGTGGTTTTTCCTATCAAAACGCCCAAAGGGTACTTGATGGGAAGTATCATGAGAGATATTTCAAAACAGAAAAGAACGAACGAAGAGCTTCGAAGGCTTAACCGGGCGGTGGAGAGTACTCAATCAGGAATTGTGCTCGCAAGCCTGGATGGGGTGGTTGAATACGTCAATCCAGGGCTTCTTAGCATGCATGCGTACGACAGTAAAGAAGAAGTGCTTGGACGATCCATTTTTGAATTTACCGACGGCGCTGGCCGTGAAATGCTCAGCTCAGAGATAATTCCCCAACTTTTGATCTCCGGAAAGTGGTCCGGTGAACTCTTGACCCGGAAAAAAGACGGTTCGTTTATACAGTCTCAAATGATCTGTTCTATGGTGTACGGTCAGAAAGGGGAGCCAGTATCGCTGTTCTCAAATTTCTACGATATTACGGAACGGAAGCTTGCTGAGCATGCCCTCGAAGAAAGTGAATCGAAATACCGCTCGGTGGTTGAGAACATCAAGGAAGTCATCTTTCGCACAGATGTGACAGGCAATTGGACATACCTTAACCCCGCCTGGTGTGAGATCAGCGGTTACTCAATCGAAGAGAGTCTTGGCCTGCGCTGTCTGGACTTTGTCCATCCTGATGACCGCGAGCGAAGTGAGGAGCTGTTCAAGCCGCTCATCAATCGAGAAAAAGAATATTGCAGGCATGAAGTTCGCTATCTCCGGAAGGATGGAGGGGAGTGCTGGATTGAAGTCTATGCACGATTGACGTCGGACGATGACGGGAATGTGTCCGGCACGACGGGGACTCTGATGGATATCACAAACCGCC
Source organism: uncultured Chitinophagaceae bacterium (assembly GCA_964439265.1). Lineage (GTDB taxonomy): Bacteria > Bacteroidota > Ignavibacteria > UBA10030 > UBA8401 > JAGVPT01. The sequence continues at coordinate 37,991 of CAYTOA010000005.1, forward strand.
GAAGAGCTGATGAGGCATTGCGGAATGCGAATGATATGCTCGAAGCCAAAGTTGCCGAGAGGACCCGCGAACTCCAAGATGCGGTCGGGAATCTCAATTTCGAGCTCGAAGAGCGTAAGAGAGCTGAAGAGATGATCCGCGAGCAAGCGATGCTTCTAGACGAGGCTCACGATGCGATTTCCGTCAGCGGCCTGGACGGTAAAATACGGTTTTGGAATAAAAGTGCAGAGCGTCTCTACGGTTGGTCTGCTCAGGAAGTCGTCGGGTTGAACGCAAATGATCTCGAACGGAAGGCTATATCTGATAAGGGAATGAAGACACTCCTGGAATCGGGAGAATGGAGCGGAGAACTTGAACGTCGGAAGAAAGACGGAACTGCCGTCGTTGTCGACAGCCGTTGGACCCTCGTTCGTGATGCAAAGGGAGAACCGCTGACGATCCTCGTCATTGACACTGATATCACCGAGAAGAAACAACTTCAGGCGCAGTTCCTTCGGGCGCAAAGAATGGAGAGTATCGGAACCCTTGCTGGCGGCATCGCACACGACCTCAATAATATTCTGACTCCGGTGATGATGTGGTCCGAAGTTCTTCGCAGCAAAATGCCGGACGAGAAATCACAACGTATTCTCTCTTTGCTGGAATCGAGCGTGCAGAGAGGAGCGGATATGGTCCGCCAGGTATTGAGCTTCTCCCGCGGCATTTCAGGCGAACGGGTCGAGATGCAATTCAAGCACATTCTAAAAGATCTCGAAAAGATAATGCAGGAATCATTCCCGAAGTCGATTGAAATTGTGGTTGACGTTCCCAAAGATCTTTGGACCGTGATGGGAGACGCAACGCAGCTTCACCAGGTCTTGATGAATCTTTGCGTTAACGCTCGCGACGCAATGCCGCACGGCGGGACACTGACTGCATCATGCGACAACATGACAATCGATGATAACTACGCACGCATGCATCTCGACGCCAAGCCGGGCAATTACGTTGCAATCTCCGTAGCGGATTCGGGAACGGGGATTCCTCCGGAAACTTTAGAAAGAATATTCGAGCCGTTTTTTACGACGAAAGAGATCGGGAAAGGGACCGGCTTGGGGCTTTCTACCTCCGTTGCCATCGTTAAGAGTCATGGCGGGTTTATCAACGTTTATAGTGAAGTTGGGAGGGGGACAACATTTAAGATGTACGTTCCGGCCGTTCCAGGTCTGGTGCAACGTGAGATGAGTGAGAAGAGCGACCCGCTTATGAGGGGAAATGGGGAGACGCTTCTCGTTATAGACGACGAAGCGATCATCCGTGAGTCGATAAAGGGTGCCTTGGAGGAATTCGGATACAACGTTCTTATCGCCGATGACGGGGCCCAGGCCATTGCTGTCTATATGCTCCATCAACGAGAAATTGCTGCGGTCATTACCGATATGATGATGCCGTTTATGGACGGCGTATCTACTATCAGAGCTCTGCGGCGAATCGACCCCGGATTAAAGATCATCGCTGCCAGCGGTTTAGCCGATAATGAACGAATACTCCAGAAAAGGAATTTGAGTGTCGATGGTTTTTTGAGAAAACCATACACGACCAGAGATCTCCTGACAATGCTTTTCACGATCCTCGGCAAAGCCCCTAAGCTCGTTCAAGAAGAAGAACGGAGCTAATGCACAAGGGTGATTCCGAGGTCAATAAGAAGAGTTTCAAAGAACTCCTGAGAAATCATTGTCATTCTGAACCTTCGACGAGTCGTCTATCTACGATTCTACGAATCGTAGATTCGTTGAACGACCCTACGGGTCATAGACCCAGAGGGAGTCGTCGACCGTCGTTTTTCAGACGGGGTGAGTGCCGAAGGCATCCCCAAAGGGATCGCTTCGCGACCTTCGGGAGAATCCATGTTAATGATCCACCTTGACTTCCCAAGGGTTTCATGTTATGGATGCTTCGCGGAGTCTACCCCGCTGAAAAGCGTGGCTCAGCATGACATTTACGGCCGCTTTCTGCATGGAAACCATTTTTGAGACAGCCTTTAGTGTGGCATTCGTTCTGCAGAAGGCGCCCGCCTGTTGAACAACCGATTGCCCTCCCATCCTCCCTGGAAACAACAGTCATGCTCCGGATAAATGAGAATAAGACGCGGGAAGATGCCGCTTCGGTTTCTCTGGTTCATAATGGACAAGTGTACGTTTTCAACCACCTGTTCTCGGGGACTGTTGAATCAATGCAAAGATTGCCGTGAATAGTGGATTGTTTCGTTGGCATAGTACTTGTCTTATCTCCAGTGAATAGAAGTTCTGACTCGACTTAGATGCTTTCTTAGAGAATGATTGGACAAGATTTCCATGATAGTTGCAGAGTCATTGCTCCAACAGATGAAGATATCGATCTCCGACGACGGCACGCGCGCCTTCGTGACCAATGACGATTTGAGCGAGGACGCTTCCCTTACGGAAGAGACCCTTACTCAAATCCTTGGGGAAAAGGGGATAGTGTTCGGGATCAAAGGCGGGCTAATGATCGCTCTGGTCGCTGCCGCAGCGCAGCGAGCCCCGGTTCTCGTTGCAGAAGGACTCGTCCCTGTTACTGGGAAAGACGGCTGGATTGAATATCTTATTGATGTCAGGAGACTTGAACCGATGGAGGAGAAAGGGGGACGGGTTGACCTGCATAACCTTCACCGAATACACAATGTGAAAAAAGGAGAGAGACTTGCGATTATTCATCCTCCCGAAGCAGGAATTCCGGGGATGTCTGTAAAAGGAATGCCGATTGCCGCGAAGATTGGGAAAAGTGCGAAGTTCGTTCGGGGGGCATTCGTTGCACACGACCCGGATGATGCCGACGCCCTTGTCGCATCGGAAGACGGCAACCTTATCGTCAAAGCGGACGGAACTATCGAGGTTCAGCCGGTACTGACGATTCGTGGCGACATAGACTTTTCATCGGGCGACATTGATTTCATCGGCTCGCTTGTCGTTACCGGCGACGTCAAGAGTGATTTCACCGTAAAGGTTCAAAAGAACGTAGAAATACACGGGAATGTTGGTGACGCGACAATTGTCGCCGGCGGCAATGTTCTGATCAAAAATGGATTTCTTGGCCGCGGCAAAGGGTCGGTCGTTGCCAGCGGGAATGTGGCGATACAACATGTCCTCAATCAATCGATTACAAGCGACAAGAAAGTAACTATCGAGAGGGAAGCCGTCTGCGCAAAAATCACCGCTGGAGATGCGATTATTTCTCCTAAAGCAAGATTCGTTGGTTGTGTGCTGCGCGGGGGCAATGAAATTGATGTACTGAATCTCGGCAACGGCGACGATACCCAGGCCATTGTTCGAGTAGGGCGGCGAGCCGAACTGCTTGAAAATTGTAAGGCGCTCACGGCAGACCTGGAGCAGTTGAATAAACGGTCTGCAGAAATTCGGGATTACGTCTACAAGCTTGTTCGCATGCAGCTCGACGCTCCGCTGACGGAAGAACAAAACAATCTTCTTGAAAGACAGAAGACCCTTCAAGCCGAGATTCCGGCGGATGCCGGAAGACTTCAAAAGGAGAAATCTGAGATTGAGACCGCATTGCAAACCACGGGTTCGGCGCGTCTCACGGTGCGGGGCACGGTATACGTCAACGTTCTGGTCGATATCAACGGAGTAAAGAAACTCATGCAAAATGCGCTGAAAGAGGTAGTGTTTACGGAAAAAAACGGGAAGATAGAAGAACAATCGGCGCCTATCTCCTGATCGAACAACAACGATTATATTAATTCATTGAGATCAATGAAAAATGAACTGCGAAATCAGCTTGCAGCCCTTCTTTCTGCCGATGACCCCGCGTTGCGGCGGCGGGCAGCGGAAGAACTGGCGGAAATAAAAGGCTTCACGCCGATTGCGGCCCTTGCCGCTGCTTTACGCGACGAGAATAAAGGCGTGCGCGATTCTGCGCTACGGTCTCTTTCTCGAATCGGCAGCGAGTACGTGGCGCGGGCTGCCGTTGAGTATATTGCCGATGAGAACATTGTCACGCGCAATCTTGCGGCCGAATTGCTCCTGAAGCTCAAGGAACACTCCGTCGGAGCGCTTCTTCCGTATCTCTACGATGTCAATCAAGATGTGCGCAAATTTGCCGTCGATATCCTTGGATTGATCGGGGATGAAAGTACGGTCGCTCACATCATTCCGCTTCTCGATGACCCTGATGAAAATGTGGTTGTTTCCGCCGCCGAGGCATTAGGAAACATCAGAAGTCCTCTTGCCGTCCCGCACCTCATCAGGGTATTTAAGCTGAATGACAATGCGAAAGCGATCGTTGCCGAAGCGTTGGGAAAAATTGGCGATGAGACCGGCGGCGATTTTCTTCTAAAATATTTTTCAGCTGTTGTCAGGAACCAGCAGGCCGATAATCTCGTGCTGTACGCTGTCGTTGACTCGATCGGTCTCATCGGAACTGAAGTCGCGCTGCCGGTCATTCGCGAGAGCATTTTCTCGGTCAATGGCAGGGTGCGGCACGTCCTGCTCCATGCAATGATCAGGATTCTCGAGAGATACAATCTTTCGTTCAAAGAATTATGGGAGTTTCAAAGTGATCTTATCGATGCGCTGCGTCGTGATAACGATGCGATCCGTTTGAGCGTCGCTAAAGTATTGGCAGGAATTGACGGAAATGAAATAACCGTTTCACTTATCAAAGCCGTCGGCGTCTCCGAGGAACTCGATGCAATCCTCCTTCCGATCCTCGGACGGCGGGAAGACACCTTCCAAACGATCGTCGGCCTGGCAGAGGCGCACGAAATTGGGCCTTCAAAGGAGATCGTAGCCCTGATCGGGCGGGTGTCGTCGGGCATTGACTACCGCGCTCTTTCAAAAGAGTCCCTCGGCCAAATATTGAACCTGCTCCGGCGGTCGTTCACCTTTGTCACCGGCGGCTGGGGAGAAGGTTCGGAAGAGACCCGCGGTGCCATCATCGATACGATGCTCCATCTTGACGGCGACCGTGCGTTCGAGTATCTCGCGAAAGTGACCGATGAGCCTGATCCATGGCTCCGCATTCATGTGATCGAACTCGTTGCACCGCTGGAGAACATGGGAATTTGCGATTTCATCGCCCGGTTTCTCACGGACGAGGATGAGATGGTCCGCGAAGTCGCTGCAACGACCCTTGAATCCAGGGGATACAATCCACGCACCGAGTTATCCCCATCGGGGCAAGCTGACATTCACTAGGAGATTGTTGTGACAGTACCTCTTATGGCGGTAACACACCTTCCGGGATTTGCTGCGGCTCCGAAAATGAGCGATGAAATGTTCCGTGCTACGCGCGATTTCATTTATCAGAACACGGGCATTTATTTCCAGGACAACAAGAAATATCTCCTGGAAGGCAGGCTCGGAAAACGTCTGCAAATATTGGAGATCGACGATTTTGGAACATATCTCCAGCTTGTTCGATTCGGCACCCAGAAGATTGCTGAGATGAAGTTTCTTTACGATGCCGTGACGATCAACGAAACATTCTTCTTCCGTAACGAACCGCAATTTGAAGCATTCGAACGGACGCTTGTTCCCCAGCTGATCGCAGCTCGTGGAACCAGCAGGACGAAACTGAGAGTATGGAGCGCGGCAAGCTCTTCAGGAGAAGAAGCGTATACGATCGCAATGATCTATCTTGAACGGCTGCGGGTGAAATACCCCGGACTGGAGATAGAAATTGTCGGAACAGATATCAGCCCATCCGTTCTCGAGACCGCCCGCTCCGGAATTTACCGTGAATACTCCGTCCGTAATATGTCAAAGGCGTTTCTTGACAAATATTTCGACAATGTCGACGGTCGATTTCATATCGCAGATGAGGCGAAAAGACTCGCCCGATTTCAGCATCTCAACCTGTACGACCGCCCAAGAATGCGCGGAATGGGCCGCTTCGATATAATTTTTTGTGCGAATGTTCTCATTTATTTCGACCAGGCGTCGAAGATCCAGGTTGTTTCGGATCTCTATGACAACCTCAATCCCGGCGGATCGCTTTTCATCGGTTACGCAGAATCGCTGCACGGCATTTCCTCGGCCTTCAAACTCGTCAATTTTCCTAAAACCGTGTCATACCAAAAGGAGTGATACCGCTATGGCCAAGGATGTGCTCATCGTCGATGATTCAGCAACGGTCAGAAAATTCGTATCGGTTTCCCTGAGTATGCAGGGTTTCAACGTCGTGACTGCATGCGACGGCATGGACGCGCTTGAAAAGATCTCAAAAGGGAAGTTCAACCTTGTGATTACCGACCTTAACATGCCGACAATGGATGGCCTTGAATTCATTAAAGCGCTCCGTGAAAACTCGGAATTCCATGACCTGCCCGTCATCATTCTCACGTCGCTGACAGACCAGGCAACGAAGGAGCATGGAGCAAGGCTCGGCGTCGATTCGTACGTCGTGAAGCCGTTTAGTCTTGAAAAAATTCAATATGAAGTCTCAAAATATCTCAGTTGGACAGAGTGAACTCAACGGATGGAAAAAGACGCATCTAAGAGCCGCATACATGCACAAAAGGGAAAATAGCTATGGCAAAGATTCTTGTTGTAGATGACTCACTCACGATGCGCCGCATCGTTGTCAATGCTCTCAAAACACAAGGGTTCGACAACGTAATAGAAGCGAGCGACGGAAAAGACGCAGTTGCAAAGATCCTCAGCGAAGGGGCGCAATTCGTGATTACCGATTGGAACATGCCGGAGATGAACGGCCTCGAACTTGCAAAATGGCTTCGGTCAAATCCGCAATTCGAGAACATTCCGATCCTCATGATCACAACCCGCGGAAATAAAGATGACGTGATTGAAGCGATGAAGGCCCGCGTCAATAATTATATCGTGAAGCCGTTCACGCCGCAAGGCCTGAAAGAAAAGATAGACCAAATCATGAAATCCGTAGAACTAAAGGCGGCGTAATTCACGGTGTCATCGGTGCCATATCCCGTCTCCGTCGAAACCATGGAGACCCTGAAGCACGATTCAGAATTACCACACGAACAAGGAGGAGCTCATTCGATGGACATGTCATTGATCCAATCATCCCAGATGGCTGCGGAGCAATTTCCGCGAGACAACAGTGCGGCTAGTCTCAAAGATTTTATTCATCTGCTGCATGAAATCGTTCCCCTGCTCGAAAACGTGCGGAATTCGATCGAAGAAAGCTCCCTTCGGATTCCAAAGGCCTCCAAGCAATTGTCAAAAGTGAATCAGGACACTGAGAACGCGACGGTCGAAATATTAAATGTTCTCGAGGCGATGACAGCCCGGATTTCGGAAGCTGAGGTACACCTCAAGCGGTTGAAAGTCGTCACACAGAATTCGAAAGACTCCGCTAAAAAAATTGCAGAAAGGCTTTTCGCGAGTACGTCCGATGCCGGGGCCTATTCGTCCGCAGAGATCACGGCCCTTGTTGTGAATGAATTCGTCAGCGGCATTGACAGCAGCGAAGCGATTCCCGCCATCGAAGAAGTGTTGAGCAAGACCAAAGAAGATTCAATGAATATCGCAATGGCGCTGCAGGTGCAGGATATCGCAAGCCAGCAAATCGCCAGCGTCGCTCACACGATCGAATCGGTAGAGGTTCAGCTTGTCCGAGCACTGAATCGTTTTGAAAACGGGGGCGCGAGCGATATCGCAGACGATAATGCCAATGAAAAACTCGAGAAGGAGCACGCCTTCGACGTCGACGCCCGTTATACACCGGCGGAAGAGCGTCAAGACGCTGCCGATGAGATCGTGAAACAGTTTTCCAATATTAAATAAGGGATGGAGCCGGCAGCTTGTGTTGCACACCGTCTCATCCACGCGAATGAATTACCATCACAAGAGTTGATTCAATGGTTAATGATCAGTCACCATCAGGACAAAATGGAACTTCAGTGGCATTCGACGGCGAAATGGCCGAGATCCTCGAAAGTTTCATCGTAGAGTCGAACGAAATTCTAGAAACGCTTGGACAAAACTTGCTTGCCCTCGAGAAGAATCCGGAGGATGTGGAACTGCACAACGTCATTTTTCGGGCAGTCCATACCATGAAAGGGACGTCGTCATTTCTCGGTTTCGACCAAACCACTGCTCTCGCCCATGTGTTCGAGGACGTTCTCAACAAGATCCGGCGGAGAGAACTAACGGTTTCGTCCGACAAGATGGATGTCATGTTTGAGGCTTTTGATCTTCTCAAAGAGCTCATGAGGCGTATTGAAACCCACAATAATGATCCGGTCGATCTTGCTGATATTCTTGCAAGGCTTAAAGCCATCAGTGTCCCCGGAGGAGATGGCGAAACCCAAAAATCGGCGGGACCCAAACTTTCGGCGCCGCCCGCAACGGCACCGGTAGAAGAGATTCCGGACCCGGCAGGCTCGCTTCCAACGTCGGATCACGAAGAATTGCCGGCTCATGAACACGTAACTCAAGCCGCAGCGTCCCCCTTGCAGGCGAAATCGGCAGACTCCACAATTCGCGTTGATGTCGTCCGCCTTGATGCACTGATGAACCTGGTTGGAGAATTGGTCCTTGGGAGAAACAGGCTGTCTCAGGTATCCCACCAGTTGAACGAAATGTATGACGGACAACAGCTTATGCACGAACTCGGAGAGACGAATTCGCACATCGATTTTATCACGACCGAGCTTCAAATGGCCGTTATGAAAACACGGATGGTGCCGATCGCAAAAGTGTTCAATAAGCTCCCCCGGCTCATTCGAGAATTATCGAAGGAAATGGGAAAAGAAATCGAATTGAAGATGGTCGGCGAGGAAACAGAGCTAGACAAATCGTTGATCGAGGAACTGAACGACCCGTTGATCCACTTAATGCGCAATTCGGCAGATCACGGGGTCGAAACGCCAGCGGAGAGAATCGCCGCGGGAAAGGAATCGAAAGGGACAGTCATCGTTCGCGCAGAGCACGAAGGAAACCATATCGTCATTTCAGTTGAGGATGATGGACATGGAATGGACCCGGAAAAACTGAAGCGCAAGGCTCTCGAAAAGGGAATGATCACGGAATCGCAGGCCAAGGAGATGACAATAGCCGAAGCCTTTAACCTCATTTTCGCCCCGGGGTTTAGCACAGCCCAGAAAGTCACAAACGTTTCCGGACGTGGAGTGGGAATGGATGTTGTGAGAACGAATGTAGAGAAGCTGAAGGGGGCGATCCAGATCCAATCGGAACTGAATCTCGGTACAAAAATTATTATCAAGCTTCCGTTAACGCTTGCGATCATCCAGGCCCTGCTCGTCGAGGCAAAGAAAGAAATATTCAGCATACCGCTCGATGCCGTACGGGAGGTGGTCAGGATCAACCACAAGGAAATTTCTTCCATCAACGGCAAAGAAGTGATTCGGCTCCGCGACACAGTACTTCCACTGACTCATCTATCCCGGGCTCTTGGTTCAGGAGGACAAGCAGAAAATATGGAGTGGATGTACATCGTCGTTGTCGGATTAGGCGAGAAGAATCTGGGCATCGTCGTTGATTCGCTTTTGGGACAGAAAGAGGTTGTTATCAAAACGATCGGAGAATATCTCGGGAATGTGAGGGGGATTGCAGGCTCCACGATCCTGGGGGACGGAAGGGTTATCATGATCATCGACATCGGTGAATTGATGAAAATATGTTCCGAGCAGCCGGAATCGATGCGTTCGGAGAAACAGGTGCTTGTATGAGCGCGACCATCAATGTCGTGGTCGTCGACGATTCTGCGTTCATGAGAAAATCTCTTGCGATGCTGCTCGAATCGGATCCAGGGATCAAAGTCGTCGCAACGGCCCGGGATGGCAAAGATGGCATTGACAAAATCAGGGAATTTAAACCCGACCTGGTTACAATGGACATCGAAATGCCGGTGATGACCGGTCTCGAAGCGCTCGCCATCATCATGAAAGAGATGCCTCTTCCGGTTCTCATGGTCAGTTCATTGACAACCGAAGGTGCGCAATCTACCCTTGACGCTCTCGCTCTTGGAGCGATCGATTTTATTCCGAAAGAACTCTCATACGTCTCTCTCGATATCGTCAAAATCAAGGCAGAACTTGTATCGAAAGTAAAAGAAATTGTACGCAGCCGTTCGCTTGTCTTTCGACTGCAGCGAATTCGTACCGCAAATCAGCATATCAGGGGGCCCGTTGCGAATAAGTCCGCAGCAATTCGGAAACCTTTTGTTCCCCCGAAGCACGGCGGTTTTAAAGCGGTGGTGCTCGGCATATCAACAGGAGGACCGTTTGCGCTGCTGGAAACGATACCAAAATTGCCCGAAAATTTTCCTGTAGGGATAGCCGTTGTGCAGCATATGCCCCCCCGCTTTACGAAATCACTAGCGGACAGACTTGACGGCTTGAGCCAGGTGCACGTGAAAGAAGCTGCTGACGGCGATTTCATGGAACCGGGAGTGGTACTCATCGCCCCCGGGGGGCAGCATATGACGTTTGTTCACTCGTCAATGAAAACTCGCGTAAGGATCTCAGACGAGCCAAGAAATACGTTGTATCATCCCTCTGCCGATATCATGATGTCGTCCGCAGCAGAGGCTATTAATGGTCCGCTGTTGGGGGTCATCATGACCGGAATGGGAAGAGACGGACTGGAAGGATTGAAATTAATCAGGAAACGTCATGGCTATGTTATAGCTCAAGATGAAGAGTCGTGTGTCGTCTACGGAATGCCGAAAGCTGCAGTTGACGAAGGAGTGGCAAATGCCGTAGTACCTCTGCGAGATATTCCTGAAACTATACTTAAAGTTATACAGGGAAATGACTAATGGAAAATAACAATGACCAGGGGCGGTCTGCTTTTATAGATTTTGCATCCTTCCAAAGTGTACAGGTGACGAAGCGGTCAAAGACGGGAAGCGTCCTGAAAGCCGATTCTGTGGACTTGGGGGCGACAAGGCAGATTGAAGTAGAGGCAACCGAGCCAGGCCAATCGGGGATTATCCTTCACCGGAACGGCGAAATTATCGAGAGCGTCGAGATCGTCTGCGTATGTGGGAGACATTCCGAAGTAAGGTTGGAATATGATGGTGACTAGTTGCCACCTGCTTCATATTGACCATCACCGTATATTACCTTTCCCCCTTCAAATATCCAATTCCGTCCATTCTTCATCTAATTCCCGGATAATTCTTTGGCATTCTTATTGTCGATTAATCCCGAAATGCAATCAGCGCAAAGTTCAGAGCGAATAATATGGATTCAGTTGGAATTACAAAAAAGGAGTTCGGGATGATCATCGGTGTATTCACCGCCATGATCGCCGTTGCCGCTCTTCTCGCCGGGAAAGAACGCATCCGGTCAAGCAATGCAATCCGTTACGATGGTTGGTACGACAGTCTTGGAGTCTAATTTTTCAACCATTATTTGACACTCCCCACACCTTTGTGAAGGAACTTCAGTGAAACTCTTTGATACGACCAAAGTGCCGCTCCTCGGAAAAGCTTTGGATGTGTACACGCTCCGCCAAAAAGTTATTTCTTCCAACATTGCCAATATAACCACCATCGGATACCGGGCCAAGAGCGTCACTTTTGAAGACCAGATTGCCGGGTCGATGCAACAGGGCGCTGTTAACCAGGCTGTTACCGATCAAGGGCATATCGCCGGACCGTCGGGTGACGCCGCGCTCCCGGGCGCGCAGATCGTAGATGCGCCGACGGAAAATACGCTTAACGGCGATTCCCTCGCGAGCGGTTTGAACAATGTCGACATCGACAGTGAAATGGCGAATCTCGCGAAAAATCAAATCCGATTCAAGTTTGCCGCGCGACTCCTCACTGCTACGTTTCGCGATATCCAGGACAGCATAAAAGGATCGCAGTCATGAAGATCGATAAATTCTTTGCCGGGTTCAATATCAGCGCGATGGGCCTTACCGCACAGCGCAAACGGATGAACGCGATCGCCAGCAACATGGCGAATGCAGAAACGACCAAGACCGAAGACGGCGGACCGTACAGACGGAAGATCGTCACAGTGAAGGCGGGGGCGCAACAGTCGTTTTCTTCCGCCATGAGTTCGATGAACGTAGAACTCGCAACCACAAACGAGCAGCATATGTCTGGATTCAGCGAATCGCCTGCCGCAGAAGCAACGACCACCGGAGGGAGCGTACAATCGACCGAAGTAACGGACAATTCTCCCTTCAAAATTATTTATGACCCGGGACATCCGGACGCGGACAAGAGCGGTTACGTAAAGATGCCGAATGTGAATATCGTAACGGAAATGGTTGATATGATCTCCGCTACACGGTCGTACGAAGCAAATGTTACAGCAATCGATGGAGCAAAAACGATGGCCAAAGACGCATTGGAGATTTGACGATGGAAGTGAACGATATTTCATCCTCAGCAATACAGAATATTCCACAACGGACCAACGCCCCGGCCCAGCCGGAGCAATGGCAGAAAGAACTTGAAAAGGCGGCCGAGGGAAAAGCGCTGCAGGCCGGACAAACTAGTCCGAGCGCGACGCTCACGCGGGCGGAACAAACATATTTCGAAGAACTCTTCCCGACATCGGCGCCAGAGCTTCAGGCATACTCGCTGTATAAACAGGACGGATCGTGCTCAGCGTCGTCCATTGGTACCGTCGTCGATCGCAAAGGATAATGTAATGAAACTTAACCAGGTCCTAACGCTCCAGCCGAACGTTGGAGGATTGACCAGCAATAGCGATATCAACAACGCCCTCAAGGAATCGGGGGCATCGTTCGGCCAGACACTTAATCAGGCGATCTCGGATGTCAACAACTTACAGTCCGAGGCGGGAAAGGCTGTCGAAAGTATGGTAACGGGCGAAGGTACCGACCTGCATGATGTCATGATCGCCGTCGAGAAGGCCCGGACAAGTTTCGATCTGCTGATGGAGATCCGCAACAAAACAATCGACATGTATCAGGAAATAATGAGAATTCAGGTTTAGCGCATGGCAGAGACACAGTCCGTCAACCAGATCACCCAGTTTTTCCGAAGACTTACCTTTCGGCAGCGCGTCATGTTTGGCACCGTTGCAGTCATCGCGGCCGTCGCAATTTCCACCCTTGTGAGCATTGTCAACCGCCCTTCCTACGCAACGCTGTTCAGCAACGTCAGCCCCCAGGATGCCTCGAAGATCGTCGACAAATTAAAAGAGAAGAACATTCCGTACTCCCTCGAAGATGCCGGAAGGTCGATCCTCGTGCCAAAACAGCAGGTCTACGACCTTCGCCTGTCTCTCGCAGGAGAAGGCCTCCCCCAATCGAGCGTCATCGGCTACGAGATTTTCGACAGGACAAATTTAGGTATCTCAGATTTCGTTCAGAAAATTAATTATCGTCGGGCGCTCGAGGGCGAACTTGCGCGTACGGTGTTGGAGCTCGATGAAGTAGAAGGGGCGCGCGTTCACATCGTGGTACCGGAAAAGGCGCTTTTCAAAGAGGACGAGAAGATGGCGACCGCCTCGGTCGTCCTCAAGCTGAAATCGGGCAAGCCGCTGCGGCAGGAAACGATCCAGAGTATAGCTCATCTCGTCGCCAGCAGTGTGGAGGGGTTGGAGTCGAACAACGTAACGATCGTCGACTCTCGCGGAGTTTTGCTTACCGAAACCACGAAACCGAATTCACTGACTGCACTCAGTTCGACGCAGTACGAGCTTCAGCAAAAAGTCGAAGCGTATCTGTCTCAGAAGGCGCAAAGTCTCTTAGAGGGCGTTGTTGGCTCGGGAAACGCGCTTGTGCAGGTCAATGCGGACCTAGACTTTACGCAAGCGGAAAAGAATCTTGAACAGTACGACCCTGAAAACACCGCCGTGCGGAGCGAACAGACCTCCGAAGAAAAGAGCGCGTCGAGCGATTCGGCTCCTCCTTCAACTCGGACAAATTCCGTTACGAACTACGAGATCAACAAGACTGTCGAACATATCGTCGAAAGCGTCGGATCGGTCAAGCGATTGTCCGTTGCAGCAATGATCAACGGAACGCAGAAAACCGTCGAAAAGAACGGTGTCAAATCTTCCGAATACACTCCGTTGAAAGAAGAGGAAATCAGCCAGCTTACTGAAATCGTGAAGCGGGCTGTCGGATACACGCCGGCAAGAAACGATGAGATTTCAGTGGTCAACCTGCAGTTCGGCAATGCTCTGCAGCAGGAAGACCTGGTGTATAAAGATCAGTCGATCACGAATTGGTATGATATCGGTGAAAAAGGGCTTCTCGTGGTATTCATGATCGCAGCTCTCTTCATCATACGGTCGCTTCTCAATAAGACTGTCGTTCATTCGCGAGAAGGGGAAGATGCGCTCGAACTTCGCACTCCTCAGGGAGTGTTGGTCGCGAAGAAGGTCTCAGTTCGTCTGCCGTCTCCCGAGGACGAAATCTCTGAGGATGTTCTTCTTCGTGCTGAAAAACGGAAACGCATTGCCGCGTACGTCAACGACAAGCCCGACGATGCCGCGCGCTTGCTCAAAGTGTGGTTGGCAGAAGAATAACCGAAAACGGAAGATATGCCAGAAACCCAATTATCCAGCAAACAAAAAGCCGCGTTGCTCGTCCTTTCACTCGACGTGGAAGCGGCGACGCAAGTGATGCGAAAGCTGACCCAGCAGGAAATAGAAGACCTGACGCTCGAGATCTCCAACGTCAGAGGCGTCCCTTCGCAGGTCATCGATACCGTCGCGGATGAATTTCACCAGCTCATTCTCGCACAACAGTATGTTGTACAGGGGGGTCTGGATTACGCGCAGCAGCTTCTCGAGCGCACTCTCGGCTTTGCCAAAGCCGCAGACGTTCTCGAAAAAGTGAAGGTGCTCTCCCATGTGACCGGTTTCGACATGCTGAAGAAGTCCGACCCGAAACAACTCGCCGGCTTCCTCCAGAAAGAACATCCCCAGACAACTGCTCTCATCTTGTCGAATCTCAGCCCCGAGCAAACCGCCCAGGTGCTTTCTGAATTTTCCGACGAGCTCCGAAACGACGTCACATTCAGGATCTCGACCCTCGGCAAAGTCAACCCGGCCCTCCTTTCTGAAATGGAAGAGGTACTTGAAGATATCGCCGAAGCGGAGATCAGCCAGAGCATGAGTTCGCTCGGAGGGACAAAATCGGTTGCGGCCATCCTTAATCGCTGCAGCACAGCCGAAGCGAAAGTGATCCTCGAAAGTATCGAGCAGAAGAACCCGCAGCTCGCCGGAGAGATCAAACGGCTGATGTTCCTCTTTGAGGATCTGCTCTTCGTGGATGATAAGGGCATCCAGCGCATACTCCGCGAAGTGGACAAGAAGGACCTGGCGATGTCGATGAAGGTCTCGGAGGACAAACTGAAACAAAAGATTTTTGCAAATATGTCTGAGAGAGCACAAGAGCTTCTGAAAGAAGAATTACAATACATGGGCCCGGTTCGGCTCAAGGATGTGGAAATGGCGCAGACCCGCATTGTCGAGATCGTAAAACAGCTCGAAGACCAGGGTGAAATCGTAGTGGCCGGAAGGGGCGGTAAGGAGGAAGTATTTGTCTGAGGTCATCAAATTGCACAAGCCAGCAGGGCGTGCCCGGATGATACACCAAGAAGTCAGCGAACTCCCATTCCCGGAGCTTACACCGACCGGTATCGGAATACCGGTGAACTCGTTCGAGACGCCCGGCGCATTGGTCGACGACGAGATGGTCTCGACCATCCTCATGAAACGGAGTACCGTAGAAGGCGACGGAATGATCCAGCGTTCGCTCGATCGTGAGTATAAAAGGGGCTTCGAGGACGGAACAAGAGAAGCGGAAAAAATGCTGCGGGAAGATTTTGAGGCACGGGTGAGCGACGAACGGAAAAAAACGACGCTCAGAGTTATTGTTCAGCTCGAGTCTCTCATGGAAAACATTCAAAAAGAGTATTCTCATCTGCAGCAGAGATCGGAAGAGATTGTCATTCGTTTTACGCTGGCGATCGCTGAACAGATTCTGCGCAGAGAGGTCAAAATTGATGATACAGTCGTTCTTCAGCAGATCAAAGAAGGCTTGCGACGGGTTCTCGGTGTTGACCATATTAAGGTACGTGTAAATCCGATCGACGAAGCGATGGTGCGAGAGCATCGGGCTGCGATCGCGTCGGGTTCCGATTCCCTGCGCGATATGCTGATCGAGGCTGATGAAAAGGTCGAACGAGGAGGGTGTATTCTCGAGAGCGATTCCGGAAATGTGGATGTTCGCCTATCAACTCAACTGAAAAGAATAGAAGCTGTTTTGCTCGAGAAGCCGCAATGATGAAGAACTCTAACGTACCCGATGTGCTCGACGACCTCATGAGCCAGGATTCCCGTGACGGAATGGAACACGGGGCTGACTCGCGCGAGGGAAAGAAGTACGGTATCTTCAACAATTTTGACGACTATCTTGCAAAAATCCGGAACCTCGAACTCATCAAGGTCAACGGGCGGGTCACACAGGTCATCGGTTTGGTGATCGAATCGATAGGACCCAACTCGTCGCTCGGCGAGGTTTGTATCGTCAAAGCGAAGGGGGGAGAGGATGTTTGTCTTTCTGAGGTGGTCGGATTTAAGAACAACAGAGTTCTCTCGATGGTCCTCGGAGAAGCGAACAGGATCAGCCCCGGAAGCGAAATTGTTGCAACAGGTAAAACACTATCGGTCAGCGTCGGCGACGGCTTGCTCGGAAGAGTGATTGACGGCCTCGGACAGCCGATCGATGGCAAGGGACCCCTGCAGACATCTGAAACACGGTCGATCTATAATGCGCCCCCCAGCCCCCTCGACCGGCGCCGCATCACAGAGCCGATCGTCACCGGCATTCGTTCAATCGATGCGCTCCTCTCGTGCGGCAAAGGCCAGCGGATCGGAATTTTCGCAGGGAGCGGTGTGGGAAAAAGTGTGACGCTCGGGATGATCGCCCGCGACACAAGTGCGGATGTCAACGTCATTGCGCTCGTCGGAGAACGGGGCCGCGAAGTCGGAGAATTTTTGGACAGGGAACTGGGACCGGAAGGACTGAAACGTTCTGTCGTTGTCGTCGCAACGAGCGATCAAGCCGCGCTCATTAGGATCAAGGCTGCGTTCATGGCAACAAGTATCGCGGAATACTTTCGGGACAAGGGAAAAGATGTCATGTTGTTGATGGATTCCGTAACGCGTCTTGCCATGTCGCAGCGCGAAGTCGGGCTTGCGATTGGTGAGCCGCCGACAACGAAAGGCTATACGCCGTCGGTGTTCGCTATCCTCCCTAAGCTTTTGGAGAGGGCAGGGAATGCAAAGAAAGGGAGTATTACAGGACTTTACACGGTCCTCGTAGAAGGGGACGACATGAATGAGCCGGTCGCGGACGCGGTTCGTTCAATCTTGGACGGGCACATCGTACTGTCCCGGCGCCTTGCTTCCGCCGGCCATTATCCGGCAGTCGACGTTCTTGAAAGTGTGAGCAGGGTGATGCCGGCGATTACGACCGTCGAGCATCGGAAGGCATCTCAACGTTTGCTGGACATGATGGCGACCTATCGCGAAGCAGAAGACCTTATCAATATCGGTGCTTACGTGAAAGGGAGCAATCCGCGCATCGACGCAGCCGTTTCGAAAATCGACGCGATCAGGACCTTTCTCCGTCAGGCTCCCGACGAAAAAGAAAATATGACGGAGAGCATTCAGCGGCTTATCACACTGATGAAACCTTAGCAATAGCACTAATGAGCGGCCGGCGGTCACCCGCTGTGCGCACTCAAAAGGAAGAAGGGATATTCAATGACAATCGCAACGATCAGCTTCGCTTACATCGCCATCGTTCTTAGCATCATTCGTTTCGTTCATGTCCTTCGGGTGCAAGAAAGCAAGATGAGGGAGAGCCAAATTGACGGGACTAAGAGCGTCGCACCCGATTTGACAGGTAATTCGAAGGCCGCGGCGTAAAAGGCAGCATAAACCAAATTTTGAAATTATGAATTATTATCGGTGGACTCAATGCAATATGTAGATACCGGTCTGGGCACAGTACTGAAGGTGAAAAAGTATCAAGAGAAAAAAGCGCACGAGGAACTCGTTCACCTCCTTCGCTCCAAAGACCTCGAACAAGCTGCTCTCTCAGATCTGAATGACCGGAGAGAAAATGCGATGTCGGAAGCCGTTCGGGTTTCAAGATCCAGAGCGTTAGAGCTGCAGACAAGCCGTGCATTCCTTAAGACACTTTCAACCGAGATCAGGCAAAAGGAAAAAAAGGTCGATGAAATCCAGGGCCAGGCAAATAACAAGCGCTCCGAACTTGTCGAAAGGACTCAATCGAAGCAGATGGTCGAAAACCTGGACCAGCGGCGGCAGGCGGAAATAGCGAAAGAGATCGACCGTAAGGAGCAACGGCTCATCGATGTGTTGGCACAACGAGTTACGAAGGAGCTGTAACGGATGAAACCGGCGATGAAATATCTAGTAGTCTGGATCGTGACACTCGTACTGGCCGTACAAGTGGTGCTGGTACTATATTACGTGAAACCTGAAGTGTTTTCAATGCTCAACCCTTCCGCCGCAGCTCCGGCGCCGGTTACGGTAAAACGGGCTGATTCACTCGTCGCAGAAGTTGATACAATCCGCGCTGAACAGAAGGATTCAAGCAGTTCCATAAGCACATCTCCGGTGATGATGACCGCATCGGATGACACTCTCAAAGCTCTGGCGGCAAGGTTAGAAGTTGAGATCCGGAAAGAGGCATCGCTTGAACAAAAATTGACGGCTCACAATGCCGCCGCCGACAGTATCCATGCCAAAGAGATTAAAGGGAAGGCAAAGCTCATAGAATTGATGAGTCCGGAAGATGCGGCGCGGCTGCTGAAGAACCTGCAATTGAATGTTGCAAAAGAAGTATTAATGGCGGTAAAGAAGAAGCAGGCGGGGAAGATTCTCAGCGCTATGGAACCGCGGCTGGCAGCACGCATGATACAGTAATGACCTTACAGGCATGAAATGAACATACTGAATATTCTCGGAATTGTTCCGGCGAGTCAAAAAAATGTTGTAGCAGGCCAGGGGTCATTCCCGGCAGCACCGACGCAATCTCTTTTCTTGCCGATGCTCCTTCAGTTCTTTGCCGGTAACGCGACAAAATCCGAGACGATTCCCTTTTCGCAGGTGCCGCTGAACGGAACGGCGCAGCCTAACATCGAAAGCCCCAAAAATGTAAAACCTTCCACGAACCGTCCTGGAGATACCAACGACTCCGCGGGTACAGGCCTGGACTTTCTAGCCAATCAAATTGCTCGGTTCGGGTCTGTGTTTGCGACACTTCAAAATGTAAAATTTAGCGACGGTATAAAAAACACCCCCTTAGGAAATGATGCCTTGGGGGGAGTTGATTCGAATGAAATTTCATCCGCGCAGGTGTTAGGAAGAGGGGGAGCCAATGTTGCGCCAGCGGCTGTTGTTCAGGATCCTTTCGCGTCTGTTCCAACTGAAGGAGTTTCCGTACCGACGATATCGGTTCAACAGACATCAGTTGATGTCCTTCCTAGCGTATTAGACGTACCCTCTTCAGGGTCAATTACGGCCGCAAGTGTTCCACCTGTGGTCACAAGTTACGCTGCTTCGAATGGCACTCTGCCGTTGGCAGGTTTTGAACTCACCAAGAGAGTGGATCCACCGGCAATCTTTCCGCAAGCGGAGAGTCATTCCGCCGCAGAAGTAATGACTGAGCCTGCGTTGTCAGAACTGCCCAGCGAGGCGGGGAATGTAACAACTCTGGCTCCGATAACAAATGTGACAGCAGTTGACGGTTATGATTTGATCGGCATGCGCCAGGCTGCGGTAGGAAGTGTCGATCCAAGCACTAAGTTGCAGCACACCGAGATTCCAGAGAACACCGTGCTTAATGCAAAGGAGACTCAAGCGGCATCCTTGTTGTCATCTAAGCCGTCAGTACGTTTCAGTGAATCCGGGGCTAGCACTCTACAACACCAGGATAATAGCGTCGCCGATTCTGAGGCGATTGTAAAACCATTCACAATGCCATCGCCTGTATTCTCAAAGCCGGCAGTTCAGCCGGATAGCCCGGAATCCAGCGCAGTAGTGCCGGCGATCGGAACTGCCCCTAAGACTGTCGTGTTCGCATCGCCCTCATCGATGTCGCCAGCCCCATTGCCAAAACCGGCTGATCAGCTGAGCGGAGTGTCTTCAATTATTATAATTCCTCCGAGCGAAGGCACCGGCGAGACTGTTGGATCTGCACTTCCGTCATTGACAATTTCAAATCCAGTTCCTCCATCGGTGATGCCGGGGATCAAGTCTGGTGAAGCGGAATCACATGTTGGCGCTCAAGATGGTGATTCGAATGCTGCGGTCGAGAATACCATGCGGCGATACGACATGACTGACACTCCGGCGAAAATTAACTTTCTCCTCGATCAGCTGGGAAATAACACGATTCAAGCGTCCCCCCGGAATATGAATCAGGCTGACAATATCCCGGTGTCTTTGCCCGGACCACTCGTCAAACCCATAACGCAAGAAAACATCCTAACGTCGAAAATAATCGTTTCGCAGCCTCCCGAAATTCCTTTCTCAAATCCGGAAGGCTCGTTGATGGACAAAGGGTTGCGAGTGAGTGATAGTAATGTGGGTCAGTCACATTATCTTGGGATAAAAGATGCTGCTGCGATACCCGTCGATCAATCAAATGTCAAAGGGTCTGTTTCGGGAGGGAAAGACCTGGACTATATCGCTGGAGCGAAAGTTGAGGCTGGCTCGCTCCGAACCAAGTTCATGGCCGAATCAGAAGTAGGATCAGAAAAGAATCCGATCATCAACGAGCAGGTACAACCTCGGGAGAATTCAATTCCTGCATCTCCACTCAAATCTCCCTCATTAAATTCCACATCTCCATTGGAGAGCATGACGCCAATTGCTCAACCAACAGTAGGTGAGGTTTCAGTTGATCCAGTTCCTGATGGCATAGCCAGTGCAACTAGTACCCCATCAGAAACCGCTTCATCGATACTGCCGCTAACAACGAAGCCAGCCGACGTTATGCCGGCGTCCGTTGTCCAACAGTCCATC
This sequence comes from uncultured Chitinophagaceae bacterium, assembly GCA_964439265.1. Taxonomy (GTDB): domain Bacteria; phylum Bacteroidota; class Ignavibacteria; order UBA10030; family UBA8401; genus JAGVPT01. The sequence continues at coordinate 59,013 of CAYTOA010000005.1, forward strand.
GGACCAATGACAAACGAAATTAAGGCCAATCCTCTTCCAGATCGAAAGGTCAACACCGCCAGTACTGCTTTCTCGCCTGCGAAAGATGTAACTTTGAAACCCGCAGCATCAGTTGAACAAAGCTCGGTCGATGTTCCACCACCCACGAGGGATGTTTCCTCGGCTGATTCAAAACTCATCACAAGTAACGCGCGAGCGGAGATTGGTCAAACTTCTCTAGACGGTGAGTCACTTTTGGTTGGGGCGGCATCGGTCAAGGGGATTGAACCATCAGCAACTTCTCCAAGAATTGACAGGTATTCCTCCACCGCGGTCGAGCCTAAAGTTTCATTTCCAGAAATGCCTTTCGACAACACCGAGAAGATTCTCGCTCCGGCTTTGGCAGCGAACGCAAATCAGAGTGGTACGAACAGTGCATTTGGACTCCGCCAATCCCCGGTCCGCCTGGCCGATTCAAGCATTACAGCGCCTCAGAGTCAAAGCCCGGGAAAAGATTCAGTTACCCTAAAGTCTTCGCCGGCGACAACCTCTTCATCGCAGAAACCGGCGGCTTCTTTGAGTGAAGTGGTGCCGACGGCACCGTTGCCTCAGGAGGAGGGCACAGATAATTTTGCAGCGATTGCAAGTTCTTTGCCAGAAGTATTAGCTCCATCGCCACGGCCTCTGGCAGCAACACCGGCTCCTTTCTCGAAGACTTTGGTGCAATCGGGCGAAACGAAGCCAAGGGTTGAATTAGCCACAAACGAGATTTCGCCCAGCAGCGTTACCCCTCAGGACAATTTGCCGTCGCTGCCGTCTCCACTTTCACCACTGCCGCCGCAAAAGACAGCGCTTGATCACATTGAACAGGATATAGCAGGCAGCGACAATCATCTGGATTTAGGGAATTCCTTAACGCAAACTGGGTCGAACAAAAATGTAGTAGAGACAAAAGCGTCTGTGGTAAACGTTGAGAAAAACACAGATCAGTCACAAGCGCCGAAATTGGATCAGGCCCAGATTATTCTTCCTTCCGAAACCGGCGGATTGTTCAAAGCTGCGGCAAGGGAAAACGAATCGAGGACGGTTGGCAATAAGGGGCCTCAAATTCTTTCGTCGTTACCCGCGGGCTCACTATCACCCCGGACTTCGGTGATAGGGGATCGTACTGCGGCCCAGTCGGAGCTCCCTGGCCGGCGGGATGCAAATGCAGCACCTGTCAATCATCCTGACGATAAGGGAAAGCCTCCAAGAGGACAGGAATCGGATCTCCAAGGAGCAGCGAAGGGTGAGATTGTTACACTGCATGAAACCGTAAAAACGAATTCACAAACGGGATCGGGTAAAGATTCAGGCACGAATGAACAGTTTCAGCCTCAGGGTAAAATTGCGGAGACGCCACCCGCAGCTACGGATTCCGACCCGCTCCAGAGTTCTGCGGATGATACCGTGACGAAGACCGCAGCTGTGCTTCCTGCGATGCCCAACGGCAACACAAAAAATGTCCCCATTGCCGCTACGCAAGCGGAACTGCTCGCGAAAATGGCAAATCAGCTTTCAGGAATCCACAATTCGCAGCTCACCGTTCCTCGTCAGGAAAGCAGCGGACAGAGCACGGCGTCTGTGCCGACGACACAGACAGGACTGATGCCGGGAAATCTGGAGCAGATGGTTCTGGACCAGGTGTCCAAGAACCTTGTATTGAATCTTAACAATAATTCTTCTGAAGTTAGGATAGCGATGAAACCGGAATCGCTGGGTGAAGTGGTGATGAAGGTGAAAATGGATGATGGTAAAGTGTCCGCGCAAATCAACGTCAACAATATCAACGTGAAGGCGGTCCTTGATGCGAACGTAGCACAACTGCATGAAACGCTCCTCTCAAAGGGCATCGAAGTCCAGCACATCGAGATTATCGCCGACGGTCAGACAGCATTTGGCAGTTCCTCGGGTCAGAACAACCCGAAACAAAAATCACAGCAAAGGAGTGCCGCAGAAGTTGACGCGCTCGGTCAATACGACTCTCTTCGCACGATGGGTTACAACACAATTGAACTAATAATGTAAAGGGTGATCCTATGTCTTCACAAGTACAATCTTTGAGCTCCGTTCTGGCTAATACGTCTTCGTCAACGAACTCGCCGCAAACCGCCTCAACACCGGTGCTAGGGGAGAACGATTTTCTGAAACTTTTGACGATGCAGATGCAGAACCAGGATCCTATGAATCCAATGAGCGGGACTGAATTTGCATCCCAGCTGGCCCAATTCAGCTCCGTTGAACAGTTGACCAATATCAACGCAGAGTTAGCACAAAGCATCAGTTCAAATTCCGTCCTTACACAGTCGATCAACAATGATCTTGCGGCGACCTTTATCGGAAAGGACGTGCGGGCGACAACGAATTCATTCCAGTACAGCGGGACGGGAAGCACCAAACTCGGCTACAATCTCCCTTCGGCTGCGAACACTGTTACCGTGAGTGTCACTGACGGAGCGGGAAATGTGGTAAAGACAATTCAAAGCGCCCCGACCGGAAGCGGCGATCAATCGTTTACGTGGGACGGGACCGATAATTCGGGAAATCAAGTCGGCTCAGGGGCATACAAATTCTCTATCCAGGCGACAGACAGCACTGGTGCATCGATCACCGCATCGCCGTTTATTTACGGTAATGTCTCGGGCGTTCGCTTCAAATCCGATGGCACGGTCTTTGTAGTTGATGGAATGGAAGTTCCATTATCCGACATCCTTGAAATATCACAAGAGTAAGCCATGGCTGAAACAGTAAACGGCATCAATGTTCCGTTCCTCCCTGTAGGAGGCGTCGACGCGCTCAAGGAGCGGCCGGCGATCAATGTTCCCGGGGAACGTTCTTTTGAGACTGTGCTTTCAAAGGAACTCAACGGCCTGAAATTCTCCAAGCACGCGCAGCAGCGTCTCGACTCGCGAAACATTCAGTTGAGCGACGACGACATGACTCACCTATCGAACGCTGTCACAAAAGCGGACGAGAAAGGGGCGAAAGATTCACTGGTTCTCATGCGTGAGATGGCGTTCGTCGTCAGTGTCAAGAACCGTACCGTGGTCACAGCGATGGACAGTGCGCAATTAAAAGATAACGTCTTTACCAATATCGACAGTGCAATTATTGCATCATGAAATGTTTCACTTTCTAAATCACTAACACATAACAACCGGGCTGGTCCTCAGCGCATCGCGCAAGCGGCGTGCTGAGGGAGCCCTCCAGTCAAACCGAATGACAGACGTTTGACAACCATTCCACAAATACCTTAGGAGGGTATTCATTATGGCATTTCTTAGATCTCTATTCGCAGGCGTTTCCGGATTACAGAACAATCAGTTAATGATGGACGTAATCGGAAACAACATCGCCAACATTAACACGATCGGATTCAAAGCGAGCAGGGCAACGTTCAGCGAAGCCTTTGCACAGACACTGCAAAACGCAACCCAGCCGGGAGGGAACAGCGGCGGTACGAACGCGATTCAGGTTGGACTCGGTGTTGCGGTCAACACCGTTGACACTCAGTTCACACAGGGGACGCTTCAATCGACCGGAGTTTCTACAGACCTCGCAATTCAGGGTAATGGATTCTTTGCGGTGAACCAGAATGGAACGACGCGATACACTCGGGTCGGGACATTTCAGCTGGACGCAACCGGTCAGTTCGTCAACCCGGGATCGGGCGCGATCCTGGAGGGGACACTGGCATCGGCGAACGGTATTATCACACCAGGAACCCAACTCCAAAACCTGAAGATCGACCTGAATCAAATCTCACCCGCAAAAGCAACCGGCAGCGTACAGCTCGCTGGAAATCTGGATGCAACGGCGACAGTCGCCGAAGCCGACCTGACAGGCAATATCGACTCAGGCACCATCGTCGGAGGCACTGTCAATCAGAATTTCAACGTTACGGATGATTTCGGTGTGTCGCATGCGGTGACAATGACATTGACGAAGACTGCTGCTGATACCTGGAGCGTTGCAACAACTGACCCGAGCGGAACGGTAGTCGGAGGATCTGGCACTGCGACTTTTGATCCGACAACCGGGGCACTAACAGCATTCACTCCGGCGAACATCACATTGAACCCGACGGACAAGGCACCTTCGATTTCAGTGGATATTGCTACGACCGGTCTTACACAGACGGCCGGAGCGAGCACTTTTGCGGCGGACCTCTCGAAAGCTGCAGACTCTACGAACGCCTCGGTAACTGTGTACGATTCATTAGGGAATTCGCACTCCCTTTCGGTGAAATTCACGAAGACCACAACTCCGAACGAATGGACATGGTCGGCGGAAGCTCCGTCCCCTGCTACGATTACCGCAGGACAAACCGGCAAGATTGATTTCAATTCGGACGGTACTTTGAAAGCGTTCACATACGACGACGCTTCGACGGGACTTAAGATGTCTCCCAATGACGGCGCTTCGGCGATGTCGGTTAACCTGAGTGCGGGAACCGTGGATGCGTTCGGCGGTATTACGCAGACCAGCGGAACGTCGACCATTTCTCCTCAATCACAGGATGGTTATGCCGCTGGAAATTTGAGCGGAGTGACCGTCGACCAGAGCGGGAAAATCCTCGGAACGTTCACGAACGGTGCCAGCGTAACAATGGGTCAAGTGATGCTGGCTACGTTCGACAACCCGAACGGCCTGACGACTGCGGGCGGCAACATGTTCGATGCGTCGGGAAACTCCGGCTCACCGACCATTGCGGCAGCAGGCGGTCCTTCAAATTCAACGATCGTCGCCGGCTCATTGGAAGAATCCAATGTCGATCTTGCTCAGGAATTTACGAACATGATCACAGCGCAGCGTGGCTTCCAGGCCAGCGCACGCGTCATAACAGTCGCCGATCAGTTCCTGGATGAGGTTGTCAGCTTGAAGAGGTAATCATCATCTGCGGGCGGTCTGAAGTCGGGACCGCCCGCATTTTTATTTCGCGCTTTGGCTGATAGTGACCATCTCCATATAAGGGCCGCACGCAACCGGCCGCAGCGTAAAACAAGGATTCTCCATTTTACACGTGAAGGGATATTTATGATTGAAGTAACCCGGCTACAAAGTCAAAAAATCGTTGTCAATGCCGACCTTATTGAATTCGTGGAAGAAACTCCCGATACGATGATTACGACAACCACGGGAAAAAAGCTGATCGTGAGAGAATCGGTCAACGACGTGATCGACAAAGTCGTTGCCTATCGCCGCCAGTGCCTGATCATGAAGCTGGCTCACAAGAAACGGTGAGGTTTGAGGGGATTATTCTCCAGCTGTCTGATATTCTCCACCATGCATGCCTCGTTTTTTGTCAAATACCTCCTTTATCTCAGGAAACCGCAGTATTTCACCCCTCATGCGACTTTTTGATTTTCAAACTCATGGCACATGATTTGCCGATTGTAGTTAGAAACAATTGGAAACCATGGCAAAAGAACTTTCCCCTCTGAATCAATCGTCAGCCCAGTCTACAGACACAGCCGTAAAGACTCCTGCACAGCCCTTTTTTACCAAAAAGATCATCATGATCGGTGTCCCGATTTTTGTTGTGCAGTTGGCTATAATCTATTTTCTGATGGCAAAATTTATCGCCGCCCCTGCGCACACCGCAGCAAGCCCGGCAAAGGTCGAAGAAGAGGCTCAAAAGGCAGAATCAGCAACGCAGAACATTTTTCTCATAAAGGATATTATCATCAATCCGGCTGGAACGAATGGAACCCGTTTCCTTCTTACGACGGTAGGGATAGAAGTCTCGACCCCCGAAGCGCAGCAGGAACTTGAGAAAAAAGAGGTCCAGGTTCGTGACGTTCTCAATTCGATCCTGACGAGCAAAGGGTTGAGTGAGTTGGTCAGTATTGAACAGCGCGAATTAATGCGCAATGAGATTTCGAAGAAAGTAGGGGAGCTTCTCAAATCGGGAAAGCTTCGTAACGTGTACTTTAGCAAATTCATCATCCAATAAGGTTAGGTACTGTGGCAGAAATTCTCTCCCAGCAAGAGATCGATAGTCTTCTATCAGGCATCCCCATCGAGGAGCCAACAGGCGTTCCGGTCCCGGTTTCGGGAACGAAGTCTGAACGTGAGGTCATCACGTTCGATTTTCGCCTGCCCCACAGGTTGTCGAAAAACCAGCTGCGCACGCTCCAGGCCGTCCACGAGAATTTCAGTGAATCATTTGCATCGTATCTCCTTTCCCGTCTTCAAACGACCGTTGGAGTCATCGTCACTTCGGTCGATCAGTTGTTCTATTCCGAATATGTTCTTTCAATACCGAGCCCAAGCTGCCTGTATGTCTTTCGTATCGCCGACACGGATGCGTTTGCGCTGCTGGAATTCAGCCCTCAATTGGTCATGGCGATGGTATCCCGTCTTCTCGGAGGTTCGACGGACGGCGAAAAGCGAGCACGACAGATCACAAAGATCGAGCAGAGCATCATTAAAGGCATCGCCCAACGGGCGCTTGTCGATCTGCAGAAATCATGGAAGACGATTGCCGATCTCAATTTCAAGATGGACCGGTACGAAAACGAGGGAGATTTTGCGCAGATTGCACCGACGAGCGAAATCGTCCTCGTCGTTTCATTTGAAGTTTCATTCGGAGATCAGAAATTCCTTATGGGTCTCTGCTTCCCGACCTTCGCATTGGAAGAAGAGCTTGCAAAACTGAATATGCAGCATTTCAACGCTCTTCCCGGCACAAAAGTTCAGGGAGACTGGTCGGAACAAATACTCAAAAGTATCGGGCACACGGCGATCGAAGCAGTCGGAGTGCTCGGCTCTACGACCATTACACTGCGCGATCTCCTCGAACTTGAAGCCGGCGATATTCTGAAAACCAACCTGCCGATCAACGGTGAAGTGCAGGTGACAATAGGAAACAGGCCTCGGCTGTGGGGGCGCCCCGGAGTCTCTAACGGCAGGACCGCAATCAAAGTTGTACGAACCGAAACAGACGGAAACCAAGGAGCATAACGGATCATGGAAGACCAAAACGAAAAGACATCGATACCCGTCCCGATAGAACCGACAGCGGGGAACGGAAATGTGCAGGTCGAGAGCGCGAAGTTTCAGCAGCTCGACTCGAGCCCGACGTTCGCTGATAAAGAAAAGAAGATGGGACTCCTGCTCGACCTGAGTCTTCCTGTTTCTATCGAGCTGGGGAGGACGAACCTTCCGATCAGAGATATTCTGGATCTCCAGCGCGGTTCGGTCGTCGAGTTCGAGAAATTGGCAAGCGAGCCGGTGGATATTTTGATCAACGGTCGTAAAATGGCCGAAGGCGAAGTTGTTGTCATCGAAAAACATTTTGCCATTCGCATCACAAGTCTCGTTGAGACTTCCGAGCGCGTAAAAAACCTGGGGAAATAAATTATGGGATGGGTACTTCTTAAAACTCTTGCTTCGCTCGCTGCTGTCATCGGACTGATGTTCGGCCTTGTCATTGTGATGAAAAAATATATGTACGGATTTCAAGCGACAAGGTCGGCAGTCATCAGCGTGGATGTTCTCGGGCAGCGGTTGATTCAGCCCAAACGATCTGTTGTTGTGGTGAAAGTGCTTAATAAGATCATGATTATCGGGATGTCGGAAGCGGGAATGATTTCGCTGGGCGAGATCAACGATGCCGACATCCTCCACTGGATCGATTCGACAGTAGCCGAGGCCGACAGTTCTGCCGGAGTTCCTTCTGCGGGAAAAGAAAGCGCCGGCGCCTTTATCGAGTATCTCGGAAGAAACATCGGGATGCTTCGCCCAAAGAATCGTAAGGGAAATGCCGGAGTTCAACATCCGGAAACGGAAGAGGAAAACTGAACCATTATGACATCACTGCACAGAAATATAATGCTTATTGTTCTTGTCGTTTTCATGGCCGGAAGCGAAGCGCTTGCACAACAAACCGCGTTCCCCCTTCCCAAACTGTCCATCGAGGTTGGCAAGGCGACAAAGCCGGAAGACGTTTCCGTCACGCTCCAGATCCTTTTGCTGATGACGATCCTCTCACTGGCTCCCGCGATCCTGATTCTAACGACGGCGTTCACCCGCATCATCGTGGTTTTTTATTTTGTCAAGCAGGCGCTCGGTACGCCGCAAATGCCGCCCGCCCAGATACTGGTCGGTCTCGCAATGTTCCTGACATTTTTTATCATGGCTCCGGTCTGGACCAAGGTCAATACTGTGGCGGTGCAGCCCTACCTTGAGAAAAAGCTCAGCCTTACGGCAGCCTACGACCGCGGTGTCGACCCCCTGCGTGAATTCATGTTCAAGCAAACGCGCGAAGAAGACCTTGGATTGTTCGTTAAGATGGCGAACCTGCAAAAACCGAACAGCCGGGCAGATGTGCCGACGTATGTCGTCATTCCCGCGTTTGCGATCAGCGAACTGAGGACGGGCTTTCAGATCGGATTCATCATCTTTATTCCGTTTCTCATCATCGATGTTGTCGTGTCGAGCATCCTTATGTCGATGGGTATGATGATGCTTCCCCCGGCTATGATCTCTATGCCGTTCAAAATATTATTGTTCATCCTAGTGGACGGATGGCATCTCGTGGTCAGCTCGCTTATGGCAAGTTATCAATAAAGGAAAGCGTCATGTCGGAAGAATTTGTCATCCATATTTTTCGTGAATCATTTTATACGATGCTGCTGGTGTCGGCTCCGGTGCTCCTCGTCTCGCTGGTCATCGGGCTTGTCATCTCGGTGTTCCAGGCGGCGACGTCGATCCAGGAATTCACGCTGACCTTTGTCCCGAAACTTATCGCCGTTGCGATCGTCGTCGTTTTGACGCTCCCGTGGATCATCGACATTATGGTAACGTTTACGATCAACCTCTATACTCAAATTCCGAGTCTGGCTCGCTAACGTATGGAACTTTACGTTTCACAATTTCTCCTGTTTCTTGTCATTTTTGCACGGATCACGGCGCTTGTGGTCGTGGCGCCTGTCTTTGGGCACCGCAGTATTCCCGTTCAGGTGAAGGCAGGGCTTGGAGCGCTTCTGACAATCATCCTATATCCAATGATCTCCCAGCATCCCGTGGCAGTGGACCTGCAGTTGATCCCGTTCTTCATCCTGGTGATTCGCGAGGTCATGGTCGGAGTACTCCTCGGGTTTGGTCTCGGAATTCTCTTCTCAGGTATTCAGTACGCTGGAGAACTCATTTCCTTCAGCATAGGTCTTTCCGTTGCGACGATGTTCAGCTCGGAAGACAACCAGCAGACGCCGGTTATAGGCGAGTTCATGTCCCTCTTCGCGATGCTGATTTTCCTCATGCTCAACGGACATCACTTTGTCCTGGAAGCGCTGCGGCTTACCTACAGCACCGTGCCGATCGGCACGTTCGGTTTCAGTCAGCCGCTGTTCGAGCGCTTTGTCGCACTGGGGTCGATGATGTTCGTCGTTGCGGTGAAAATATCGGCTCCGGTCATGGTCGCTGAGTTTCTTACCAACGTTGGGCTCTCCATCATGGCGCGCGTCATGCCGCAGATGAATGTGTTTGTCGTCAGCTTTCCGTTGAGCATCGGCGTCGGCTTGATCGTATTATTTTCGTCCGCTCCCTTTATGGTCTTTATATTCAAGAAATTGTTGTTAGGGTTTGAAGATAACATTGTTGAACTGGTTAAAGTACTCTGACCCATGGCCGAAGAATCCGCTTCATCACAGGATAAGACAGAAGAGGCAACTCCGCACAAACGCGAAGAGAGCCGCAAGAAAGGTTCCGTCGCCCGCAGCGCGGAGATGAACTCGGCATTTATTCTTTTCTTCGGCCTGCTCATTCTGTACTTTGGCGGCACGTCACTGGCTACCACAATCGCATCGATGACCCGAACGGTTCTAACGAATTCATCTTCCATCGTGATCTCCAGGACAAACGTTCACTATTACATGGTCGAAGGCATTATCATGTGTTTCTATCTTCTCGCCCCGATCATGTTCGGCCTGCTCGTTGTCGGGCTCGGGGCAAGTGTTGCGCAGGTAGGATTCTATTTCTCGCCCGAGGCGCTTGCCGTAAAATGGAACAAACTCAATCCACTGGCCGGAATGCGGAAAGTCATGATTTCGCGCCATGCGATGGCGGAGATGGTGAAAAATCTGTTGAAAGTCGCCGTCATTGCGATAGTCGCGTACATGTCCATTAAGGGCGCGATGGGTGATACTCTTTCCCTGATGGATGGAGATGTTCGTGGAATCCTCACCTTTCTTGTCGACTCCGCGCTGTCCGCAGCTTTCAAAATTGGTTTGGCGTTCCTTGCTCTGGCGTTGTTCGATTATCTCTTTCAGAGGTTCGAATTCGAGCGGGATATACGAATGACAAAACAGGAAGTGAAGGAAGAAACAAAATCCACTGAGGGCGATCCGTTCGTCAAAGGGCGCATCCGGTCGGTGCAGCGGCAGATCGCCTATAAGAGAATGATGCACGATGTTCCCAAGGCGGATGTCATTGTGACCAACCCGACACACGTCGCCGTTGCGCTGAAGTACGAGGCCGGAAAGATGGATGCACCCCGCGTAGTCGCAAAAGGGGCGGAACTCATCGCGCAGCGGATCAAAGACATAGCGCGAAAACACAACATCCCGATCGTCGAGGATAAAGTTCTTGCACGAGCGCTATACAAATCTGTCGATATCGGGGAAGCGATCCCGGAAAAACTGTTTCAGGCGGTTGCGCAGCTTCTGGCGTATATTTTCAGAATGAAGAATTCAAAATACACCTATAAGGCGTTTTAACACAGTATGGAAACAGCGAGCCCACAACCTTCAGAGATTAAGAAAAGCATGTCGCCTCTGGACCTGATTCGGAGGAACAGCGATGTCGTCCTCGCGGGCGGAGTGATTCTTATTCTCGCGCTGATGATACTCCCGATCCCTGCAATGCTCCTCGATGTACTGTTAGCGCTCAATATCACCGCGGCGATCCTGATCCTGCTGGTATCGATGTATATCAGCAGCCCGCTCGAGCTCTCGGTATTTCCCGGTATGCTGCTTCTCCTCACGATATTCCGCCTTTCGCTGAACGTGGCCTCGACGCGCCTGATTCTCGGCGAGGGATATGCCGGGGAAGTCATCAACGCATTCGGATCGTTCGTGGTAAAAGGCAATTATGTCGTCGGGTTCGTGATCTTCCTTATCCTGGTCTTGATACAGTTCATCGTCATCGTCAAAGGCGCAGGGAGAATCTCCGAGGTTGCGGCACGGTTCACACTCGACGCAATGCCCGGAAAACAAATGGCGATCGACGCAGATATGAACGCCGGCCTGATTACCGAGATCGAAGCTCGTGAGCGTCGCTCGCAGATCGCCCGCGAAGCGGAATTCTTCGGAGCGATGGATGGGGCCAGCAAGTTCGTCAAAGGGGATGCAATCGCCGGACTGCTCATCAACATCATCAACATTCTTGGCGGGTTCATTATCGGCGTGGCTCAAAAGGGACTCTCCTTTACCGACGCACTCCATAATTACACACTTCTTACCGTCGGGGACGGATTGGTTACTCAGATTCCGGCTCTTGTCGTAGCGACGGCGGCCGGTATGGTCGTCACGCGCGGCGGTTCGGGCACGCAGCTCGATAAAGAAATACGGACACAACTATTCGGCAGACCGAAGGCGCTTCTCATTGCTTCCGGCGCTCTTTTTCTCTTTGCCATCGTGCCCGGTCTCCCAACCTTGCCGTTCCTGCTCCTCTCGGGCCTGGCAGGTTCAGCGGGGTATGTGACCATGCGCGACAAGCCTGTGAAGAAAAAGGCAGCTCCAGCCGCACCCGTTGCAGAAAAGAAAGAGGAACGCGTTGAAGATTATGTCCAGGTCGATTCACTGGAGCTCGAAATCGGATACGGGTTGATCTCCCTCGTGGACAATGCCCAGGGAGGAGATCTGTTCAATCGCATTACCAATATCCGTAAACAGCTCGCCCTTGAGCTTGGAATACTTATTCCTCCGGTGCGGGTACGCGACAATCTGCAGCTTGAGCCAAATCAGTATGTCGTAAAGATCCGTGGCAACGTTGTCGCTACCGACCGTTTGGTGATGGACCGTCTTCTTGCCATGAACGCCGGCGGGGCAGAAGATCATCTCGAAGGTATCTCGGTCAAAGAGCCGGCGTTCGGCCTCCCGGCACTCTGGATACGTACGAACGAACGCGAACACGCTGAACTCGGGGGATACACCGTTGTCGAACCGTCTGCCGTACTCTCAACCCATTTGCAAGAGATCTTACGCCGCAACGCCGACAAGATCTTGGGAAGGCAGGACACCAAGAAATTAATCGAGAATTTGAAAAAGGATTATCCTGCAGTCGTTGAAGATCTGACGCCGGAACTGCTGCCGACGGGAACTATCCAGAAAGTTCTCCAGAACCTTTTGAAGGAAGGTATCCCGATCCGTGACCTCGTCACAATCCTGGAATCGCTTGTTGATTACGCGAGGGTTACAAAGAATGTCGACGTGCTGACAGAATATGTCCGCCATTCGCTTTCCGAGACGATCGCGCACATGTACCGCGACCCTAAAGGCACCATCCGCGCGATCGTTCTGGGGCCGAGGCTCGAACAGCTGATCACGAATGCTCTGCAGAATCAACGGGAGAGCAGCCCGAGCCTTGGACTCTCACCCGCGATGATCGATTCTATACATAAAAGCCTGACTGAAAAAGTTGAACAATCGATCGGTGCGGGACTTCGCCCGATCGTGCTTTGCGCAGCGACCGTGAGAACATACCTGTATCGTTTGATCCATACGGCGTTCCCAACCGTCGTCGTTCTATCATTTACGGAATTACCAGCCGAAACAGAAATCGAATTCACAGGAAAATTGGAGATCAATCATGAGAATTAAGAAATTCGTTGGCGCCACAATGAAAGAAGCAACCGAACAAATGAAACAAGAACTCGGCCCTGAAGCGATCATTCTGAATACAAAGAAACTGTCGAACGGAAAGCATTTCAATTTCCTCGGCAAAGAGATGTTGGAGGTCACTGCGGCGATCGATGATCAGCCGGTCCAGCGTACCGTTCCGGCGCCGATCGGGAGGGACGAGGCGGGGTTTAACCGGTTGTTGCAGCGTGCTGCGTCCGCAAGCGTTAGGGAAACGCCGGCCGGTGATACGTTCGAAGGGTTGAAAAGCGTCGCGGAACATTTTGAGAGACGGGGTGCGAAGTCCGAAGAAAAGAAATCTTTTGTTCCCGCAGAGAGGGCCGAGATTCACGAGTTGAAGGCCGAAATGGAAGAAATGAAAAGTACGTTGCAGTCGATCGCGGAACATTTCAAGTACTCAAAAATGCCTGCGCTGCCGCAATTTCTACAGCAAGCATACCGCACGTTAGTGCAGAACGATGTCGATGAACAACTCGCGGCGGATATCGTCCAGGTGGTTTATGGAAAGATCGACCCGGCTCAGCGAGATAACAAACAGGCTGTGGAAAAAAGCGTGATTGCCGAGATCGCGGGGCTGCTCTCAACCGCACAACCGCCGAAGGAGAAATCGAAACGTCCCCGCGTTATCGCATTGGTCGGGCCTACGGGAGTCGGGAAGACGACCACGATCGCAAAGCTTGCTGCGATCGGAAAACTTGTCCAGCACCTCAACATCGGCCTCATCTCAGCGGACACGTACCGTATCGGCGCCATCGAGCAACTCCGCACATTTGCGAGCATCGCGGATATACCGATGGAAGTGGTCTATAAACCGAGTGAAATGGGCGCCGCGTTAAAGAAATTCCGCACGAAAGACGTTGTCTTTGTGGACACGGTCGGCCGCAACCAGAGAATGAAGTCGGAATTGAGCGAACTCAAGAGGCTGATGCAGGCTCTCGATCCGGACGAGATCCATCTTGTGCTCAGCGCGCCCACGAACAAAAGGACGATGTATGAAGTGATCGAACGGTTCGGAGTCCTGAGACCAAACAGAATTATCCTCTCAAAAGTCGATGAGTCCCTGGCGCTCGGGAACATGCTGAATATTACGCTTCACACTCAGCTCCCGATCTCGTTCATCACCACAGGACAAGGAGTGCCGGACGACATTATGCTGGCTGATTCTGAAAAACTTGCACGAATGATCTATCCAGGAATAATTGCACATGCGTGAACAATCAGTTATCGTGGACCAGGCATCCCGGCTGCGCGAAATAGCGCTCGGGAGTTATGAAGTGCAAACCGCAACAATGCCGTATCGAATTTCCGTCACGAGCGGTAAAGGGGGCGTTGGAAAGAGCACGGTCGCTCTCAATCTGGCGATTGGGCTTTGCAGCTTCGGACAGAAGGTACTCCTCGTCGATGCCGATTCGAACCTGGGCAATCTCGATGTCCTTCTGGGGATTGCACCCCGGTACAGGCTGGGGCATGTGCTCCACGGAAAGGTGGATATCGGAGATGCTCTTGTCAGTCCGTATTCCAATCTCAAAATACTCCCCGGCAGCTCGGGCGATCTGGATTATCCTGACATGACGGCGCTTGTTCAGCAGCGGTTTCTTCAGGACCTTTTCTCGCTCGAAGAACATTTCGACGTTCTCCTGATCGACACGTCTGCCGGTTTGTCGAAAGAGACGATCACGTATTCTCTCGAATCAGACGAGGCGATCGTCGTCACAAGCATCGAACCGACGTCGGTGATGGATTCGTACGCGGTGATCAAGACAATTTCGATATCGCGCCCCGACGAACGGATTTCGGTCCTCATGAATGCGGCACAATTTCCGAGCCAGGCGGACGAAACAGTACAGAAGCTCAGGATGGCTGTAGATCACTTTCTGAAACGGGATATCGGATACCTCGGGTCGATTCCGTTCGACGTGAACATGCGGAATGCCGTGCTGGCGCAAGAACCGGTCATCAAAAAATACCCCGCGAGCGCTTCATCGCTCTCGTTGAGAGCAGCCGCACAAACTATTATCAATCAATCCCTCAACACTGAAACAGGAAAACAACAATGAAATCGATCGTCTTTGAGTTGGGCCTGCTGGCGTTTTTTGTGTCGGCGGTAGTTTTCGGTTCGCAAGGCGCGAGTCTCTTCGACATGATCGCGCAGGCATTCATCGTTTTCATCGGCATTGAAATTGCCGCGGCCGCGATCTTTGCGATGATTTCGCCCCGGCCCCGCGCACAAGAAGCTGAAGTGCACGACAATCTGAGCGACAGCCAGCCTGTCAAGAGGCGGGCGCCGGCAGCTCCTGCAAAAGCATGAAGAACAGTGTGGCACTGAAGTTTTCCTCAGGACAAAAAGTTTCACCTAACCGTCGATTAGACTGATCATGCAAAAGGAACAACAGATACAGGAAGTTACAGCCGTCGCAGAACGAAGCGATGTCCGGAACGCGATGTTCTTTGAGCATCTCGGCCTGGTAAATTTTGTCGTCAACAAGATCGGGCTGACGTCGTTCCGGTCATCGGCGGCTCTTGAGAGGTCGGACCTTGTCCAGTTCGGGATCATGGGCTTACTTGACGCTATCGAGAAGTTTAATCCGGAACGCGGCGTCCAATTTCAGACATATGCGGTAAGCCGGATCAAAGGCTCGATTCAGGATGAGTTGCGAAAACTTGACTGGGTTCCGCGGTCGGTACGAAAAGCAGAACGTCACACAGATGCGATCATACAGCGTGCCGGCCAGGTAGAAGGCCGCACGATGACAGCCGCAGATATCGCTCGTCGTCTCTCACTTTCGCTTGATACATATGCGGAAATAGTTCACCAGGTCAACAAAACGGGGGTAACGTCGGCTGATTCTCCGGAATATGCTTCCCGTCTCGAAGCCCTTGCAACGGACGAACAAGACGATCCGTCCGAGATCGCGAATCAACACCAGTTGAAGAACACGATCGTTCAAGCGGTTGAGGGGCTGGCCGAGCGCGACCGCCTTGTTGTCATGCTCTATTATTATGAAGACCTTACCTTCAAAGAAATCGCTGCCGTGCTGCGGATCTCGGAATCACGGGTCTTCCAGATACATTCGACCGTGCTCGGCAATTTACGCACGACTCTCGCGGGCTCACTCTAGAAATAGGATAGTACAATGAAATTAGTTGATGTGAAACAGATGCCGTTCGACATGAAAATGAAAATGACCTCGATGCCCGAGGTAGTAAGCGAGATCATGGATCTGGCGAGCGATCCGAGGACCAGCGTGGCCCGACTCTCCTCCATATTGTTGAAGGACCCGTCGCTTGCCAAGGGCATCCTTCGCAAGGCGAACTCGCCGTATTACGGATTTTTCAACCGGATAAATTCGATCGACTTCGCCATCGTTCTTCTCGGATTCGACGTGCTGAAAGAAACGGTTTCAAGCCTGCTCGTCAACAACGCCTTGCGCAAGATGGTGAACATCTTCTTCGAATACGAGGAGACTTGGAATCACTCGCTCACGTGCGGCATCATTGCCGGTTTTGTTGCAGAGAATTCGAAGTTATGCAATACCAACGAGGCATTTATCGCCGGTCTTCTCCACGACATCGGTTACGTCATTCTCCATCAGTTCGTGAACGACAGCTCGGACTCGATCCGGTTTTCAAAGAACGGCCGGCTGCGAACGACGGTCGAGGCTGCGTCGGGCATATCGCACGGCGAGGCGGGCTTCTGGATCGCGAACAAATGGCAGCTGCCTCCCCAAATCTGCGAAGCGATACGCTATCACCATTCGCCGCAGCAGGCGGTCATTGACCCTGCGCTTACGGCAACGGTCCATGTTGCCGACGTTCTCTGTTCGCGCCTTCAGCTCGGCCCTTTTTCGCACGACGGTCCGCTGGTTTATGATGCCGCCGCGGTCAGCCTCATCCGGTTTAACGAAAGCCAACTCGACCGCGAACAGCTCGAAGCGTACTGCCTGGAGATGCGGTCGGATATCGACGGCGGACGTACTCTCGAGGATTTCGTGACCGACATCAAGCGGAGATTCGTCGAGTCGATGGCAGAACTTCCGGAACAGCAGAGAATCATCCTCGCATTGTACTACTACGAAAATATTTCATTCGAAGAAATCGGACGTTTGCTCAAGATCGACGAAACAACAGTGACGTCCCTTCACGATACGTCGCTGACGACGTTAAAAAACGTACTATGGAACATTCAGCCACAGAGAGCAGCACTATGATGACGCCAGAACAGATACATGAAAAAGTTAAAACGATTATCCAGCTTCCCGCGCTTCCTTCAATCGCGCTCGAGGTGGTCGAGCTCGTCGACAACCCAAGAACGAGTGCGTCGAAACTGGGAAGGGTCATCTCGTCGGACCAGGCGCTCACGGCCAAGGTTCTGAAGATCGCCAATTCTCCGTTCTACGGATTCCCGAAAAAGATCTCCACGATCGATTTTGCGATCATCGTTCTCGGATTCGATGCATTGAAGGAGATCGTTATCAGCATCTCGCTCGTCAGTTCATTGCAGAAGAAATCCGACAACTATTTCGATGCCCGGGTATTCTGGGACCATGCGATCTCGACCGGCGTAATCGCTCGGCGGCTCGCCCGCGACCTCCATTACCGTGTCAGCGGAGAAGTTTTTGTCGGCGGTCTTCTTCATGACATGGGGATCTCCGTGCTGCATCGGTACTTCTCCGGCGAATACCGGCGTATCGTCGATATCGTACGGGAATCAGAGTTGTCGATGATGGAAGCGGAAGAAAGCGTGCTCGGTGTGACCCATGCAGAGGTTGGCGGCTGGCTCGCCGAACGCTGGAACATGCCGGACCACCTTGTTGAAGCGATCGCATTCCACCACCAGCCTTCAAAGGCTGTCCTGAACCCCGACCTTGTCGCGCTGATCCATGTCGCGGACATCATCGCGCTCCAGCTCAACGGAAACGCGCCGGTGGAATTCGACAAGGGGGCTACGTTCGAACCGCAGGCGCTCGAGAGACTGCAATTGTCAGACGAAAATGTCCTGAAGGAATACATGTCGGCATACGGAGATGTGATCCAAAGCGACGTTGATGAAGTCACCGCGTTTGTTTCGGGCAGAGGTTACTGAGGTATGAAAACTCAAACTGAAAAAACAAAAAGCAGGAACGAACTCCTCGACGAGGCGCTGCCGCAATTCGAATCGTTCATCGAAAGCCGCGAAAAGTACATCAAAGCGCTGGAGACGACCATCCAGGCCCTGCGGCAGGAAAACGCGAGCTTCAACAAGAACAATCTCGCGATCCGGAGCTCTATCGATGAACTGGTCGCGATGCAGAGACTCTCGAACATCGTGAGCACGGCTGTGAGCCCGGAGACCATTCTCGCTACCCTCTTTGACTTGACACAGCAAGTGATCCCTGTCCTGGAGTCCAATATTTTTCTTCTCGATTCAACTTCCAATACACTTCTTCCGCTTGCTCCCGGTCAGGATCCGCGATTGAAGGAAGAAGCACAACAGCAGCTCGAATCGGGAATATGCGATTGGGTCTTCGACGAAAAGAAGACGGTCATCATTCCTGATCTCGAAAGCCTGGTGGCGACCGGCACAGCGAAAAATTTTGTGATCGTTCCTCTTATTCTCCGCAACCGATCGATCGGAATTTATTTGATCCATACGGAAAAGCCGCAGCAGGACTTTTCCAACCAGGATATTCAGCTCCTGTCTGTCCTTGCGAATCAGGCCGCCGCGGGAGTTGAGAACTGGAGGACGTACGAAGAACTTGTCAATGCGAACAAACAACTGAAATCGTCCGAAGCGCAGATGATCCAGGCGGCGAAGCTGGCCGCGATCGGAGAACTTGCCGCGAGCATCGTACACGAGATCAAGAACCCTGTACAGGTGTTGATGCTTCAGATGGATATGATGCAGCGCGGAGTCGCTCTCCCGAATGGACTGGACCTGGTGCGCCAGCACGTTCAACGGCTCAGTACGATCACCAAACGGCTGATGAATTTCTCGCGCAATGTATCCGAAGACGTGATGACGCAGCCCATTGACGTCAATAAGGCCATCGAAGACGTCGTTGCGATGGTTCAACATGAGTACCGTACGGACAAGATTGAGATCGAGCTTGCTCTTTCTACCGACCTTCCCATGGTGATCGGGAATTCGAATTACCTCCAACAGGTGTTTCTGAACCTGGCGATCAATGCCCGCGATGCGATGCCCAAAGGGGGCAGGATATTCATCTCCAGCATGCTGGAAGGATTCAACGTCATGGTTCGATTCTCAGACACCGGGGGCGGCATTACGCAGGAAAACATGGACAAGATCTTTCAACCTTTCTTCACGACAAAAGGTGAGGGAAAGGGAACGGGTCTCGGTTTGGCAATTTCGCGAAATATCATTTCCCAGCATCAGGGCAATATCCGCGTCGAGAGCGAATTGAACAAAGGCACGACCTTTATTATTACACTTCCTATCCGAAGGATACTTCAATGAAGAATAGTGAATTCCGTTTTGTCAAGATTCTCTGCCTGACCTGCGCCGTTTGCACGATTGCTTTCCTTGCTACTGCACTCGCCGGAGAAGCCCCCCAGACGCCAACAAACGCTGTGAAAGAGATTCGAACAGTGCAAAAGAATCCGGCCTTGGCTGCTAAGCAACGCGCTGCAGCGATTCATGGCAAAAGAAATTATCTCGGTGTAAGCGCCGGCGTTCAAAAAAACCTGCACCCGTACACAGCGAAGGGCGGCGTGAAGACAGGTCTGCGGACCCAACGGATACCAACGCCCGCGTCATTGCTCCCGTACCGCGCTTCACAAAAAAGATCAATTCCGGGATTGAGAAGCGATTTGCGAGTGCCCGGTTCAAAAGCAAACTCGGCTGTGCCGTTCAACAGCGAGCTGATGGCCAATGCTTCTCACGAAAGAGTTCTGCAAAGTGGAAGCAATCCTGAATCGAACGCAGGAGCGCCGTCTGCATCAGATGGCCGAAAAGCTGAGCCAGAGAGCTCGGAGAGCGCGCAAATTATTCTCGTTCTTGTCGCACTTTGTGCAGCCTTCGCGGGGACTGCCGTTATTTTATACCTCATTTCGAAGCGATCACCTCGAAAAGATGAAATGAGAACAGCGGCTCGATCGCTGGGCCATGAAACTCAACCCCAAGAAACAGCTCCAATGTCGATTGAAACGCGGCCCACAGATAAGCCAGGTGCCTCCAGTCAAGCCGAGGAAATAACTGAGGAAGAGGATGCTGTTGTAGAACTGGCTCAACGCTATCGGCGCGGACAAGGAGAAATGCAGCTAATCTTCAGCATGCAAGCGCATGAAAATGATGAGGCCCCGCTCGCGAATTTGCTTCAAGCATCAACTCGGTCAAAAGCA
Source organism: uncultured Chitinophagaceae bacterium (assembly GCA_964439265.1). Taxonomy (GTDB): domain Bacteria; phylum Bacteroidota; class Ignavibacteria; order UBA10030; family UBA8401; genus JAGVPT01. Next base: position 79,235 of record CAYTOA010000005.1, read on the forward strand.
AAAGGAAATACCAAAAGGCTCGCAAAAAAATTCGGACTTCGCAAGAACGAAGTGGACCTTCTCCTGCGGCTCCAAAAATGCAGCGATTCCGCAAACCACTCTCTGAGGATCCTATGATCAAAGGTATCTACGCATCGGGTTCGGGGATGATGCCTCGGATGCTCAAGATTGAAGTGATCGCGAACAATCTTGCGAACATCAACACGACCGGATTCAAACGGGACAGTATCTTCGTTCAGATCATGAAGGACACTGCTGTGGCCCAGGCAAAAGGTAATGGAGATCTTTCCGGCCTGAACGTCAGAGAATACACAGACTTTTCAGAAGGTTCATTGAGTCCTACCACAAACAAGCTGGACCTCGCTATCCAAGGATCTGGTTTCTTCGTAGCCCAATCGCCGAACGGACCGCGTTACACCAGGAACGGCAGCTTCAGCCTTTCGACGGACGGCACGCTTGTTACTTCACAAGGTTACCCGGTGTTGGGGACGGGCGGGGCAATTCAATTGCCCGACATTCAAAAATTATCTCAAGGGAATATTTCAATCAATGAAACCGGCGAGATCACTGTCGACGGCAAACAAATTGGTAGGCTGGAGATCGCAAATTTTGAGGATACCTCCGTTTTGAAGAAGGACGGCGGATCTGATTTTATCTCGGACGTCCCGCCGAAGAGCGGTGTCGCAGATGGAAAAAATATAGCCATCCGCCAGGGGTATCTTGAAGAGTCGAACGTTAACGGCATAGAGGAAATGGTCCAGATGATTGAGTTGAGCCGGAGTTTTGAAGCGGCACAAAAGACGATGGTTGCACAGGACTCGACTCTGGACAAAGCAAATGACATAGGCAAGTTGTAGTTAGAAACGGACACGCCTCCGGCTGACTAGGCTGTGGCGAAGAACCGGAACGATCTCATCACTAAAGGAGCATGTATGAATAGAGCATTGCGAACGGCGGCAACAGGAATGTTCGGACAGCAACTCAACGTGGACATCATCGCGAACAACCTGGCCAACGTCAACACGACCGGTTATAAAAAGAGCAGGGCCGATTTTCAAGACTTGATGTACCAGACGCTGAAGACCAGCGAAGTCTCGGACAACCCCAATATTCAACAAGCGTCGGAGATACAAGTCGGAAACGGAACGGTGCCGGTTGCCACTCCTAAAAGTTTTGCACAGGGTGATATACAGCCGACGAAGAACCCTCTCGATGTGGCGATCCAGGGAGACGGGTTCTTTCAGATCCGGCAGACCGACGGGACAACGGCGTATTCGCGCGACGGGTCATTCCAGATCTCCGGTGAAGGGATGCTGGTGACAGGCCAGGGATATGTCGTCGAGCCGGGATTATCGATTCCTGCCGACACCACAAGCATTTCCATCGCTTCAGACGGAACGATCAATGCCACCGTTGCGGGACAGACCTCTCCAACGAAAGTGGGACAGCTTGAGCTCGCAAAATTCGTAAACCCCGTGGGCCTGAACCCGACCGGCGGAAACTTGTATACTGAAACTCCTGCTTCCGGCAAAGCGATTCTGGGCTCGGCGGGAACCGAAGGCTTTGGCACTTTGATGCCGCAGTCTTTGGAGTCGTCCAACGTCGACGTCGTCGAAGAAATGGTCAGCATGATCGTCGCGCAGCGGGCGTACGAGATCAATTCGAAGACAATTCAAACGGTCGAGGATATGTTGACCATGGCAAATAACCTCCAACGTTGAAAAGGAACAATCCCGATGAGCGGACTTTTCATCATCATTGCACTGATTCTTCCCGGCCGTTCCAGCATAGTTGAGGTGGATGAAATCAAGAGCGCGGTGAGCCGGTACGTGATTTCGCGGCTGGACACCGCAATGCAAAAAGACGCGATCATAGAATTCCGCGGCGGTCTCGAGCGCGTGAGCGTTCCGGGCGCTGATCATACGGTTCGCATCGGGTTGGGTGAAGAACATATCATGCGCGGGATCATTTGTCTTCCCGTCGAAATTGCAAGCGGCGGAAGAGTTTCGCGCCAGATGGTTGTATCTCTGAGAGTGCGGCTCTTTGGGCGGATCTTCGTTGCAGGCCGGCAGCTTGAGTCTCATGCAAACCTCTCTGACGAAAATGTCACTTTCCGGTACGCAGAGTTGACGTCAATGCCCGACGACGTCGTTATGCGCAAGGAGCAGCTGAGCGGCAAGAGAACGTCGCGGATCGTAGGAGCGGGCTCCATTCTGCGCGAAAGCTCGCTGGAATTGATCCCGCTTGTCTTTCGCGGCGAACAAGTGACGCTCATCGTTCGTGCAGGGAACGTGCGATTATCGATGAAGGGTTTGGCAAAAGAAGACGGGGTGTTCGGAAGTACCATCGAAGTTCAAAAAGTTGATTCACATGAAAGAATCGAAGCCGTGGTCATTGATGAGCACACGGTTCAAGTTACGACGGAGTAAACTATGAAAAAGAAATTCGTTCTTATTTTTTCTATCACATGCGTTTTTGCATGGAACACTGCGGTCTCTCAGGATATGAGGGAAAACCTCTCGCGGTCATTGTTTTCCGATCAAAAGGCAAATCATGTCGGTGACGCCGTGACCATCCTTGTCGTCGAAACATCGAGCGCATCGAACACCGCACAAACAACAGCGTCGAGGACAAGCAACATTTCCTTGTCCGCTGCAGGAAACCTTCCCTCAAGCGCCGGTACCGCACCCAGTCTGGGTGCGACGATCGGAACGACGAATTCATTTTCGGGCCAGGGAGGCACGTCTAGCGGAGGTTCGATTCAAGCCCAGATCAGCGCGACGGTCGACTCGGTGCTTCCCAACGGTAACCTCTGGGTCGTCGGGAATCGGATGATCGTTATCAACGGAGAAGAACAAATAATAAAGATTTCAGGCGTTATTCGTCCCTCCGATATTCAAACCGACAACAGCGTCTATTCGTACAACATCTCCGACGCGACGATAATTTTTAAAGGGAACGGTATCGTCTCCCGCGCGCAGGAGCCGGGTTGGCTCACAAAATTCTTCCATTGGATATTCTGAGAGACTAGCATATGAAAACATTGAAATTTGCCGTTATCATGCTTCTGAGTTTCGTTTATTCGAATTCGGTATTCGCAGGGTCCAGGATAAAAGACATCGCCTATTTGCAGGGAATACGCAATCAGCAATTGATCGGCTATGGATTAGTTGTCGGGCTCAACGGCACGGGCGATTCGCAGCGCTCCACCTTTACTCTTCAATCGGTTGCAAGCATGTTGAAAAGATTCGGCATCACAGTCCCCCAGAGCGACCTGCGGCTCCGGAACGTTGCCGCCGTGATCGTGACGGGATCGATCCCCGGCTTTTCGAAAGAGGGGGGGATCATCGACGTCATCGTCTCATCGCTTGGCGATGCAACGGGACTCCAGGGAGGGACGCTCTTAATGACACCTCTTTCCGGGCTCGACGGAGCAGTGTATGCGACCGCTCAAGGCCCTCTTTCGGTAGGAGGGTTCAGCGCCAGTGCTGGCGGGAGCGAAATACGCCGTAATCACACAGCGGCTGGGAGGATTCCGGGAGGGGCAACGATCGAAAAGGCCGTGGTCTCAGAATTCAGCAAAGACTGGTCGATGTATGTCGTCCTGATGCAGTCAGATTTTACCACAGCCCAGAGAATTGCAGGGGCAGTGAACGAGAAATTCAAAAAACAAATCGCGATTCCGAAAGACGGTTCAACGATTGCTGTGAGCATTCCGGAGGAGTACCGCCAGGAAGGGAAGCTCGTCGAATTTGTCTCGCTCGTCGAGCTGCTCGAAGTTTCCCCCGACGTTTCTGCAAAGGTTGTGATTAACGAAAGGACGGGTACGATCGTGATCGGCGGAAATGTTTCTATCCTCCCCGTCGCGATCTCCAACGGCGGACTGAACATACAAATCCAATCGACCCCCGTCATTTCGCAGCCGGGGCCATTATCAAATGGAACGACCGTCTCGACCCAGATGACGACCATATCGGCCGGACTCGATTCTTCAGCCGTCTATGCGCTTGAAGGAGTCGCAACAGTGCAGGATGTCGCCAAAGCGCTGAACTCAATGAAGGTATCACCGCGCGATATCATCGCCATCTTCCAGGCACTGAAAGAAGCTGGCGCTCTCAAAGCTGAATTGATCATAATTTAGATGCCAATATCGAACGACATATCGTCCATCGGCAGTGCGTCCACGAACATCGTTACTGACGACGCATCAAAAGCAAAACTCCTCAAGGCGGCGAAGGACTTTGAATCCCTCTTCGTCGGCTACATGCTGAAGGGCATGCGCAGTACGATACCAAAATCGGGTATGGAGAAAGATGATTACGGCGGCGATATGATGGAAGGGATGTTCGACATGGAATTCGCGAAATACGTTTCGAACGGCAGCAATCTCGGACTCGGAGAGATGTTATACAAAAAGCTAACCGGCGAGGATATGCCGAAAGCCTCCGCGCACCAGTCATACGTTCTTCCGGCAGCTCCTGCGCAAACAGCAAAGGCGCCAGTGACTGCCTCCGCATCGCAGCCCGGAATGCCGTCCGCATCGGTCCAAAACCGAATTGAAAGTTACAGCGATACGATTCAAGCTGCATCTCAAAAATTCGGTGTCAACGCGAATCTCATCAAAGCAGTGATGGCGAGCGAGTCGGGCGGCAAACCTAACGCCCAATCTTCGAAAAATGCGAAAGGGCTTATGCAATTGATCGATTCGACCGCAGCCGACATGGGAGTGAAAAATGTATGGAATCCTCAACAGAATATTTTTGGCGGCGCGAAATACCTGAAACAAATGCTCGACAAATTCCAAGGGAATCTGCCGAATGCCGTGGCGTCGTACAATGCCGGGCCGGGAGCGGTAGAAAAACACGGCGGAGTTCCGCCGATCAAGGAAACGAAAGACTACGTGTCGAAAGTCCTGAATTATCTTCAACAGTATGAACAGCAGGAGATGTCCAACAATGACGACAATTGACCAATTTGCAGAAGTTCTCAAGACCGAGTCCGAGGTTGCCGACGCTATCCTTGGTACTCTCTATGAACAGCAAGAGGCGATCATTCATTTTCGGGACGGAGCGATGATTGCGGCGGTGGAACGGGAACGGCAATTGTTGGCGCCGATGGAATCTCTTGAACGTGAACGGGAGAATCTCTGCCGTGCTTTCGACAGTACGACGCGCCCCGAAATAAGCGGGAAATTCAACCTTTCGGGACTAGCCCGCCAGTTGCCCCAGCACGATGCGGCCAAAATTCTGGGAGCGGGCAAGGTGCTCAAGGATAAAGTAGAAAAGATCATGACCGTGAATAATCAGAATAAGATGCTTTTGGAGCATTCGCTCCGTTTTGTGCGCCAAAGTCTGCGGATCATGACGAATGACTACACAAAGAAGTTGATCGACACCACAATGTAACGAGGAGAAAATGGCAGGACTGAACGACGTATTGAATTCCGCCCGCAGTGCGCTCATTGCGCAGCAAGTTGCGATGGAGGTGACATCGAACAATGTCGCGAACGCGAATACCGTCGGCTATTCGCGCGAACGGGTTGATTTCGAGCAGAGCCCCGCAGTGCCGATCAATCATGGATTGTTGGGAACCGGCGTTTCCGCAAGTCATATCGGCAGAGCCCGCGACCGCATGATCGACCAGCAACTGTGGGGCGCGAGCGATTCAAATGGCAAGGCAACGACGGATCAGACGATCCTTTCACAAGTAGAAGCAGCCGTGAATGAACCTTCCGACAGCGGCCTGAGCGAAACGATGAGCAGCTTCTTCAGCGCATTTCAGAGTTTGTCCGCCCAGCCTGAGGAGAGCGCTGCGCGGAATAATGTCGTACAGCAAGGCCAGCTTCTTGCGCAATCGTTTCATAATATTCAATCGGGCATCGCTCAAACCCAAAACAACATTGTGAGCGATGTTCAGAGTCAACTTCAGACCATCAACCAGCTCACAAGCGACATCAGCGATCTTAACGTAAAGATAGCGAATGCGACAACGCAGGGAGTAGAAGCAAGTAGTTTGGAAGACCAGAGAGATCTTAAAATAGACACCCTTTCAGGACTTGTCAAGGTAAACGTTTCCGACGCCGCAGACGGCTCCGTCATGGTTTCGGTCGGGGGCACTGTTGTCGCATCGAAGGCGGGGGCAGTGGCGCTCACATCTGTGATAAAAGGAAATAAAATGCAGATCTTCTCGGGTGCTTCGACACAGCCGACTCAGATAACTTCGGGGCAATTGGGTGGCGACCTTGAAAACTACAATACGACGATTCCGGGCTACATGTCCAAACTTGATGCAACCGCCAATGCGCTGATCACACAAATCAATACTCTCCATGCCGCGGGATTCGGAATCGGCACTCCCCCCTCTACGGGAGTCAACTTTTTCACAGGTACATCCGCCACCGATATCAATGTGAATGCGGCTGTTGTCAACGATCCGAACAAGGTCGCAGCCTCGTCAGATGGGTCGACAGGAGACAATCAGGCAGCGGTTGCTATGGCGAATCTCCAAAATCAATCCGTCATGAACGGCGGAGCTGCAACAATCCCCCAATACTATAATTCCTTCGTCAGCTCCATCGGCTCAGCCGTCGATGCGGCCAACAATACCTCGGCCAATCAGCAATTGGTCATCAATCAACTCCAAAGCCAACGGTCATCCTTCTCGGGGGTGTCGATCGATGAAGAGATGACGAACCTCACTCAATACCAACACGCGTACCAGGCGGCATCGGAGGTCGTTACTGTTGTCAACGAAATGATGCAATCACTTATCACAATGGTGCAATAATGAGAGTCACCGAAAGCAGCATCGCATCAAGTTTTCTTTTCAATATCGGCGAAACGAACCAACGGATCACCCAGGAACAGACGGAGCTCGCCACGGGCAAGAGCGTGAACACCGTTTCGGATAATCCGCAAGCGGCCAATACCATCTTGCGCTTGAAAGCGCTTGTCAGCAACAACAACCAGTTTCAGCAAAACAATACCGCCGCTCAATCGCGCGCCCAGGCGACGGAATCGGCAATGGACGGTTTCACGACGATCATGATAAATTTGAAGGGGATCCTGGCCCAGGCCACGAACGGATCGCTGACCAGTGCAGATCAGCAAACCTACGCCGATCAGGTCGACCAGCTCCTCGGGCAGGCCGTTGACATTGCGAACACTCAGTCGAACGGGATTTATATTTTTGGCGGCACGAACACGCTGCAGCAACCGATCACGCTTGCAGCGGATGGATCGTCCGTTACCGCCAACCCGAACGGTATTACCGGCTCGATTAAAGTTCCTGTCAACGAAGGCATCAACCAGGTTGTGAACCTCGACGGCCAGCAGGCATTTCAAGGTACCGCGATCTTCAACCTCATGATACAAGTTCGCGATGAACTTAATTCGGGTCAAAGCCCGACCACGGCGCAGGCTGCATCCGTCGATACGTATGTTGATAGTATCGCCAACGCGACGGGAAAAGCCGGCGCCATCATGCAAAACCTTGATGCAAACGACACAATGCTCACCAACCAACAGACGCAGCTTAAGAAACTACTCTCGGTTCAGCAAGATTCAGATATCGCTGCGGTCACGCTCAAAATGAATCAGGATCAGTTGGACCTTCAGGCGGCTCTCAGTTCCGGCGCGAGCGTTCTTCCCGATACACTTTTGAATTTCTTACATTGATATGAAGAGGAAAATCGACATAGGAACGGCGGCAGGGCTTGCGCTTGGAGTGGTGTCGATCTTCGGATCGTTCGTCCTCGAAGGGGGCTCCGTCGGAGCGCTGATGCTGCTCCCCGCCATGGTTATCGTGTTCGGGGGCACGTTCGGAGCGACCATGATCGGAACATCGATGAAGAGTTTTATGGGCATCGGGAAGCTCATCAAGATGGCACTCTTCCCTCCGCAGTTTGAAGTGAGAGGAGCCATCGAGAGGATCGTAAAGTTCTCAACGATCGCCCGCAAAGACGGCCTGCTGGCCCTCGAAAAGGAACTGGACAAGGTAGAGAATGCGTTCATGAAGAAGATCCTTCGCTTTGCGATCGACGGAACGGACCCGGAAGTGCTGCGGTCGCTTGCCGAGACGGAAGTTGTGAACGCCTCGCAGCGGCACTCAAAAAGCAGTTCGATCTTTCAAAAAATGGGGGGATACTCGCCGACGATGGGGATCATCGGAACAGTGATGGGACTGATTGCGACGCTTGCCGCTGCCGGTGAAGACCCTAACCTGCTTATCCATCACATAGCGAGTGCATTTATCGCCACCCTGTGGGGTGTCTTCATGGCGAACGTCGTTTGGCTGCCGATCTCGGACAAACTTAAGCACGTTCAGGGAGAAGAGAATCTTTTTATGGAAATTATCGTCGAGGGAATTCTGTCGATTCAGGTGGGCGAGATTCCTTCGGTTATAAAAGCGAAATTAAATAGCATGCTCCCTTCAAGTCAGCAGGAGGGAACGTAACATGAAGAAAAAAGAAATTCAGGCAGAGCATGAAGGTGAAGACCGCTGGCTGCTGACGTATTCCGACCTCATCACATTGTTATTAGGGTTGTTTGTCATCCTCTACGCGATGTCAAAGATTGATGCAGGGAAATATGCCGAGCTCGTTTCGGCGATGGGGGGAGTATTCGGCAAAGAAAAGCCGGGTGTTCTCCAGGGTCAGCCTGGCATGATGCAATCGCCGATGTCGCAGATTCAGAATGAACGGCAACTGGTCGAGAAGGAGATACGAAACGCTCTGGGGGCCGGGTTGAAAAAAGAGCTCGTCACCGTATCGCAAAACGAGAGAGGGATAACGATCCATATTATGGAAGAGCTGTTGTTCAATTCGGGGGAAGCAGAGTTCAAGGCGTCGTCGCTCATAGTGCTTGATTCCCTCGCGAGCGTATTGAAGAAACTTCCGAACGACATACGCATCGAAGGCCATACAGACAATGTTCCGATCAGCACCCCGCAGTTTCCTTCGAATTGGCATTTGTCGGTTGCACGGGCGGTGAACGCCGGATATTATCTTATTCAAAAACACGGGCTTGACCCGGAAAAAGTTTCTGTCGTAGGGTACGCGGAATATCGTCCGCTCGTGCCCAATACAACTGATGAGAACAGGTCACGAAACCGCCGCGTCGACATCGTGATTCTTACAAATGTTCCGCACGAGCCGGCCGGCATCAAGGATGATACACAGTCGAACAACAACCAAAAGAGGAATCCACAATGAAATGGAAAAATCGCCAATTCGGCGAGCTAGAGTTTGATGATGAACACGTTCTTACCTTTCCCGAAGGCATTATCGGTTTCGAGGACTGCAGGCGATTTGTTCTCATAAACGATGAGGATTCACAGCCGTTTCGCTGGCTTGTCTCCATCGAAGACGAAGATATTTCTTTCCCACTGCTCAACCCGAAGATCTATATCCCTGCATACAATGCCGGAAATCGGCAGAAAGACGATGCGACGATTCTCGTTGTAGCGTCATTGAACAAGGAAATTGAAAGGTCCACGGTGAATTTGAGAAGCCCGGTCATCATCATGAATAAAAGCAAAACGGGAAGGCAAGTCATTCTTGATGACGAGGCTTATGCGCTGCAGCATCCCCTTCTTCTGACACCTCAACCTCACGTGAAAGGATAGTCCTATGCTGGTTCTCAGCCGAAAATTTGACGAGAGCATCATGATCGGTGATTCCGTTGTCATCAAGGTCCTTTCAATCCAGGATGGCCAGGTAAAGATTGGGATCGAGGCTCCAAAGGATATACGAATCCTGAGGAGGGAAATCTATGATGAGATTCAACGGTCGAACGCTCAGGCAGCGAAGGCTTCGAAAGGTGCCGCGATGAAAGCGGCGAAAATGCTGCAGACGAAAATCCCTCCGGATGAATCCGGCAGGTGAATTCCATGGACCGCCGGGCTCGGACTGAATATTCTTGCCGGCAATAAAACTAAATAAGCAAAGAAAGCCATGTTCATCTTTATTGGAATAGCTGTTGTCATAGCAGGCGTGATGGGAGGATTCATGCTGCATGGAGGTCCTCCCGCCGTTCTCCTGCAGTGGAGTGAGTTCCTCATAATCGGCGGCGCTTCAGTGGGCTCGCTTCTCGTTGGGACGCCGCTCCCAATCCTTATCCGCGTGATGGGATCTCTTGCTACCCTTTTCAAAGGAGACCCATACACCAAAGCCGAATACCTGAACCTGCTTAAATCGCAGTTCGAGCTTTTTAGCATCGCACAAAGGGACGGATTGATCAATATCGAATCACATATTGAAAAGCCTGAAGAAAGCGCCATCTTTACAAAGAATACTTTCTTCCTCCACAATCACCATGCGCTATCATTCCTTTGTGACTCTATGAAGCTGATGCTGGGTGGAGGTATTGCGCCCCACGACCTCGAATCACTTCTTGATGCAGACCTTGAAGCTCACCACGAAGAAGCTGCATCGGGGCCGAACCTGATGACGAAACTCGGCGATGCACTCCCAGGCCTCGGTATTGTCGCCGCGGTTCTCGGCATCGTGATCACGATGCAAGCGATCGACGGCCCGCCTGCGGAAGTCGGCGAGAAAGTTGCCGCGGCGCTTGTCGGGACCTTTCTCGGCATTTTGATGTCGTATGGATTCGTCCAGCCGCTCGCGAATCATATGGAGATACTCAACCAGTCGGAATCGCGGTATTATGAGTGCATCAAGACCGGCGTGGTCGCTTTTGCTAAAGGGAATGCACCGACGGTGGTGGTTGAATTCTCGAGGCGCGTCATTTTCAACGATGTGCGCCCTTCGTTTACCGAGCTTGAGGGGGCGATCAAAGAACTCCGCTCGTCGGCTTCGCAGTCAGCGCAGCAGGCGGCCGCATGAACCGTCCCGGCAGCGAAGTCCCGATCCGGATTGTAAAAAAGAAGTCGGGCCACGGAGGGCATCACGGCGGGGCCTGGAAGGTTGCCTACGCCGATTTCGTTACCGCAATGATGGCGTTGTTCATCGTCCTCTGGATCGTAGGACAGAGCAAGCAGGTGAAATCGTACGTTGCAAATTACTTCAAGGACCCGGGAGCATTTTTTGAAAGCACGAAGGGGGGAGGGATGTTTCAAGGGTCAAACCTAGTCGGCAAAGAGCAGATCGTCGATGAGTACCTGAAAAGAGACCAGGAGAAACTGAAAGAAATGACCGAAAGCATTCTTAAGAACCTGGGAAAGGATGCTTCGCTGTCAAAACTGATCGACCAAATCAAGATCGATACGGTGGAAGAAGGAATGCGGATCGAATTGCTGGAAGCGACGAAAGGCTATTTTTTCGACGTCGGCACTTCGATTCTCAAACCCGAAGCTGAGCGAGTGCTCATGATCATCGCGAAAGAGGTCGGGAAACTCCCCAATAAAGTCATAGTTGAAGGACACACCGACAGCCGTCCGTATTCTCGTGCGGATGGATACACAAATTTTGAATTGAGCGCCGAGCGCGCCAACAGCGCGCGGAGAATCCTTGCAGTGAACGGCGTGAAGGAGCATCAGATCGACGAGGTGCGGGGATGGGCCGATTCGAGGTTGAGAAATGCCAAGGACCCGTACGATATTACCAATCGCAGGATCAGCATTATCATAGAATGGCAGGATAAGAAGAAACATGGAAATTAGTGAAAAGGTAAAGATCCTGCTCGTCGATGACGATCCGGCTCAGATCAGAATTGCTTCATACATTCTGCGGAAGAATGAAGCGTATGATGTGATCTCTGCGATAGATGTTTCGTCTGCTTTTGCAGCGGCCGAAGACCATCTGCCGGCTTTGGTGATAAGCGATTATCATCTTGTCGGCGACGATGGTCTTATCTTTTGTCAAAAAATCAAGGATCATCCGAAATTACGGAACACGATGTTCATGTTTCTGACCGCAGAACCGGACCTGGGAAAAAAAATCAAGGCCCTTGAACTTGGCGCAGACGATTTCGTTTCCAAGCCGTATAATGAGAATGAATTTCTCACGAGAGTTCAAGTACTTTTGCGGATCAAACGGCTGCAGGATGAGTTGCAGAGCGAGGGCGATGAACTGCGGGAAGCGAACAAAACATTGCAGCTTCATTTTGCCGGGCTCGTCGGACTGCTGACAAAATTCATCACGCTCCGTGTTCCGAACGCATCGTTGAATGCAGAAAAGGCGGCCCGCATGAGCAGATGGATGGGGGAACGGCTGCATCTTGAAGAGCACGAACTGCATATCCTTGACCTTGCTGCCAGGGCCCACGAGATCGGAAAGATCACATTTCCGGACGGCCTGTTCAAACGGCACCCTCTTCAATTGACGGAGGATGAATGGAACAGGTATCTTGAGTTCCCGCTGCTCGGAGAAAATCTCCTCCAGGGGATCCCGGAGCTTCAGGAGATTGCCAAACTGCTCCGTCACCAGCTCGAGAATTACGACGGCTCGGGTTTTCCCGACAAACTAATGGGGGAAGAAATTCATGTGTGCTGCAGGATCTTGCGGGGAGTGAATTATTTAGAACAGGCAACGCGGGCCGACGTGGTCAGCCCGGAGGCATTGTTCGACAACCTTTCCAAAGCACGGGGAACTACGCTGGACCCTCACGTGGCTCAGCTTCTCCGGGAATATTTACAGGTCACGCGTGAACCGTCGTGGCTGGAGGGGAAACAGGAAATCTCTGTTCTTGACCTGCAAGAAGGAATGGTTATCGCATCCGACATCTGCACGGGAAGCGGAACGAAATTGCTTCCGAAGGAGACAAAGATCACTCAGCCATTCATCGCGCGCATCCTAGCACAACATCATTTTGACCCGATCATCAACAGCATTTATATCTATAAGACGAAGTAGACTTCTTTTCCGCGCTGCTCAATTATTTTTCCTCAAATGGGTTTCTACTACACCCATATGTCTCCAGTCCATCCATCTGAATACTGCATTTCTTTCTGTTAGTAGTTTCTACACCGGGGTTATTGCCACCAGCGGGGGACGCTGGCGTATTGAGCGGCTATTGAGGCGGCAGCGTGTTGCATTCGCAGCAAAAAAACTTTACGTTTGCCATGTAAATAGGTCTTCAGGGCTCGATTGGTGAGTTGGAAAAAACGCCGGAACACAGTCGAGCGTAAATTCTCCTGCAAAGGGTTAACATGAATTCTCACAGATCATTACTCATAATGTTGTTCGTCGCCGTCGGCTCGCAGGTGGCGAATGCCACGGCGGCTTCCGACACACTCATCGAAGCGGCGTGGAGAGCCTGGCAAGTTCCCGATTATACGCTCGCCGAAAAGCAATTCCATTCGGCTATCGAGGCCGACCCGTCAGACCTGCGGGGCTATTCGGGCCTCGCTCTGCTTGACAACTCGAGGGAGAAATATCCAGAGTGCTGGGAGGCACTCAAGAATCTTCAGGCTCAGGGCGGCGACATCTATCCCTATCTCTTCTCCTTTTGGGAAACAGTTCGATTCAGACTAAGGAACGACTTCAAGAAAACAGGCCTTTTGAACTATCTTGATAAGCTCACTGACGCCGGAGATGAGCACGGATTGATCCAGGCACAGGCAGCCGAAGCCCTTGAAGATTATTACCATGAGCGCCGCGAGCTTCGAACAGCGGACACGTACCGTCAGAAAATGAACGCGGTCAGCGATTGGCTCCTCATCGGGCCATTTGAGAATTTGTCTGCATCGGGATACGACAAGGTGTACCCTCCGGAGAGAGAGTTCGACAGTTCGGCAGCATATGAAGGGAAGGGAGGAGTACCCGCCTCGTGGTTCCCAATCGCTTCGCCGGTACCCAACACCTGGGTCGATTTCACGCGTCATTTTGGTTTTTCGCAATCCATCTTTTACGCAAACACGTTTGTCTATTCGCCCACGAAAAGAAGCGTCTACCTTCGCGTCGGCACATCGGGATCGCTTCGTGCATTTCTGAACGACGAGCTGGTAGTGGAATACTTCGATGAAAACAACAACGACCTCGACACCTACATCGTTGCGACCCAATTGCAGCAAGGATGGAACCGCGTCCTTATCAAGTGCGGGTATTCGGAAATTGACAAGTGCAATTTCCTGGTGCGCATCACCGATGAGCGCGGAAGATCAATTGAAGGACTTCGCGTTTCGACAGCCGTCCAGCAATACTCACACAAACCATCGGCTCCAGTGACGATGGTGCAAAACCCGTTCGAACTGTTCTTTAAGAATCAGATCGAGCTTTTCCCCGGCCGGCCGGAAAATTACGCCCTCCTTGCGCAACTGTATCTTCGCGATGATAAGGTTCCCCAGGCCGAGCAAGTACTTCGCCCAGCATTGGATCGGTGGTCTCGATGTCCTTTGTTCTACACGTTGATGATGGAAGCCTATCAGCGCGGGAAAAAGAATGATGAGATGGAGGAACTGGTGGTGAAACTGGCGCAGATTGACGACCAAATTCCCCAAGTGATCAACCACCGGATTCAGGAGGCGTTGGGGAACGAAGAATTTCAAAAGACGGAAGACCTGCTCGCACAGCTGAAGAAGAACGGCTATAATCCTGAATACGTGTTCCAGATCGAAATGGGGCTTCTGGGGAAGCAGAAGGAAATTGATAAACTCGTTTCACTCGTTGCCGAAGCGCACGCGAAATATCCTTTGAATTGGGACTTCGCAAATTTCCAGGCGCTTATCGAATCGGAAATCCATCACGACCCGGAGAAAGCGGCAGAAGTTGTGCGCGATTATCTCACAGGGGTGTACGGCCTTCCCCAGCTTTCCGAAGAAGCGGGGTATTATCTTAAAGCCGGCAAGATGAGCAAATGGGAAGATGCGATGAAGGAAGCGCTCGAGTTATCTCCCACAACAACGGGATACGTTTATTCGATGGGATGTACGTATCAACTTGGCAAGGACTATTCGAAAGCTGAGGAAGCATTCCGCCAAGCTCTTGCCCTTTGTCCAAATAGTTCCGTCTACTGGGCGAAGCTTGCGGAAGTATACAAGGCGACAGGACGGGTCGAAGAAGCGAAGGCGGCATATCGTTCTGCATTGAAGTTCGACTCACGTAACTTCGCCTCCCGCGAAGCCCTGCGCGAGCTCGAGGGAAAGGCGCCGATCTTTTCGGCATTTTCTTCGCTCAATATCGACAGCCTTGTTCATGCCGCACCGGATAAGAAGGAATACGAAAACGACGATGCGGTGATCCTGCTCGATGACACCAAGCGAGTGGTTTTCGAACACGGTGCGTCCATGGTGATGAGTGAAGTGTTGGTGAAGGAATTCAGCGCAAGAGGAATAGATGCATGGAAGCAATACAACATCAGTTACAACCAGTATAACGAGGGGTTGACCGTCGAGAAGGCTGTGACCCTCAAAAAAGACGGAACAGAAGTGAAGGCAGACATCGACAACGGCGAGGTGGTCTTCAAATCTCTTGAGCCGAACGACTGCATATATGTTCGATGGAAAGTGAAGAACTATTACAGCGGAATGCTTGCCAAACATTTCTGGGATACGCATTTCTTCAACGGATTCTATCCCATTCGTCTAAGCACATACTCGCTGATGGTACCCAAGGATATCGGCTTCAGGCATCAAACGCAGTTCACGGCCGATTCGCCGTCCGTCCGGCAGATTGACGATGCGGTGATTTATCAATGGCAGGCAAGAAACGAGCCCTCTATCCGCTATGAAAAGGGAATGCCGGTCCTCCGCGACGTTGGAAAAATTTTGCGTGTGTCAAGCATCCCATCATGGGAATACATCGCCAGCTGGTATTCAGACCTTGCACGAACCAAGACGCGGGTGACGTCCGAGATAAAGGAGAAGGTGGCAAGCCTGTTAGATGGAAAGAAAGAGGCAACGGATGAAGAGAAGGTAAAGATCATTTATGACTTCATAACTGAAAACATTCGCTACAGCAGCGTCTCGTTCAGACAATCCGCCTACATTCCTCAACGCGCGCGGGACGTGTTGATACAGCGTTTGGGCGACTGCAAAGACGTAGCAACCCTTTGTATCTCAATGTTGAGCGAGGCCGGTATCAGGGCGCACTATGTTCTCGTCAACACATGGGACAATGGATTCGACGAGCATGTGCTGCCGGGGGTAGAGTTCAATCATTGTATCGTTGGGGTAGACTTGAAAAGCGGCATCAAACATATCGATCTGACCGCCTCATATTTTCCGATCGGGAGTATTCCTCCGGTTGTGAATGGAGCGTTCGCGCTTGCGATCGCCGACAGTACTCGATCGCCGATGCACCTGGAAATGGGACAGTTCCATCCGAACAACCTGAGCAGAGTGAGTACCGCAACACTTAACGAAGACAACAGCATGTTGTTTGTCTGCATCACTCGCCGTACCGGTGCTGCAGGCGCAGTGATGCGGTACCGCTATAAAGGAAAAAGCAAAGCGGAATGCATCAAAACCCTGACGGAGATCATCAGCAACGATTACCCCAACATCGAAGTAAAAGACATTACAGTCAAGGACATCGATCAGCTCGATTCAGTGATCGAGGACAGCCAGGAATTTCGGGTGCCGCAATTTATTTCCGAAGTCGGATCATTCAAATTAATCCACATGCCGTGGACCGATAAGCTCTCTCTGTCCGAGGCCCTTTCGTATGAATCGCGTACGTACCCGTACATACTGGGGGGAGTCACGGATACGCTCGTGGAAAGTCTGAGCGTTGTTCTCCCGGCCGGATATACGGTTCAGGATGTTCCGAATTCCGTTTCTCTATCCGGTACCGTCGGGTCATACAAGGTCGAATACAAACTTTCAAAAGGCGAGTTGAAATGTACACGTACATTTGCCAACCGGAAGACAGTCGTAAGCCCGGACGACTATGTGGCGTACAAAAAATTCTACAACGAGGCACTCAAAGAAGATGATCGCCAACTCCTTCTGCAGAAGACAAAATAGAACTGGCGACGTATATCATTAATTTACAGATGTCTTCAATAGACGCGTGGGGAGATGATGGCGATTCTCTCCCTTTTCCCAGCTTTTTTTAAGGCTCATTTGCAATAATTGAACTTTCTGGTATTCCGCGAATCTGATCCTCTTCGTGCACACCAACGGACAGTTGGAACTCCGGGGTGTCCAGGCCCAAATTCAAAGCTGCAGTAGTCCGTCCAACTATTTGACATTTTCCTCCAAAAAGCCTATTATTCAAAAAATGTTAATCCATTAACATTTTGCGCCGAAGTCAGGCAAAGTCTGCAGAATAGATCAATAAAAAAGTGGCCCTTGAACAGTATATACAAGAAGGGCGAGCCACCGGCGAGTTGAACGATGTATTTTTATCCCTCACGCGGGAGCACGAGTTTTCTGGAGTCAAGCCCGCAAGGCGGATCCTCTCCAAACAGTCCATTCGCTTGTTCTCGATCCACACCCGAACACCGGCCTGCCGCGGTCAGATCCACGAGTCCACGATACTTTTGTTCATGATGATGAACGACAAGAAAAATCTATGCCAACTATCTACGACGTAGCCAGAAAAGCTCGAGTTTCGGTGATGACTGTTTCAAGGGTACTCAACAAACCCGAAAAGGTCAGCGCCAAGACCATTGAGAAGATTCATATGGTAATGGACGAGCTCCGTTACCAACCCAGCCATGTCGCGCGCTCGCTGGTCAAGAAGAAGACCAATATTATCGGCATTATCATGCCCGATATAAAAAATACTTTCTTCAATGGATGGTTCCGTTCAGTTGAAGACTATGCGCGCCGATTCGGATATAATACGTTCTTGTGCAACACGGACGAAGATTCGCACGAAGAGATGAAATTCGCGAGATCATTTCAGGCTCACCGCGTCGACGGAATTTTGATTGTTCCGCACACCGACGAATCTGTCCGCTATCTCATGAGAAGCGGTACGAATCTGGTGCTGGTCGACAGGATGTATGCGGACATAGAATGCGATTTTGTTGTGACCGATCACCGGGAAGGAGCGCTCCTCCTGGCGGAGTATCTTATCGGCCTTGGCCATAAGAAAATCGGTGTTTTAAAAGGTCCCGGATTTCTCTTTCCTGACACTGAACGCTTCGGGGGATTCAACGATGCAATGGAAAAAAACGGAATCTTTCCTTCAGAGAAATTCATTCGCAATTGTGAATTCCGCGAGACGGAAGGCTATATTGCTGTGATGGAAATGCTTACTGACGGCGATCGTCCCACGGCACTCTTCTCATTTAACAGCCTTATGACGATCGGCGCTATCAAAGCCATCCGTGAGCTCAACCTCAAAATTCCCGATGACATTTCCCTGGCCTGCTATGATGAGATTCCGGGATACGATATCTTTGAGCCAAAAATCACTCATGTTCTGCAGCCGATAGAACTGCTGGGTCAAACGGCCGCACAGATTCTTATCGACAAGATAGAAGACAAAGCGAATCAGCAGGCTGTGAAAGTATTCCTGAAACCGGAACTGGTGATCGGCACTTCATGCAAAAGCCCCCGCTGAGTTCTATATTAGACAGCAGTTCGAAGGAGATATACCCTTGATACAACCGTTGGACTCGTTGAAAAAAGACATCGTTGAATTCGGAAGGCGAGTGTTTGAGAATGGATACGTCGCTGCCAATGACGGGAACATCAGCGCGCGGCATCGATCAAGATACTGTAAGGGGACGACGATATTATTTCTATAGGCATCGACGCCTGGGGAGTTGATTTCGGGTTTGTCCATGCGAGCGACCGCCGTTTGGAAAGACCTTTCTCCTACTGATACTCGCGCACGAACGGGATTATGGAACACGCCTTCGAGCGAATTCCCAGAGATGAAATGTTTTTTAGAACCGGGATGCAGCCGACGCAAATCAATAATAGAAAACCTGATTCATGGTTTGAGCGATGAGCGTTGATAGGAATGATGCTCGCAAGTTGTTGACGTAGAGTGTGAGCTTTCAAAAGAGGCAAGTATAGAGTTAATAATTTGAGGCATAAAGCTGACGGGAATTGTGGTTTTTAATGCATGAATTTTATTCTCTCTCTGGATGTGAGCGCTTGACATTAGTTGCAAATATATTTAGATTCAGCCGATGTTATCGCTAACATAAGCGAGCGATAACATCCTGCGGTTCATTGAAATAAGAGGGAGTGTTGCTGTTGGGTATTGCGTTGAAGGTATGAGATCCTGCCGAGAATAATAGGCGAGCGAATGCTTGGGGTAGAGACAGCCTCCATGAATTTCCACTGAAAGAAACTTTTCGATACCACACTCCTCATTGCGGACTTTTCTCCCGATGGAAATCTCATTTGCAGAGAAAAGGTGATTGACTCCGTTCGTTGACCATCCTCTTGAGAGGGGATTTCTGACTTGAAGGAAACGAGAAAACGCAAACCCCAGTTGAACAACCATAAAGAACATTGACCCTGCGTCGCTGAATTCGTGATTTGCGTTGATGCAAATTCGCGGATAGCAGGTTCCTCGACAGTCGCATCTAAATCCCGCATATCGATTTCACATATCGAAGCTGTTCTTCGGATTTGATTGATCTTCATCAGTACGGCAATCTAATTTTAAGGAGTAACCAGGCATGAGACAACTTAGTAAGTTGGCGGCGCTCATAGAGCTTCTGATAATCTCGTTCCCGTTCATTGTTCTTTCTGGAACGACAGGCAAGATTTCGGGCACTATCAGCGACATGGCCACGAAGGAGCCGTTACCCGGCGCAAATATCATTGTCGTTGGGACTGCATTCGGTGCTGCAACCGATTTGGACGGTCATTACACAATACTGGAAGTTCCGCCGGGCTATTATAAAGTCCAAATCTCATTTATCGGTTACAGGAAAACGACGGTTGAAAACGTTCGTGTATACATCGACCAGACTGCGCATGTGGATGCACCCCTGGAAGCGGAAGCCGTTCAAGCAAACGAGGTAATTGTCATGGCTGAAAGGCACTTGATACGACCGGACGTTGCAACGAGTACGGTTTCGGTTTCTGCCGATCAGGCCCAACAACTGCCGGCAGTCAATGTGATAAGCGCCTTGGGGCTGCAGGCTGGTGTTCAAGGCGGATGGGGCGGGCCTCTTGGCGGAGCTTCTGCACCGACGTATTATGGGCAAAATTATCAGACAGGCAGCGTTCAAGTCGGGGGCGGCTTAAGTATTCGCGGCGGGGGCGGCGATCAAATTCTTTTCAACGTGGACGGCGCAACATTGAGGGATCCCAGAAACAATGAACCAGAAACGCGATTGGCCATGAGCGACGTGAAGGAAGTTTCTGTCGAGCGGGGTGGATTCAATGCAGAGTACGGCCAAGTAAGATCGGGCATTGTTAACGTCGTTACCCGTGAGGGGAATACGGTAAATTATGCAGGAAGATTCCAGTTACGACTCGCTCCTCCGCAGCCGAAATACTGGCTCGCTCCGGGCGCTTACGATCTGAACAATCCAATGTCATACGCCTTACGACCTTTCTTTGACCCGGCGGTCTGCTGGACGGGTACAACAAACGGCAACTGGGATGATTTCACTCGGCATGAGTATCCGAGTTTCCAGGGTTGGGACAAAGTTTCTCAACAATTAAATGCGAATGGATATAATTTGACTCCGGCTGGAGCCCAAAGAGCTTTCGAATATGAAATAAGAAAAAAAGAAATCAACAGCCAGCCCGATTACGATATCGATGCGGGGTTTGGAGGTCCGGTGCCTTTTGTAAGCTCGTCTCTCGGCAACCTTCGATTCTACGCATCATACCGGAGCGATAAATCAATGCTTGTCTTCCCGTTGTCAAGACCTGATTACCGGGATTACGATGGCACCTTCCAGCTCAATTCAGACATTACGCCGACAATAAAGTTACAGCTGAATGCACTCTACGGCGAAACATTTACTGAAAGACAGAACTGGGATGGCCTGGGAGGATATTTCTACCCTCAATCGGCAGCCGACGTCGCCAATGTTGCGAGCTCGATCGGAAGTCCGGTGGACCTCATCACATTGTGGTCGGATTATATTTTCTCGCTTACCGATATCTGGCACCGCAATCTTTCTGCAAAACTGACTCAAACGTTGAATGCGAATTCTTACTATGAAGTATTGGTGCAGAACTACACGGTAAATTATAATACAGGACCGGGTGCGCTGAGAGATACTTCAGCCAATAAGGTGGAAGTCGTCCCTGGTTTCTATGAGGATTCCAATCCATTTGGTTACTGGCCCTATAATGACGTCGGCGTGCTCGTGGACGGGAGTTCATTTATTGCCAAGGCGCGTGATCATAGTATCGTCACGACGACCACCGTTAAAGGCGATGTTACCAGCCAAGTGAATTTTGAGAACCTGGTCAAAGCCGGGGTAGAATTCGATTACAACGACCTTAATTTTGACTACGGAATAATCAATACGCAGGAAGGGCCGAATGTGTATTCGTCCCATACGCTTATGCATGTTTTCCCTTATCGGGGAGATGCATATCTCCAGGATAAATTAGAAACGAAAGAGTTCACGATGAACGTGGGGCTGCGCCTCGACCTCAGCGATGCAAATTTTCACTGGTGGGACATCAATCCGTTTGACAATTCGTTTTTCCAAAACTACGACACCACGAAACAATTTCCAACAACGCCCGCAAAGATGCAGGTAGATTTGAGCCCGCGTCTCGGCATCTCTCACCCCATTTCAGAAAACGCGAAACTTTTCTTCAATTACGGTTGGTTCAGAGAACTGCCGCAGTATGAAACGACTTTCCGCGTCGGAAGGAATCAGCTTAATGTGATGCAGAGCTATGGCAACCCGAATCTTACTCTTGCCAAAACTGTTTCGTATGAGTTAGGAGTCGATTTCTCTCTTTCGGATGATTATTTGCTCCAGGCGGCTGGATATTACAACGACGTCACCGCCCAGCAAGATGTCGTCAACTACATATCGACAACGGGAATAAATTATTACGAAACCAGTGCCAACAACTATGCCGACAATAAAGGGTTTGAGCTGACGCTGCGAAAGGCCACCGGAGACTGGGTAAAGGGATTCATCAATTACACATATCAGGTTAACACATCAGGCCATTTCAACGCTTCCAATGTTTTTAATAACGTGGGGCAGCAAACAATCTTCAATGCAACGACCGAAAACCTCTATCAAAATCGGCCGATCCCGGCGCCCTTCGCGAGGGCAAATCTCAATTTCTTTACTCCGGCCGATTTCGGTCCAAAACTGATTGGAGATCAGGTGTTCGGCAATATCATGTTGAACACCGTTCTTGATTGGCAGGCGGGATACTGGACGACATACAATCCCAATAACATTCTCAATATCGGATACAATGTGAAGGCCGTCGATTACTTTAATGCATATCTCAGACTGCAAAAGACGGTCAATATTGGACGGGCGAGTTTCTCGCTCTTCATGGATATCAACAACGTCTTCAATACGCTGAGGCTGTGGGATACCAACGATCAGAATTACCTCGCGTCACTCCATCTTCCTCAGAGTATAGCATATACCAATATTGTCGGAGACGACAAAGTCGGAGACTATCGAAAGCCCGGAGTCAGCTGGCAGCCCATTACGCCGCAATCCATTATCGATCAGAATTCGTCGCCGCCCCCTTCCAATGTCATGAGCGGCGGTAATTCCATCGCAATGTACTACGCGTCGTCGACGGGAAGGTACTGGTGGTATCGAGACGGGGCATGGTCGCTGGTTCCTCAATCAAAAGTAAACCAGGTCCTTTCCGATAAGGCATACATTCAGATGCCGGAGCAGTCGACGTATTGGTTCTTGAATCCACGGACATTCTATTTTGGAGCGACATTTTCTTTCAACTTGTCCGACTAACAGCTAATCGAGGATGTGCACAATGAAAATTCAAGAAAGAAAATTCAAACGAGTGATTGTATTTTTGGCCTTGGCGGTGTTGTGCCTGAGCGCTGCGGATGTGTCCGTCGCACAGCAAGTCAAATGGTTGAGCGTTACGGATTTGCAATGTCCGATAAATTCAATTGCCGCAAATTACGAAGCCGAGTACTCGTACAATCAGAATGGCGGTGACTTCTTCACATGGCCCGCCCAGTTCGGAATTGGATTGAACGACCAGTCCACAATGAGAATGGAGGGGATTTGGATTGGTGTGAAGGATTACAACGACCCCGTCGCGGGAAAGGTCTTGACGCCTAAAGTTGTTTCATCCGGTCCCCGTAATGACCCCGACCGTCCCAACGAAATATTTCCTGTACAATTTACCCTTATCGGAAAATGGCCGCATCCCAGCGTCACCGTCGATAATTCGGACGGTTCGTTTGAAACTCCTTATGATGAGGTGGACCAGTATGATCCCGCGATGGCCGCCGATCGTATGGTCGTCGTAAAGTTCAATACCTCCGTAGGTATTACCGTAACTAGAAAAGTGATGGTATTCGCCAATTCCGTTCATGGCAATTATTTCGTCAATGATTGGACTTTCGTCAACACAGGAATCTATAATGCCTCAGGCCAGGTCAAGCAGCAGACGCTCGACAGTACCTGGTTCTATCTTGTTTATCGATATGCTTTTTCCGGAGAAGGCAACGGGGCCGCTTCGGAAATTCTTGGAGGCAGTCAATCATCCAGCAACTGGGCCTCGTTTCAATCGGAATGGGGAAACAATACGCTGAACCATGATTTCGGAAATTACGGCATAGGGGCGCAATCATATGCTAATTCGTCTTCGCCGCTGTATCAAATGAGAGGGTTCTACTCATATTACGGCCCTGATAAAGACAGGACGCAGGTGACGTACGACGAAGACTGGGGGTGTCCGGCTCAAACGTGGGATGGCCGGATGAGCTCAGCGAAATTTGCAGGGAATGTTACACTGCATGCCGACGCGAGCGCAAATAATCCTTCGGATGCTGCCAACCAGCCGGCTACGACGTGGTTCATCGCTTCAGACCTTAATCCGGAGATGCAGACTGTCAACCAGTACGACCTTACCGGCATGGCGAGTCGATGGCAAATAATGAGTGAGGGACACCCTGCACTGCCGCACGATACAAGTGTCATTGTTGTGGTGGGCGGTTCAACACCGTATGCTTCAAGCTATCCAGATGCTCGACGATATGCGGGCGGTGGAACAAGTCAGGGGCAAGGGTATGGTCCCTATACGATGGCGCCAGGCGACAGCGTTCATATCGTTTATGCTCAAGCCGTGGGGGGCTTATCGCGCACCAAGAACCTTGAGGTGGGCGCAAACTGGCTTCAGTATTTCAAAGGGACAGGAACACCCGATCTCATCATGCCCAATGGATCGTCAGCGCCAAAAACGCTCGACGGTGCAAATGCCTATAAGAAAGCATGGGTCTTTACCGGAAGAGATTCGCTCATCAGTGCATATCGGAATGCAATGAACAACTATGCGTCGGGCTATAGGGGTCCGCACGCGCCTCAGCCGCCTCAGAATTTCGTTGTGACCTCGTTGGGCGATCGGATAAGTCTTCAGTGGTCGGAAGAGGCGGAGAGCGATCCGCATTTTAACGGTTATGTGATTTACCGGTCCGAAGGGACGACGATGAACCCCCTGGCATCGTATGAAAAAGTCAAAGAGTTCGACAGAACCGATCTTCCAGCCGAAGGGACTTCTGGAATGCGCAGCTGGGATGATACCAGGGCGGCGAGAGGTTTTGAATACTACTATTACCTGCAAACAAAAGATGACGGCACTCAGGTAACGAACCCGATCACAAACCTGCCAGAGACCATCTACAGCAGCCTGGAATGGACGATAACGGTGCTTCCCGCAACATTGAAGCGGCCGCCGGTGCCACCCGGACCGTTGCCTTTTACTTTCAGCACCATGAAATGGATGGCGATGCATGACCAGGGGGGCTGGAATGCCGGGGCGAAATACGGATTGAATGACTCCGCACGTACTACCGATGCGGTCACCTATAACAATGCAACCTATGTCTATGTCAATCCGGACTCTGCTGTGAGCGCGGTCGCTCCAGATCATTCTGACAGCCTTTGGAAAAAAGTTACGCCCAGAGGTAATTGGGTTTCCGGGTCAAAATACGATGCCTACGATGAGGTGGTCGAGAATGGTGGAAACTACTATACGGCGCATTCAATCTCGGGCGGTCTGGGATTGGATTTAGTGCGCGTTGTTCCAAATCCTTACGACAGTCGCGCACGATCCTTTCAATATGGTACAAAGCCTGAAGAGCAGGACAAGATTAATTTCTTCGGACTGCCGACTGCATGCAAGCTGAAGATCTTTACGGAGCGTGGCGATTTGATATACTCGAAAGACCACTTCGGTAGCGGCGATGAAACATGGTTTAGTACAACGTCGTCGGGTCAGATCGTTTCGAGCGGAATTTACATCCTGTATGTCGAGACTCCCGACGGACAGAAGGTTTTTCGTAAATTTATCATTATCAGGTAAGGAGATAATAGATGAAAGAGAAGATGATTCTATTAACCGCTGGCGTGGTGATGTGCTTGCTTCCGTCTGCCGGGTTTGCCCAGCAGAAGCTCGCACAAAGCGGATTCCAATTCCTCAACGTTGTTTCAGACGCCCGTGGCGCAGCGATGGCTGATGCGATGACAAGCCTTCAACTGGGTTCGAGCTCATTGTTTTTCAACCCTGCCGGCATGACCGATCTTGAAGGCTCGGTGGATGTTGCCGGCAGTACGAACAAGTGGATTGCGGACATTACCCACAATACTTTTAGCGTTGAAGTTAATCCCGATCAAGGGCGTTATGGAGTGATGGGATTTAGCCTGCAATATGTCAGCTACGGAGATTTTTATAAGACCGTCGTGGACCAGGCGAGTCCGCAAGGGTACGATGACCTCGGCACGTTCAAGTTGACGGCAATGGCGTTGGGCATCGGCTACGCAAAAAAATTGACGGAGCAATTCAGCGTCGGTGGGCAGATTAAGTGGCTCCACCAGGATCTCGGCACGAGCATCATTCCGCTGGTTTCGGGAAGCGACACGAGTACTCAATCGGTAGCAAACAAGCTCTCGCCCCTTGCTTTTGACTTCGGTACCCAATTTAAGACTGGTATCAAAAGCCTTGTCTTCGGCATGTCTGTCCGTAACTTCTCGCAGCAAGTAAAATACGATGACGAAGGGTTCCAGGCTCCGCTGGTCTTTAGCCTTGGCATTTCTATGAATCTTTTCGACCTCTCCAGCGATCTCCCTGTGACTCAATCGCTGCTGATGAGCGTCGATGCGAGCCACTACACGGATCGCCCCGAGGAAGTCAAGGCGAGTCTGGACTACCGTTTGTTTAATGCGGTCTCTTTTCGCGTAGGGTATTCGTCGACTAACTCGGTTAATGAAGAAGGGAACGGATTTTCATACGGCATAGGGCTGACAAAATTTGGGCTCACCGTTGACTACGCGTACACACCGTTCGGCGATTTCGGTAATGTCCAGCGCGCCACGGTGCGGTTCTTAATGTGAGCCTGACCTGTCGAGGAATGATAAGAGAAAGATGGTCATTGAAAGAGTTCTCAAGAAATTTTTTGAATGATTTTACCGGGAGTGTTCATTTGAAAAGAATGGATCTTCATGGTTTCAAGGAGAAAGAAAATATGAAAGCCAATCGCTTTTTGCCGGTCATCATTTTGTTCTTGCTGGCTTCGCTCATGTTCGTCGCCGGATGTAAATACAATGTCACCACCCCATTATGGGATCAACCATACACGGCACTGGTGGCACCTCAAATAACGAGTGTCAACCCGTCCTCCGAAGCAAAGCCCGGAGTCTCGACGATCACGATCTCCGGACATCACTTCATCGTTCCAGCGTCAGATCCCACAGTTCCTGATACGACCCTCGTATATTTCGGATCGTATATTGCAGATGTGGTTTCGATTGACACCACGACGATTGTCGTGCGTCGGCCTAATTTGGTGACTGATACCTGCGTTATCAAAGTCGCCCCTCACAATCCTATCGCTGAGGCAATATACGGGCCGTACAAACTGGATGCTGTCATTGAGAACTATGGGGGATTCCTGTCGAATCTTCAACTCGGAGGAATTGTCGTAGATAACTCTGAAAAGATATATGTTACGGAAACAGTTTCGCTTGTAATTCATGAAGCATCTTCTGCAACTGATAACATAAAGCTCTCAAATGGAAATGGTAAGACCAATGGGACTCCCTGGGGTGCATGTTGGGGGCCGGACGGCTTCCTCTATATTATGGCCGGCAGCAGCCGTGGAATCGACAAAGTTAACCCCACCTCCGGTACAGTAACTCAGAAGTGGGTTCAACTCCCCAAGAGCGTTAAGTTTGGCGACTTTGGTCCCGGCGGATATCTGTTCACTGGGGGTACAAAAACAGATTTGTATATCGTTCCATCGTACCTCTCAGGCTCTCTTACTTCGTCGCAGGCAAAGACATCTGGTTCATACGCAGCCGATACGATCTTCGCCGTCAAGGTTTTTAACGGCTATGTCTACGTGGCTTCGAAATCAGGTACGACAAGAGAACCGACGAGGATTTGGAGAAATAAGCTGCTTACCGACAGCACGCTGGGGTCGAGAGAACAGGTTGTGGACATGAATACTACGTCATTCTCGTCGGAGCCTATTTCCGGGATAGCATTCTCTTCTGCCGGGACTATGTATATCAGCACCGCATCAACGGATCCCCTCCTCGTTGTTGATCCGACGAGCGGGAAAGTCGATAATTTTTATAAAGGAATTGTACCCCCTTATTGTGCAGGGCTCTGCTGGAGCAAGACGTCGAACTACCTCTACATCATCAGCGGGAACACAGCCGCGGCTCAACCGTGGACGGTCATGCGGATTGACATGGGTGTTAACGGCGGGGCAAATTTTTGAAAGCCATTGACGGGATTGTCCATCGTGAACTTAGTGAAGTGAGGCGATAGTGAAAGACATGATGAAAACATCAAGTACGGTTTTTCTCTTTCTTATAACCGTCATGGGAACGGGAAGGCTTTTCGCGCAAGGTGCTGCAAATTGTTTTTTGCAGGACTACGCTCCGAAGTACGCTCTCGTGCCGCCATTCCAAGTTGTGGATAAAACCGCTCTGGTACCGACGGTCATGATCAACCTGAAAGGGTCCGACACGCTCGGCGAGGTTTCAAATTATGTCTTCGGGAATGCGGTTGCCACATGGCTAGGGACGGATGTCAATAACCCGACGGTGCTGGGGTATCTTCAAACATTGGCTCCCTCTCTCATCCGTTACCCCGGGGGAAGCTGGTCCGACGTATTTTTCTGGAACGGCGATCCGGGAGATTTGCCGGACTCGATCTATGACGCCACGAACTATTTCAACGGAAAGGTCGTGAAGAACAGGTTTTATTCACAGTTCAGCGCCAATGTCCACCCTACGCTTGGCAGTTATTACAACTTGCGTGACCAGCTTGGGACTCAGGGGCTCATCACGGTAAACTATGCTTATGCGCGCTACGGGCGGAGCAGCAATCCGGTGGCACAGGCGGCACACTATGCCGCGGATTGGGTACGCTACGATAACGGCCGGACCGAGTTCTGGGAAATTGGAAATGAGAGTGCAGGGCCATGGGAGGCCGGCTGGCTGATCGACACAATGAAGAATCTTGACGGTCAGCCCGCAATAGTATCAGGAGATCTGTATGGAAAGCATTTCAAGATTTTTGCCGATTCCATGAGAGCCGCGGCCGCTGAAGTCGGATCGACAATTTATATCGGTGGGCAGATTATTCATTTTGACGCGACGAACGACTGGGATGTTCCGAACAGGAAATGGAATGCGGATTTTTTCAAAGAAGTCGGCGATGCTGCAGATTTCTATGTTATGCACAACTACTTCGGAAACAGCTTAAGTACGCTGAAAGCTCAGGTAGATATCGCCCGGTCGACGATCGATCAAAACATATCTTTTATCCGCCAGGACATCGCAAATAAGAGTGCGTCGCCAAAGCCGGTAGCGCTCACAGAGTGGAATATGACCGGCATCTCTCCCGCGTACGCCGACAAAACGTCGATCGCAAACGGGATGCAAGCGGTGGTGTTGTTCTGCGAGATGTTAAAGAACAATTTTGGAATGTCTGCACGATGGCTCGTTGCCAATTGGGATACGGACGGAATGTTTTACTTTAAAAGTCCGCCCGATGCCGGCGTTCCGCTGTGGAATCCTCGTCCCGATTTCTTCTACATCTACTACCTCGGGCAGGTGATCGGTGACCATGTCATCGACGTAACTTCTACAGGAACCAGCAGCGTGTTTGCGTACGCAACCCAGTTCACGTCGGGTCATACGGGAGTCGTTGTGGTGAACGACGGCTCGACAGACCAGGTGGTCATGCTCAACCCGATCAGCATAGGCGTCGGAGATCAGTTTTATGTCTACACGCTCACCGGCATTGACAACAGTACATGGCCGCAAGGAGTGGTCGTCAACGGACATCGCCCATCCAGCACGCGGTGGGGGCCCATTGACAGTCTGCAGAGTATCCAGGCACTCGCGTATTCAGTCGGGGACAGCATCACATTTGCGTCTCCTGCGAATTCGGTGGAATACGTGTTGATTGACAACGGCAGTCGTGTGATATCGTCGGTGCCTAAGAGTGGGAGACACCCTGTCAGTCAATTCAGACTCAGTCAGAACTATCCGAATCCCTTCAATCCGACGACAGTCATTTCTTACGAGTTGCCCGCGAATGCAGCTGTACGCCTGAGAGTCTATGATATTCTTGGAAGAGAGGTTGAGACATTGGTGAACAAGAGCCAAGCTGCGGGAGGCTACTCGGTAACTTTTGATGCAAGCAAACTACCGAGCGGCGTCTATTTTTATCAAATGAAAGCCGGGAGCTTTATTTCGACGGCGAAAATGCTTGTACTGAAATAATCATTTAATTCAATAATCAAGACTTCTTAAAAGGTGGTGAGGTTTGAGGAGCAATACTGAGACTATTTTGAAACATTCGCAAGGGAATGTCAATTTTTCGCTAACAAGTTTAAACTTATCAGATTACCAAGAAGGAGAAATAACATCATGCATATGAGAATGATACTATGCAATTTGGCAGTGGTGTTGCTGATTGCTTCACAGGGTATGGCGCAATACTCTGCGAGGGAGTCATTTGTCTACCAGGCAGGAAAATCTATTGATACGCTGGGAACGGCAGTTGACGGATGGGCCAGTCCCTGGCTTATCGATACCAGCGCCAGCCACAATTATAATTTGGCAGCTGTCGCAGACACGGGCTTCGACTATACGGACCTGTATACAACGTCCATCCCATACGTCGGCAAACATCTAACGGCTGGCAGCGTCGGCAGGAACTGGTCGATCAATGCCCGTTATCGTCGTTCACTGGACAAAACCTGGCCGAACGCTCACGGACAATACTGGGTCAGTCTGTTGTTGGATACCAAGGGCACGTACAGCGGAAATACGTATTTCATGGTGAAGTTGTATAACAGCGCGGGCGAAGTAGTTGCGATCGGCAAAGGCGGCGGCGGCACGACATATTCTTGCGGCAGCGGCTGGCCGGGAGGGTCCGGAGCGGATGTTTCTGCGACGCAGGAACAATCCGGACCTGTTTGGCTGGTTGCGATGTTCAACATAGCCACGGCTGGAGAAGCCACGACCCGTACGTTCATGTGGATCAATCCTGACCCGAGCACGACACCCGATACCAACAGCGCTGATGTGAAGCGATATACTGCTCTTGGTACCGGTATTATCGGAGCCGGGATCGAATTTGGCGGTGCGGATACGATGGAACTCAGCTTCGACGAGATCCGGCTCGGAACTTCCTTCGCGGATGTCTCGAGCGCTATCACCAGGGTTCTGCAAAACTCTCATATGACTCCTGCTGAGTTTGCGTTGTCACAGAACTACCCGAATCCATTCAATCCAACGACAAAGATGGAATATTCGGTCTCTAGGAGCAGTTTTGTGACGTTGAAGATGTACAACATCCTTGGGCAAGAAGTAGCGACGTTGTTCTCCGGAATGCAAAACGCCGGAAGCTATGTAGCGGCCTTCGACGGCACAAGGTTTGCCAGCGGTGTGTATTTCTACCGTTTGCAGGCTGGCAACGTCGCCATCACGAAGAATATGGTATTGATGAAGTAGTGCAGCGGTTGCTTTCTGTCTTCTCCTAAAGAAACGCCTGCAGCCGATTTTCGGATTGCAGGCGTTTCTTATTGAACGCCGGGATTCCTTCCGGAAAGCAGGCAATCCTGCTGTTGCACTTGCCGCAGTACTTCACTATGTTAGCACGCAATTTGATAAGGGATAAGAGTGACATGGAAAATAATTTCGGCCGACGATCATTCATAAAGAAAATAACTGCCGCCGCTGCCGGCATCGGATTGATCAACGTCTCAAGACCGACCGATGCTTTCGCCGATATAATAAAATCGCCAGCGGGTGATCAAGGTCCGGAAGTATCGTTGGGCAATCCGGAGGGCGTCGTCACCGGTAAGTATTCGATACCTACCGATTGTCCTCAATGGGCGCACCATGCGGTCTTCTACCAGGTATATCCCCAGAGCTTCTATGATTCGGACGGCGACGGTATCGGCGATCTTCAAGGTATTATTCGAAAGCTCGATTACATCAAAAGCCTCGGAGTTGATGCGGTTTGGATAAATCCTTTTTTTGAATCGCCATTTGGGGATGGAGGATACGATATCTCTGATTATTATAGAGTAGCGCCTCGGTATGGCACGAATGAAGATGCTAAGATGCTCTTTGCCGAAGCTCACAAGAGGGGGATCAAGATTCTTTTTGATTTTGTGGCAAGCTACTCCTCCATGGAACATCCCTGGTTCAAAGCGTCGTCGCAGCAGGGAAAGAACAAATACACCAATTGGTACATCTGGACGGATAACGTCTGGCTCAATCCCCCGAAGAATTTCGAAGGAGCGTTCATCAAAGGCTATGGCACGCGAAACGGGCAATACATGCAGAATTTCTATTTTTCCGAGCCTGCATTGAACTACGGATTCGCTTCTCCCGATCCGGCACAGGAATGGGAACTGCCGACCGATCACCCCGACGTTCTCGCGATGAAAGGGGAGATGAAGAATGTTTGTCGCTTCTGGTTGAAGATGGGTGCGGATGGGTTCAGAGCCGACATGGCGGGTGCACTGGTAAAATCGTCGGGCGTCACGGGAAATCAACAATTTTATACTACGCAGGAAGAAGAGACGAAGAAATTCTGGCGGGGGATCAGAGAAATGCTCAACAAGGAATTCCCAGAAGCGTTCATGGTCTCGGAATGGTCTTACCCGCTTTCAGCGCTCGACGGCTGCTTCCACGCGGATTTTTTTCATTGGTTCGAAGGGTACAACGATCTTTTCCAGAAAGAAAGCTGGAGGATCCTCAACGGCTACTCGGATGGCCACAGTTATTTCGACGGGGAAGGAAAAGGAGATATTACATTTTTCTTGAGCAAGTTTATGGAACAATATGCTCTGACGATTGGAAAAGGATATATCTCGCTTCCTCTTGGAAATCACGACAACGCAAGGCTGGGGAACAGGCGCACCAAGGATGATCTCGAGATCATTTATGCATTCGGCCTGACCATGCCGGGGGTCACGTTTCTGTATTACGGTAATGAGATCGGCATGAGGCAGCTGCCGGAAGATTGGCCGCAGGTAGAAGGAGCCTACCGTCCGAGGAACGGCGCGCGGACGCCGATGCAATGGTCAAAGGGGAAGAATCTCGGTTTCTCGACTTCCGCGGCAGAAAAAATATATTTGCCTGTCGATCCTTCGAGTGACGCCGTCACCGTGGAGTCGCAGGAAATTGATCCGGACTCGCTGCTCAACAGGACGCGAAGGTTGATCCGGTTGAAACATTCAGAACCCGCCCTCAGTGCGTATGCCGAATTCGTTCCGCTGTTTGCGAAAGAAAATACCTATCCGTTCGTTTATGCGCGGGCAAAGGATAAGGACGTTGTCCTGGTATTCCTCAATCCGTCCAATCGAGACGCGGAGGCTTCTTTTACTTTGAATATTCCTTATTCGAATCTTACTCTCCTTGCCGGAAAGGATATCGCACCATCAAAG
This sequence comes from uncultured Chitinophagaceae bacterium, assembly GCA_964439265.1. GTDB lineage: Bacteria > Bacteroidota > Ignavibacteria > UBA10030 > UBA8401 > JAGVPT01. The sequence continues at coordinate 112,176 of CAYTOA010000005.1, forward strand.
TCGGATGCTGCAATTTCAACGACCGTCCCCGGAAAGACATTTGCGATATACAAACTAAGTTAGCAGATGAGATCGTAATGATACGGTGACGGGCGCGAGATCAAATGCTTTGTCGACGAGCGGTAGAGCAGGGAATGCCATCGACGCGTTAGATGATCGTTACTTCTATTCAGTCTGGCGGTCGTCTGATTCATTGCCCCGGTCCATTACCATTGACCTCGACCGCGAACAAAGGGGCATACGCATCTTAGAATACGTGCCGCAATATGACACCATCGCGACGCCTGTACGTCAGGGGAGCATAGAATCCTACAAGATCTACAAGAGCAGCGATAACGTGGATTTTACAGAAATCAGCAGCGGCGAATGGGCCGGCGACGCCAAAATGAAAATTGCGACCTTCGCTCCCGCCGCCGCACGCTATGTCCGGCTTGAAGCTCTCAAAGCAGTCGGTAATTATGCAGCGGCAACGGAGATTGTTGTAGGAAGATGAGCGGGCATCGAACGGCAACTCGGAATCATCGATCGCACTGATCGGGTAGGAAAATAACAATCCATATCGATAATCCAAACAGGTTCTTCTATGAGAAAGACAAACGCAATAAGAAAGATCCTCTTTATTACATTCTTCTTTGTTTCCCTTACTATTGTAAACACGATGAATGCATCTGTGGTCTCTTATTCGAAAGATGCGGATGGAGTCAGCCTTGTTCTGGATAACGGGCTGATGAAAGTGAAGATTTGCAGAAGTGATATTATCGAAGTGAAGTACACTGCACTCGCCGCGTTTCCAACAAAGACATCGCTCGTGGTAATAAATTCCTGGAAGCCGCAGCCTGAATTCAAAGTTTCGGAACTCCCCGATAAAATCGTGATTGCTACCGGCAAGTTGAAGATCGAAGTGAACAAGCTGACCAATGCGGTCATGTATTCCGATGTACACGACAATCTGATCCTTGCCGAAGACGGCAAGAACGGTACGACAATGAGGGCTGCAGCTGTTGCCGGCATCAACACATACACCTGTTCGACTCAATTTCTTTCCCCTGCCGACGAAGCGCTCTACGGTCTCGGCTGCCACCCGGAAGATTCGCTGTCGATCAATTACAAGGGGCGCAACCAGGATTTGGCCATTAGATACATGACGGGAGCTATCCCGGTACTCTTGTCGAACAAAGGGTATGGCCTGATGTGGGACAATTATTCGGCTTCAAAATTCTTTGGCGCTGAGACGAACAACACCGGGTTCCGTTATGTTTCCGAAAGCGGGAAGATGGTCGATTACTATTTCTTCTATGGGCCGGAATTCGACCGCATCATATCGTTATACCGCGAAGCAACCGGCGAGGCTCCGATGTTTGCAAAATGGACCTTCGGGCTCTTCCAGTCGCAGGACAGATATCAGAGTCAGGCAGAGGTGTTAGCAGTAAAAGATAATTACCGGAACAATCACATCCCCGTCGACTGCATCGTCCAGGATTGGTTCTACTGGGAACCGAACGTTATAGGCTCGCATGTGATGTATCCAGCACGGTATCCTGACCCGAAAGCCATGGTGGATGAATTACACAAGGCGAATATTCACGGGATGATCTCTATCTGGCCTGTGTTTGCGAAGGGTTCGCAGAATTTTGATGAACTCAGCAAAGCCGGAGGAATGACGAGCGTAGCATGGGACAATTTTACGACTCACACCTTCGACAATTATTACGACGCCCATGATTCGGTCGCGCGCGATATCTACTGGCGGGAGGCCAAGGATAGCCTGATAGGCCGGTACGGGTGGGACGGATGGTGGGTGGACCAATGCGAACCGGATAACGGAGACCTCCTTGACGCAAGAAGACAGGCAACGTTCTCGATCGGCAGAGGCATCGACTATTTCAATACGTATTCGCTCATGCACACGACGGGACTGTATAAAAATTGGAGAAACGATATTCCGGGGAAACGTGCTTTCTTTCTTGTACGCCAGGCATTCGCCGGTCAACAGCGGAATTCGGCAACGCTCTGGTCGTCCGATATCACCTGCACGTTTCACTCATACAAAGACCAGGTAACGCAGGGGATCAATGCCTGTGCGTCCGGCATTCCTTATTGGACGTCGGATATTGGCGGCTATCATCTCGGCTGGATGTCTCCCGAGTGGTCCGCGCCTGCAAACAGGGAATTGTTTACGCGGTGGTTCCAGTTCGGGACATTCTGCCCGGTCTTCAGGATCCATGGCAAAGGCGAAAGGGCGCTGTTTTCGAATAATTGGGATGCCGCGACAAAGGCGACCCTCTTGAATTACGATAACTTGCGCTACCGTCTGATGCCATACATTTATTCATTGGCATGGAAGGTCACGAGCGAAGGCCACACGCTGATGCGCGCACTTGCATTCGATTTCAGAACTGACCCGGCAATTGACGACATTCGGGATCAGTACATGTTCGGGCCTGCGTTACTTGTAAATCCCGTTACCGAACAAATGTCAAGCAGTGCGGCAGCAACGCCGGGAAAAAATACTCGGAAGGTCTATCTTCCCAAATCCTCTGATTGGTTTGATTTTTGGACAGGAAATGTTCTTGCCGGGGGAGAGACAATCGACTCACCGGCGCCGTTGGAAACTATTCCACTCTATGTAAAAGCGGGTTCAATAGTGCCGATGGGTCCATTCCTTCAGTACGCGACCGAGAAGGCGGCAGATCCGTTAGAATTGCGCATCTATCCGGGTTCGGACGGACGATTTGTCCTGTATGAAGACGCAAACGACGGTTACAACTATGAGAAAGGCGAATACACGACGATCGAGTTCGAATGGAATAACGCCTCGAAGACATTAACTATTTCAGATCAGAAGGGGAGCTTTCCGGGAATGCTGCATAGTCGAACGATCAACATCGTTATCGTCAGTACAGCCCACGGCAACGGCGTTGGCATTTCCATGCAGCCTGATAAGCCCGTCAACTATGAGGGAAAAAGACTCGAAGTAAAGTTGTAGAATCATCAGCTCCCGAATCCGGGATTGGCTGCATTCATATCCATGTCAGCAGGCGCTCGGGTGCACGCCTGCTGATGCGTTTGACATTTAGCTCACATCGCACCAGCCAACTTACAGTAATGACTTTTGTATTTCTGAACGATCTTCTCCGTTTCGACCAGTGTAAAGAAGTCGGTCGTTCCAAATTGCCGGTCGAATGCTGGTTCTCCGCAGATGACCCCGCCTAAACGTAAGTAACCTTTCAACAGAGGTGAGAACTTCTGAAAGATAGACCTCTCATTTCCGATGTCACACGGCGTGCTCTCAAGACTCATCGCGCTTCGTTGTGCAGGAAAAACTCTGCAATCTTCCGGCGCAAAATAATATTTCTGCAAATATGCAAATGCCCGGGCGATCTCCTCTACATCGCTGCTGTGAAAATTAGCGCATCCAAACAGAGCGCTGATGTTATAGATCTCGATGTACCGTGCGATGCCGACCCACAACAGGTTTGCGACCGGAAGAGAACGGTAATCTTTCGCCACGCATGCGCGTCCGAGTTCCAGGGACTGTCCGCGGAGTTTTTTGATGCGCGAAAGGTCAAACTCGTTTTCAGAGGAAAATCCGAAGGTTCGCTCGGCCTTTTCCTGACGCAGCAGCCGGTACGTTCCGACCACCTTGTCCAATTGGCGGTCTTTCACGATTAAGTGATCGCAAAATGTGTCGTAGACGTCGGAATCGAAGCCGGTCTCATAGGAAGACTCGAGGCCTTTCTTCATCTCAAGGTTGAACACTCTAAACCGCAATTTGAGGGCCGATTCGACTTCGTACAGGTATTCCGCAATTTTCACTTCAAAATACGGGGTTGACGCGAAAAGATGTTGATACATGGAGCAGTCTCCGATCCATCATTTTTGTCTAAGGTACAGCAGTTGTGTTTCATTATTATTACCCTCCTTTAACGCCGGTGTTATCAAAAGTCAAATGTTCCAAAATATTTCATGAGAATATTCCTACACTTCAGGCGAATTGTTACGGTAATCTCTCAGTAAAGATTTGTTAACTCTTCCGTTATCCTGCGGTAAAGGCCATACATTAACTTTGCATCGTGAAAAAGAATGCGAATCGAATTCGATTATTGTTGCGTGCTTCATCCGTCGCCGTTGGTGCAGCGCTTCTGATCCTTGTGTTTCGAGATGTCGATCTTTCGGAGACGTACGTAAAGCTTGCCGGCGTAGGATTCTACTTCATTCCCATCTTCGCCGTTTATGGCATAGGATGTCTTCTCGATACCGCCGCATGGAAACTTATTCTCGCCGAACCCGGTAAGTCAATTTCATTCATCAAGCTTTATCAAATCCACCTCGCCGGCGAATCGATGTATCGATTCATTCCCGCAGGGGTTGTCGTTGGCGAAGCATCGAAGGTGTATCTGCTCACAAAACAAAGCCGGTATAACGGTTCTGAAACAGTCTCAAGCCTTGTCATTAGAAAATTGTTGATGGGATTGAGTCAGGGGCTATATATCGGCATGGGCGTACTCGCCGGCGTACTGCTCGCGCAAAGATTTAGCCGCTTCGAGATGATTCTACTCGCGGTTTCGCTCGGTGTTATTGTTTTCTTCGTTTCATTATGGATCAAGCTTTCGCACGGGGAGCTATTTAGCTGGCTGTTCCGTGTGCTGAGAAGAGTTCCCATTATTGGTGTAAGGGTCGGAAATGAGAGACTTTTCTTTGAACGTACCGACAGCGAGTTGAAGAAGTTTCTCGAGCAGAACAAACGGCGAGGTGTCTTCGCCTTTGTGCTGTTCTTTTGTGAATGGCTGATGGAAGCTGTTGAAACATATATTATTATTGCGGTCCTGGGGATGAGCATATCGCCGTCTCAGGTCATGATATTTGAACCTGTGGTATCATTGGTTCGTTCGCTTGTATTTTTTGTCCCTGCTGGGCTTGGCGTGATGGATTCCGGCTATGTCTCAGCATTTGGTTCGGCGGGAATTGTGAACGTCGTGACGGCAAGCGCAGCATTCATGATTATCAAGCGGAGTAAGGAATTGTTCTGGATCCTCATAGGACTCTTTTTCTTATGGCTTCAGGGAGGCAGTATTGCGGAACGAATGCTTGTTCAGCCGGGAATTGCGCCGGAAATAGTATGAAACAGAAAATCCTTTTCATCTGCGGCTCGCGCAACCAAACGACGCAAATGCATAAGATATCCAATGAACTTGACGGGGATTTCGATTGCTGGTTTTCGCCGTATTACGCGACCGGCCTCGAAGAGTTCCTGCGGAAAATAAACCTTACCGAAATGTCCATCATGGGAAGCAAAATGGTTGGCCGTTGTCTGCAATACCTCACGGCCTGTCATCTGAAAGTAGACTATCGCGGCGAGAGAAATAATTATGACCTGGTTTTTACATGTGCGGATCTGGTCATCCAAAAGAATATCGCCGGGAAGAAGATCATTCTGGTCCAGGAAGGAATGACAGACCCGGAAAATCTGGGGTACCGCCTCGTAAAGCTGTTTCCTTTTCTTCCCCGTTGGGTCGGCAGCACGTCGACCTTCAGCCTCAGCAACGCATATGAAAAGCTGTGCGTTGCAAGCGAAGGCTACCGTGATCTGTTCATCAGAAAGGGCATACCTCCCGAAAAGATCGTCGTTACGGGTATTCCGAATTTTGACGATTGCAAAAAGTTTCTTGAAAATCGTTTCCCATACAAAAACTACGTTCTTGTCTGCACCTCCGATTCGCGGGAGACGTTTAAGTTCGAGAATCGCAAAAAGGTGATTCGGGATGCGGTGAGGCTGGCGCGCGGGCGCAAACTCATTTTCAAGTTGCACCCGAACGAAAATATCGAACGCGCGACTCTCGAAATTGCGGTGTGGGCGCCTGGTGCATTGGTCTTCGCTTCCGGGAGCGCGGAAGAAATGGTGGCAAACTGCGACGTTCTTATCACGCAGTTCTCATCGACCGTTTACGTCGGCCTGGCGCTCGGAAAAGAAGTCTACTCGAATTTTCCGCTCGATGAATTGCGAACCCTCGCACCCCTCCAGAATGGCGCAGCTGCGCAAAATATCGCAACGGTCGCGCGCGAATTGTTGTCGTCAGAATTCCGGCCCGTCGTTCAGGCACCTCAGCCCGGGCGTATTGTTGCGAAGGCGCAGCAGGCCGGATACTTACAGAAATTGGCTTGGTTGTTCTCGAGGGCGGCGTGAAAACATTGATCATCATACAAGCACGAACAAGCTCGTCGCGATTCCCCGGCAAGATTCTCTTGCCTCTTGCGGGAGCGCCTCTACTCCAGCGTATGGTCGAACGGGTGCAGGCGACCGAAGGGAAATATGAGACTGTCGTCGCAACCACGACCGACCGCCACGATGACCCTATTCGTTCGCTCTGCGGGAAGATCGGAGTTCGTTGTTTCAGCGGACATCCTACCGACCTGCTTGACCGTCATTTCCAGACTGCCCTGCACGAAGAGGCGGACATCGTAGTGAAAATCCCTTCCGACTGCCCGCTTGTCGATCCTGTTGTCATCGATACGGTACTGAAGTTCTTTCTCGCGCAGACGAAACCTTTCGACTATGTCAGCAACCTTCACCCGGCGACGTATCCGGACGGCAACGACGTCGAGGTGATGACGATGCGTGCACTGGAAACAGCATGGCGTGAATCGGAAAAAGATTATGAACGCGAACATACGACGCCTTTTCTCTGGGAACAGCCCGATCGCTTTGTTCTTGGAAGCGTGCTGTGCGAATCGGGCGTCGATTATTCGATGAAACACCGGTGGACGATCGATTATCCCGAAGATTACACGCTGGTCAAACGAGTCTATGACGAACTCTGGAGCGTTGAACATCCCGCCTTTACCATGTACGACATTCTTCAATTGATGGCGAAGAAGCCGGAGATCCGTGCGATCAACGCCCGTTACATCGGTGTCAACTGGTACCGGCATTACGCGGGGCAGCTCAAGACGATCTCGGCGGCGGAAACGAGGCAGGCGGCGAATTCATGACGGACCGGGAAAAAATAGAACTCGAGCTTCTCGCGCTCCGCGTAAGAGAGCATATTATCATGATGGCCACGGACGGTGGCTGCTTCATCGGCGCATCGCTTTCGTGTGCCGACCTGATCGTTTACCTGTATTCCAAAGTGCTGCGCATTTCGCCCCGAACATTGAAAGATGAGAACAGGGATTATTTTCTTCTTTCAAAAGGCCACGACGTTCCGGCCCTCTATGGAACACTTGCGGAACTTGGATATTTCGAAAAAGACCGCCTGCATAATCACCTTACGTTGAATGATTCAATGTACTGGCATCCCAACAGGTCGATACCGGGTATTGAATTCCATTCCGGATCGCTCGGACATTTGCTTTCCGTCGCGATCGGTGTTGCCCTCGACATTAAGATGCGGGGAGGCACCAATCGCGTCTTTGTCATCCTCGGCGACGGCGAACTCAATGAAGGTTCCATCTGGGAAGGTTGTCTCGTCGCTGCCGCCTATAAACTCGACAACCTGGTTGCGATCGTGGACAGGAATGAATTCCAGGCGAACGTTCGAACCGAAGAATTGATCCCGCTTGAATCGGTGGACAAGAAATTTGCGGCATTTGGCTGGTCCGTCAATCGGATCAACGGGCACAACTTCGACAAGATGGAAACAGCATTCTCCCGTATTCCCGTGAGCTTTGACCGGCCTACCGTGGTCATCGCCGACACCGTTCGGGGAAAAGGTTTGCCGAGCATCGAAGGACGTGCGGACCGGTGGTTCGCTAACTTTACTCATGAAGAAGTCGAACTGTTGATCGACGAATTGTACGGCGGCCGGGAAAGTTCGCTAAGTTCCGATCCGCTCATGGTTCGATAAGAAGAGGATCCGTAGTTCAATGACATATGAAGAGAAGTTAACGGAATTGGCTGAACTCGATCCGAGGATCGTCGTCATGACGTCCGAAAACCGTGCGGCGATCCGAAACCTTCCCTCATTATTGGGAAAGCGCTTCATCGACGTCGGCATTGCGGAACAGACGATGATCGGCGCGGCTGCGGGTCTCGCACTCCGCGGTCAAACGCCGGTCGTCCATGCGCTCGCTGCTTTTCTTACGCTGCGCGCATTTGAATTCATACGCACCGACATTGGAATTGGGAATCTTCCGGTGAAACTTGTCGGAGGAGTTCCGGGATTTCTTTCCGACGCGAACGGACCTGCACACCAGGCCCTCGAAGATGTCTCACTTATGCGCGGCATACCGAACATGAACGTCTTTTGTCCGGCGGATCAGGATGAACTTATTGCCGGTCTTCCGCAAATCATTCGTGACCGATTGCCGTGGTATATCCGCTTCACTGCCATGGATCCAGTGGTGAACCACTACGACCAGTTCGCCGTGGGAAAAGCGGAGATCCTGGTGGAAGGGATGGACGTGGCGCTCCTGACCTACGGATTTATGAACAGAGAATCGTGGTATGCAAAAGAAATCCTCGAATCAAGGGGATTCTCTGTCCGATTCGTAAACTTCCGGACTTTGAAACCGATCGACGAAGTGACGATTCTTTCCGCGGCAAAAGAGTGTTCGCTGCTCGTGACGATCGAAGATCATTTCCTGACGGGCGGGCTTTATTCCATCATCAGCGAAGTCCTGCTGAAGCACGAACAGACCGCGAAGGTGGTACCGATCGCTCTCGACGGCCGGTGGTTTAGACCGGCGTTATTGAACGATGTTCTTTCATACGAAGGATTTACAGGCGGACAGATTGCTTCCCGTATTATCACCGCGTTTGAGGAGAGGAAGAAATCTACGTTTTCCGAAGAATTAGAGGCTGCACTCGATGAGCGAAGCTAACACCAAAGGAGAAGAATGAATTCAATCGGCAATAACGAATTTTATCCCTCAATAACCGCATCGGATGAACTATATGCCCGCGCCCTTGGATTGATTCCTGCGGCGACTCAGACGCTCGCGAAAGGGCCGGGGCAATACATTAAAGGCGTAGCGCCGAAATATCTTCAGCGAGGAAAAGGTGCGTACGTTTGGGATGTGGACGGGAATCAGTTTCTTGATTACACCATGGGCGTGGGTCCGCTTTCTCTTGGCTATTGCTACGAAGCGGTCGACGCTGCAATACGAAAACAATTGAGTGATGGGATCACCTTTTCGATGATGCACCCGCTGGAGGTCGAAGT
>CAYTOA010000006.1:0-36396 GCA_964439265.1 uncultured Chitinophagaceae bacterium
GGAACATGGGCAGTGGCTGAATTTAGGATAGGTTGCAACTTGTTCACGCAAAGTCGCTGAGACGCAAAGAGAATGGATAGCTTTCTCGTGCGGCTTGGCGTCTTTGCGTGATATTTTCATCTCGCTGTAAAGATGCCCTTGAACTTTGTTCATATTAAGACACTTCTGGAACAGGCGGTTTTGCCTAGTGGGAGTTGTCGGGTACCTTGTCGATCGTCCTTTGTGCGATTTTCGGGAGATGGCGTCCAAGAGCGGCAGGCAAAGACACTTAGTCTTCCAGCGGCAGAAAGTAAATCGTCGCCAGCCCGGGAATTGCAGCCAAAAAGCTCATCAAAAAATAATTCTCATATCCCATCCACACCTGGAGGTAACCGCTCACAACTCCGGGCAGCATAATACCGGCGGCCATAAACGCCGTCGTGATCGCGTAATGAGAGGCTTTGAATTCCGGCCGCACAGTTCTCATCAAGAAAACGGTGTAGGCTGAAACTCCAAGACCGTAGGAGAATTGCTCGAATGAATTAACGACGTACACCCACTCGATGCCCGGCCTGAACTTTGCGAGAAGCCAGTAGAGCCCGATCGCGGAGTTCTGCAGAATCGCCGTGGGCCACATCCAGTTCTTCAATCCCTGCTTGGCGATGACAAATCCGCCAAGGATCCCTCCCGCAAGAAGGAAGATGACGCCGACCGTTCCATCCAGAATGCCCATCTGAGCTGTCGAAAGCGTCATACCTCCTCTGGCACCGCTATCCATCAGAAAAGGCGGGGCCATTCTCAGCATGAACGCGTCGCCGAGCCTAAAGATCAGAATATACGTCACGATCCAGCCGATTCTCTTTTGGGTAAAGTATGTTCTGAATGCTTCGAAAAAATCCATGCCCGCGTCGTTCCCTTCGTTTTCCCTGACGAGCGCCTTCGGCCGAGGCAGATACCAGAGCTGGAAGAGATAGACCAGAATAAACACAAACGCGGCAAGAATAAAAGCTGCGGACCAGCCAAATTCCAGCGGACGAATTGAGAATGCAGTCCCCAATACCGAGAAATGTATGTCCTCAAAAATTCTCGCCCCGTCGGAGCGCGGTTGGATGAGGTGCTGATTCGCGAGATACCCGGCAAGAAATACCAGGCCGCCCTTCCCTGCAAGCCAGGCCATCTTGTACGCCGTCGAACGAACGCCGACAAAGAACGCTTGCTGCTCTTTGTCCAGCACGTCGAGATAGAAACCGTCGATAGCGATGTCGTGAGTCGCGGACACGAATGCGATAAGAGCAAAGACGGCGATCGACACAGCGATCGTCTGGGAGCTAAGCGCCCCCAGCGCGAGAAGAACAAAAAGTATTGCGCAAACAATTTCCGTCGTCAGAATCCAGGTACGTTTCGTCGAATACATGTCGACAATAGGTCCCCACAGGCCTTTCAATGTCCAGGGGAGATAGAGTAAACTCGTCAGCCCGATCAGTTCATTACTTGCGCCGAGGTCCTTCAGAAATATTACCGGCATCAAATTAACAATCGTATATGGAAATCCTTCTGCAAAATAAATGACGGAGATCCACAATGCAGAGTTCCGTTCTTTATCGGGAGAGCGAGATTCGATGCGCGCGTCGGACATCAGTAGGGTCAATATAATTTCTTAAGTTGAGCGTTTCGAAAATAGTGTTTGAGTATTTCTTCGGCGGGAAACTGTTTTGCAGCCATCACCGCTGCTCCGATCTGGCACAAACCGACACCGTGGCCCCATCCGGCCCCGTAAAACAAAAAATGTTTCGGCACGCCTTCGGTATCCCGTTCCGTCATGATAACGAACGCTGAACTATAAAGATGGGTCTTGGAAAGCCAGCGCCGGATCTCCAGTTCTTTTCCCACGACAAGCGATCTCTTGGACCCTTCAATTTGTAATCTGGAAATGCGCCCCGATGGACCTCGGTGGAGCGGGACAAGATTGAGGAGCGTCCCAAAATTCATTCCCGATTTTGCGTTCAGGATTTCCTCAAGCTCGCTTCGTTCGTAGTCGACAGCCCAGCGGAAGAAGTTCGTTGTCTCCTGGTCTGTCGAGGGGAGTATTTGCCGTAACATATTTCCATCGGTTGTATTGCAGAACGCATCAGGGTTGGAAAGAATCCAATCTTCGGCCGCCGGTTCGCTCAATATTTTAGAATGTTGAATTGATGAGTCGGATATGCATTCAAGGTACGGGAAATGCTTGTCCTCCCATGTATTCTCAAATTCTTCGGTGAGACCGCCGCAGGCTTTTGAAAATCGGGCATCGCAGATTTCGTCTCCATGAACGAGGAAAATTCCCCGCGTGTCTTCGACGGCCTTCGATGCCCGGCCGGATGCCGTTTTCGATATTCCCTGGTAACGCTGGCAATGGTCATCCGCGCAGACATCGAAGATATCGTGGTCTTCTCGGTCATACCATCGGATTAGCTCGTCATCGCTGCGAATCGACCTTTCGGGATCGATATCGACGTTTCGTTCCTCCCGTCCGAGCATTGCGGCCAGCCAGCTTCGGGACGTAATCGCATGCGCTTTCAGGAATTCAATCGGTGCTTCTCCGCTCATTTCCGAGGAGATGACGCTCGCGAGGTATTCTTCAAGAGTGATTTCATTGATGACTGTCAGCGTTCCGTTCTCCCGAGATTTGAAAATCACGTTCCCTTTGAACGACTGTTCCTCTTTTCTTTCCCAGTGGAATTGAAGCCCGATCGAAACATCGCGGAGCGTGAATGTTCCAGCGGAAACATTAATGCACTGAATCTCTTCGCTCGTGATGATGTCACCGTCACCGCTGGTAAGTACAATTCGTCCATTTTCACAATGAGCGCGAAATGCCCCCTGTATCTGTCGGGAACCTTCGATACTGAAATTATCGTTAAAACTCCCGTTCACTTCGCGGCAGAAGTCAAGAATTCCCACTTTAAGAGATGGTTCCCGTGATATCATGAACTGATTCTTTAGATGAAGATGAGAATGAAATTTGACCGTGCATGCCCGCTCAATTGCTCACGCTCCTCTGACAATTTCATCAAAAACTTCCGTTCCAACACAGACTTCGTTAAAGATATTCTCGATCAATACTGCATCTGCGTTTTGAAAATCCCGCTCGACCGGTGTGATGATCAACCCGCCGATATCCACGGCAGCCGGACTGATGAGCACGCGATCCCCACCCTCGGCGAAATAGACGTCTGGACGATGTTTACGACGGGGGAATATTATGATACGCCACGCCTTTTGCTGAAACGAACAGAGAAGATTAATCATCGGCTCTTCCAATGTGTCAACAACCTTTTTCATGGATCTCATAAAATTCAAAAAAGCAGCTTCAATCGCTCCTTCGTCTTCTGATTCCAGAAGAACAACACGTCTCCCGTAATTTCGAAGAGTAATGAATGAAACGGGCCCTTCCTTTTTCAGCAGGACCCTCCGTGCCACGTTCTCGGCATCCTTCTCAACCGGGATCGACCGGCTGGGGCTGGCTTGAAAGTGCATGTGGTCGGGAGCCGAGGCCCCGCATCGGGGGCCATTGTAAAACATAGTGAATTCCGGACTCAACTCCTTTGAAAGCGAAAGAAGCGTTGAAATGAATTTTCCAATCTCTTGGGGAACGTGCTGCACGGTCGATATGGTGTAGTGACGGGAGAAAATTGGGGCAGGATTGCACAGGACGAGAAAGTCATCTCGATACAGCACGCCCTTCTGTTCATCGGGAAGATTGTCAGGGCAAAGAAAGCATTTTCGGGCGCGGACCGAGTCTTCGTCGACCCTGGCATTCGTGCTGATCATTCTTTTGGGATTGAACTGAATCAAGATCGAAAAACCGTCGCAGGAAACATCTCGAACCTCTAGCGAGTCCAGCGATTCGTACGCTTCTGCCAAAAGCGGCCACGTTGATTTCTGTTGCTCAAGGAGAGATATCAGCAGCGTCGAAAGAGAGCCGTCAGGCGCGCGAGAAGTAAACGACCAAAATAGTTTTTGTGAAAGCAACGATATTCTTACAATTTCTGGCGGAAAAGTTCAAGAAATCGGCGCGGTCATGATTCGAACTGCCTTCTGAGGATCAGCGCCGCGCGAAGGCTATTTCTTTCTGTTTATTCTTTGCCGAGCTAACGTTTCTACTGTGCGGAGCATATCTTTATAAGTGTCATTTCTATTCGTTTGCTCCAACGACAACGCCGCATCGGTATTTCCTTCCCACCTCCGGCATAAATATACCGGCTCGTAAATCCTTCCGATCTGATATTCCCGCGACAGACGAAGAGCGATTTGGTAATCTTCACCATAGCTGACGTTCGAAAACGGGATTTGGCGAAGAAGCGATGTCTGGAAAGCACGTGGTGCGCCAAACCCGTTAACGCGAAGCGCGTTGTTTCGACCGTTTTCCCGTGTCCACTCTTTATGGTCGACGACACCGGGCGGAATATCTTCACCCTTCATGTTGACAAGTTTGTACGACCCGATCACCATCGCATACTTGCCGCTTCGAAAGACATCAACAATTTTCTGAAGCGCTTCATTGTCTGCATAGATATCGTCCGAATCGAGCTGCACCGCGTATCGTCCGCAGTATTCGGACCTCACCGCTTCATTCCAGCATCCCCCGATCCCCAGATCATTTCTCGACGGAATAACATGCTTCACAGAAGGATTCTTCCGGGCCAGAGCTGCCAATAATTCTGTCGTTCCGTCTGATGAATGGTTATCGACGACAATGATGTTAAATGAGAAATCCGTTATCTGATTCAGCGCACTGCTGACAGCTTCAGAGATCGTCTTCGCTCTGTTGCGTACCGGTATGATAACGCTTGCTTCGACCGGATAATCCATCTTATCCCGGGGGACGCTTTTGAATTTCGGCTTCAGGTGCGCGCCAATGTTCTTCAAGTGTTTCGTCTCAACGGCTTCCATTTCCTTCTGGATCTCACGATGGCGCGCATCCAAATAATCAAATTGTTGTTCGCCCGAGAGCCGGTCATCAGTCTCGCTTTTCGCGTAGAGGTATTCGCGGAGGTGGAAGATGCGGTGGTCGATTGAGATTTTCAACCGCAAATCGTATAGCCCTGCGTGCTTCACTTTTGGGATCGAGCCATGTTTCGTAATCGCTTTGCGGATCGCAGACACAGAAAAGAGCATCACTGGGCCAAAATCAAAGCCGTCGCGAATGCTTCCATATTGATAGTCGATAAGGGGATGTTCGCGGATATCCCCGTTCTTGACGTCATGATAATCCGAATACACGATACCAGCATTTGTCTCTTCCGCCACGGAAAGAAATCGTTCGAGCGCGAATTCTGCAAAATCAATCTCCCTCGATTCTGTGACGAGGAGGAGATATTTGCTCGTGATCTTCTTTTGGAGCAATCGGAGCGTAGACCCGGAATTCAGCGAACCAGTCTTGACTCCTTCGCATTTGGGAGACGACGGAACATAGGAACCATTGTGAAGAACAAATATTCTGTCGGTTGATGTTGACAGAATCAATTGCTGGAGCGTCTTCTCGAAGGAAGGGAGCGTATTGAAAGGGATTGCAACTGCGAGCCTACTCATTCGTTTTTTTCCATCAAGCATGATAAGAAGACAACGCTGCAGGTAACTCGTTAAGACGTTTATCGCGGCCCAGGTTGAATAAATGTAGAAAGTTTCGAGGGGGAAATCAAATGGAACGAGGATCGGATGTCGCGATCAATTGACAACTGCGGCCGCGACCCCTGCTTCTTTAGTGGAGGGAATCAACACTCGCGTCAGATTTAAGCTTGAAACTCAAGCCGGTAGTTTGATTCCGCCAGGTCGATTTATGCTGTTTGTTTTAGCTTCCGGAATCCGATAACGCCTTCCCTGTCAAGGACAATTTCGATGCTGTCTCTGTCGGTGAAATCCCCGGCGAGGATCCTCTCAGAGAGAACGTTGACGATGTGTTTCTGGATCACTCGCTTGAGCGGGCGAGCACCGTAACTCGGGTCATAGCCAAGCTTGGCAAGCCACTCTTTTGCCTCCTCCGATACCGTGAGCTTCATCTCTTTCTTCGCGAGCAATGCTGCAACTCTCAGGAGCTGCAAGTCGACAACCTTTTTGATATCGTTTCTCGAAAGGGGTTTGAAAAGGATGATCTCGTCGACACGGTTCAAAAACTCCGGACGTATCGATTGGCGCAGCATTTCAAACAATTCGGCGCGAAGCTCGCCGTGGATGTTCGCCCAGTCTTCGTCATCTTCAGTCCCCGACATCTTTTCCTGGATCAGCTGCGAACCGAGATTCGACGTCATGATGACGATGGTGTTCTTAAAATTCACCGTTCGTCCTTTGGAATCCGTCAATCGCCCGTCGTCGAGAAGCTGCAGCAGAATGTTAAAAACTTCAGGATGCGCCTTTTCAATTTCATCGAGGAGAAGAACGGAATACGGCCTGCGCCGAACCGCTTCTGTCAGCTGACCTCCTTCTTCATATCCGACATAACCCGGAGGCGCGCCGATCAGCCGCGATACGGAAAACTTTTCCATGTATTCGCTCATGTCGATACGAACAATAGCATCTTCGTCGTTGAACAATACTTCTGCCAGGGAGCGCGCAAGCTCGGTTTTGCCGACACCGGTCGTCCCGAGAAAAATGAAAGATCCGATGGGCTTCTTGTCATCCTGAAGACCGGCACGACTCCGCCGAATCGCGTCCGCAACGGCTTTCACTGCTTCTTCCTGATTGACCATGCGCTCGTGAATTTTGTCCTCGAGATGCAGAAGCTTCGTCCGTTCGCTTTCCAACATTCGCGTAACCGGAATCCCGGTCCATTTCGAGACAATTTCGGCAATGTCCTCTGCGTCCACTTCCTCTTTCAGCATCTTGTGGTCTTTTTGGGCCTCGGCAAGTTTTGCCGTTGCAGCCTTGATCTTTTTGTCGAGACCTGTCAGGACGCCGTACCGCAACTCAGCCACTTTTCCCAGGTCTCCTTCGCGTTCTTTTTTATCCGCTTCGATGCGAACCCGTTCTATTTCCGCTTTCATCGAGCGGATCGACTGGATAAGTTCTTTTTCGACCTGCCAGTGTGCTTTCAGCTCGCTCCGTTTTTCATTTAACTCAGCAAGGTCATGTTTGATTTGCTGAAGATGGTTCGCGATCGCCGCTTTATCCGTTTCGTCGGCGTACTCAGCGGTCATCTCGCGCTTCACGGCTTCATTTTCGATTTCAAGCTGTTTCACTTTACGCTCGAGGACATCCAGCTCTTCCGGCATGGAATCAATTTCTATGCGAAGTTTTGCAGCCGCTTCGTCGATGAGGTCGATCGCCTTATCGGGAAGGAAGCGGTCCGAAATATACCGGTAGCTCAGCTGCGCCGCAGCAACAATGGCCGCGTCGGTGATGCGGACGCCATGATGCACCTCGTAGCGATCATTGAGCCCGCGTAATATTGAAATCGTATCCTCGACATTCGGCTCGTCGATCAATATCGGCTGGAACCGCCGCTCGAACGCCGGGTCTTTTTCAATGTACTTTCGGTATTCGTCCAGGGTTGTTGCGCCGATTGCCCGCAGGTCACCGCGCGCTAAGGCGGGTTTCAGCATGTTCGAAGCGTCGACCGCCCCCTGTGCGGCACCGGCGCCGACAAGTGTGTGGAGTTCATCGATAAAAAGAATAATACTGCCGTGCGAATCCTCAACTTCTTTCAACACGGCTTTCATCCGTTCCTCAAATTGTCCGCGGAAGCTCGCGCCCGCGATCATCGCCGCCATATCCAATGCGACGATGCGTTTCGACTTGAGGTTTTCTGGTACATCTCCTTGAATGATGCGATGCGCAAGGCCTTCGGCGATCGCCGTCTTTCCGACGCCCGGCTCTCCGATAAGAACAGGGTTATTTTTCGTCCTTCTCGATAACACCTGGAGCACCCGTCGAATTTCTTCTTCACGGCCGATGACCGGGTCAAGTTTCCCTTTCCGCGCAAGTTCGTTCAAGTCGCGGCCGAATTTCTCCAGGGGCTGAAACTTGTCCTCAGGATTCTGGTCTGTCACGCGCTGTGAGCCTCGGACATCCTTCAACGCTTTGAGCACGCTCTCTTTGGTGACGCCCTGGTCTACCAGCAATTTGGCTGCGGCGTTTTGTTTCTGGTCGAGCAATGCAAGGAGCAGATGTTCCGTACTCACAAATTCATCTTTAAGATCCTCCGCTTCCTTCTGTGCTTGATCGAATATCTTCTGTAAATCGGCGGAAACGTGCTGCTGACTCGCACCCTGGACCTTCGGCAATTTTTCTACGACTTCATTCACCTTGATCTTAACATAGTTAACGTTCGTGCCGAGCTTTTGCAGTATCGGGATGACTATTCCTTGCGAATCCTGAATAAGCGCCGCGAGCAGATGTTCGGGTTCAATCGATTGATTCCCATAGCTCGAAGCGATTTCCTGAGCGTTTTGAACTGCTTCCTGAGATTTGATGGTAAATTTGTTGAAATTCATTTGAGTGTTTTTAGGTCTTGGTTCTTTCGTATTGGCTTTTAGCTCTTAGCCCTTAGTCCTAGCTACTGATTACTAGTGACTGATAACAGATGCATTCATTTGTTCTTCCCGTTTTGTTGTTCTGTCATGTTCTTTCCAGCTTTTTTCTCTATCACAATTTCAATTCCCTCTTGTTTGTCCTTCGGCTGGAAATCGTGATACGCCGTCAACGAAGCGAAGTTGCCCCATCCCTTCGGTCTGACTGCAATGGCTATCACTCCGGCAGTCAATAACACCCCGACGCCGATTAAAATGAGTATTGAACTCAAATCATTAGTCACTGCGAACAAAATCCCATTTGATATGCGAAAAGTAATAATGCGACTCACTAAAACAAAAGGCGAGGGTATCCTCGCCTTCCGTTCATCTGCGCAATATGTTCCGAAGGAAACGCTTCGGGAATATCTGCGTTAATTCCGCGTAATCCGAGTCATCGCATTATTTGTCGTCCACTACCTCGAAGTCGGCGTTCTCCACTTTCTTATCATCTTTCTTTTCGGATGACGCCTGTTGACCCGGTCCGGGACCCTGATCCGGAGCCGCTTGGCCACCCGGTTGCGGGCCGGCTTGTTTCGCAGCCTCGTACATCTTGGTGGAAGCCTCATTCCAAATAGCATTCAATGCTTCCGTCTTGGCTTTGATATCAGCCGCAATATTCGCTTTGATTGCCTCTTCGAGCGCCGTTGCCGCCGACTCAAGTTTTGTTTTCGTTTCGGCATCCATCTTCTCGCCAAGATCCTTCACTTGTTTCCGCGTCGAGAAGACAAGATTGTCGGCCTGGTTCTTCAGCTCGATCTCTTCTTTTCGTTTCGCATCCTCCGCCGAGTGAGCCTGTGCGTCCTTCTTCATCTTTTCCACTTCTTCCTTGCTCAAACCCGAGGATGAAGTAATGCGGATGCTTTGCTCTTTGTTTGTTGCCTTATCTTTCGCAAGAACATGCAGCATTCCGTTTGCATCGATGTCGAAGATGACTTCAACCTGAGGAACGCCCCTCGGTGCCGGAGGAATACCATCGAGATGGAATCTTCCCAGCGTGCGGTTGTCGCTTGCAAGCGGCCGTTCTCCCTGGAGGATATGGATCTCGACCGACGTCTGGCTGTCCGATGCCGTGCTGAAGACTTCGCTTTTTCGGGTCGGAATTGTCGTGTTTGCGTCGATCAACTTTGTCATCACGCTGCCGAGCGTCTCGATTCCGAGCGAGAGCGGCGTAATATCGAGCAGCAGCACATCCGTGACGTCGCCGGAAAGAACGCCGCCCTGGATTGCGGCACCGACAGCGACGACTTCATCGGGGTTCACGCCCTTATGCCCTTCTTTTCCAAAAATATCCTTCACGAGTTGCTGAACGCGCGGGACGCGTGTCATGCCGCCGACGAGTATGATCTCGTCGATCTGGTTCGGCTGCAGATTCGCGTCCTTTAATGCTCTTTCAACCGGGGGAATACATTTCTTGATCAGGTCGTCGACAAGCTGCTCGAATTTTGCCCTCGTGAGGTTTAAATTCAAATGCTTCGGTCCTTCCGCCGTTGCAGTAACAAACGGCAGATTGATCTCCGTCTGGTTCAATTGCGAAAGTTCCATCTTTGCTTTTTCAGCGGCTTCACGCAATCGCTGCAGCGCCATCGGATCTTTGCGGAGGTCGATACTGTCGGACTTCTTAAACTCGTCGGCGATGTAGTCGACCAATCGCTGGTCGAAGTTATCTCCTCCGAGATGCGTATCGCCGTTCGTCGACTTCACTTCAAACACGCCGTCGCCGAGCTCGAGAACCGAAATATCGAAAGTTCCGCCGCCGAGATCGAAGACGGCTACCTTGGAATCTTTGTGTTTCTTGTCCAAACCGTACGCCAGTGCGGCGGCGGTAGGCTCATTGATGATGCGCCGGACGGTCAATCCCGCGATCTCGCCTGCTTCTTTTGTTGCCTGACGCTGGGCATCGTTGAAATACGCCGGGACCGTGATAACCGCCTCGGTCACCTTTTGTCCCAAATAGTCTTCCGCCGTTTGTTTCATTTTCTGGAGGATCATCGCAGAAATTTCCGGGGGTGAATAGACACGGTCCCCGATTTGAACACGGGCGGTATTGCTCTCTCCCGTTACAACTTTATACGGAATGAGCTTCATCTCTTCGTTCACTTCATTCATGAACCTTCCCATGAAGCGCTTAATTGAGAAAACCGTGTTCTGAGAGTTCGTCACCGCCTGCCGCTTTGCAGGCTGGCCAACCAGACGTTCGCCGTTCTTTGCAAAGGCAACCACTGAAGGTGTTGTCCGCATTCCTTCGGCGTTTGCAATTACCACCGGGTCATTCCCCTCCATCACTGCAACGACGGAATTTGTTGTTCCAAGATCAATGCCGATTATTTTTCCAGCCATAATAGATTCTCCTTTGAAGAAAAGATTTTGATATTCCTGATAAACCTTGTTGACAGATGAAATGTTTTCTAAATTGATTGCAACCATTGTGCCAAGCTAATACTGAATTATTGAGCTAATTTCGATGGTTTTTGAAACTAACCAGGGGCCGGAATTGCCACAATGGCAGGACTGACATGCTATTTCCTGACAAAACCATGAAGAGTTGTCAACTTGGCGGAACGAGTGACTTCAAATGATCTCTTGACTTTTCGCGTAAGAATTCGTTACCTTGAGGCAAAATTTTTTCACCGTCAAATTGAATTGCAAACGGCTGCATGAGAAAGCAATATCTCCCGGCTCTAATTTTTATTTGCGAAGTTCTTTTAGTAGTGGGTACGCTGTACGCTGGCGGTCCGAATGCGCTTGGCTTGGATGCGATGAAGTTGATCACACCAGAACGATTGCGAGCGCAATTGACGCTCATTTCCTCGGATGAATTCGAAGGACGAGAAACTTCATATCGCGGACAGAAATTGGCCGCGTTATATCTTGCTTCGCAATTTGAGCTCATGGGTTTACAGCCTGCCGGAGACAGCGGAACCTACTATCAACATTTTCCCGTTGTTCATATCAGTGTTGACGCCAGAAGTTTCATAACAACGTCGACTCCGACGGCAACGAAAGAATGGCGAGAGTTTGGCGAACAGTATATCCCCTATGCATCCGGCAATGACACAACCGTTTCCGGAAATGTTGAGTTTGTCGGATATGGAATTAATTCAACGGCTTTGCGATACACTGAGTATGATTCGAAAAAAGATTTCGGCGGAAAGATCGTTCTCCTGCTTCGCGGAACACCTCGGGAAGGCGATTCGACCGGTAATTTTGCCGGCAACAGATCGGAGGGCTCGATCTTCGCAAAGAGAATTTACGCTCAGCGGTGCGGCGCGGCGGCGCTTTTGATTGTCGAAGATTTGAATGGAAGGTTGATGAAAGATGCACTCGAAGAGCGGAAGGACGATCTCATACGCGGCATGATCACGATCCCACAGCGCATACGCCAAAGCATACCGATGTTCTCGATCAGCAGTGAGCTAGCGGACGAATTGTTGCGTCCGTCCGGAAAGACCGTCGAAGAATTGCAGCATGAGATTGATTCAACCAGGAGACCGGATTCATTTACGGTCGAAGGAGCGCGGGTGACGCTTACTCTGACAATGCACCATGAAGATGTCTTGTCCGAAAACGTCGTCGGGATTCTCCCAGGCTCCGACTCATTGTTAAAAGAAGAGTATGTGGTATTTTCGGCTCATCACGATCACCTCGGCAAGAACATTGTGACGGGCGAGATCTATAATGGCGCCGATGACGACGGTTCAGGTACGAGTTCACTTCTTGAGATCGCCCATGCGTTCACAACAATAACGCCAAGGCCGAAACGGAGCCTACTCTTTCTTTCTGTTTCCGGAGAAGAAAAAGGACTTCTCGGATCACTCTTCTATACTGAGCATCCATCGGTCCCGCTGGACAAAACTGTGACTGACCTCAATGTCGATATGATCGGCAGATTCGACCCGGAGCATGAAAAGATAAACGATACCAATTACGTCTACGTCATCGGATCGGACAAACTCAGCTCCGAACTGGATTCTATCGGCAGGAAAGCGAACGACGAGAGCGTTCACCTCAACCTGGACTACACGTACGACGATGAGGCCGAGCCGCACCAATACTACCGGCGGAGCGACCACTATAATTTTGCAAGGAAGAATATCCCCGTCATTTTCTATTTCGACGGAGAACACGCAGACTATCATCAGCCGACGGATAAAATCGACAAGATCAATTTTGGGATTCTCACAAAACGGACTCGATTAGTATTTTACACGGGATGGAAAGTCGCCTCAGACCCGTTGCGCCCTGCCGTGGACAAGGGAGGATTCACTTCACCCCTCTCCCGGAAGAGATGATAACTGAACAGGACATACGAACGTCCCTGCGCACACAGTACCTTGGACAACGGATTTATTCTTTAGACACGATCGATTCGACAAATACATTTGCCCGGTCATTGAACGAAGATGAATGTCCAGATGGGACACTGATTGTTGCCGATCAACAAACCGCGGGCAAAGGACGTCAGGGGCGTCAGTGGCAATCGCAAAAGGGGATGAACCTGCTCTTTAGTCTCGTGACCCGACCTCTTTTTGTTCATGATAAGGTCCGGGTGCTTCCTTTTGCTGCTGCGCTCGCGACGGCGGACGGAATCGAACAGGAAACGAAGTCAGCGATCGAATGCAAATGGCCTAACGATTTGCTCATCGACGGCAAAAAAGTCGCAGGCATGTTGATCGAAACGACGACGCAAAGCGATGCCGTCCTGACCGTGATCCTCGGTATCGGTATCAACGTGAATCAAACCGATTTTGCCGACGATATTAAAGATAAGGCGACGTCGTTGAAGCTGCATGCGCAGCAGGATATCGACCGGGTCCGCCTGCTCTGTGCCATCCTGGCGGAATTAGAGTACCGGTTCGACCAGCTTCGCCATTTTTCGCCTCAGATCCTTCTCGACGAGTGGAAACAGCGCGCAACGATGTTAGGCTCGGAAATTACCCTCGTCGAGCATCGTACCTCGATCAGGGCGAAGGCGGTAGACGTGGCACCTGACGGCGCACTCATCATCGAGGAATCCGACGGCACACGCCGTCAGGTTTTTGCCGGCGATGTGTCAATTGTGCAATAGCGTATCGACAATCTCCTTGGGAGAGTCGATCTTAAACTTAGAAATGTATTCACTCATCACTAACAAATCAGACCATCATGATACTAGCAGTCGACATTGGTAACACGCACACAGTATTCGGGATCTACGATAAGAAGAAACTGCTCGGCGACTGGCGCGTCACGAGCTTTGTTACGCGCACCGAAGATGAATTCGGCGCGCTGGTCCGGAATTTTTGCCAGGACGCAGGAATTGCCGTAAAGAAGATATCGGCATTCGGAATTTCATCCGTCGTTCCAAATCTCACCGATGTCATGCAGCGGATGTCGAAAAAATATTTTTCGATCGAACCTGTCGTCGTCTCAACTTCCATCCCTCTCGGAATCACCGTCCTTGTCGACGACCCGTCTTCCGTGGGAGCTGACCGCCTCTGCAACGCGGTCGCCGGATATGCCAAGTATAAAGGTCCGCTCGTGATCGTTGATTTCGGGACCGCGACGACGTTCGATGTCATCTCAAAAAAGGGGGAGTATCTCGGCGGTGTTATTGCGCCGGGAATTGAAACCTCCGCTGCCGAATTGCACCGGCGTGCGGCAAAACTGCCGAAGATCGACATTCACTTCCCGAAGACAAT
The DNA here is from genome assembly GCA_964439265.1 of uncultured Chitinophagaceae bacterium. Classification (GTDB taxonomy): domain Bacteria; phylum Bacteroidota; class Ignavibacteria; order UBA10030; family UBA8401; genus JAGVPT01. Next base: position 14,207 of record CAYTOA010000006.1, read on the forward strand.
CATCGGAAAAAACACCGTGAGCAGCATGCAATCTGGGATTCTTTACGGCGCTTTGGATTCTATGGAGACGATGATTCGGCGCATTTCAAAGGAGATCGACGACTATCCGACCGTCGTTGCCACGGGAGGATTTTCCGGTCTGATGATGAATCATACGAAAATCATCAACAAGCATGAGCCGACGCTCGTGCTGGAGGGAATTCGGATCATTGTGGAGAAGATGACGACAAAAAAGAAATGACGCCTCGCTAATACTCAAAGAAATTCTGGAATGCGATAGACCGCTGTTGTGAGCGAATAACACAACAAGAAGACATTCTAGAGAAGGTCATCTGAAGAGTTGCAGTGTGCGGACCACATCACTACTTCAGGAGCATCATTGTTTTTGATTCGGTATATGAGCTCGTTCCATCCGATAACGTCAAACGATAAATATACACTCCGCTTGCAAACCCTGAAGCGTTGAATTCCACGGAATACTCTCCCGGATTCCTCCGCTCGTGCACGAGCTTGCGCACAAGTTGACCCAGCACATCATAAACGCCGACTTCAACGTCCCCGCTGCGAGCAACGCGATAATAGATTCGTGTCGCGGGATTGAATGGATTCGGATAGTTCTGCTCGAGGGAATTCGTCAAAGGAACCAAATTCTTCTTTTCATCAACAGAGAGCAGCGTTGATGTAATACTTTGAAAAACCCCACCGCCCAGGGTTCCTGCATAAACATATCCCGCCGAATCAATTGCAATACAATACGTCTCTAAAGTTGTCAAACCATTGTTAAGAGGGTTCCAGATCACGCTGTCCCTGTCGTGATAAAAGACTCCACTATCACTCGCGGCAAATACTCTTCCGCGCCCGTTAAAAGCAAAACCGTTGATCGTGCCATGGGGTAAACCGGAATTTTCGATCGTCCAATGGTTCCCAGTATCTGCCGAAAAATAAACACCTCCGTTTTCTATTGCAGCATAAACATTCCCGTTCGAATCTCCCCCGATTGCAGAGTGAAAGGGAATAGCCTGAGGGGCATCAAACATATCCTTCCACGTCATGCCATGGTCAGTAGATCGATAGATGCTGGACCAATTTGAAAGATAATACATTCCGAGAGGGGTGCGTGCCATTGGCCCAAGTCCCGGAGGAGACATCCAAAAAATCGATGTCCATGTGATTCCATCATCGGTTGAACGAAAAGCTCCAGCCATCCATTCTACGGCAAAAATATCGCCGTTAGGATCTGCGGTGAGGGATTGGAGTTGGAAGGCTCCCATGCTTGTCGAGGCCCAAGTCTTACCGCTATCAGTCGAGCGATGGACGACGCTATCGGGCAAAGAAGTAAAAAACGTCCCTGCTGCCGAAATGCAAATCACCGGTGTGCTCATTCCTTGAAGCGCGAACGACGACCAGGAATTTCCGTGGTCTGTAGATCGGTAAATACCGTCGGTCGACCCGCTGTAGATTACATTATGGGAGCCTACCGTCAAGGACCCCACAACGTCTCCTGATGGACCGTTGGCGGGCTTCCAGAAATTAGTTTGGGAAAAAATCGTAGAACAAGAAAAAAGACACGCGACGGAAATGAACAAACATGAGCGAAGAGACATGACCCCCTCCTTTCGAAACCGAGCGGTACCGACTTTATCTAAATCACTCTATTAGAACAAAGAAAAATGCATCATTTCACACCGAACATCGCAACGGAAGCTTGCGCAAACTCTACAAGCGGACCGAAGTAAAGGCCGAGCGCGAGGGTCGGGACGAGGAGGATGACCAGCAGAACGATGTTTGACGCTTCGAAGGCCAACGGTTCGGCCGAGGCCTCAGCGTCACGAAGAAACATATTGCGGAAGATCCTGACATAGTAGTACAGCGACACAACGCTGTTCAACGCGCCAACAATCGCTAGCCAGATCAGCTTGGCTCTGATCAGCGCCGCGAACAAATATAGTTTTCCGATAAAGCCGGCGGTCGGCGGCAATCCGGTAAGAGAGACAAGGAATATTGCCATTGCCACTGCGAGGAACGGTGCTCTCGATCCGAGTCCTTTGTAATCCCGAATCTCCTCGCTTCCCGTCTTGTTGGATACAAGCATCACAACGTAAAAGGCGCCGAGGTTCATAAACAAATATACCACAAAATAGATCATCGTCGCAGCGAAGCCGTCGTTCCCCAGAACCACGAGACCCAGCAGCATGTAACCGGCCTGGGCAATGCTGGAGTATGCAAGCAGCCGCTTGACGTTGTCCTGCCAGATGGCAACAAGGTTGCCGAGCGTCATCGTCAGGACAGAAATAATGATCAGTACATTTGTCAGCTCAAATCCCTTGACTGTCGTCCACAATCCGACGGTACTATTCAGGACGGCTGTATTGCTGAACGTCACCTTCAAAAAGCGCATCAGCATGGCAAATCCAGCGGCCTTCGAGCCGACCGAGAGAAACGCTGTGATAGTGACAGGAGCGCCTTCATACACGTCGGGCGTCCAAAAATGGAAGGGCACCGCTGAGATTTTGTACCCGAAACCGGCGAGCGCCAGAATGCCGGCGATGAGCAATGCAAGTTTCCCGCCGCCTCCCTGCGACAAAACCTGATTGATCGAATAAATGTCAAGCGAACCTGTCAGACCGTAAATAATGGATATGCCGTACACCATGAATCCCGAAGAGAGGGCGCCGTAAATCACATACTTCAACGAAGCCTCGGCTGAATTGGGAACTTCCTTGGAGAATCCGGCGAGGATGTACGAGCTAATGCTCGTCAATTCGAGCGAAAGATACATCATGAGGAGGTTGGAGGAACCCACCATCAAAAACATTCCCGTCGTCATCGCAACGAGGAGCGCGTAGTACTCGCCTATACGCCGCGGCGATGCATTCACTTCATTTGACGCCAATGAAAACATCACGATGAGAAGCGCGCTCGCGATGATGACGAATTTGAAAAAGATGGAGAATGGATCGACCGCCAGCATGCCGTTGAAGATCGAAACGCTGACTCCCATTTCATCGACGACGTAATACGCCGTTGCAGCAAAGCCGCCGAGCACGATTCCGGCAACGATCGCTTTTCGTTTAGACACCAGGTCGGCGACGATCGCACTGAGCAACGTGAAAACAAGCGCGAACTCGGGCCGGACGAGGCCTAGACTATGTAAGATTTGATCAAGCATGTGGATAGATATTCTTTCATGGTAAAATTATCTCCCCAGCAAAACCGCATTTGCGCCTTCCCGGACAAAGTCCACAAGTTGATTCGCTGACGCATTCATCAGGTTCAACATCGGCGCTGGATAGATCCCTAAGAAGATAACGATGATCGCAAGCGGAACGAGAGCGACCAATTCTCTTCCGTTGATGTCCGGTAAATCCTTCCACTTGTCGGGAAGAGTCCCGAGAAAGACGCGCTGGAGTGTCCACAACATGTAGGCGGCAGTCAGTACGATCCCGAGCGTCGATGTGATCGTCAACCAGCGGAAAGTCTGGAAAGCGCCGAGGAAGGAGAATGCTTCAGAGATGAAACCGCTGAGCCCGGGAAGTCCGAGAGCGGCAAAGAATGCGATCACCATCACGGCGGAATATTTCGGCATCTGATTCATCAATCCGCCGAAATCGTCCAGTCCGCGCGTATGCGTCCGGTCATAAATGACGCCGACAATCAAGAAGAGCATTGCGGTGATGGTACCGTGGTTGAACATCTGGAAGACCGCGCCCATCATGCCTTGCGTATTCATTGCCGTCATCCCAAGGATCACAACGCCCATATGGCTGATGGATGAGTAGGCGATCAGTTTCTTAAAATCTTTCTGCGCCATCGCGCAGAGGGCGCCATAGACAATATTGATGAACCCTATAAACGCGAGCGGATACAAATAGTGCATCGCCGCGTCAGGAAAAATCGGAAAGGCAACGCGCATCAAACCGTATGTCCCCATCTTCAATAATACACCGGCAAGGATAACGCTGATCGCTGTCGGCGCTTCGACGTGTGCATCGGGGAGCCATGTATGAAACGGAAAGAGGGGCACTTTGATGGCGAACCCGACAAACAGCGCAACGTAGGCGACATACCGCCAATAGGTGTTGAGTCCGAAGAGAATCGAGCCTGGTTCAAAATTTGCAGGGTTCATCATTGCGAGCATGTTGAAGGTGTGGATCTTCTCACCCGTCGCCGGGTCGGCAACGCTCACGCTGAAATACAGCGCCAGAAGGGCGAGAAGCATCAGCACCGAGCCGAACAATGTGTAGATGAAAAACTTGATCGCCGCATATTCTCGCCTCGGCCCTCCCCATATCCCGATAAGGAAATACATCGGCAGCAGCATGATTTCCCAGAACACGTAGAACAGGAAAAAATCGAGGGCGACGAAAACGCCCATCATGCCGGTGTCGAGCAAAAGAAGAAGGGCGAAGTAACCCTTGACCGACTTCTCGATCTTCCAGGAAGCGATGATGGCAACGAATGAAATGAGTGCAGTAAGCAGGACCATCGGGGCGCTGATGCCGTCGATGCCCACAAAATAATCGATATGGATCCGCCCGAACCAGGCAACACTTTTGATATCTATCCACGTGAAGAGTTCTTTGAATTGCATCGTATTGGCATTGTTGATGCCCGCCATCCCGCGGTCAAAATTCATAAAGATGAGCCCTGCGAGCACCACTTGCAGGACGGTGACCGCGAGCGACGTCCACCGCGTCGCATTGCCGCTGCCTTTCGGAAGCATGAGGACGATGATCATTCCAAGGATCGGAAGGAATGTTATCCAGGTGAGAACGCCGATACCAAGAATCGTAAATGCCATAGCGAAAAATTCCTAATAGTTTGTTTTTTCTAAACTTTTCATCAGACGGCGCGGTAAATGAAGAAGAACACCATGACGCCAACCAGAACGAATGCAATATATGTCTGCACGCGTCCGGTTTGAATCTTTCTCAATACCAATCCAAATAGACCGGTCAGATATGCAACCAGATTCACGAGCCCGTCGACAACGACGCTGTCGAACTTGCCGCTCGCGAAGGACATTTGCCGCGTGACCGTCGCAACGCCGTTCACGGTCCCGTCGATCACTTTGCTGTCAAACCACGCCAACAGGCGCGAGAGCCCGAGTGTTCCGGAGACCGCCGTCGCCTGGTACAGTTCGTCGAAATACCATTTATTCATGAGGAACGAATGCACCGGTGAGAGGGCCATCGCAAACGCTTCGGCACTGATCTTCTTCCAGTAATACGTCGCGAATGCGAGAAGAATTCCAAGCCCGGCAACCGACAGCGACAAGTACATTGCCGTGTAATGAACATCGTGAACCGCTTCTTCAAACATCTGAGCAGATGCGGCAGCAACAGCATTCGGGACAACGCTCACCGGCCGTTCGACAGCATGGAAGAACCAACCGCTCGAGGCACCGATCGGGTTAAAGCTGTAAAAGGCGAAAAACGAAAGACAGGCAAGAACGATGAGCGGTATTGTCATCGGTTTTGGCGACTCATGGAGATGCTCGAAGCGCGCGCTGTCTCGATGCTCTCCCAAGAACGTGAGGATGACAACACGAAACATGTAGAAGGCCGTCAACCCTGCCACCAAAAAGCCGATGATTGGAATAAGCATGTGGCCGGTAATATTTCCGAACGCCAGCGTACCTGCCAGAATTTCATCCTTACTTAAGAAGCCCGACGTGAGGGGTACTCCTGAAATTGCAAGCGTGTACACGACGAACGCCCAAAAGGTGATCGGCATTTTTCTTTTCAATCCCCCCATATTGCGAATGTCCTGCGGATCGGTCTGATGATCGTGCTGATGATGAAGCGCGTTGTGCATGGCATGGATCACCGAGCCCGATGCCAGAAATAATCCTGCTTTGAATGCAGCATGAGTGACCAGATGGAAAAATCCGGCGGTGTACGCGCCAACGCCCAGCCCCATCACCATGTACCCAAGCTGGCTCACGGTCGAGTAGGCAAGAACTTTTTTGATGTCGTTTTGCGCGATCGCTATCGTCGCTGCGATGAAGGCGGTGATCGCTCCGATGTAGGCAATGAAAACGAGCGCATCGGCGGTCATCATAGGAAAAGCGCGGGCAATGAGATAGACGCCGGCGGCGACCATCGTCGCTGCGTGGATCAACGCACTCACCGGCGTAGGTCCTTCCATCGCGTCGGGGAGCCAGACATGCAGGGGGAATTGCGCCGACTTCCCTATCGCTCCGCAGAAGATCAGGATTCCAGCAGCGGTCAGCCACGGATTGCTGTCGAACGGAATGTGCCCGCCCGAGATCGCTGAAAAAATTCCCTCGAACGTAAGCGTATGAAAATTTGCCCATAGGATATTTATGCCGATAAACATGCCGACGTCGCCGATGCGGTTGACAATGAATGCCTTCATCGACGCGTCTGATGCGGATTTCTTCTCATACCAATGGCCGATGAGCAAGTAGGAACTGATGCCTACGAGTTCCCAAAACACGTACATCATGAAAAAGTTGTTCGTGATGACGATGCCGAGCATCGAGAAGGAGAAGAATCCCAGATAAGCGAAGTAACGCGAGTAGCGAATATCGCCGCTCATGTACGCGGTCGAAAACACATGGACAAGAAAACTGATGAGGGTGACAACAACCAGCATGATCGCGGTGATGTTATCGATCATGATCCCGAGGTCGAGCGTTAAATGGCCGATGCCGGCGACCATTTTGAAATCGACCCAGGTGAAGGTAAAGTTCAGGAGTTCGTCATGGAACAGGATCAGTTTTGCGAAAAGAATGACAAACGACGTCAGCAGAGCGAGGCCGAGGATCGAGGTCGCGACGATATCCCCCTGCCGGGGAAGTTTTTTCCCGAAGAAGATAAGAAGCAAAAAGCTGAGCAGCGGCAGCAATAAAACGGCTAGCGAAAGCTGAAGCAGTAATTCTTGAGTCATAAAGAAGGCATCAAAAAAATATTTAGGGACACAACATTAAGCGGACACACAAGCCCGCTCACTCTCGCATTGAATCCACTTCATCGACGTTCACAGTGTTGAACTGCTGGTAGATGTTCAGAACGATTGCCAACGCAACCGCGGCTTCGCACGCCGCGAGTATGATCACGAAAACCGACGCCATTTGTCCGTCGAGGTTCATCGCCCCGTACCGGCCAAAGGCGATGAAATTGATATTGGCCGAATTGAGTATCAACTCAATTCCCATCAGCACCATAATCGCATTCCGCCGGGTCACAACGGCATACACGCCGAATGAGAAGAGGATCGCGCTGATAAAGAGGAAATGTATTAATGAAACGTGAATGGGCATTTTCTTCAGTAATCAGTTTTCAGAATTCAGTAATCAGTAGATTCAAAAGCATGCCATGAAACTTACAACCCTTAACTCGGCCGTTTCCTATCCCGCCGTGCGATCATTGCTGCGCCAAGCATAGCGACGAGGAGAACGACGGAGGCCGCTTCGAACGGCAGCACGTACGACGTCATCAACGCCCTGCCGATGCCGGCAGCGGTCGCCTTCTGGGTCTCAATATTGACTCCGGGCTGCACCTGCCAATCGGTGATCCAGAAAATTCCTCCTAACGTCCCGGCGAGAATTGCCACCAGGATCGAAGCCGGCAGAACCCGCAGTGTTCCGGTCTTCATTTCCACCCCGATGACCCTCGTCGTCAACATAACGCCGAACAAGATCAGGACAAGGATGCCACCGACGTAGACGAGCACTTGCGTAACGGCGATGAAGTCGGCGTTCAACATGACGTAGAGTCCGGCAACGCCGAAAAAGGTAAACATTAATGAGAATGCCGAGTGAACAATGTTCCGGGAGAATGCCACGATTGCGGCAGAAACGACCGTTATGAGTGCAAAGAAGTAAAAGACAATATCAAAAAGCGTTAGCGATGAGAGCTGGTCCATACCTATTCTGGTTTTTGCTGTGAACTTTCCGGCTGCGCTGGAGCGGGCGCGGTCTGCGCCGCGGCTTTGGCTTCGGCAGCGGCTTTTGCTGCGGCTGCCGCAGCTGCCTTCTTTGCAGCGGCTTCCTCTTCCATTTTCTTCGCCTTTCCCCGAGCGGTTTCAATCTCGGCAGGCGTCATGGTGCTGAAACTGTAGATCAGATTATGACGGTCAAATTCAGAAAACTCATACACATCGGTCATCTTGATGCATTCGGTCGGGCAAGGGTAAACGCACAGGCCGCAGTAACAGCATTTCGCGATGTCGATGTCGAACACGGGGACATGGAGACGCTTCTTTTGACCCGTCGACGTCGTCCCTAGATTATCTTCAGGAGTCGATTTGATCGTTTCGATAGAGATACAATCGACGGGACACGCCATGGCACACTGGTCGCAGCCGATGCAGTCGTCCATGTTCACATACAGCCTGTTGCGGGCGCGTTCCGGCAATTTCATCTTCACTGTCGGATATTGAATCGTCACGGCTCTCGTAAACAGATGCTTGAACGTGATGCGCATACCGACCGTCGCGGTTCTGAGTCCTCTATAAATATTACCAAAATATTCTGCAACGGGATTCATTTGTTCCTCACCTCTTACCATACCAACACCAAACCGAGTGCCATCACGCAGGCAAACGCGAACGGCGTGAGAACTTTCCACGACATGTACATTAATTGGTCGACGCGCAGCCGGGGAAGCGTCCAGCGGAGCCAGATGTTCAGGCAGACGAAAAGCATTCCCTTGGATATGAACCAGAACGCACTCCACCATGGCCCCGTCATGAGAGAGGAGAACGGACTGGCCCATCCTCCGAAGAAAAGGACGGTGGCAACTGCCGACACGGCAAACAGATTGGCATATTCTGCCAGATAAAATATGGCAAACTTCATTCCGCTGTACTCGGTGTTGTACCCTTGCACGAGTTCAGATTCCGCTTCGGGAATGTCGAAAGGCGTACGATTGACTTCTGCCATCGAAGAGATATAATAAACGACGAACAACACCAACACCAGGGGAATTACAAAAAGCTTCTTCATGAGCGGGAGCGTCCCTCCCAGAATCATCCAATGCATGATGCCGCCGGTCTGGATGGCACTTAGTTCCTGCAGGTTCATCGTCCCGGCGATCATCACAATGCCGAGGATAGCGAACGCTGAGGGAATTTCATAGCTGACAATCTGGGCAGCAGAGCGAAGGGCGCCGAAGAGAGACCACTTGTTGTTCGAGGCCCATCCTGCCATCAACAATCCAACGACAACCAGCGATGAGATCGCAACAATGTAAAAGATACCGACGTTAAGATTGCTGCCGATGAAAGCAGAACTGAACGGGAGCGCAGCAAATGCGGCATACGTCCCGATGAAAACAATGTACGGAGCAACGATGAACAAGAATTTGTCGGCGGCGGCAGGTATCGTGTCTTCTTTTTGAAGAAGCTTGACCATGTCGGCGATCGGCTGAAGAGTGCCGTGCCAGCCGGTTCGCATATACGCTACGCGATCCTGCATGTGTGCGGCGATTTTCATTTCAAGATAGATAACGACGAGCGCATACGGCAGAATGAACAGCAAAGGAATTACTGCCATGATGACGTGCACCAGGAGCGCATTGCCGACAAGAGATGTGAGAAATTGTTCCATTGGATCAGAATTCAGAAGTCAGAATTCAGAATAAATAATTATTGATCAACGTGTTCATTGTTGATTGTTCATTGATGATTGATCAACGGTCTACTTCGCCGAGGACAATGTCGATGCTGCCGATAATGGCAACAAGGTCTGCGATCATTCCTCCACGCGCGATTTCATTGATCACGCTAAGATTGACAAACCCCGGGGAACGGGCCTTAATCCGGTATGGCGTCCCCGTACCGTCGCTGACGATGTAAAATCCCAGCTCACCGCGCGGCGATTCCGTGCGCGCATACACTTCGCCCGGATTCGGGCGGATGCGTTTCGGTATTGCCGACTGAACATCCCCCTCCGGAATTTGCGCGAGTGCCTGTTCAATAATGCGAACGCTTTGCTCCATTTCCTTCATCCTGACGATGTGCCGATCCCAGCAGCTTCCAACCGGACCAGTTTCACCTGTGCCCACAGCAACATCCCAGTCAAATCTATTATAGATTGAATACGGATCATCACGCCGCAGATCCCAGTTTACACCCGATCCGCGAAGCATTGGCCCGCTGCACGCATAGTTGACTGCGACCTCCGGGGGAAGGATGCCCGTGTGTGCAGTCCGTTTTACGAAGATCTCGTTATAGGTCAGAAGGTTATTGAAATCTCGAATCTGAGGTTTGAAATATGCGCAGAATTCTTTTGCGCGCGCAACAAACTCGGCCGGGATATCGTGCGAAAGTCCGCCGATCCACATGTAGTTGTAGAGCAAACGTGCACCGCAGGTCATTTCAAAAAGGTCGAGGATCTTTTCCCTGTCGCGGAAACAATAGAGGAAGGGTGTAAATGCGCCGATGTCGATCCCATAGGTCCCAACAGCGATCAGGTGGCTCGCGATCCGCTGCAGCTCCGCCATGATCACACGGATGTATTCCACCCGTTCAGGGACCTGGATCTTCAACAACCGTTCGGCCGCGACAACGTACGCAAATTCGTTGTTCATCGAACAAACATAATCCATACGGTCGACATACGGAATCACCTGCTGGTAATTGGTCATGTGCTCGCAATGCTTCTCGAAACACCGGTGCAGGTAGCCGATATGCGGTACAACGTCGACAACGATTTCGCCGTCAACAACAAGCTCGAGACGGAGCACACCGTGGGTCGACGGATGCTGCGGTCCCATGTTGATGATCATCTCCTCTGTCCGTAGAGGCTTTCCGCTTGAGGTCTTCGGCGGAGCTGCGATAGTTTCAGCCATGCTTGTCAAGGGGTTAATACGGAACTTTCATTCCATTATAGTATTCGGGCACCTGGTAATCTTTTCGAAGAGGATGCCCTTCCCAGTCATACGGGAGAAGAATCCGGCGCAAATCGGGGTGGCCGATAAAATTGATGCCGTACAGGTCGAACGCCTCGCGCTCATGCCAGTTGGCGGTCTTCCAAATCGACTCAACGGATTGAATGTTCGGAGTCTCAGTCGGAACTTCAACTTTCAATGTAATCTTATGCCGTTTCACCATCGAGAACAGCTGATACACTGCTCCGAGCTTCCCTTTCAAATCGACTCCCGACAGGCACGAAAGAAAATCGAACAACAATTCTTCATCATCGCGGAGGAATTTTGCGAACTCAAGGACATGGTCTGCGGAAATCCTGATGTAAGGGTCAACGGGGTTATCGAGCTTGGCCTCGATGCCGGCGTCCGGTGTGCTGCCGAACCTGGCGGTGAGCTTTTCTGCAATTTCCTGGGGAGTCATGCGGCTGATCGTTCTTTTCTTATTACGCTAATTTTTTCTTCGCGAGACTTTCGTTTCGCACTTTTTCCTGCAATTTCATCAGCCCTTCGATCAACGCCTCCGGGCGGGGCGGGCACCCCGGCACGTAAACGTCAACCGGAATAACACGGTCAACGCCTTTGAGCACATGGTATCCGTGTTCCCAGTACGGCCCGCCGCAATTGGAGCAGCTGCCCATCGAAATCACGTATCGCGGTTCGGACATCTGGTCGTAAAGCCGCTTGATGCGGGAAGCCATTTTCAGTGTCACAGTGCCCGAGACGATCATCACGTCGCATTGGCGGGGCGTCGCCCGCGGGATGACACCGAAACGCATCATGTCAAAATTCGACGCCGACGCCGCCATCATCTCGATCGCACAGCATGCGAGCCCGAATTGCATTTGCCAGAGCGACGAAAGCCGGGCCCAGTTGAGCAAACTGTCGAGCGATGTAATGACGATGTTGCTGTTGTCGAACTGCTTGTCGAGAAGTCCCATCGATTTCTTCCTATGCTGCTGCGTGTTCGTTTGCTTCGGGAGCCTCTTCAGAAACGACACCGACTCCTTTAACGTACCGTGATACCTTCGGCACCGGTTTATCCCAATCCAGATCGCCCTTCACCCAGACGTACGCGTATCCGACGATGAGGATGGCTAGAAAAACCGTCATCTCGACAAACGCAAACATGCCATACTCTTTGAAAACGAGAGCCCAGGGAAAAAGAAAAACCACTTCAACGTCGAAGATGAGAAAGATGAGAGCTACGACGTAGAATCGGATATTAAACTTTACCCAGGAATTACCCACGGGCTCTTCACCGCATTCATACGTCGACTGTTTTCCGGGATACGGGCGATGGGGACGCAGCATCCATGATGCTACGAGACCCCCTCCCGTGAAGACAGCACCGATGAGGAGAAAAATTAATATCCTGCCAAAGTCAGTTAGCATGAACGCGGTAGATTTTCGGAATAAAGTGGCAAATGGTCTAACACCGGGTAAACGGAATATAAAAAGCTGTTGTCATTGTATCAAGTTCGCAGGTAACCGTCAGGCGCTTACTTCGGCGATATACCGGTCCACTTCGCGCGCAGCGGTGGACGTAGGATAATCTTTTTTCACTTTTTTCAATAATTCAACGGCCCGGTCTTTGTCGCCGGATTTTCCAAAATTGCGCGCTGCATTCACCAAATTGTCGGCAGCGTTCGGATCGTCGTTGTTCTTCAGAGCAGCTTTCTCATAATTTTCCGCCGCTTTTTTGAAGTCGCCTTTTGCTTCATAGCAGGCGCCTATTCCGGCGATCGCAGAATTTTCGATGAGTGCGTTGCTGCTACCGCCGAAATCATTGAAGTACTGAAGTGCCTTGTCGTAGTTCTGAGAGTTGTAATACGCATTCGCAAGATAAAACTTTGCAATATTGCCGGCCTTGGTGCTGCCGTAATTGTCGACTATCGACTGAAGGCCGGTCACGTTCTTTTCGGGAACACCATTAATGGCGATTTGATACTGGCCGTTGTCGTAAAATGAATAGACTTTGGCAAGTTCAGAGGTCGCGCGGTCGTCGTTCGCACGCATGTTGTTCGAATAAAACCACAATGCAACCGCGAGAACGGCTACAATGCCCGCAACAGTTGAGACCCTCTTCTTGTTTTCGTCGTACCACACCTGAGCTTTAAAATACGTGGTAACGAGCGCGTCTTCTTTAATGACCCTTTGTGAGATTTTCTTCTTGGCACGGAGCATAGTTTTCGATTATTGTTTTGAGTTTGAATTGCTAGTACGCTCGTCGGGAGTCGAACCCGAAACCTTCAGCTTCGGAGGCTGACGCTCTATCCAGTTGAGCTACGAGCGCAGTTTGAGTGTTCGTAAATTCATTCTGCGAAATCCCGCAGCTTTTGCCGAAGGCATCACTTCGTGAATTGCGGGATTGAGCTACTAGCGCGTTTCATTTTCAGTAATCTGCCTTCAGCGAAATCCCGCAGTCTTTTGGGGGGATTGAGCTTCGCACGGTTTCAGTAGCCTGCCGTAGCAAAATCATACCGCCGAATTGCGGGATCGACCTATGAGCATATTCATCGTCGCCTGTCTGGAGAACTCTCGTTTACCGCGAGTCTGCAGCTGTTTAATTAATGAACAAAATGTAGCAAAGAATCGCCGGAATTGCAAGGATTTTCCTGAAAGTTGCCGGTGAAAACCTCTGGACCGTCATCCCCCGCTTTTGTCAACTCCTCATGCGGCTATAGCTTTTTCACGCCGATGCCCGGATTATCGGTTAACGTCACTTTGCCGCCGACAACCTTCATACCGTCGAAAACATCGTTCCGAATAAGGAGTGCGCCGTCCAAATCAGCCCAATCAACCATCGGCGAAAGATGAGATGCAGCGGATACTGCACACGATGTCTCTGTCATGCATCCGATCATAATTTTCATTCCGAGCGATCGGGCAAGCGTGATCATTTTGTGCGCTTCTCTCATCCCTGTCGACTTCATCAGCTTGACGTTGATTCCGGAAAAAGCACCATGCGCTCTCTGCACATCCTCCAGCCGCTGAACGGATTCGTCGCCCATGATCGGCAGAGGGCTCCGTTCAGTCAGCCATGCATGTTCATCGAACCATCCTCTCGGCATCGGCTGTTCGACGAACACAACGCCTTTCTCCTTCAACCAGTGAACCATATCGAGAGCAAGCTGCTTATCCTTCCATCCTTCGTTGATGTCGACGCAAAGAGGTTTGTCCGTCACCGACCGGATCGTTTCGATCATCTCTTTGTCTGTGTCACGTCCTAGTTTTACTTTAAGGATCTTGAACTCTGCCGCTTCGAGTACTTTCTGGCGCACGACATCGGGCGTGTCGATGCCGATCGTGAACGAAGTGTACGGCGTCCTCTCTTTCGAAAAGCCCCAGATATTAAACCACGGCTGATTCATGATCTTGCCGACAACGTCGTGCAGCGCGATGTCCACCGACGCCTTCGCAGCCGGATTCCCCGGCGCGACCCCGTCAACGTAGCTCAAGATCGTTTCTAGTTCAAAGGGATTTTCGTATTTGCTGAGATCAATTTTCGAAAGGAAGGCTGTTGCGCTCGCATGCGATTCCCCGAGGTACGGCGGCATCGATGCCTCTCCATAACCAACGACATCTCCATACTCGATTTGTGTCAGGGCAACGGGAGTGGTAGAGCGAGAGCTTGAGGAGAGAGTGAACACGTGTTTTAATTCCAGCGTGTACGGTCTAAAGGTCAGCGAGAGACGGGCAGACTTCGAATCGTTGAGGTACACCGCTGCAAGCGCATCCGGTGAACGTCCTGCGACTAAGGACGAGCCGGCAGCAAGCGCCGATGCTTTCATAAAATCTCTGCGCGATTGGGACAAGATCAACCCTGGCTGTTCGTTCTGCAAAAAGAAACCGATGACGAGGTGCCTACAAGAACCTCGGACCTGACTTTCGGAATTTCCCCCGAGCGATCACACGCGTTCGTCGACAAAATCGCGTTCATCCGAGCGAACGACGAGTACTGGGCAGGGGGCTTTGCGAACAATCTTTTCCGCCGTGCTTCCGAAAAGTACGTGCTCAACACCGGAATGACCGTGCGTCGCAACGATGATCAGCTCAATTTTTTCATCTTTCGCGAACGAAACGACTTCGACGAACGGCAACCCGACCTTCACCGCCGCTTCCGACGGCACTGCACCGTTGATCTCGTTCTTGATCAATTCCTGGAGCTCCTGTTCCCCTTTCGTTCGTAATTCGTTCTCGACGTTCGGCATGCCGATCTGTCCAAAACTAAAATCGGCCGGATAGATCGTCGGTTCGACGACATAGAGCAAATAGATCCTCGCGTTAAACTGCCGGGCAAACGGAACGGCGTAATGAAGAGCCTTCTTCGAATAGTCGGAGAAATCGATAGGAACAAGAATTTTTCGCAGTGTAATCGGCGAAGGCGAAGGTTTAGGTTTCTTTATGCCGGCGGGTTTTCGATTCGGCTGAACATTTTTATTCTTCTGCGTTTTCTTGCTTTTCATCTCGGCCTCCCGGTCTTTATGAGGGTTTCAATGCATCGAGTTCTGCGCGTACCGTTGAGAGTTCCTGGTTGGCGTGCCGCAACCGCTCTCCGATCATGCCGGCAACCTTCAGAACAATCTTTAGCCCGGTCCCCGGTGTTTTCTCCATTATCTCAAATAGATCCAGGCGGAAAAATCCTATGAGATTCGTATCTGTGAGTGCGATGACCGAAGCCGAGCGAGGTGACTCGTCGAGCAGAGAAAGCTCGCCGAAAAAATCCCCGTCCTTCAAGACAGCCAGCTCCTTTTTCGTCCCGTTCGCACCGAGGTGGATGACGGAAACCTCCCCCTGCTCCACCACGTACATTCCTAATCCGGGATCATTCTGAAAACATACATATTCACCCGCGACATACTGCCGCCGGTGAACGATACCGGCAACCTGCCGAAGTTCCCGCGGTTTCAAATTTTCGAACGCCGGTATCTTTAACAACATTTCTTCGATGGTTGTGGGTTTCCGTTTTATACGGAAGACGTTCTTCCATTCCAGGTTTTCGGATTTCTGGATGATTTTTCGGAATCGTTCTATGGCCACGGCAAGCCTTCCTTTTTCAAAGCGGGACGATGAGGGGTCATGGTGATGGTATGCAATTGTACTACATCGGGGCCCTATAATCAACACGATGCGTCGACCGCGGACGTAGAGCCCCGCGTGGTTACCGAATGAAGTTCAGCCAGCGATGGGGGTCTTTGCCCGCTTCCACAACACTCATGAAGCGTTTCTGGAGTTCCCTTGTGACGGGACCAGGTTTGCCTTCGCCCACCTTCATACGGTCGATCGACCTGATCGGGGTTATCTCTGCAGCCGTCCCGGAGAAAAACACCTCGTCGGCGATATAAAGCAATTCACGCGGGATATGTGATTCCGAAATCGGGATCCCCGCATCTTTTGCAAGAGTGATTACTGAAGAGCGGGTGATTCCTGGGAGAAGCGCATCGATGAGCGGCGGCGTGACGATCGCTCCGTCGCGGACAACAAAAATATTCTCGCCGCTTCCTTCGCTGATTTGTCCGTGGGTATCGAGCGCGATCCCTTCAGCGTAGCCGTCGGCCAAAGCTTCGAGTTTGATGAGTTGTGAATTCATATAATTGGCGCCGGTTTTCGCCATCGTCGGAAGCGTGTTTGGTGCAGGGCGAGCCCACGATGCCACGCGCACGTCGATGCCTTTTTCAATGGCATCCGCGCCAAGATACTTTCCCCACTCCCACACGACAACGCTCACATCGACCGGACATCCGACGGGACTCACGCCGACGTCTCCATATCCACGATACACAACCGGACGAATGTAGCACGCCTTCAATTTGTTCGCTTTGATCGTTTCTTTGATCGCTGCTTCGATCTCCTTTTTTGAGTACGGGATCTCTGCGCGGTAAATTTTTGCAGAGTCGAACAGCCGGTCGATATGCTTGTCCAGACGGAAAATTGCGGACCCCTTCTTCGTCTCGTAGCACCGGATGCCTTCGAACCAACTGCTGCCGTAATGAACGACGTGCGACATCACGTGGATCTTTGCGTCATCCCAATTGACAAGCTTTCCGTTCATCCATATTTTATCAACTTTTTTGACTGCCATGGTGTTTGTCCTGTTCTTAGAATTCAGAATGCGCGTGAGATGCTATATGTAAGACGTGGTCTGATAGGTTGCAGCATCCATACCGTCGCTCCCATCTCTATCTTTCAATTTTCATTTTTAACGTTTCACTTTTAACTTTTACCTTACACCCCCATCTCGTAAATCCTGTATGTTTTGTACCGCTTTCCCTGCATCATTTCTGCGGCACGATTCATCATGATATTGTCCTCGAGCACCCAGCTTGCTTCTCCGTATTTGTATCCGAGTTTCTTTGCGCGGACGGCGGTCTCATAGAACAAAACGCCCGCTGCGCCAGTCCTTTGCTGTTCGGGAATGACTCCCAGTACGATAATGCGGACCAGATCGATGAGCTTCTTTTTTGTGTATAGATGGTACAAACCGGTCAATAGTCCGCCGTTCTTATTATACCTCAACGGAACGTTGATGTCGGGAAGCGAAAGCGCAAACCCGATTGGTTTCCCTTTCGCCTCAGCCATGATGATGAGCTCGGGAACGACGACCGGTTTCAGATCGGCTGCGAGCGCATCGAATTCTGCGTCAGTCATCGGCACAGCGCCCCAATTTTTTGACCATGCTTTATTATAGATCACCTTGATGCGGTCGACTTCCTCGTTGAAGTGTTTCATGTCGATCGACCGGAATGTCAACCCTTCGCGCTGTTTCACGATCTCGTTGAACCGCACGAATCGTTCCGAGTACACCGTGTCCTGGTCGAGGAGATAAGCGTATAAGTCCTTCAATTTTTCGAAGCCGTACTTTTCGAACAGCGTTCCATAGTACGGCGGATTATATGTCATCAAAACAACCGGGCTCCGGTCAAAGCCGTCTACGAGCAAGCCGTATTCGTCATTGACCGAAGGATTTGCGGGACCGCGAACAGCCGAAACACCCTTCGACTTCAGGTATTTTTTTGCAGCATCGAAAAGGGCATTCGCAACCGATTGGTCGTTGATCGATTCATAAAATCCGAAAAAGCCGATATTTTCATTGTGCTCTTTGTTGTGATTATGGTTTACAATAGCACCGATGCGACCGACCACTTTGCCGTTGCGCTCCGCGAGAAACAGTTCCATGTCGGCGTGGGTGTAGAACGGATTTTTTTTCTTGTCGATCAACTTTTCCCTGTCCATCATCAGCGGCGGAACCCAGAGCGGATCCTTCGCATAAATGTCCCACAGGAACCGAATGAACCTTTTCTCATCGCCTTTTGAACGAACAGGAAGGACGGAAACGTTCTCCATGAAGGAACTCCCTTATTATTAAAAAAGCCACGCTGAGGTCTTGACCCGGCGCGGCTTTTTCTAGAATTTGAAAAAGGATTTTTTAACTAATCACGCCGAGCTTTTTCCCGATGATGCCGAATATTTCCAGGATCTTATCGAGATGCTTGTCTTCATGCGTCGCCATGTAGCTCGTCCTCAGCATTTCCATACCGGGTGGCACGCCGGGCCGTACGAACGCGTTGACGAACACACCGGCATCGTACAGCTCGCGCCAGAAGGCAAGGGTCTTATCCGTCTCGCCAATGATCACGGGAACGATCGCCGAATCGTGTCCGTCGATGATCTTGAATCCCATCGAACGGAATCCCACCCGCATCTTTGAAGCATTGTGATTAAGCTTTGTGATCCGCTCCGGTTCAGCTTCCAGAATATCCAGCGCAGCCAGCGCTGCGGCAACGGACGCCGGCGTCGGGCTTGCGCTGAAGATCAGCGCCGGGGCAAAATGCTTCATATAATTAATCACGCTTCGCTTGCCGCATACAAACCCGCCGAGCGATGCAAACGTCTTGCTGAAAGTTCCCATCGTCAGATCAACGTCGGCTTCAAGGTTGAAGCGGCTGGCGGTGCCGCGGCCCCCTTTCCCGATCACGCCGGTTGCGTGAGCGTCATCGATCAGCACGCGGGCGTTGTACTTCTTCGCCACTGCGACGAGCGCGGGCAGGTCTACAATTTCTCCGGATGTGCTGAAGACGCCGTCCGAAACGATCAACTTCCCCGCCTCCAGCGGAAGCTTGGAGAGCACAATGCCAAGATGTTTCATATCATTGTGCTTGTACCGTACTACTTCCGCGGTCATCCCCGTTGCGATCATATTGCCGGCGACAATGCACGCATGGTTGTCCTTATCCGAGACAACATATTCTCCGCGCTGCACAAGCGTCGGGATAATTCCTTGTGCGGTCTGAAACCCCGTGCTGAAAAGAAGGCAATCCTCACTCCCGAGAAATTTTGCCAGACGTCCTTCCAACTCGATATGGAGGTCAAGGGTGCCGGTAAGGTATCGGGAACCGGAGCAGCCGGTTCCATACTTGCGAATGGCGGCTATTGCCGCTTCTTTTACTTTCGGATGGGCGGTGAGGCCAAGGTAGTTGTTTGAACCAGCCATAATGACCTGCCGTCCTTCCATCTGGACAACGGGTCCTTCATTTGCCTGAATCGGCCGAAAATACGGGTAATATCCTTGTTGCTTAACTTCGTCAGCAAGCGTAAAATTAGTACACTTATCGAATAGATCCAAGAGGTCTCCTTGTCAATATAGATGTCCGCCTCTGCAAAAGCGGCAGTACGGAAAGCCACAATCCACCTTTAATAAGTTTCGTTGATTATTAAAAGTGTTTTCAATATACTCTATCGTCAAAAAAAAGTCAACCGAAAGAAAATATGAATTCGCGCACGGCATTTGTTACCGGGGGAACTGGTTTCATCGGCAGCCATCTCGTTGAGCGGTTGCTCTCGCGAGGATACAAGGTTCGGTGCATGATCCGCAATGAGAAGAAAAAAGGATATCTGGAAAAATTACCGGTGGATTTCTTCACCGGCGACCTTTTCTCGACTGCCGTGCTGGATAAAGCAATAGACGGGGCCGATTATGTTTATCATGTTGCCGGAGTGGTAGGTTCGAGAAACAAGGAAGGCTTCTACAGACAGAACAGGGACGGCACGAGAAATATCGCAGAAAGCACCTCCCGCGCCAATCCCCATCTCAAGAAGTTCATCTTTGTCAGCAGCGGCGCTGCCGTTGGTCCCGCTACCGCGTCATCGACGGTCAATGAGTCGACTCCATTCCATCCCATCACGACATACGGAAAAAGCAAGATGGCCGCGGAATTAGAAGTCCTGAAATTCAAGGATGCATTTCCGATCACGATCGTTCGGCCCACTGCCGTCTATGGCCCGCGGGATCCCGCAACATTCGATTACTTCAATACGATAAACAAGGGGCTCGAGCCGCTCGTTGGTTTCAAAGACAAGCTCGTAAGCCTTGTGCACTCCACCGATCTTGTTTCAGGAATTGTTCTTGCCGGCGAAAGCGATATTTCGGCGGGACAATCGTATTTTTTGGGAAGTGACAAGGCGTATTCCTGGCGCGAGATCGGAGACGCAACAAAGAAGGTCATGGGCAGGAACGCTTTCAGGGTTCGGCTTCCCGAGCCGTTGGTGTATGCAGTTGCATTTGCGGCAGGCCTCTTCTCCTCGTTCAGCGAGAAACCCTCGGTCCTGAATTTTGAGAAAGGCCGCGACATGGTCCAGGATTATTGGACATTCGATTCGTCGAAAGCCAAACGCGACCTCGGATACCGCCCGGTCATTTCCCTTGCAGACGGAATAAAAGAAACTGTGGACTGGTATCGAAATAACGGGTGGATGTAATCGAAAGGGGAGCAGCTGTCGTACAGCAAATCGATAAAATCTCGATCCGCTGAAGATCGTTGGCGGTTCGTGAAGAAGTGACCGACAGCTTTTCATGTTGTGTCAATATCGATGAATGCGGCTTCTTGGTAGGGTCCTAATTTGAATGGGCATGTAAAAGGCCTGAGGAATGTTATTCTGAACGGAGCGAAGCGGAGTGAAGAATCTTTCTTACGGCATAGACCCTTCGCTACGCTCAGGGTGACATATAATTGTTGATGCCTTCATCATTCTCGGAACATCATATGGTAATTATGGTTCAAATTAGGACACTACCCGCTTCTTGCTCCCCTTCCCGATTTTCGATATATTTGTCCAGTCCAGAATCAGCCACGTTAATGCTCGAATGCCTAACCAGCGCCGCAATGATTTTCTGATACCGCTTCTCGCCGTCCTCTCCGACGCTGTCGCCATCGAATCCGCATTTTTGTTGTCGTACTGGCTTCGTTTTTTTTCTCCGCTCACGTCAACGTTTGAAGTCACGCTTGGAATTCCCCCGCTCTCCACCTACTTTAACAGTTCGCTCATTTTTATACCGGTGTGGCTGTTTGTCTTTCAATCGCGCAAGATGTACGGCGCCCGCCGGAATTCGCACCTGAGCGATGAATTCTTTGCGATTGTACGGCTTGTCAGTATCGGACTGCTCATCGTGATGAGCGCCACGTTCTTCTATCGGGAATTCTCGTTCTCCCGCGGCGTGTTCATTCTTTTGTGGGGAACCGCCATCACGACAATAACGACCGGCAGGTTCGTCATTATGGAGTTCGAAAAGCTCCTCTATCGGCGGGGCAAAGAACTAAAAACTGTCGCGATTGTCGGTTCCAATGAGGCCGCTGACGAAATTTTCTCGCAGCTCTCATCTCATCCTTACCTGGGCTACGACGTTGTCGGATATTATGCAGATTCACCTGCTGCCCCCGCACTGAAACTCTCCGGGGAAAAATATCTCGGACCGATCAAAGAGCTGCCAAACGGTCTGACAACGTACCGTCTCCAGGCGGCGCTGATCGCCTTATCGTATAAGGAACATCCTCAACTCCTGGAAATGATCCGCGACGCGGAGGGGCTCAACATTGAAATGCTGATGGTGCCGGACATGCTGGATATGATGACAAGCCGGGTCCGCATTCAAGACATTGAAGGGATCCCGTTCCTTAAAATCAAAGAAATACCGCTCTCCACATGGAACCGTATCAGCAAGCGCGTGTTCGATATTATTTTTTCGTCGCTGATTCTTCTCGTGACGCTGCCGTTCACGCTGATTCTTGGCGCCATCATTAAAATAACGTCCAGCGGTCCGATTTTTTTTGTCCAGGAAAGAATAAGTCTGGACGGGAATCCGTTTTTTGTCATAAAGTTCAGAACCATGAGCACCGACGCCGAAGTATCCACCGGTCCCGTGCGCGCTAAAAAAGGAGACCCGCGCGTGACTTCGATCGGAAGGATTCTCCGCCGGACAAGTCTGGACGAGCTTCCTCAACTGTGGAACGTCCTCAC
>CAYTOA010000006.1:36496-47696 GCA_964439265.1 uncultured Chitinophagaceae bacterium
GTCCTGACTGCGGGAGAAGCGGTATTCTATTATTTCTTCTTGAAAGGGATGAAGAAGAAGGGACCTACTTCACTTTGAAGTTGAAGATCACCGTGCAAACCTGGTCGAGCGCGGGTTGTGCGCTCTGCAATGACTGAAATCTCCACGACCGCACTTCTTTGATCGCGGCATTTTCCAACCTAGTATCCCCTTTTCGCAGCGGCTGAATCGATTTGACCGTCCCCCTGGGTTGAACAACAACACGCAACCTGATCTGAGCCTCGACATTGACGCCGGGCGGATATTTCGGAAGGTCGCCGGAAACCAGATTCCTCGTTTTCCCCCCTGCCCACTGCACATTATACGAGATATTCTCTCCGATAGAACTTCCTGCTCCGCCGGCATTGAACGGCGCAGCGACATCCGAACCGTTGGGCACTCCCGGTTTTCCGACAGCATTTTTGTCACCGCCCGGAAATCCCGGGGACGAGGACGCTGGCGCTTCTCGCTGGACGTCCGCCATTCCTTTTCGTTCACCCGGCATGGTGACCGGGTTATCATTTGCCTCTATTTTTTTCGTAGGCGCGGCGTTAACAATTTCGTCGGTAGGGAGAGAGTGTTGTTGTGTCGGCAGGTCTACGCCGACTCCGGTGGCCGCGACGCCGGGTTGACCAAGCGGCGGCGGAGCCGTACCTTCGGGAAGCACATCACCCTTCGGCATCGGCCCAAACGAGGAGGCAATACCTCCCCCGAACGAAAACTCAACAAATTCCTGCTGTTGTGAATCCGGCTGCGACGGACGGACGAGAAAGAGCATGAACCCCGCAGCGATATGTACAAGGATGGAAAAAGTCCAACCGAAGGTCGTTTCCCGTGTCATCGATGCTGCCTCATGGTCCTGCTTGGGTCGTGGCTTCTGTTGCGATCATGAACCGCTGAGCGCCGACGCCTTTAGCGATGTCGATCAAGTCGACGGCGCTTTGAAGGGAGACCGATTGATCCGCACGAACAACAATGACGTGATCACGGTCCCGGTCGATGATCGGAATAAGTTTCTGTGCGAGCGTTGTCTTGGTAACCTCTTCGTTCCCCAGAAAAATCCTCCCGGTACCCGTCAACGTTACGACCGATTGCCGATCGGACTGTACTTCGCCCGTGACCATTTTAGGAAGCTGCACTTTAATGCCTGAGGTGACGACGAAGGACCATGAGAGAAGAAAAAAGATGAGCCACTGCAGCGCCATGTCGGCGAACGATGCATAGTTAAATGCAGGGTTGAACTTGTTTCGCGGAGTGAATTTCATTTGCTCGCAGACGATTAGTCCTTCGGTTCAAAAAATTCGTCCTCTTCACTGAAGACTTTTCTGATGTGTTTTTCCTTATTGACCGATTGAGCGGGAGCTTCCGCCGGGGACGTGACCGCGGACGTAGGTTTCAGATAGCCGAGGAATTCATCGACCGATGCTTCCAGGGAAAACGAAATCTGGCTTACGCGACCTACATAATAATTGTAGAAACCGAGGGAGGGTATGCCGACGACCAATCCGAAAGCACTGGAAAGCATGGCTTCCCAGATGCCCCCGGCAAGATTTCCGGTGTTTACATTTCCTCCGAGCATCTCGATGGTACGGAAGGCGTTGATCATACCAACGACTGTACCGAGGAATCCGAGCATTGGTCCGATCCCGGCAATGTTGGCAAGAATGCCGAGATGATTCTCGAGGCGGTTGACTTCTTCCTTTCCGGCAGATTCTATCGTAGCCCGAACCGCCTCAGGGCCTGCCTCGATGCTGGCGATCCCCTTGCGAAGCACTACAGGAACCGAAGCGTTGCTTTGCGCGCATGCATTAAGGGCGCCCACAACATCATTCCGTGACAACGCACTTCGTAACTTCAGCAGCAGCGGCTTCGGGTCGAATTTCGCTTTTCGCAGAACGAAGAACCGCTCAAAGATGATCGCCACCGCGAGAACAGAACAGAAAAGGATCGGCCACATCACGATCCCGCCCTTCAGAAAAAGCTCAAGTAGATTCATCTATTCTCCTGTGCGCAATGTGAAGTCATTTGCTCAACCGAACAACCCAGTATCCGCCTTCAAGCATATGCGCGATTTTTTCGGCGGAACCGCGCGCCGCTTTGTCGCTGTCATACCTGCCAACGTAAACACGAAAGCGCTTTTCTCCGCCGCCGACGTTTGCTCGTTCAACAAATGCAGGAAAACCTGCCCGCGTCATTACGTCGGCTTCGATCTTTGCTTTCTGCTCGCTCGACCATGACGATACCTGAACGCTGAATCGCCCGTTCGCGGACATTGGAATCTTCGGGACGGCGTTCATAGAAAGCGAAGCTGTGTTCGCCGAAGGCGAAGCCGATTTTGCACCGGACTTCGACGGCGCCTTCTTCTCGGAACCCATCGCCGGCTTGTCCTTAAATTCCACCAATCCCTCATTCTCAGGAACAGCTGCTGCCACTGCCGCGGTATCCTCTGTTACGGCAGGCGGGGGCGCGACGACAACCGGGGCGGCTTTCTTCTTACCGATGATCCCAGCTTTGTTCAACCCGTAATACCCGCCTCCCAGCAGTATGACCACCAACAGTATGACGGCCACCGGCGCAGGCAAGCCTGCAATTTTCTTGCCTCCGGATCCGTCGCCGCCGGGCCTGCCTGTCGGCCTGACTCCTGTCATCGGCGCGGGAGCACCAGCTTTAAGATTGAGATTAGGCATGTTGTACTACCTCCTTCCTATGTGATAAAAAGAGACTATTTTTTCAATCACCAAGTGTACGTTACACCGAGAGAAATGAATAACGGCCGCTCAACATATCCATCCCACACATAGTATTGCCGGTTCAAAATATTGTCTAATTGCACAATTGCGCGGAGGTTTTCAAGAAGCTGATACTCTCCCTGGCCGCCGACATCAACGTATCCCGCATTTGCACCCGAATGTGCAAAATCTTTCCACCGTTTCGAAAAATATTCCGCAAAAACTTCTGCTATGATCCCGCTGCCGAAAGTCCGGCGATAGACACCGCTCACGGTGACCATCGGGATATTTGGAACACCGTTCGACGAGTCGCTCGCTTGCGTTGAATTGAATGACCCTGCTAGTGTCGCCGAACTTCCCTGCGTCAAAGTGTAGGTGCCTTCCAACTCGAGGCGCGTCACCGCTGCCTTCGGAAGATACATAACATCCCAGACTTTTGCACTATTTAATTCAACAAAAACGGGAAAATTTCGGACCGCGCTGTAAGAAAGGTCGCCGCTCCCATAAAATTTGTCGCTGAAGGTATATTCTGAACCCAACGTAAAAGAAAATGGAATTTCGCTGGCGCGAAGTTCGGCCCTGTTCTCTACATATTTATCCGAATTGACGAGCGATGCAAGGGTATTTCTTTCCACCGTCGGTGCTATCGAAAAGTATACCGTCGAAGCATCGTTTACAAAATAGCGCAATTGCGCACCCGGGTAAAATCTTCCGCTCGTTGTTGAAAGGTTTCCCATGTAAATGAACTGATGGACCGTCAGCGTCGCCTGGAAGTCCGGAAGAAAGAACTTGTCTCCGGACAACCGCAGGTCAAACCACTCCGGCGAATGCGCGTCGATAGCCGGGGGAAGCTGCATCGACATGGCGGACACGATATACTCGATCGAGCCGCGCAATTGTATGTCGTCTTTTCGGGTCGACCCGGATATCAGCAATCCAAAATCATTTTGTGACGAATTAAGCGAGTCGTTCAGGGCTGTACCGTTCCATGAAATTCCGGCGGAATAATCGAGCGCGTCGTCGAGCTTGTCACTGACGGTCGTCCGGGAAGCAAGTCCGAAGTTGAGGCGTACGTTGTTCAGTGTTCTCAATTGCGACGGATCAGAAGAGCCGTAGGCACGGTACGTTTGCCCGGTAAAATTTAAGCCGCCGTTCAACCTGTCTCCTCCAATGACTCCGTATGTTTGCGGCGCGAGATAATCGCCCTGGATTCCAATACCAGTTTTCTGCCAGTTCGCGTTCGGCACCTGTCCGCTGGTCGACGCGTAACTCGCGTTGAACAGCACTCCCCCGCCGTCGTAGTTCTTTCCGAACCATCCTTGCATGTACGGCGAAGTGAAATTTCCGAATCCGCCCTGTACTTTTCCGTTCATTTGACCCGCCGGCCCGGCGAAATCTTTCTGTAATTTCGCTCCGCCGTCCGCATCTGCATCCTTCATCCCCGCCGTCTGAGACCCGGTGACGTAGACTTTGTCTTCCTCAAAGACGGATTTCGACGACATGGGGAGGTCGATCGTTTCCTGACCGGTGATAAGAAATTCGGGAAGGTCGATCTTGGGGAGCGGTGCTTCGGCCTTGTCCGGCACCGCAGCATCGCGCTGAGCCGGTTCCTTCTTCTCCTGGGCAGCAAGCGGAACAGCGAGAAAAAGGAATAGCAATGTGAAAAGGCTATGGAATCGAAAAACGTTCATCAAAGCTGCTCCAGCTTTCGAAGCCTTTGCTCGGCTTCAGCTGCAAGTTCGCCCCCCTGTTTGATCACGAAATTATACGCGTCTTTTGCCTTCTGCTTTTGATTGGTCTTTTCGTAGCAGTCACCAAGATTGAAGTACGACTTAGTGATCCAATCTTCGGCAGAGGGGAAAACATACTTCACGCGCAAATAAGAAAGAATCGCCTCAGAATAATTCTTGGCCGATTGCTGGGTGACGCCCAGGGCATACTGAGCTTCTGCGCCAAGTTCATCAGTCCGGTTTATCGCAACGGCCTTGAAGTACTCCAGCGCGCGGCTGTAGTTCTCTACCGATTGATTCATCCACCCGAGTGCAACCCTGCTCCTGTCGCTCGCAACGGATTTAGGATACTGCGTGATCGTTGCTTCAAATTTTCTGACTGCATCATCCGTCTGGTTCGTGGATTTCAACACGATCCCCTGTTGGTAGGAGGCCTCGGCAGCCTCGTCCGATTTCGCATATTGATCCTGGATCTTTCCGAATGCAGCAAGCGCTTCGCTAGGTTTCCCTTCTTGAGCGTAAACGCCTCCCTGTTCGAACAACGCAGCGCTCGCGAGCTTTGCGGAGGGGTATTTTGCCGCGACCGTCTGAAAAGCATCCAGCGCAGCCTGGCGGTTGTTCAGCGCAGCATAACATTTTCCCGTCCAGTAGTATGCATCGGGGGCCAGTTTGCTTTTCGGAAATCGTTGAAGAAATTCCTGATAGGCTTTGATCGCTTCGTCGTATTGCTTCTCGCTGTAATAGATGTCCGCCTTCTTGTAGAAGAGTTCATCCGTCGTTTTTGCAGACGGATTGTTCTTTACGAAATCGTCGATAGAACGGACGGCCTCCTCAGGCTTGCCTAGCAGGACGTAGCAGTACTGTATGCCGTTCACTGCATCGATCGCATAGGTGGAGGAGGGAAACTTCATCACCACGCCCTGGTAAGCCTGGATAGCCTCGGTATATTTTTCCAGATTGTAATATGAATCTCCGATACTGTAGTACGCCTTCGGAACAAGCTCGCTCTTCGGGTACTTCGATATAACGTTCTGAAAAATGCCGATCGCCTTGTCGTACTTCTTTGACTGAAAGTAGATCCACCCGATGCCGTACTCAGCGTCGTCGGCGAGGTCGGAAGAGGGAAAGCGCGAAATCAAGTTCTCAAAGTCCTTGATACCGAGGTCGAGTTTATCCGACTTGTAATCGGATTGAGCGAGCTGATAGTAGGCGTATTCAATGCCATCCCTTGAGGGGAACGACTGAATAGCTCCTCGGTAAGCACCAGCAGCGTTTGCATACTCTTTGAGGTAATAGTATGAATCGCCAAGCCGCAGCTCCGCGTCGAACGCAAACGACAGTGAGGATCCGATGCTCAATACTTTTTGATATGTTTCTGCCGCCTCACGATACTTTCCTTGTTTGAAATAGCTCCATGCCAGCCCGTATTGGGCATCCGGAATTTTTGGCTGTCCCGCTCCCCGATTGATAAACAGGCCGTAATACTTTTCCGCATTAGCATACTGGCCAGCCTGAAAATACGATTCGCCGGCCCAAAAGAGCGCTTCTACCGATTTTGGGTGCTGAGGGTGATCTTTTAAGAATGATACAAATTGTGACGCGGCATCGGAGAACTTCTGTAATTTATACAACGCCCACCCTTCCTGAAAAGCTGCGTCCCCTTTTACCGTATCACCAGCAGGAACCAATCCTTTGACTGCATGGAATGCCTTTGCCGCGCCTTCGTAATTCTTCTTTGCAATGTACGATTCTCCGAGCATCCGGTATGCGTCAGGTGCCGCATCGGCGGTTGAATATTTCTTTGTCACCTGATCAAAAAAAGGAATCGCCGCATCGTAATCTTTCTGTTCGTAGTAGATCATGCCCGATTCATACAAGGCGTTGTCTGCATATTCGCCGTTGGGACGCAAGGAAACAACTTGACTGAAAATTTCAAGCGCCTTCTTTGTATCGCCGGAAAATCTTACCGCCTGAGCTTTTCGGAAAAGGGAGTTGTACGCGACATCATCGGTGCCCGACGCAAGATCCCCAAATACCGATGCGGCTTTGGTGAAATCATTTGTCTTCAAATAGGTCCAGCCTATTGAGTAGGCCACCGTTCGAACGAGCGAATTAGACGGATAATTCTTGCAGAATGCTTCATACAGCATTCGTGCCTTTAAATAATCTTGAAGATTGTAGTAGTCTTCCGCAACGCAATAATCGGCTGCCGCCTTCTCAGTCGAATCCGAAATGGAGAGTTTTGCCGCTGAAAGGTAGTCGATGCTTTTCTGAAATTGGCCATTTTTGTTATAGCATTCGCCAATTCTGACAGTCGTCGTTGACCGGAGATCGCTCTGCTTCTTATCGTCCAGCAGCCTTTGGTAGAATGAAATCGCCTTTTGAAAATCTTTATGCTGCTCGGCCGCCCACCCTAGCGAATAGAGGGCGTAATCAGCAAGCTTGTTGGAAGGGTACTTATCGGCGCTGAGGTTATAGTACATGGATGCGTCAGCGAGATCGTCAGTCTTAAAGTATGCTTCGCCGATCCAATAGGATGCCTCACCCGCCAAATCGCTTTGACCGTAACTGTCGATGATTTCCTTATAGAACGGTATCGCATCGGCGAAATGATGAAGCTTGAAATTAGCTTCTCCTAGCCTGAACAAAGCGTCCGCGCGGAGTTTATGCCTTGGGAATTCGCGGGTGAATGATCTCAGAACAGAAATCGACTCGACGTATTCTCCCATAGCATAGCGGCATTCGGCATAGAGGAAAATAGCGTCAGGGCGTTTGGAACTGGCAGGATACTGGTCTATAAACTTCTGAAATTGATCTGAGGCGAGTTGGTAGAGTTTGTCTTGATACAACCCGAACGCGAAAGCGTAGTCTTGCTCTTCCTGAATACCGGCGCTACCGGCTTGCGCCATGAGATAAGGCGGAGGAACGCTGCTGAGTAAAGCCACAGCAAGTAAGAAATGAACAAACCATCTCACGTCGAGCTTTTCCCTCTCAGAATCGCCCATTTAAAGTAAAGGTTTTAATAGATGTATTAACCTAATCAATTTACTATATAGATGGGTATCTGTCAAGGGGAGGGGCAAGGTTGTGATTTCCAGCATTTACGCCGAATAAATGCCGTCGATATGAATTTTAATACAGCAGCAGCGATATTATGCTCTATGAAACTCCTGCAGGCTCTTCACTGTCATTTTACCATGCCGGATTTCTTCAATCGCTCTCACCGCAGTGGCGGCGGCCGAGAGAGTAGTGATAAAAGCTACTTTGTGCTCGATAGCAGCCCATCCGATAGAGTACTCGTCAAACCGCGACTCCTCACCAAGCGGAGTATTGATGACCAGATCGACTTCTCCGTTCTTGATATGGTCGACAATGTTCGGTCTGCCTTCTTGCACCTTGAAAACCTGTTTATTGATGATCCCATGTGAGGTGAGAAACTTCGATGTGCCTTCGGTGGAAACAATGTTAAATCCAAGCTTGATGTAATCTTGTACGATCTTCACCGTCCCATCGTTCTTGTCATTTTCGTTAACGCTCACAAAGACTGTCCCTCGCTCGGGAAGAGCGTTACCCGCACTGATCTGCGATTTTGCGATCGACGCTCCGAACGACCCCGATATGCCCATCACCTCGCCTGTGGAACGCATTTCAGGGCCGAGAAACATTGTCACCTTCGGAAACTTTGAAAAAGGAAAAACAGCCTCTTTGACAGAAATGTGCTTCACCTTTTTGAAATCAAAGTCGAGAACGCCGAGATCTTTGAGTTTTTTCCCTACCATGACCTTCGCGGCAACTTTAGCAAGAGGAAGGCCCGTCGCCTTGCTGACAAACGGAACTGTCCGTGAGGCACGCGGGTTGACTTCCAGGACATAGACAATGGTGTCCTTCATCGCAAACTGAACGTTCAGCAGGCCGACGACGTTCAGTGCATACGCGAGTTTCTTCGTGATTTGAATGATCTCCTCGGTTTTTTCAGCGCTGAGCATGAACGGAGGCAACACGCACGCACTGTCCCCCGAATGAATCCCCGCTTCTTCGATGTGCTCCATGACACCGCCGATCAAGACGTTGTCGCCGTCGCACACGGCATCCACATCGAATTCGAACGCGTCCTCCAGAAAATTGTCGATCAAAATCGGATGCTCGGGAGAAACGTCGACTGCTTTTTTCATGTACTCTTTGAGCGATGCCGTGTTATAGCAGATCTCCATCGCACGCCCGCCGAGGACGTACGAGGGACGAACAAGCACGGGGAACCCGATTTCTTCCGCTACCAGAACGGCGTCCCGGATCGAAAACGCGGTCCCATATTTCGGATGCGAGATGTTGTGCTGCCGAAGCAGCGCGCCAAACCGTTTGCGATCCTCCGCCACGTCGATTCCGTCTGTCGAAGTCCCAAGAATCCGGACACCGTGCGATTCAAGTTCTTTCGCTATCTTAAGCGGCGTCTGCCCTCCAAAGCTGACGATGATCCCTTCGGGCTGTTCGAGCTCGCAAATGTTCAAGACATCCTCGACCGTCAGCGGCTCAAAATAGAGTTTGTCGGTAGTGTCGTAGTCGGTAGAGACCGTCTCAGGATTGCAGTTGATCATGATGGTCTCATACCCTTCTTCCCGCAGAGCATAAACCCCGTGAACGCAGCAATAATCAAACTCAATACCCTGTCCGATCCTGTTCGGCCCGCCGCCCAGAATGATCACTTTCTTTTTCTCCGAACGGACAGATTCATTCTCTTTCTCGTACGTCGAGTAATGATACGGCGTATGCGCCTCAAACTCCGCAGCGCACGTGTCGACAGTTTTATAGACAGGAACTACGCCAAGATTTTTGCGCAAGTCCCTGACGGAATCCTCAGTCGTTTTCCAAATGTGTGCGAGCTGCTTGTCGGAAAACCCGTACTGTTTCGCCTTCAGAAGAGCTTCGGCCGTTATTGTAGAGAGCTTATTCTTCATTGCATCGTGATCTGCCACCAACGTTGATAGTTCGTTTTCGGCGTCGACGATTTGCTTGATGTTGAAGAGAAACCAGGGGTCGATCTTCGTGAGTCCATGGATCTCTTCGATCGTGAACCCAAGTTGAAAGGCGTACCGGAGGAAAAAAATATTGCTCGGTTTCGGCCTCCGAAGCTGATCCTTCACTTTTCGTATCCACTCGGTCTTTGATTTTGCTGAGAGCTTCCGGTGGTCGAAAGCGTCCTTCCCGTCTGCTCCGAGTCCGGCCCGTCCGGTTTCAAGCGACCGGAGCGCTTTCTGCAGCGCCTCCTTGAATGTCCGGCCGAACGCCATCGCCTCGCCAACCGACTTCATTTGAACGCCTAGTGTTTCATCCACTCCTTTGAATTTCTCAAAATCCCAGCGGGGGATCTTCACGACGGTATAATCGATCGTCGGCTCAAACGATGCCGGCGTTAATTTTGTGATATCGTTTGGAATTTCGTCCAGCGAATAGCCGACCGCGAGTTTGGCCGCGATCTTTGCTATCGGAAAGCCTGTCGCTTTGGACGCCAGAGCCGAACTCCGCGACACGCGCGGATTCATCTCGATGATGTACATTTTCCCATCTGCGGGGTTGATCGCGAACTGGACGTTCGATCCCCCGGTATCCACCCCGATGGCCCTCATGACGGTGATCGCCGCATCCCGCATATACTGGTATTCCTTGTCCGTCAGCGTTTGCGCCGGCGCGACGGTAATTGAATCTCCGGTATGCACCCCCATCGGATCAAAATTCTCAATCGAACAAATGATCACGACATTGTCTTTCGAGTCGCGCATGACCTCCAGTTCATATTCCTTCCACCCGATCACCGACTCCTCGATGAGCACTTCATGAATAGGGCTGTTCGTGATGCCGTGCTCGACGATGGAACGGAACTCTTCAATATTGTATGCGATCCCTCCCCCGGTCCCGCCGAGAGTAAATGAGGGGCGAATAATGATCGGGAAGCCGATTCCGTCGACAATTTTCAGCGCTTCTTCATAGCTGTAAACAAACCCGCCGCGGGGCATATGAAGGCCGGCGGCGCGCATTGTCTTCTGAAAAAGCTGGCGGTCCTCCGCCTTTTTTATCGCTTCCAATTTCGCCCCTATCAATTCAACGCCATATTTTTCAAGGATTCCGCGTTCGGCCAGGGCGACAGCAGTATTGAGTGCGGTCTGCCCCCCCATCGTCGGAAGTATTGCGTCCGGCCTTTCCTTTTCGATGATCATCTCGACGAATTCCGGAGTGATCGGCTCGACGTACGTGGCATCGGCGAGGTCCGGGTCGGTCATGATGGTCGCCGGATTGCTGTTGATGAGGATGACGCGGTAGCCCTCTTCGCGGAGGACCTTGCATGCCTGGGTTCCGGAATAGTCAAACTCGCACGCCTGGCCGATCACGATCGGTCCGCTCCCGATGATGAGAATCGATTTGATGTCTGTTCGTTTTGGCATTGGGAAAAGCAGGATTGTTTTAGGTACACAAAAACCTGACGGCCGAAAGCGCGTCAGGTTCATTTCACCGCGTCATATTATACAAAATATTTTGGAGGATTACAATTTACATTTGCCGGATGATCGAAGAAAAACAATATGTGAGTTCTGAAAAAGACCTAGCTTATGAAACATCGTTTTCTTCACGAGCATTACGCGATGACAGGACAATGCCTTTGTCCGGCGTATCAGCAGCACCCGAATTCGGGCGGGTCGTTCTTTCCGTTCGGAGCATAGACGAGATGCCCTC
>CAYTOA010000006.1:47796-121143 GCA_964439265.1 uncultured Chitinophagaceae bacterium
CACCCGAATTCGGGCGGGTCGTTCTTTCCGTTCGGAGCATAGACGAGATGCCCTCCGGTAAAGTACTCCTTCTTCACGAGTATACGATACCAGCGTTTCGCTGAATCGATGAGGATGATGGCGGCGCAAAGCATAATGATTACCGTGAGGAGAGAGTTCAGGTATCCTTGAAACCGTGTCGCGGGATTTTCAGTCATCGGCAGAAAATTATCGGTGATATTCAACAAACCGGCCGAGAAGGTCGTAATGGAAACGAACGCAAGGGGCAGCATCGCCACCCATACATATTTTTGTTTTCCCGAGTTGATGATCGCCGTCGCCGCAACACACAACGCCACACTTGCCAGCAGTTGGTTCGCAACGCCGAACATAGGCCATATGCTGCTGATGCTCCCCGTGTGGATGAAATATGCCCAGGAACAAACGATGAATCCCGTGGAGAGGAGCGTTCCCGGCATCCAGTCCGTTCTTTCGAACGGCTTGTAAAACTTTCCGACAAATTCCTGAACGAGAAACCTGCCGACACGCGTTCCGGCATCAATCGTCGTCAATATGAACAATGCTTCGAACATGATGGCAAAATGATACCAGTACGACATCAGTCCTTTCATTCCGGGAAGTGCGGTGAAGATCTGCGCAAATCCTACGGCGAGCGACACGGCCCCGCCCGGGCGCCCCGCGATCGTTTCGCCAACTTCGCGGGAAAGCTCGGTAAGATTCACCGTGGGAATTCCTAGCGCGGCAAATTTTTGAGCAGGAACATTTATCGCAAAGTAATCACCCGGGAACAACGAACTGGCGGCAACCAATGCGATGATCCCTACCAACCCTTCCATCAGCATCGCACCGTATCCGATCATTCGGGCATCGGTTTCCTTGTCGAGCATTTTCGGAGTCGTTCCCGATGAAACAAGCGCATGGAAACCGGAGATCGCTCCGCATGCAATTGTGACAAAGACGAACGGAAAGATCTTCCCCGGAATGATCGGCCCTCCGCCGTGGATAAACTCGGTTACCATCGGCATCTTCAACTCCGGCATGACGACAAAAACGCCGATCACGAGGGCAGCGATAGTACCAATCTTCATGTATGAACTCAAATAATCGCGCGGCGCAAGGAGCAGCCACACCGGAAGAATCGAGGCGACAAATCCGTACGCGGCCATCAGGTTAATGATCCCTGCCCTCGAGAATGTAAAATACGGCTCGAGCCATGATCCCGGGATGTAGCTCCCGACAAACACCGACATAAGAACTCCCACGACACCGATAACGCTCGCTTCGGCGATCCTTCCTTTTCTGATCCTGTACATATAGAGTCCGACAAACAACGCGAGAGGGATCGTCATTGCTATCGTAAACGTTCCCCATGCGCTGTCGTGCAGGGCGTTCGCAACGGCAAGTCCGAGTCCCGCAAGAGCGATGATCACGATGAAGAGAATGGCGATCGACGCGATAACGCCGGAGAGCGGGCTCACCTCATGCCGCGCGATTTCCGCAAGAGACTTTCCGTTCCTGCGGATTGAGAGCCCGAGAATAAGAAAGTCGTGCACCGCGCCCCCGAGAACAACGCCGATCAACAGCCACAAGAATCCGGGGAGGAATCCGAATTGGGCTGCAAGCACCGGACCGATCAGCGGACCGGCGCCGGAGATGGCCGCAAAATGATGGCCGAACAACACCCATTTGTTCGTCGGGATGTAATTGCTGCCATCGTTAAACGTGTGAGCGGGCGTTGTCCGGCTGTCGTTCAGCGCAATGACTTTTGCAGCGATGAATGCACTGTAATAGCGGTACATGATCGCCATAACGCACATGGCACCGAGCAAATACGGAACAGCATTCATGCAATTGACTCAGGTTGTTGGGCGGATACTATGACATTATTTTCGATTGACGATTTGCAGTTTCCGATCTATTTCCTGACGGCAACCATTCAATCGTAAATTGCAGATCGACAATCGTAACTCTCAAAAAGCATTCCTGTAATGCACGAATTTCTTGGTTCCGTTCTCGCTGCTTATCGTGATAACATCAAATCGGCAGGAAATATTCGTCAGCTTTTTTTCTTGAACGTATCCTTCGGCGGTCCTTCGAATCAGTTCCTGCTTCGCCGGCGTCATGGCTTCCTCCGGCGAACCGAACCGGGTACTCCGGCGCATCTTCACTTCAACAAAAACGAGAACGTCCCCGTCTTTCGCGACAACATCGATCTCACCATGATTGAAAACATAATTCCGGTCAAGGATGGCAAACCCCTGCCGCCGTAAGAATGAAACGGCATCCCATTCACCGTGATTCCCGATCGATCGTGCGAACATTTTCCCCCGTCAGAACAACTTCAGTGCCTTCAGCAACAAAAAAAGAAACAGCACGAAAAAAATCAAAACAAAAAGGGACGATTTCTTTGAGGCATTTAATCCGAGCTTTGAAGAAAGGGTTGTTGCACGCTGAAGGTCATCTTCGCTCAATCGTTTCAACGATGCTTCAAGGTTCGCAGTCACGGACTCCCATGCGACCGATAAGAGATCTTTTTCATCGGTTGAAGAGGAAAATTTCTTCCTTCCAATATTTTCAAACTTCAGGGGGAGCAGCAGGCGTACTCGCACATAAACGTCACGCGTGATGTAAATCTTGGATGGGGGGACGAGCGATAGGAGTTCTTTCGCCATATCGACCCCGGTGCCCTTGCATTCTCCTTCCGAAAGATACAATTCACCGAAATGAATTCCCATGCATGCGTTAAGAAATTTGCCATCGGCGTTCATTGCATCGTACTTCGCCATACGTTCCTGCATATCGATGGCGCAGTTGACCGCCTCAGCGGCATCTTCGAACTCGGCAATCATGAGGCCGTCCGAAGCGGCGACAACCGCGCCCCGATGTTCCGGAACACGCGCCGCCATTACCTCGGCATAATGATTGAGCGAGTTTGCTGGGAGTGATTCCTGGTGTTCAGGATGTGAGCACAAGATCGCCGACAGGTGCCGACCAGAAGCTGCAGCAGGAATGTTCATGCGACTACCGTAATGCCGGTGGAATCTACGCTTGGAATATGAAATGTCTTTCGATGAATTTCGGAAAGCCCATACTGGTGTATCGCTGCGATATGTTCGCGGGTTCCATACCCTTTGTGTTTTGCAAAACCGTAGTGCGGAAATGCTATGTCGTATTCTCTCATAAGCGAGTCCCGGGTTACCTTCGCGATGATCGAAGCTGCTGCGATTGAGTGCGACAATGCGTCGCCTTTGATGATATTGTGGACCGGTAGCGTTTCATGGTGGAAGAAATTTCCATCCACGAGAAGCTGATCGGGTTGAACATTCAGTTCTGCGATCGCTTTATGCATCGCGAGCATCGACGCCTGGAGAATGTTGATCCGGTCGATGACATCGTGTCCCACCCTGCCGACACCGAATGCGACCGCCTCGCGACAGATGACGTGGTAAAGTTCTTCGCGCCTGTCTTCTGACAGCTTTTTAGAATCGTCGACAAAAGGAATACGGACGTCGGGTTTGAAAATGACGGCAGCGGCAATAACCGGACCCGCCAACGGACCTCTTCCCGCTTCATCGACTCCGGCAACGCAGAGAATATTCCTTTTCCAATATTCCCGCTCATATCGGAGCAGGTCTTTTGGTTCCCGTGTCCGACGCGTGTGAACTTGTTCGATTTGTATCATCTGAAGGTATTCTATTCTCCCGCGCGTACTTTATTCTCAACTGAGATAGATCGCGATCAGACCGATCAGCATATCGTATTTGAGAATGACGCTGAGTTTATTAAGGTTTTTCGGACTAGAATTTTTCCACATCGACAGGAGCACAAATGCAACGACACAATCAACGCCGACGAAGACGATAACGAAATAGAGAACTCCGTATTGATGGTCGGCGAACGGAACTATCGTCGACCCGACAACGGCGAGGAGAAACAATGTCGCGACAACCAAAGCCGGCCTCATTCCAAACTTTACCGGAAATGTCGATGCGTGATGGAGTGCGTCCCCTTCGACATCCTCCATGTCTTTTATCAGTTCGCGCCCGATATTGATGAGCAACGCGAAGATTGCGGGGATGATCGCCCGATCAATATTTCCAACCGCGGCTCCGCCGTAAATGAACGCCAAGCCGGTCAGCAGCCCGACGGTCACATTTCCAAAAAGGGGCGTGCTCTTTAGTCTGTAGCTGTAGAAGAAAATGAGAACCACGGCTCCGGCTGCGATCACCTGCGCTACCGAATGTAAAAAAAGATTCAATAATAAACCAACAGAGGTAAGAAGTGCGTAGAAAACTGCCGCAGAACGCAGCGTCACAGCGCCTCTTGGCAGAGGCCGTTCGGGCTTGTTGATGCGGTCGATCCCCACGTCAAAAATATCGTTGATGACCATCCCGCCGCCGCCGATCAGCCCTGCGGCGAGCGATGCCAAAATCATCGCAGGGGTATGCCCTGCATCCCCGCCGGCGAGCAAGCACGAGACAAAGACCGACATGACCGTGATAACAAAATTCGACGGGCGGAGGAGTTCTATGTAACGCTCTATAAACAATGAAAAGTCATATGCTGTTGGTTAAAAATCATTTGCGATGCCGAAATGAATTTTCGCAGTGCTGAACGTATCTCCCTCTCCCAGAGCAAGGCTGACCTGGAGAATGCCCAGCGATGTATCGAGACGAGTACCCACGCCGTAACCGTACAGAAATTTTTCTTGCGATGGAAGCGCATGAAGAACATCAGGAGGCTTTGAAAAGTACCCGGCGTCCACAAAGCCGAAGACGCTCGAAAGTCTGCCGGTCAAAAAGCGGTATTCAAAATTTGACCAAAGCACTTGCGACCCATAGAATTGGTTCTCACGATATCCCCGCACGGTGTTCGTCCCGCCGATCTGAAAAAGATCACTCTGCTCCAACTCGCTGGAAGTGATCTTCCTTCCGTGAAATCCGGCGAGCAGGACCTGCCTTGTGAAGAGCGGGTGATAATATTCCATGTCCATCGATAACTGCTCAACAAGAAAGCTTTGATTCGGCGCAAGCGAAAGATACTGCTGCGGGCCCGTGATGTTCTTCGTACCGCGGCTGTATGCCGTCGCATAACTGATTCCCGATGTCGGGTTCCGAACGTCGTTGCGCGTGTCGTAATGGATCTCGCCTCCATATGATAGAAGGCTGCTCTCAAACACAGTAAAATAACTCAAATTTGCCGAGGGAACAACAGACTCCTGGCTGAGCGTCGCAGAAATTGAAAGTTCGGTCGTGATGTTAATGTCTGCCCGAAAGTCGAATCTGGTCTTAATATACGACGAATCCTGTTTCCGCTGGAGAATTCCAATCCCTGCGTTTACCGGCAGTCCTGCGACCCATGGCTCGTTGTAGGTTGCTTCGAGTTCCTGAGTCGATTGGGTTTCCCGCTGCCAACGTATTACGGCCTTCCGATCCGTCCCGAATAAATTCTTCATAGATACGAACACATATCCGGTGAAATACCCGCTCCCTTCTCCCGGCAGGGGGGGGACGTAGCCAACGATGCCGTCGAAATTATTTGTATTGCCTTCCTGAACGGCAATCGATAATCCTCCGCTGACAGTGTCTGACAATCCTGGGTCGCGAGAAAGATATAATTGCGGAGCTTCGACGGAAGAAAATATTCCGAGCCGTTCAAGCCTTCGCCGTATGCCGTCGACCTTCTCCTGATTATAGATTTCAAAAGGCTGAAGATACGCTTCCCGAGTGATGACATTGCCCCGCGTCGACGCATTACCGCGGATTTTCAGTTCGGTTAGGTACACGCGCGGACCTTCCGTGACCGTGAGATCAAATGTTAGCTTCGAAGCATCAAGAGAATCCACCTCAAGAGAATCGATACGCACTTTCGCCAACGGATACCCCTCGTTCTCGTAACGGGTGAGGAGGTCGTCAATATCCTTTTCGATGACCGACTGGCGAAGGAGAGCTCCGGGCGCAGTTTCAAATTGTCTTCGGACGTCGCCGGGCGGAAACGCCGTTACCCCCGAGATCCCGATACGCGCGATAAGGGATTGATTTCCTTCATACAAGAAAAAATCCAGCCCGACGGCGGCACTGTCGGCGGAAAAAATTCGTTGAACGGAATCCACCCGCGCGAAGTAGAACCCTTCATCCCGATAATGATCCATCAGCGATTGAACGGACGCATGAATCCCGTCCGGAGAATACGCTCCTCCCCGTGAAATCGGGATGAATTGAAGCAACTCCCGCTGAGAGAAATAACGATTGCCGTGAAATTCGAGCGAAGTGAATTTTGCTTGAGAGAAAAGAGCGTAAGGGAGGAGGCCCATCACAATACAATATCCGGGCAGGCGTCGACGGCACATCATTGACAGTGCAGCGATGACTGCAGCGGCCGCACTATTTATTCGCGCGTTCCACCAAATCCCAAATCGGCGTGACGAGCCGGTAATCACCGAAACCAGAATCATCGACGAAAACAATTTGCCTGTCAAATTCGTAGTACGTCCAAATTTCGTAGGGTTTAGAATCGATCTCAAACGGGTGACGGTCGACAGCTCCCGGCGCCCCCAGGATGATGAACGTCATCCCCATATCCGTACGCCATCCCTCCATAAAATGAGAAAAATGTTCGTTAGCGTATTGAACGCGGCTGTAGTACTCTTCCATTTTTTCGTTGCGCTGCGTACCGGGGCTTGGGTTCCGTTTTCGCCAGAATTCCTGAAAAAGTTTTTGCTTTTCTTCTAGAGTAGACGCATCCGCCATCGCATCGTACTCTTTGCTGCTGGCAATATACTTCGTTTGCCGTATTGCAAGATCAATGTCTGCGAGCGTCGTAGGCAGGCTTCTCCATCGCATAACGAACGCGCGTCTTTTCTGAGCAGTGTACGTCTCGGCGGTATCCGATTTCCTTAACGTCTGTGCATCGATCTCCAGGAGATACGCACCGGCTGGAAATCGTGCACTGTCCATCACCGCGATCACTTCCGACTTCTTTCCTTCCAGACGGCGGCGCTCGCTTTGGATGTACATCCGTTTTTCTTTTTTGTCCACCACCTGATAGGTGAGTATGACCGAATCCGCACCATTTGCGTTGTAAACCTCGAAGAAGAAAGAGAAGCCATGAGGGAGGTCATAGAGATTGCCCGAGACGTTCGGTACGAGCGTCGACTGCCCCGCCTCCGTCGTCACGTGGTTCACCAGCATGATATCGCTGACCGAGAACGGCGTCTCGGAATAATCGGGGACGGTCATTTTCCTTACTTGCGTGTAGATCTTACCCGATTCTCTCTCGCGCAATTCGGCATGCAGCTGATATGCTCCGGGCGCCAGGGTAAACGAACCCATCGCAGGACTAAATTCTCTTTTCGATTGAGTTTCGTCAAAAGCCCGAACGCAAATAACTTT
The DNA here is from genome assembly GCA_964439265.1 of uncultured Chitinophagaceae bacterium. Taxonomy (GTDB): domain Bacteria; phylum Bacteroidota; class Ignavibacteria; order UBA10030; family UBA8401; genus JAGVPT01. Next base: position 55,188 of record CAYTOA010000006.1, read on the forward strand.
GTTCCAGGTTTTTTCGAGAACGCCGGTGCCCTCTTCGTTGAGAATATCGATGGTAATTTCATAGCGTGCTACGAACCCGGAGTCGGTGGCCGCAAATTGCAGCACTTCGAAAGGAACTTCAGAGTAAACGTCAATACGAGCCGACGATGAGTCGTTCGAGCGGAAGCTTAACGCATCCATATAGAATGGAGGAATGCCGATAGGGGCGTGGTCTGAGCGGTTATCGACCTGAGCCCGGAGAGGTCCGACCTGGGAAATAATGAAGAACATGCCGACGACAAGTTTTCGCATTTGTGCAGTGCGCGATTGAATGTTTTTTTCAGCCGTATGCTGCGTTCATACTATATCGCCGTAGAGGTCGAACTCTGCGGCATCGGTAACAAGCACATCAACAAAATCGCCGACTGAAAGGTGTCGCCCATTCGCCGGTGTGATAAATATTTCATTGTCTATTTCGGGAGCGTCCCATACCGTCCGGCCAATGTGCGACCCGTCTTCACACCGCTCGACGACGGCTCGGACAATTTTCCCGATGCGCCCTTCATTCCTTTCTCGTGAAATTTCTTTCTGCACATCCATGATCCTTGCCCGGCGGGCTTCTTTCTCATCATGCGGGATCGGATCGCCGAGGCCGTATGCACCGGTACCGTCCTCCTGCGAGTACGTAAAAACTCCGAGCCGGTCAAAGCGAACAACTTTTATGAAATTGATCAACTCCTCGACGTCGCGATCAGTCTCGTTGGGATAACCTGTGATCAATGTCGTGCGCAGCGCAATATCGGGCACCGCCTTTCGCACCGATTCGATGAGCGATTCCATTGCGCGCCGGGTTATTCCCCGGCGCATCGATTTGAGGACGTTATCGGAAGCATGCTGAATAGGCATGTCCATGTACCGGCAAATTTTCGGATTTTCCTGGAAGGACTGGAGGACATCGTGAGGAAATTTTGCCGGGTATGCGTACATCAGCCGCACCCATTCCAGCTCTTTCACATTTGCCAGAGAATTGAGGAGCGAGGCAAGTTTTCTCTGGCCGTAGAGGTCCAGCCCGTAGTATGTCGTGTCCTGGCCGATCACGATCAGCTCTTTCACTCCTTTATTGACGAGTTTCATTACTTCGTCCATGATCTCGCCCGCGGGCTTTGAGCGATGGACTCCGCGCATAATAGGAATTGCGCAGAAGGAGCAGGGATTATCGCAGCCCTCTGAAATTTTCAGGTAGGCGGAATACTGAGGCGTCGAAAGCTGACGCTCTCCGAGTAGTTCATACTTGTAGTTCCCGCCCAACTCGCTGACGATCATCGGCACGTCGTTCGAGCCAAAGAAGCGGTCGACCTCGGGAATCTCCCTGACAAGGTCATCATGGTAGCGCTCCGAAAGGCAACCCATGACAATGACCCTTTCAAGTCTTCCTTCATTCTTCAACTTGACAGCCTCGAGAATTGTATCGACAGACTGTTTTTTTGCTTCGTCGATGAAGCCGCATGTGTTGATGACCGCAATAGACGCGTCGGAAATTGAGGAAGTCACTTCGAGGTCGTTCCCTTCCAGCTGGCTCCAGAGCGCTTCGGAATCGACTTGATTCTTTGCACAGCCAAGGGTGATAATGGTGACTTTTTTGGATGGCTTGTCCACTCGGGCTCCTTCTCTCAACTTCGTCAAGACAACACTGCGATGGTTAGATAAAGATACAAAATCGGTGAGACAAATATCAAACTATCAAACCGGTCGAACACACCACCGTGACCCGGGATCAACGCTGATGAATCTTTCACGCCGGCATCCCGCTTGAACAATGATTCCACCAGGTCCCCTAATTGCCCGAAGACGCCTATAATAACGCCCATCAGGATGGCCTGTTGGAATTTGAGATAAGGAAGAACGAAATGCTGTGCAACGGCCATCGCGGCAACCGCACCGAAGAAACCCCATACAGCGCCTTCCCACGTCTTATTCGGACTCACCCGTTCAAACAGTTTATGCCGGCCGGTCGCTAATCCTCCAAAATATGCCGCGGTGTCGCACATCCAGATGGAGGCGAAGATTGCGATGATCGTCAGACCTCCCCATGCATACGCAGCGGAATGTAACGCCGCATCTGAACTGTCATGTGCACCGGCCAGAGCATCCTGCACGAGGCGGAGTGGAAACTCGCTCCCGAACTGTTCACGGATCCCGATGAATGTGCTGAGAAATGCGCCGATATACACCACGCCGAGAATGGTGTATCCTGCATTAACGAATACCGAACCTTTGTTCCGGAAAAGTTCAAGAAGAAGGACGAGGACGAAGAAAATCAAAAGGACCGCAAAGAGAATCTGCGATGTCGTGAGAAGCGGAGCGGGGACTTCTCGCCCGTACAAAATGCCCGAAAAGAACGATCGGATGCCTGCGTGAAAAAATACCCCGTTGATCGCAACCGCGGCCGCTGTTCCAAGCGTCCGCTGCGGGGATGCTCCTTTTAAGACCGACATCGCATAGAATTCATTCAACGCAAGGCAGCAGATCACAACGACAAAAAGAAAAAAAGGGAATCCGCCAAAGTACGAAATAAACAGGACGACCGGGACGGCGACGACCGCAACCAGTACTCGCGAGGCAAGGTTTGAAAATCTCGCCGTCATTGCGCACCACCCTCTTTGATTATAAATTCACCCAGGTCCATCTCATCGATGAGACCTCGGGCTGCTTTGATCGATTCAGCCTTCACAAAAATAGTTACGAACCGATCGTCCGTCAAGCTGCAGAAATGGGAGAACTTCATTGCTGAAAACTGAAGGGCCGGTATACCGTTAAGAGAAAGATTTTTCGTCAATATGTCAGCTTCAAATTCACTTGCGACAGCCGCGAGGTTGATATGGGCAGGCATCAACTGAGAATGGAAAACATCGTCGCAATACAATTTGTTTTCCTTTGCCACCGAACAATCGTCGCACACCGGTTTGCCGCAGACAACGCAAACGCCGATGGCACGCGTGCCTGAGTGATTCTCACATTCAACAATATCCTGCAGTCCAAGGACTCTTCCGCAGGCCGTGCAGAACAACGCTTGCCCGGTACTTGTGCGATGACAGCGCTGACAGATCACGCGGACGCTCCTTTAAAGGCGGATTCGTCAAGCCGTGAAGTCACTTGCCAATAAAAATACATCGTGACAACAAAGATGATAATGAAGCCTGCCGTTGTCGAAAAGACAAATGTCGCTGAATAGTCGGATAGCGAATCGAACATGGAAAGCGCCGGGGAATCTTTTATGGCCGGTTCATAGTACACGCCGACGACGGAGACAAGGTTATTTATGAAATGAGCAGCCATAGGAATCACAATCGTGCCCGACCTGGCCATAAAGAACCCGAACAAAACTCCTAAACTGACGAGCGGAACCACAAGAAATGGGTTCACGTGGTATAACCCGAAGATCATTCCTGTAAAAACGAACCCCCATTTCTTATTCGTCGCAAGCGTCAAATTCTTCTGGATCAATCCCCGGAAGAGAAGCTCTTCGCAGATCGCCGGGGTCAACGCAACAACAATAATAACAAAAAGGAGCTCGGATGGTGAGTGTGCCTGCACGAGCATCGTCATCGTCTCTTCGATCAGCTTTCGGACTGTTTCTATGAACGGGCGGAGCGATTCCGGGAGCGGGATTTTATCCTGAAAAAAGAGATATCCCTCCATCGCCTGCTGAAGAGAGAACACTCCGATCACGGCAAGAACAAATTCGCTGGCTTTCGGCATCCGCCGGGGGAGTACCGCACGCGTTGAACCATGCTGGAACCTCATTAAGATGAGCGTCGGTATCAGCAAAAATACAATTTGTGAGATCATGGTAGCGAGACGCATCATCTGCACGTTTTCAAGTGTGACAGAAGTACCGAAGATCAGCCAGGTTAACCCTCCCCCGACAACCTGATAAAGAAAAAATATTGCGGCAAGCGCAAGGAACACGAATCCAAGCGGATTCATTCTCAACGCGTCTACCCCTGGCGGCAATACCTCCGAGGCCTCTTCTGCCGGGGGGAGGCCGGCGTTATTTTCGAGGCGTTCGTCCATGAGACCCGAAGTGTTGTTTAATCAGTGCAGCGAGCAGGGGTACCATGATCTCGTGATGGCCGGCAAAATCGTACCCCTTTCCGGTCTTTTGCGTCGGGCGAAGGACTACGTTCATCAGCGGCCGGTAATGCCGCAGCATGTCAAAATTCGCCGTCGTAAACCCGTGCGCTTTGCTTCCGAGATTGCGGGCAACGGTCAGCGCTTTCAAAAAGACTTCGGGCATGATGACCGCCGACCCAATATTCAGCACGACGCCGCCATTGACAAGATCTTTCACAACGTTGGAGAAGATTTTGAAATCTCGAAAGCTCAATTCGCCGGTCGCAGCGCCGTCCATCGTCGGCTGTTGGTGGACAATATCTGTGCCGATCGCCGCATGGACGGTAACGGGAACGTCAAGTTCGAAGCATGTTCCGAGGATGCTCAGCTTCTTATTTTTTGCCCGTGCTTCGACCAATGCACGTCCGAGCGTTTCACCGTATCCCATCGTACTCATGGCATAGCCGATGGAAAGCGAGTTATTGATGAACTCTCCCGTCTCTCGTGACATCCCGAATTTGCCGTCAAGCATGTTTTCAGCAACGTCCTCCGACGTTTTCCCCCACAATGCCGTTTCCACGTCGTGGATCGCTGCGGCACTGTTCATTGCAACCGCAGTCACAATCTTCCTCCGGACAAGATCAAGGATGATCGGCGATAAACCGACCTTGATAACATGCGCACCCATCATCACGATAACGGGCTTTCTCTCTTTTCGCGCACGGACGATGTCAGCGACCAGGGTCTTGAGTTGAGCCGCGGCGAGGATGTTCGGCAGCGACCTGGCAAACGCAGCGAACGATTGCTTTGACGGGTCGAAGGGAGCGCCAAAATCCTTTGGAGCCACCTTGCTCTTGCGCGAAACGATCGAAATTGTCTTGACCTTCGAGAGGTCCGCCTGTACATATTTTGACATCTATTTGACCCTCGCTTTCAAATCGCCGTTAATACCGGAGTACTCGCGCAACTCCGACCCGATCGAACCGATCAGGACTTTTGTCGTAATCTTCACCGGAATTTTTCTGTCGTCATCGGAAAGCCAAATAAGCACCCTGCCGTCGCTCTTAAAGAGACCTCCCTCTTTCGCCAGGGGTTCGACGATGATGCATTTGAATGTACCCGCTTCTACTTTGATTGTCTCTCTCCCGATGAATTGCACATCAAGATCATACGTTGAGTCTTTATAGAAGTTTTGAAGATGGATCCTTTCCCCGATTTTCTTATTTGAAAAATCCAGCGTCCTGACAAAGAAGAATGCCGACATGATATCGTTGACCTTTGGCGGTATGGGATACTGTTTATCGCCGACTTTTGCTACATGATTGAGCTGGTCAAATTCCGCAACGAAATCGCGACGGTAGTGACCCTCTTTGACATGCTGTTCAAACCGCCACGGGTATACTTCACGCACGTCGAGATACGTTTCGTACCGGTCGCGGACTTCGAAAAACCAGGAAAATGTCGGCGTTGAGTTGACCTCAAACATCACTTTGAAACATTGATGCGCGCCAACGGTATCATATTCGGGAATCGAAATGACCGCCTGGCCTGCAGTGATAAATCCATAGCCAACATTGAACACTAACCGTTCGCCGACGGTAAACGCGGATTGACCCGGGTCCTCTTTCGGCTTGCCAGTTTGGAAAGCGGAGGACGAACTGACTCCCAGCAAAGCCAGAAGTGCGAATGCTACGATGTTCCGTACTGTTGACATAGTGAGATTAATCTTGTTCATCCAAGAATTTTTTGATCGCAGAAAATACTTCCTCAACCGCGATCTGATCCATACAAACGTTTGAACGGCACGGTGACCCCTTGCACAACGGACATTTCTGGTTGTCGGCAAGAAAGATTTTTTTTTTGCGAGTGTACGGCCCCCACCGCATAGGACTGCACTGCACGATCGGCGGAAAGAATGCGACGACCGGCGTCCCGACAAGAGCAGCGACGTGCATAGGACCGGTCGAATTTGAAACAAACACTTCTGCTCGGCGGATCAGCGCGCCAAGATCCATGAGGGAGAGTCTCCCGACGACCGAAAGCGGCGCCTTGTTCATTCCGGCGGCTACCTTGCCGACTAATCCTTCTTCACCTTTTCCACCCGTCACGACAACTTTGATCCCCAGCCTGCCCTGCACTTCATTACCCAAATTGGAAAAATTCTCCGCACTCCAATCGCGGGATGAACCGCCGCTCCCCGGGTGAAGAACGACAAACCTGTCGTGCGATGAAATGGAATTGGCGGCGAGCATAGAGTCAACAGAAGCAACCGCCGATGGAGATATTGAAAATTCAAATTCCGGTTCTTCTTCCGACTCAATTCCCAGGGCGCGGAGCAAGTTGAGATTGTATTCCACCTCGTGCCGCTTAGCGTCCTTTCGATGTTCAAACACTCTCCTGTTGAACAAGAACGAATACCACCGATACCCCGAGCCTACCCGGACATGAATTCCCGCCAGGAACATCAGCAACGCAGGACGGAAACGAGCATACGGAATTATCGCGATATCAAATCTCTTCCTGCGAATCCCCTTCAAGATCGTCAGGAGCGACCCTATGCTCGACTCGTTCTCATAAATCAAAACTTCGTCAACACACGAATTCTGGTCGACAAGTTCGCGCGTGTATTGGCGCATGAGAACGGAGATTGAAGCCTTAGGATAGCGGCGTCTGAGAAGCGGCAACATCGGCAGCGAGAGGATGACATCACCTATTCTATCGATCCGGACCAGAAGGATATTTTTAACGTCGTCGTTCAAAACATTGCCGCCGATGAAAACAGGAAAACATCTCTCGCGAATATTTTCAGATTCAATATACGGCAAACACGAGTAAGGTGCAAGGTAACCGGGCGGGAGGTCGTGCTCAGGTTTCATAAGGTGACGGACACCTTGCTGATTTATCCTGTTAGATTTTTCGGCATAGGATGATTTTTGGAGTGAGGTGTCCGTCACCTCTCACCACAAACGCAAAATTGATCGCCTCAGGCGGCGTCCACGGGGCGAAGAATTAGTCCAACGGCTGGTCGAGGATTGGAAATTTCCCCCACCCGTGAAAATCGAAGTGCCACCACTCAGACGACATCCGCAGGAATCCGTGCCGCTCCATCACTTCTTCGAGCAGCGCGCGGTTTTTCAAAACCTTGTTTGGCAACTTCATGTAGCCGCAGTGAGCTCTGTCGGTAAAATTATCAAACGGCGTGGGCATTTGAAGTTCGCGACCGAGAGAATCGATGATCGTCAGGTCTACAGCAGCACCTCGATTGTGACGGGACCCCTTGGCTGGATTTGCGACATATCGATCATCGGGCACGGCCTCCCATAATTTTTTTTGAATGGAAAGGGGGCGGTAACCGTCGAATATTTTGAGCCCAAGCCCGCGTGTACTCAATTCCTTTTGCACGGCACTGAGGCTTTCAGCCGGCTCGCGGCGCAGCAGGCATTTTACGACAGGATAGAGCTTGTGATGGGTGAAGTTATTATCCGTTGCGTAACGGATGTCGAGGACAATGGCTGGATTCACGGAAAGAACGTCGACAAGTTCGGCGCTGGATTTCTCTTGGGAGAGAGTGGGAACAGCAGACAGTAAACAGTAAAAAGTAAAAAGTAAACAGTGAACAGTAAAGATGTAAGGAAACGATGCTCCCTTTACGTCATAGAATTTCATCTGCAATCTGAACTAAATCTGAGCCATCTGCGAAATTATGAGACAAAGACCTTTGCAACCTCAAGCATCATTGACGGTTTGTTCCACAGCGCAGTACGAAAAATGCCCCCAAGCGTTCGCTTCTCAACGGGGAGTTCCAATGCACTGTCGCAGATATTGTTGAGGGTATCATCGGAGAAGCCTGCAACAGCTTCCTTAATATTATAGAACACTTCATGCCGCCATCCCAGCCGTTTATGCCAACGTTTCTCGTAGTCTGTAAGATAAGACAAGTCTCGCGTGGCGACAGCCTCCGCAGCAACCTGGCCGCCAATCATACCGCCGATCATTCCGCTGATTATTCCACCGCCGGAAACGGGGTTCACCTGATGAGCGGCATCGCCGACAACCAGAACATTGTTTGCCGCTATTCGGCTGCAGGTCTTGGCACAGGGCACACCGCCGGCGATGTGCGTAAGAATTGCGGCGTTCGGAAATTTCCTTTCCATGAACTCGTGCAGGAATTTTATCGCCGACTTCTTCTTTGCCTCCTCCACACTCAAACCGAGCCCGACGTTCGCCGTATTCTTGCCCTTCGGGAAAACCCACAGGTATCCCCCCGGCGAAACTTCGTCGCCAAAGTAGAAATCAAGAACATCCGGTTCGACGTCGATTCCCGATATCGTTATCTGAGCGCAACTCTCCATGTCGCGGATATGACACGTGGTATCGATTCCAGCCCATTTGCCGACCCGTGATTCAACGCCGTCCGCAGCGATAACGACCTTGCATCGAAGGTCCACTTTCACATCCTTGATCAAAGCACGGACGCCGACCGCCCCGCCGTCGTCGTCTTTCAGCAGATCGTATACGTAGGCCTTCGTTACGACTTCAGCTCCTTCTTTAGCTGCGAGTTTAGCGAGTTCGTAATCAAAGATGCGGCGTTCAAGCACATATCCAGTTCCGTCGAGACGCGGAACGACGCTCTTGCCGTTCGGCGCCACCAAGCGGAATTTCGTCACCGTCGACGCAATCCATTTGGGATCGGGTTCGATGAATTGAATCACTCCCTCGTGACTCACTGCCTCTCCGCATCGTACCGGATAACCGACGTCGCGATCCTTCTCAAGCATCAACACGGACGCGCCGCCGGCGGCGGCATAGCGCGCCGCGGTTGAACCCGCAGGGCCCGCACCCACAACGATAACATCGTAATCTTTTTTCATTTGAGTGAGTGCGCAAACTGAAGATTGTCCAGAGCGGAAATTTCTTTCGGAAGATCCTGGATCCCGTCCCGATGAAACTCGATCACTTCCCACGGGCATGCCCAGACGCACTTGCGGCAATTTGTGCACCGCTCTTCGATCACTGCGATCTTCGACTCCTGAAGTTCGATCGCGTCTTCTGGACAGACGCCAACGCAGCAGCCGCAATAATCGCACTTGCCGGGTCGGATATAGATCATTAAGAACGGCTTAGCCATGGAGGATAATTTTCTGAAGGAAGAGGATCATTTGATCGACAACAGCTCGACTTCGAAAATGAGCTTTGCGTTAGGAGGAATGACACCGCCGGCGCCGCGGCTTCCGTAGCCGAGCTCGGGAGGAATGAAAAATTTCGTCTTGCCGCCCACCCTCATCGTCGCCACGCCGTCGTCCCACCCTTGAATCACTTGTCCGACTCCGAGCTTGAAGGTAAACGGCAGATTCCGGTCGACGGAGCTGTCGAATTTTGTGCCGTCTTCCAGCCATCCGGTGTAATGAACGGTGACCGAGTCCCCGCGCTTCGGCGATGCGCCCGTTCCCTCCTTGATGATTTCGTATTTCATTCCGCTCTCCGTCACTCCTGTATTTTTCCGTGCACAGCTTGCAGCAATCAACGCCGCTGCCAAAAAGAAGGCGATGCTTTTCATGGATTTTTCTTTAAGTGACTAATTCTTTAAAAATAAAGAAAAGATCGCATACCTTCAAGCCCCTACCCCATCTGGAATACTTTATTGAAAACAAATTCAAGCTGAAACGTTTTCGACTTGTTCCGGCTCTCGATGTACTCTGCTACTTTCTTCAGCCGTTCGGGTATCGCAAGAATTTTTTCCTGGGCCTGTCTCCCCTTTTCCTTCAGATTGCAAAGCGTTTCCAGCCCCCAGGCCTTGATCAGAGCCTCAACGACAGAAATGTAGTCTCTCGGACCGTAAATGCCGGACCGGCGAACAACGTCGGCATACTCGTTGAAATTGCGGAGCGAATGGCCCGGCATATCGATGCTGGGCAGGATTGTGACCGCCGATGCAAGCGCTTCGTCCGGATCTCGTTTCAGCACTTCGCTGAAAACGGACCTGTAAAAGGTGTAATGGCGGGCTTCATCCATAGCAATACTATGAAGGATCTTTTGAAGAGTCGGCTCGTAGGCGCCGCATACTCTCCCGGTTCCATCGTGGGATATCTGCGTCGCTCGTTCCTGTGCAGATGTGTACACAAAAACTCGATACGGATCCTTATCCCAATCCGGGTCGAAGCCGGAGCGCACGTATTGAAATTGCGCCTTCTCCACAGCCGAAAAATTCATGATCCGAGAATCACGGCAGTAATCTCTAATAACATTTCCGTGACGATCCTCTTCTGCCGTCCACAAGAAGTTCCAGTTCTTCCAGAATGAATCATTGCCTAGATGGACGGCAATAAGACGATGAAAATGAGGAAGCCCTTCTTCAGTAATCAGATTCAGAGCGAGCGCGACTCGTCCGCTTAATGGTATTCCCTTCGCCCGTTCGCGAACTTGCTTAAGGTACAGTTCTTCATCGGTTGTTTCGTCTGCGGGCAAAAAATCGGAAGGAAACCATAGCTCGCGTTTTTCTTCGTGTTTATGCATGAGGTCCGCAACGATATCTTCCATGTCCGAAAGCACTTCAAACTTCGATGAAAGCAATAGCTGTTTATCTTTTTCTTCAAAACCTGAAGAATTTGTCATCTAAGACCTCTGATGTATGGCACGTTGGGGGTGGGGGAAGGAAAAAAAATCCATGCGTCCCCGTTCATTGCGACGTATTAAGAGCCTGAGGGGTCGCATGGATTAGAACAAATAACCAGACCGATTAATTCTGGGTAAGGATCGCGTCTTTTGCTGCCTTCGCAACACGAAACTTAACTACTTTCTTCGCCGGAATCTGGATAATCTCACCGGTCGCTGGATTTCGTCCTTGTCGCGCTTTCCGGTCGACCAGAACAAGCTTACCGACGCCGGGGATCGTAAACTGATTCTTTGCCTCGGCATATGCAAGTGTCGCCAGCTCTTCAAAGAAAGCTGTAGCCTGTTTTTTCTTCAGACCAAACTTCTTTGCAAAGTGGTCAGCAATCTGGGATTTTGTCATGGCCTTTGCCATTGGGCGCTCCTTGAATTAGTTAATTAATAATTGATTATGTGAAATGGTAAATAGAACCGCTAAGAGTATAAGAGTCATACCATAAAAACTTAGCAGAAATATAGGAAAATGGAAAATTAAAAACCAAGTATTATTTGGGAAAAATGAATGTTTTTGTATGATACGGGAAATGGCAGTTTATCGACTGTTTTCTGCGATTTTTCCTTGGGGGGCTGCGATCCCCAAAACATGCTAAAATGAGGAACTTTTCATAACAAACGCCTTGTTCTACTGATGTCAATCAGCCGCGGCACCTAACTCATACATCTAAAAATCATAAGGAATGACCTCCATGAAAAACCTTGCTCTTCGTCTCCTCCTGTCTCTTTTTCTCTTCTCGAGCATCTCGTTATTTGCTCAGGAAAAAATGGACAAATCCACGTCGCACACGATGAAAGGCTATCTGGTTGACAAGATGTGCGCGACCGGTATGGCAAAGAAAGCTCCGGATGAGGCGATGGCAAAGGCAGAAAAGCACACAAAAAGTTGTGCCCTCGAAGAAAGTTGTCAGGAGAGCGGTTTCGGATTGATGTCAGCGGGCATATGGTACAAATTCGATGACAACGGAGACAAACAGGCTCTCGCATTATTGAAAAAGACCGAAAAGACTAATGCAATAATGGTGTCGGTCACCGGTACGCACGACGGAGACATATTCAAGGTTACTTCAATCAAAGAAGTGAAAGCCGAAAGTGGAAAAAAAGAGATGAAGAAAACGCAGCCAAAGCCCGATGATATGAAGATGGATTCGACGAAGAAAGTTTGAGGTTCCTCTCTGTTCCGGCAGCAACGCTGTCGGATTGGTCAATCTCGATAGCAGGAGGCCTCCTTGTCAATACGACAAGGGGGCCTTCTTTTTTGGGTGGATCTCGTTCGATTTCAAAGAAACGCAACTTCGCAGGACGGAATAAGGTATCCACACGTCAAAATCTAACGCAAAGGCGCCAAGATCCTAACTTGAAATCAACCGCAAGAGGCCGACTTCAAATTGATTGCAAGCGAAAATAGAACTATCTTAACGATATCAAAGTTGTTTTTCTTCCATAGCCGAGCGAATAGTTGATGCTGTTAAGACGCCTGAGCATGATTCTGCTCTTCTTTGCGGTCACATATTGTCCGGCCCAGAACACGAAGGAAAACGCAGATTTCAAGCTTGCCCTCAACTTGTTCAGCGACAAATTGTACGACCTATCGCTCGAACAATTCAAACAGTTTATTTCGACCTACCCCTCCAGTCCCCAAAGCGTCGAATCAAAATTCTATATCGCACTCGCTGAACGAGCCTTGAAGAAGAATGACGATGCACGTGCGGCGTTCCAGAATTTTGCACTTACGTATCCGGATCATCCGAAAGCCCCTGAAGCGTGGTGGAACATCGGTGAAATGTACAGCGAAGGGAAGAAATTTGCCGACGCGGCTTCTGCGTTCGAACGCATAAAAATATTCCAGCCGAAAAGTAAATTGGCCCCAAAAGCTTTGCTGACTGCGAGCGATTATTTCGAAAAAGCGGGAGACAACGATAACGCAAAGAGATGCCTCCGTTCGCTTGTGAGTGATTACCCCGCAGATGAGTCTGTCACTCAGGCGCATTTTCGCCTCGGAACGTTATTCGCGAAGGAAAACAATCTCATCGCGGCACGGCAAGAATTGCTTCAGGTCACCGAGAGCGGCGCCGACAAGGAACTGACTGCGGAGGCTTCTCTCCAATTGGCATCGGTCGCCGAATTATCGGGGAGGCAGGAGGAAGCGGAAAAACTGTATCACTCCGTTATCGACGACAAGAAAACCGATATCTCCTTCAAGACAGCGGCCCGGGCGCGGCTCCAGCTTGCACGATTTTGCTCTTCCTCGGGAAGACAACCTGAAGCTATCGAATATTTCCAGAAGTTGAGCGCCGATTCCCTGAAGCTTCCACAGGAACTACTACAGCAATCGCTGCTCGGATTAGGAAACGGCTATTCCGAAGTGCGGGAGTTCAAAAAAGCCGCCGACTCGTACGAACGGGCTCTGCTTCATCCGGCTGATTCTTCCCTCGTCGTCACCGCGCTATTCGGTGCAGCGAGGTCATACGATGAGTTGAAAGAGTACCGCAAGTCGTTCGCCGCATTTTCAGCCGCGGCAGATCGATCTGCCGTCCCATCCGAAAAACGCTACGCGCTTCTTCGCGCCGCCACGCTGGCAACATCGCTCAACAATTTCGACACCGCTACGGCGTACTACAAGGAGTGCCTCGATCTTTTTCCAAACGACGATGAAGCCCCAGAGATCCTTTTTCGTATCGCAGAGTTGCACGGGAAACATCTGAACGAGCAGCAGAAAGCCATCGACCTTTATACCTCATTTCTTGCCCGGTACCCTCAGCACGAAAAATGCGACGACGCGGCATTCGCGATCGGCGTGGCGTACGAGGCTCTCGGAGAAACCGGGGAGGCGTTGAAAGCCTATGCCGCTCTCATGACCACCTATCCGGCAAGCCCGTTCGCTCTTGCCGCGATGGAAAAGAAGAATTTTCTCCTGAAATACAAATCGTCCGACAAAGAGCAAACTGTGAAGCAGCTTGCTCTTCTCATCGGCGACCTTATTCTGGAGAAGGAGAAATCCTTGCTGGCGATGAGGCTTGGAGACATTTACCTCGACGTTCTGCAGGATTTTCCGCAGGCAGCGCTGCAGTATGAGAAAGCGGAAACGGTCAGCAAGGATTCTCTCGTACGGGAAGAGGCCGCGTTTAAACGCACCCTTGCACTGTACCGGCAGACCGAGATCGACTCTTCGTCCTACCAGGCATCGGTCGCCGCGCTGTCGTCTTTCCTGAAGAACTATCATTCCGGGCGATTCAGCGACGAAGCGGCGTTCGATCGATTCCTCCTGCAGACAAAAAAAGGAAAGCCGGAAGCGAAGGCCGGATCGGCCGAGCAATTCCTGAAGGAGCGGCCGGCGTCAGCCTTCACCTCAAAAATTCTGTTGACCCTGGGCAATGCCCAAAGAGACAAGGGAATGCTCAACGAATCAATTGCAACCTACGCGCGGATCGCGAGCGAATTCCCTCTTCAACCCGAGGCAGACGAAGCAACGGCACAACTCGGCATTCAACTTGCCCACCTCGGCAAGAACGACACCGCCTCCGTCGTATTCAGCAGCTACCTCAGAGCATATCCGAAAGGATTTTTCAGCGCAGACGTCCTGTATGAAAACGGCATGCTATCGATGCGTGAGGATAAACCGCTTGTGGCGGCAACGTCATTCGAACAGCTTCGGAACAAATATTTCTACTCCTCCCGGGCCGTTGATTGCATCCCGGCACTTGCAGAGAGTTATCAAAGAACAAATCAGTTTGAAAAAGCGATCGCATTGTACCGAAGGCAGCTGAACCGGCTTTCATCTCCCCTGCAGACCAATTATGCCGGAAAGCTGCACATCGTATTCCAGCTCGGCAAAACCTACGACTCCGCGCATGATACTGCGGAAGCAAGGCAGGAATATCTTGAGCTCGTCAGCGAAGACGCTCATTCGGCGGATGCCTCGGAGGCGTTTGCGCGGCTGGCAGTATTTGAGAAGCAAAACGGCCGAACCGACGCATCGATCCAGTTTTTCGAAAAGTCTATCGCTGCCAAACGGACGGCCTCCAACGTCGCAGAACTTGCATCGCTCTATTTTGCCAACAACGATTATCAAAAAGCGGTCGACGAATATGAATCGCTTGCCGGCCTGAACGACGCCGATTCGTCGATGATCAGATCCGCAAGGAAAAACGTCATCGTCTCCCTCTTCAGGTCGGACAATGAAAAGGAAGCTGACGGAAAGATCAAGGAATTCTTGAAGTTTTACAGATCCGACAAGAACGCAGCTGCAGAATTTGAATTTGAACGTGCAATGGTATTCTACCGCAGTGAAGAACCGGACCGTGCGCTGACCATCTTAACAGGTTTCCCTTCCAAATACGATTCTACCGAGATCCTTCCGCAAGCATATTTTTGGGTGGGAAAGATCCTCGAAACAAAAGAATTGCCGGACAGCGCGTTGAAGCAGTATGACCTTGTCATGCGGACGTTTCCCCGCTCCGGCGTTCTCCCGAAGGTTTACCTGGCGCTTGGCAACATCTATTTCTTCAAAGAAAACTACGACGAAGCCGTGAAATATTACCGCCTCATCGTCGACAAAACCGACCAGTCGCCCGACGTTCTCCCGTTTGCGATGAGCAACCTGATCGAAGCCTATAAAGAGCTCGCACTCTACGACGGCGCCCTCGAGCTGACGCGCAGCTTTATTGAGAAATATCCGAACGACGAATCGATACAGGACAAGAAAGTCGATCTCGGCGTGCTGTATCAGAAGCTTGGGTATTACGACCAGGCGATCGTGCAGCTCCAGGCGCTCCTCGAGACCGCGAACAAGGATTTCGAATCGGAGATCCGCTACTATCTCGGAGAATCATACTTTGACAAAGGGGAATACCAGCAGGCCATTCTCGAATTTCTGAAAGTTCCATACCTCATCACAAAGAAAACCAAGATCGATTGGACCCCGAACTCATATTACATGTCGGCCCAATCGTACGAGAAGATGGGAAAATTCGATCAGGCGTTGAACATGTACCAACAGATCATCGACAAACCGGGGATCGACCCGGCGTTTAAAACGGCCGCGCAAAAAGAGATTGATCGAGTGAAGAGCGCCGTCAAGAAAGAGTCCAATTAACACTTGTTATTTAAATGGCCAATATCATTGCCACGAAGTCACAAAGACACCAAGGAAGACGACTATTTTTGTAAATGAACGATGCAAGATGAGGCTCTCCATAAAAAGTGTTGGAACTTAGTGGCTTAGCGGCATTTTAATCAGACCCTGCGTAACATTAGCGAGTTATACAACCAGGACAATTATGTTCGAAAAAGAAACTGAACAACTTATCACGACGGTCCGGCAGGCGACGATCGGGGACGCCAAGGCACTAGGGCTGAGAGAGATATTCGAATCGACCATCCCGTCGAATATAAAAGTATTCTTTCGCGCCGAGGTCGAATGGATGCTCGATGCCGAACAACGACCTGAGCCGCAGCCGTCCAAGTTCAATTACAATCTCCCCGAGATCGCAATGCTGCGCGAACAGACCAATGCGCTGCTCATCCACAATTTTATTTTCTCGAAAGCCGATTTCGAAGCGACACTCGACAAATGCGTTCACTTCATGCTCAACTATCTTTGCCGGCCTCAATGGACGCTCAACAGTTTTTTATTCGAAGAATCGGCGCGCGCATCGACGAAACAGATCCAGCTGAAACTCCGCTACTGCCGGGACTATGCGTATCTTCCGGATATTCTCCGCCGTTATATGCAGCAGCGCGGAGTGGGAGAGATAACTCTCGAAGAAGGCAGAAACCTCGTTACAAGGATCGATGCAGAGGTCGTGAAGAACCATTCGAGCATCGAACTCGCAAAAATGATCCAGCCGCTGTACGATTTTGTGGCGTACGCGCGGTCGCACAACATGAGCGCTACCGCGAAAACTGTTCCAACCCGCGCATTGATGTATTTCTTTGAGGACAAGAAGATGAGCGCGATGTACGAACGCTTGGTTCGCGAGCGCGAGGTGAGCAACGTCAAAGAAATAAGTTACGGCCAGCTTGTCAACCTTCTCGAAAGAGTTCAGACCGGGGACGAACATGCCCACATCTTCGACGAAAACGCCGAGCCCCTGCCGGCGCATGACGACATCACGCTGGAATTGCCGGCTCTGCCGGTGGCGTTGAAAGAGGTTGAAACGGCGGCCGCGAAACCGTTAGAACCGCCGAAGCCCGTCCCTCCCCTGTTTTCGCTCGATGAGGAACGAACAATCATTAAATATGTCTTCCGCCAAAACGAAGAACAATTTCAGGCGGCTGTACGAGAAGCGCTTGGTGCGTCGAACTGGGAAGATGCCGCGCTCTCGATCGACCATTATTTTTTGATGAACGATGTTGAAGCGTTCACCAAAGAAGCGATACTCTTCACCAATAAAGTGCAGAGCAGATTTACAAACAATTACTAAATTCTAATACCTAAATCCTATTTTCATTGGGGGGCCAAGGGAATGAAAAAATACGATTTGGAAGATCGAACGTTGGCATTTGCGAAAGAGGTAATTAGCCTGATCAACAAAATTTCAAAAACATTACCAAACATTGAAATTGTTAAACAGCTTGTACGCTCATCAGGATCCGTAGGCGCAAATTACATAGAAGCGAACGAATCGCTTGGTAGGAAGGATTTTGCAATGAGAATAAAGATCTGCAAAAAGGAATCAAAAGAGAGTCGATATTGGTTACAGCTACTTGAGTGTCCTGATGACCTTAACGTTCTACGAGGCAGTCTTATTCAAGAATCTACCGAACTAATGAAAATCTTCGGTGCAATTTTAGAAAAAACAAAGGAAGTCTACACGACTTAGTAATTCAAATCCATTTAGAGTTTAGATATTCGAATTTAGAATTTGAGTGCTTATGTTTATTGATTCAGCAAAAATTTTTGTGCGGTCCGGCAGCGGCGGCAACGGCATCATTCATTGGCGGCGCGAGAAGTACGTTCCGAAGGGAGGGCCGGACGGCGGGAACGGCGGCAAAGGGGGCGATGTGATCATCCGGGCGGAGAAGCAACTGACGACGCTGCTGGATTTCCGGTACAAAAGGCGCTACATCGCGCAAAACGGCAACGCGGGTGAAGGCTCGAACATGGAGGGGAGGTCGGCGCCGGATATTCTGATCAAGGTTCCGTGCGGAACGATCGTCAAGAACGCGCTCAACGGAGAAACAATCTCCGACCTGGTCGACCATGGCACTCAGATCGTAGTGGCAAAGGGAGGCCGCGGCGGAAAAGGAAATTCTGAATTCGCAACGTCGACCAATCAGGCGCCCCGTATTTGCACACCCGGCGAAGAAGGAAAAGAATTCAGCCTTGACCTTGAATTGAAGCTTCTTGCCGATGTAGGTCTGGTAGGTTTTCCCAACGCCGGAAAGTCGACATTGATTTCAAAAATATCTGCGGCAAAGCCGAAAATTGCCGACTACCCGTTCACAACGCTGGTGCCGAACCTGGGGATGGTCTATTTCCAGGAGGGAAAGAGTTTTGTGGTTGCAGATATTCCAGGACTCATCAAAGGGGCGCATGAAGGCAAAGGCCTGGGGACACAATTCCTCCGGCATATTGAGCGAACCAAAGTGCTTGTCTATTTAGTTGAATGCACAAGCCCTGACCCAAAAAAAGACTTTGCAACTTTAGCCAGCGAACTGAAAGCATTTAACAAGGATTTGCCGAAAAAACCCACCCTCGTGGTTTTTACCAAACTCGATATTGCCGACGCGGCGCTCCGAAAGGCGTTGAAGAAAATAAAGTTCCGCAAAGGAATCTCCGTTCATAGCATCTCCGCCGTGACCGGCGAAGAGCTCGGGGGACTTGTTGCAGCCATGTGGAAAGCGCTGGAGAAATAATTCGATAGAATTGATACCGTGACCGTCACACTGAATTCTGAAGTGAACTCTTGTTTAGGCAATTATAATATCAAGAGGCATGGCATCACTTGTGCAATTGGTCGTTGCCATAGAATGCATCACATTGAACTTCACTCCGTTTCTTTGTAGATTCATCCTCAATGAAATCTGCTAAACGCGATTCTGACTTCACGACGCCGGAACGTCTCGAGAATGAGACAGAGTTCGACCATGCTCTCCGTCCGTCTGCCTTCGACGAATTCGTCGGACAGAAGAACATTGTCGACAATCTGAAAATTTTCATTGCGGCGGCAAAGCAGAGGAATGAACCGCTCGACCATGTACTTCTCACTGGGCCTCCTGGGCTGGGCAAGACCACGCTCGCCTATATCATTGCGAACGAGATGGAGGCAGATATCAAGATCACGTCGGGACCCGTCCTCAACAAGCCCGCGGACCTGGCCGGCGTGTTAACGAATCTGCAGGAAGGTGACGTGCTCTTCATCGATGAAATCCACCGGCTTAATTCTGTCGTTGAGGAATATCTCTATTCCGCAATGGAAGAATTCCGGCTGGACATTATCATCGACGCGGGCCCTAGCGCGCGGAGCATTCAGCTTTCCCTTCCGAAATTTACGCTCGTCGGAGCGACAACGCGTGCGGGCCTTTTAACGGCGCCTCTTCGAGCGCGCTTCGGTGTAACGAACAGGCTCAATTACTATCTGCCAGACCAGCTTTCCACGATCATCAAGCGCTCTGCCGACATCCTGAAAATCGAAACCGAAGATGCGGGCATCGCAGAAATCGCCAAACGATCACGCGGAACTCCCCGCATCGCGAACCGGTTGCTGAAAAGGTGCCGGGATTTTGCCGTAGCGGATAAGAAACTCTCTCACTTTCACAATGTCGTCACCAAGGAGGTCTCCGAACACTCACTCCGCGCTCTTGAAGTTGACGACCTTGGCCTCGACGAGATGGACAAGCGCATATTGCGGACGATTATCGAGAAGTACGACGGCGGTCCGGTGGGCGTCAGCTCGCTTGCTGTCGCCGTCGGTGAAGAACCGGGGACCATCGAAGAAGTGTACGAACCGTATTTGATCCAGGAAGGATTCATCAAACGCACGCCGCGCGGAAGAGAAGCAACCGCGACGGCATACAAGCACTTTGGGATAAAGAAAAGAGCCGTCGGTCAGGAGAATCTGTTTTAAAGATTCGTTGCAAGGTTTCCTTCTCCGTGTCACTCTGTGATTGCTCCGTGTCACTCTGTGAAAGGATTTCTCACACAGAGTGGCACCGAGGTCCACAGAGTTACACAGAGGAAAATAATGGTTGAACTTTAAAGGTGGAGTTTTATGTCCCTCGATAAAGATCTGCAGTCCGTACAGGAAGTCCGCGAACTTCTGATAAAAGCGAAAGAGGCGCAGCTTGCCTTTCGTTCGTATTCTCAGGAACAAGTAGACAAGGTCGTACGATCGATGGCCGATGCCGGATTCGCGGAAGCGGAGCGCTTGGGACAAATGGCGTTTGAGGAAACGGGCTTCGGCAAGCCGGAAGATAAAAGAAAGAAGAACGAGTTTGCTACCAAGCGCGTATGCGAATCGATCAGGGATTTGAAGACGGTCGGCGTCATACGTGAAGATAAGGAGAAGAACATCGTCGAGATCGGCGAACCGATGGGAGTTGTGGCAGCGCTGATCCCTTCGACGAATCCAACATCAACCGTGATGTTCAAGGCGATCATCTCCGTGAAAGGGCGCAATGGATTCGTCGCAAGCCCGCATCCTCGGGCAGGAAAATGCACGCTTGAAGCGGCACGAGTGGTCTCAGAGGCGGCTGAACGTGCAGGAGCGCCGCACGGGCTGATCGCCTGCATGTCGTTCCCCTCACTTGACGGAACCAATGAGCTGATGAAGCACAAGCTTACCGCGATCATCCTCGCAACCGGCAGCAATCCTATGGTACGCGCCGCGTACAGCTCGGGCAAACCAGCGCTCGGCGTGGGCTCAGGAAATGTTCCGGCATTCATTGAGCGGAGTGCAAACATAAAGAAGGCCGTTGCAGACGTCGTGTCTGGTAAAATGTTTGATTGGGGCGTTCTTTGTTCAACCGAATCGGGGGTTATCGTTGATTCGCCGATCAAGCCGCAGGTCATCGAAGAATTCAAAAGACTAAAAGGTTACTTCGTCAACCCGGATGAAAAAGAGAAACTCAGCCAGGTAATGTTCGATGCGAATGGTGCGATCAATCCCGATGTTGTCGGCAAATCTCCCGTGTTCATTGCACACAAAGCGGGGTTTGAAATCCCTGAGGATACGTCATGTCTCATCGCTGAGCTGCCTGGCGTCGGAAAGGAATACCCCCTTTCGCGGGAGAAATTATCACCGGTACTCTCAATGTTCACGGCAGACGGCTGGCGTGAAGGCTGCGAGCGTTCCATTGAGATGCTTGAATTCGGAGGATTAGGACACACGATGGTGATCCACTCATCGGACCGGGACATCATAATGAAATTTGCGCTGGAAAAGCCAGCGTGCAGGATTCTCGTGAACACGCAGGCCGCGCTGGGGGCGGTTGGCTATACGAATGAACTTCTCCCTTCGATGACACTGGGACCGGGTACTTTTGGGAAATCGATCATCTCTGAAAACGTCTCCGCAAAACATCTCATCAACATCAAACGGCTTGCATTCGAGACAAGGCCGATCAATAAAGATGATGGTGGAATAGCGAAAAGTGAAAGCAGAGTTCAGAATACAGAATTTAGAATACAGAACTCAGAACAGAGAATTCAGAATCCAGAAAAAGCTTCACCAAAGCCAACTCAGAGCTGGATGGAAGAAATCGACGAGAGGATTCGCCTGAAAGCGGGAAATTCGCCGGTTCATCCAAAGCCGCAGAACGAAGAAAAAGCTGATAATGGAAAAAATAAGGAAGGAAAGTACGGAACCGGAATGACGATTGAAGAAGTAGAACGAGTGATGAAGGAATTCAGACGATAATTAAAAGTTAAAAGTGCAAAGTTGAAAAATCACAAAAATTTGCCTTCGCACTTTTAACTTTTCACTTTTAACTTTTCACTTTTTGAAAAAGCTTCCCCGCTCATTTTATACCCGCCCTACTCTCCTTGTCGCAAAAGACCTTCTTGGAAAAATCATTGTTCGAAGGGTCGGGAGGACTATTCTCTCAGGAAAGATTGTCGAAGTCGAAGCCTATCTTGGCGCAAAAGATCCGGCGAGCCATGCATACCGGGGGAAGACAAAACGGAATGAGGTGATGTTTCATGAAGGGGGATTGTTATATGTTTATTTTACTTATGGCATGCATTTTTGTGCCAATGTTGTCACAGGAAAAAAAGACATCGGCGAAGCAGTTCTCATTCGGGCAATCGAACCTTTAGTGGGAGTCGAAGCAATGAAGAGAAACAGGGGCGCTGCCGAAAAACGGCTGACTGAAGTCAATCTTACCAACGGCCCCGCAAAGTTGTGCCAGGCACTGGGAATCGAACGAAAAGAGAACGGGACCGACTTGCTTGGAGATAAGATCTTTTTGACAGACGGAGAGTCGATGTCAAAATCGGACATTGGGACTTCAGTTCGTATAGGCATTACACAGGGGAGGGATAAGCGATGGAGATTTTTTGTTAAGAATAACGAATGGGTATCAAGGCATCCACGTAACTGAGTTCGAAGCCCTTAGAATCCCCACCCCACCCTTCCACAATTCCTTCCTGCAGAAACTCCCGTCTATTTTATCTTCCGCGATCGTCTCCCGGCGTCAACCACCGGCATTATAAAAAAGAAGAGCGCGATGATAAATAACGGCCAATTGAAATAGCTCGGGAGTTTTTCAATAACTCCGCGGCTTCCCTCCTGTAATACCTGGATAGAGTGAGCCATAAAAACGTACAGGGCAAGGAAGATACCGCATAAATGAAAAACCCAGGCTATCCTTCTTGCCCGAACCGAAGGATCGTGGACATCGGTCAACGTCAGAAAATTCCCCACGGCAATTAGTGCGAGCGATACCAAAATTGGCGCCAATACCGGACCCCACCACGGAAGCGGAATGAGAAAGAGAACATCCCAGTCTAAAAGGGAGTGCGGCCAACCGACGATGATTTTCAGGAAGAGGTAGTAAAATATATCCCATAGACCAAACGCGCACATGAAGTAACCTAGCCTGCTTTTCCATGAACCTCCTGCAAGCCAGCCAACGGTGAGCAGCATGATCATCGTTGCTGCTTCGCGAACGATCTCCGTCGCGCCGAGTGAACTGACGATTGGCAGAGGCGCGGCCTGGTACGGCTCTACGCGGTTTACCAGCATTCGCAGGTAAACCACCGCTGCGGACTCCACCCACGCCATCGCGATTGAAAAAACAGCAACAATGGCAAACCGAATCGTCAGACGCCTGGTCTGTTCACTCACTTAGTAACCCATCGATATATAAAAAATCAATGCTGCCACGTTCTTTCAGAGGACATTTGAACGAGATCTCTGCAACAATGCATGAATGCAGTAGAGGACGACAAGCGCAACGACCACAAATGTAATAACCAGCAGTTTTATGGGCGACCGTAAGAACGGATATGAACCGGGCATCCTGAGATCCTTTCAGTTATCGCCTTGACCGGCGATGAGACCATTCACCGAGTCCTGCTGCGACCGATCTACTCCGGCGATGAACTTGCCAAGATACACTCCTCCGAATGCCGGAAAGAATGATATGAGCGACCCGACGCCGTCGGAGAAGAACAGTTCGTTTTGATGAGTTACGCCGATCCAAACAAATTGCGAAAGAGGGACAAAGAGACCCAATGCCACCGCCTGTCTCCATACACTCTTCGGAGTCGTAAATCCCAAAAAGAAACCGAACGCGAGAAGAAGGAGAACGGGAAATTGAGCTTCCGATGTGCTGAGGTTGATAAACCCTGTCAACCATCCGAGAAAAAGCGAAGCCATCATCCCAAATTGATTCGGCCGGAAATAAACGACGACAACTCCTGCAACAAAAATAACGACAAGCATATTGAATCCGATAATCGTGAACAGAAGTTTTGCAGGCATCGGCATCCTCCACCGGTAGATTAGTTTATGATAATTGCGGGTATTATTGACATTAACTTATTTGGAGTGTTTGATCAGTTCTTCCATCGCATCAATGTGTTCAGAGAACGCTTTCCTTCCTGCCTGAGTAGCCAAATATGTTGTAAGGGTTTTCTTTCCGACAAATTCCTTTTCCACCTTGATATATTTCTTCTTCTCGAGCATCGCAATGTGTGTTGCAAGGTTTCCGTCGGTAAGTGCTAACATTTTCTTCAATGAATTAAAATCCATTGAATCATTCACGGCGAGAATCGACATCACCGTGAGGCGAATTCGGTTCTCGAAGACCTTATTCAGATGTGCCAGGATCTCTTTCACTTTTCGTACTTGAAGTACATGACTGCTCCGTACACTATGTGCAGTACACCAAAGCCGGCTCCCCACAAAATCAACCCGAACTGAAGGCAAAATGATGCGGTCAGGCCCAAACAAATTTCGCTCACGCCGAGATAGCGAATTTCTTTGAACGTATATTTGCTGGCGTTCAGTAATGCCAGTCCGTAAAAAATCAACATCGACGGCGCGATCAATAAGGGGATATTATGAAACAACAGAGCAAAGCAGAATAACCCGCCCGCTACCAGTGGAATGAACAAATTCACAAGCAGGGATTTTGTGGTACCGCCCCAAACAGGAAGATTTTTTTTCCTCGCCATTCGCACCGAGAAAAAGACTGCAAGGCTCAGTGCGGCAACCAAGGTCATAACAGATCCGATAAGAAAGAGCCGTGCATTGTTTGGCACAGCGCTTTCACTGCCTGCCGAGTTGAGAAAGAGCTGCGCAACGACAACGGCAACGATGCCCACAACACCGGCGCTTATTCCCGAGAGTCCGCTCAACGAAAGGAACTTCGTGGATTGCTCCATCATAGAGCGAATTTCAGAGATATCTTTGAGGCGGTCGTCTATAGAAGGCATACGGTTTACTTCACTTAGTGAATAACGAGTTGGATTAGCCGAGAGAATCAATTCTACAAAGCACTTTCTACTACAAAGTTAACAAGCAGAAGAGATAATGTCAAGAAGATTTCGCCACAATCTGGAGAATTATTGTGTGTTACCCCGTTGGTCGATAATGAGTGGGATAAAGAACATTCAGTCCTCTCACAACTTCCTTATGTGCTCTGGTCCAGCGCCTTCCGGAGGTCGTAAATAATATCCTCGGGACTCTCCAATCCTATTGAGAGCCGAATGCCTCCAGGGTCGATTCCTCGTTTCAACTGCTCTTCCGGCGGTATGCTCGAATGCGTCATCGATCCCGGATGTTCAATAAGCGTCCTGATTGAACCGAGACTCACGGCAAGCGTAATAGTGTAGGAATGTTTCGCGATAAAGTTAACGATACGGTCGGCCCTTCGCTTCCGCTCCTTCGGGGTTCTTCCCTTCGGGATAAAATAAAGGAGTGTTCCGGGGGCAAAGGTACCGTCATACGATGTCATCTGGGAGTGGGCAAGCGATCTCTGAGGAAAAGAATCCAGGCCGGGATACCTGACCATGCCGATGCGCTTGTCATGCTCGAGCGCCTCGGCGACTTTCTGAGCAGATAACATCTGTCGGCTGAACCGGACGGCGAGCGACGGCAGGCCGTAGACAAGAATCGGCCATGCACTTTTCGTTGCCAGCACTCCGCCAAAATCTTTTCGGTATAACATCAGCCGGTCATAGCTCCACTGCGGGCCGATGACAACGCCTCCCATGTCCGTCCCGAATCCGCACAGCCCCTTCGTCAGCGAGTTGACGACAAAATCTATACCGAGTGGAATTGGGCGTTGACAGAAAGGAGTCGCAAAGGTATTGTCGACGACGGTAAAGATACGATGGAGCTGCGACCGATGAATGTTATGCTTCTTCGAAATTTCGACTACCTTCTGAATATCGATGAGTTCCATCGTCGGATTGACGGGCGTTTCAAAATAGAGCATGCGTGTTTGCGGCGTAATGGCTTTGCTCAGCGCGTTCAGGTCGTTAAAATCGACCCACGTCACCTTTATTTTGTACCGCGGGTACCAATTCTTAAACAATGAGTAGGTGCAGCCGTACAACATTTTGTGCGCAATAATTTCGCTCCCACTGCCGGCAAGAATTCCGCACACCGCCGATATTGCCGCCATGCCTGTCGAGAACGTGATCGCACACTCCCCTTCTTCGGCCATCGCCAGATTCTCTTCGAGGATTTCTTTATTCGGTTCGCCGAGCCTGTCGTAGATATAGATTGGCGCGCGCGATTTCACCTCGAAATCCTCTCCGTGATGAGCGAACTCGATAAAGCCTTTGGCCCCCCGCTTTGTCGTGTCGAGCCGGTATGTTGATGACGAGGAGAGCGGCGGGATCAGGTGATGGCTGTAATCCCATTTTGTTGTGAACGATTTTCCGTAGATGAGCCGGGTCTCGGCGGCATACGTTTTTTTCTTGGATTTCACTTTCATGGGGAGCTCCTTTCAGGATTCGTACCACGAAGCACTGAAGCAGGTCATTTGATTTTTGCTGTAGGCCGGCGGACAATCCGAGGAAGGTATGAGAGACGACAATTCCTAAAAGGACGAATCCTTTTCCAAATTCGATAAGAAATCTAACACCGGCTCGAAGACGTCATTGTTAGGGATTCGCAAAATGAATTCGACCCGAAATTCCGAATCAAATCCGGCCGATTTCTTCATACATCCCCGAATGTGCCCGGCTTGGGCAACTCATTCAATTAAGGATGTATGGCGCAAGTTTCGTACCAAAGCTCAAGGTAAAAAGCTCATCGTTTGAATTACCTTGAGAGGCGTCTGATTAACCCGCTATTCCATGACTGGCTCACATCGCGACGGGATGGATTCGCCGGCGGGGAGCGACAAATTGATTCTAGAGACAGAATCCTTGCTCCCTTGCGAGAAACAGTTCTATGGATGTTTCCATCAACAGAAAGGCCGCATGCGGTGAAACCTCATGCGGCCCGACTTTTATTAATGGCAGTCTAGGGAATTATTTATTCGCCCTTGCGGCGAGCTGGCGATCCATCATGATCAAGCTCACCGACGAGTCGCCGATCATCTTCAATTGTTCGAGGATGTCTCCGGCACTCTTCTCTTCTTCCAATTGCTCGGTGATGAACCATTCAAGCATGATCTGTGTCGGGTAGTCTTTTTCCTTCATGGCGAGTTCATACAGCTTGTTGATCATCGCCGTCACCTTCTGTTCATGCTCAAGTACTTGTTTGAAAACGTCGACCGGCGATTTGAATTTCGCATGCGGCTTCTCGATCGTTTCCAGCTCGACATGCCCGTTTCGTTCAATCACGTAACTGTAGAATTTCATCGCGTGGCCGTACTCTTCCGAGCTCTGAACTTTCATCCAGCTGGCGAAACCGGAGAAGTTGGACTCAGCGTAATAAGTGGACATTGCGAGATATAAATAGGATGAAAACAATTCCTTGTTGATCTGCTCGTTGATCGCATCCTGGATCGCTTTGCTGAGCATATCGCTTCCCTTTCAAATGGTTGATTGATTGTTCGCAGATTCCGATAACGCAATATAGGAAATTTCGGTTCCGAAAGCACGAACCAGAAATAGCAGGTAGCACCTCAAATTGAACCGGCATATTGGAAGGACTGAGTCATGTCATTCTGAACGGAGTCCTCGACGAGTCGAGTCGTCGACCGCTAAAGCGGGACGGAGTGAAGAATCTACGTCAACTCTGCATCGTACATGCACGATGGGGGTAGAGTCGTAGATCCTCCCGAAGGGATGCCTTCGGCATTCGCTCCGCTCAGGATGACAGAACAATATATTGCGAAGCTCTTCTTACTAAAATTCAGGCACTACCAAATCAGCAAATCACTTTCTTAAAAAAACTTTCGAAAGGTTGGTCTCACGCCCACAGGACAAATCCTTGCTTAAAAGGATTGTCGATCTCAGGGTGAAGAGGAAGAATGCGAACCGTGTACCCCTGACGTCCGCTCGACTCCGACGTGATCGTGCTGACGTATTCGAATACGCTCCCTTTCGGTTTTCCGGTGGCCACCATCGGAAGCACCGTCGGATTTGCAATCTCACCGCTCAAGTTAAGCATGCCGTGATACAGTTCCACCGAAACATCATCAGGCGTCAATGCTCCGAGGTCGATGTTTGCGCGCACGTCGAGCGACTCGCCGACCTTCATTCCTTTCTTCCCGTCCGACCTGATGCCTACGAATTTTATATCGGCCCAGCTTTGTTGTATTTTCGCCCTCCACACCGCAAGAGCTTTTGTGTTCTTTAACTTATCGCCCGTGAGGGATGAATAACGGCTGTGTGCCGGGAGATAATATTTCTCCGCGTATTCTTTTACCATCCTGTTGGTATTGAACACCGGACAGATTTCCCGCATCGAAGTCTTCATTTTACTGATCCACGCGCGCGGCAATCCATCGGCGCCGCGATTATAGAAGAGAGGTATCAGTTCTTTCTCGAGAAGATTGTAAAGTGCGTTCGACTCGACTTCATCTTGATATGTCTCGTCGCCGTACTCCTCTCCTTGCCCGATCGCCCAGCCGGTATTGACATTGCACGCCTCCACCCACCAGCCGTCGAGAACGCTCAGGTTGAGCGCGCCGTTCACGGCCGCTTTCATCCCGCTCGTCCCGCTTGCCTCGAGCGGACGGCGCGGCGTATTCAGCCACACATCGACTCCCTGAACAAGGTAGCGGGCGACGACCATATCATAGTCTTCGATGAACACCATGCGGCGCCGCGCTTCGGGCTGCCGCGCGAAATGTATGATTTCTCTGATCAATTCCTTTCCCGGATTATCCATCGGATGAGCCTTCCCGGCAAAAATGATCTGGACTGGCCGGTCCTTATCGCTGAGAATGCGGATGAGACGCTCTGCATCACGCAGCAGGAGAGTGGCCCGCTTGTACGTTGCGTAACGACGGGCGAAACCGATCGTCAGCGCGTCGGGGTTGAGGAGCTCCGACGCTTGCGCGACCTCGTTGCGCAGCGCCCCCCGGGATTCAAACTGAGTCCGCAGCCGCTGGCGCGCGAATGCCACCAGCCGTTCTCTTCTCCGTTCGTGTGTACGCCATAGTTCTTCGTCCGGAATCCGATGCACGAAACTCCATAGTGCATTTTCGCTTACGTCATCCTTCCACCGGGGACCGAGATACCGTTCGAACAACCCAACCATGTCACGGCTGACCCATGACGGGATATGAACGCCGTTCGTAACGGAGCCGATCGGGGTGTCTTGAACAGGGATGCCGGGCCATACGCTCTGCCACATCGCCCGCGAGACGTCGCCGTGAAGTTTGCTCACGCCGTTGCTGTACGCAGACATTCGCAGGGCGAGAATCGTCATGCAAAAATCTTCGGCATCGTTGTTAATATCTCTCCGGCCTAATCCGAGGAATTCCTTTCGTGAGATTCCAAGAGTTCCATAGAAGTGACCGAAATATTTATCCATCAATGCCGGGGTAAAATAATCGTTTCCCGCAGGAACCGGAGTATGGGTGGTGAAGACGGCACCGGCAGTCGCCGCTTCACGGGCTTCTGCGAAGGACAGATTGTTCTCCTTCATCAACTGACGGCATTGCTCAAGTGAAAGAAACGCTGAGTGCCCTTCGTTCATGTGGCAGACCGTCGGCTTCAACCCCATGGCGCACAATGCCCGGTAGCCTCCGATGCCGAGCATAATTTCCTGTTTCATCCTCAATTCACGGTCGCCGGCATATAATTGATCTGTGATATCCTGGTCTTCCTGGGAATTCGCCGGAATATTGGTATCCAGCAAGAATACCGGAACCCGCCCTGCCTGCACCCGCCACACTTGTGCGTAGATGTTCCGCCCTGGATATTCCACCGAGACGGTCACGGGTTTGTCGTCTTTGTCCCGCTCGATCTGAATAGGCTGTGTGTAAAAATCATTTTCAGGATTGCGCTCCTGCTGCCAGCCGTCGACGTTCAAATACTGAGTGAAGTAGCCCTTTTGATAGAGCAATCCGACGCCGACAAGCGGAATCCCCAGATCGCTCGCCGATTTGATATGGTCTCCGGACAGAATACCTAATCCGCCAGAATAATTCGGCAAACATTCCGTCAGCCCAAACTCTGCAGAAAAATAGGCGACAGCCGGAGTGCTCTCCTTGCCATGCTTTTTTTGAAACCAGCTTGAGCTGACATCGAGGTATTGTGCATACCGATCCCATGCACGGTCAAGCTCGCCAAGAAACGCCTCATCGTGCGCCAGCGAGTTCAGTCGCTGCTGTTTGATCGCTCCGAGCATCTGCACGGGATTATGGTGCGATTCCTCCCATAAATCGGTGTCGAGCCGCATGAAGACTTCGAGAAGCTCATGATCCCAGACCCATACAAGGTTATAAGCAAGCGCATAGAGGCGTTGAAGAGGTTGAGGAAGAGATGGTGCAACCGAATAAGTGAAAATTGGACGAGTCATAAATCCTCCATCGTCAGCATTAAAAGGAACAAAGAATCACGGGACCGATGTTATTGTATTTCTTCCATCGGCACGCCGTCGACTGTACGGGGAAAGTCTATTGTGAGTACGCGTGCAAGTGTCGGAGCGATGTCGACTGTGTGGACTTCACGCTGAACATGAAATGCTTTGATTCCGGGGTGCATGAAGATTATCGGCACATGCGTATCATAACTGTATACTGAGCCATGGGTAGTCCCCGTGGAGTGTGACTCCACCAGGCAGTATTCGCAGTACCGGATTTGAAAGTCTTCTCCGCGAGGCGGGTAGTAGCTGCGTCTGAACTGTGCAAGATATGGACGATCGGATGTTTGCGCCACCATTAATTCCCGGCGGAAGTACACGTCGGCGATGCCGTCGATGAGGCGCAGCGCTTCGCCGGCGCGTTGTTCGAGTTGGAGGCTGTCTTTCCCCGCGCGTGCTGCCGCGGCATAATTCAAAAACCCTCCGGTTTCAAAAACAGGTTCAGTAATCGCCCATTCTTTCCGGATCACGCCGTCGATTGAATCAATTTTCGTTTTGATTTGAGCCGGATATAAAATTCTGCGCGCCTCTTGATGTCTGAATTGCACTAAGAATTCCGGCAGCGGCATGACGCCATGGTCTGCGCTCAAGACAACGAGAACTCGGGATGAACCGACCATTGAATCAGCGCTAGAAAGAAACGTACCGAGCGCGCGGTCGAGCCGGAATAAATGGTCCATGATCTCATGACTGTTCGGACCGAACGCATGGCCTATGTAGTCGCAATCGGACAGGCTTATACAAAGGAGGTCTGTAACAGATCGCTGGCCGAGTTCTTCTGCTTCTATCGCCTGTTGAGCGAAATCCAAGACCAGCATATCACCATACGGAGACGTGAGGATCTGGTCGTTCTTTTTTGACGCTGAAAATTTGTGCGGAAATGCCGAAGATGAATCCCACTTCACTTCGGCGCTGAAATCATCGGGGCCTTCTTTCGTGTAAACACTGTCCGGTAAAAGTTTTGTCCACGATGAAGGAACATTTTTTTCTATCCACTTAGAGTCGTTGAACGTCCGCACCCATGCGGGTTCATGCTGCGTGTAATACCCCGATGTTACCATGTGGCCGCTTTTCCGGCTGTACCAAAAAGCGTAATCCGGATGTTTTCCCCCCATTAGGATTGCCGCCCGGTCTTTTCCGGATGCGGCGATGACTTTCGACGCGGGAGAAGAAGCCTTCAGCCAATCACCGATCCCGGTGACGAGAAGATTGTTCGGGGAAGAGCCCCCTCCTTCGTCATCCACCGGAGCTGCGGTTGTATCCTCAACGCAGTAGACCGATTTTCTCGTTACCGGATTTATCCATTCATTTTCAATCATGCCGCTTTTCACAGGATACGTGCCGGTGCTGAGCGTCGCATGACCGAGGCATGTTACGCTCGAAGCATAGTTGAGATTGGCATTGGTGAAAAACATCCCGTCTGTGTAGAGCCGTTTTAGCCCGCCCGTGAAATGTGGAGCAAAACGGTCGAAGTAATCCTCCCGCATTTGGTCGACTGAAATGAAAATGATCAATCGCGGTGGTTCAGCGGAGAACGACCGGCATTTAACCGTCGTCAGCACTATGACGAGCAGCAGAACCATTCGCGGCAGACTTTTCGCGCTCAATGTTTTCCTCATAACGGTGCAAGATACGACAAAGTTACAAAGATAGAAAGACCTATTCCAAAAAAGCATTTAATTTAGTATCTTCAAGCAATTACAGTTAACAATTCCTTAACCTACTATCAACTTCTTATGCGCATGCAAACGATAAAAGCGTTCGTTCTTGCTGGTTTCCTCTGGCTTCTTTTTGTTGTTCCTCTGTTCTCTCAGCCTAGGAACATTACAATCCTTCACACCAACGATATTCATGCTAATTTTATCCCGCACGAAGCATCGTGGATGAGAGAGACTCCGAAGCCGATGGTCGGCGGACTCAACGAACTGTCGTTTGCACTCGACAGCATCCGGAAAACAAACAATTCCACCGTGTACCTCGATGCAGGCGATCTTATGACCGGCAATCCGATCACTGAGTACGAGTACCATGGAGCCCTGGGGGGCGCGCTCTTCGAAATGATGAACATGATCGGATGCGAGACGTGGTGTCTGGGAAACCACGATTTCGACCTTGGCCAGCAGAATCTGTTGAAACTGACGGCGATCGCAAAATTTCCTACGCTCTCGGCAAATGTCGTGAACGACAGAGGCGAGTATCCGGTGAACAATAAGCCGTATACCATCATAGAAAAAAATGGACTGAAGATCGGGATCATCGGCATCATGTCACAGGGACTGTACGGCCTCGTGAACCAGGCGATGCTTGTTGGAATTAAGGTTCTCTCGCCGGTAGAGACGGCCCAAAAGTACATCGACGAACTGCAGTCCAAAACGGATTTGATCATAGCATTAACGCACGAAGGCGTTGACGAAGACTCCGTCCTCGCGATGAACGTTCACGGCCTCAACGTCATTGTCGGCGGCCACTCACATACACGATTGAAAAAACCGAAGTTCATCAACGGCGTTATCATCGTCCAAACCGGATCCTATTGCGAGAACCTCGGCGTCCTTGACTTGACCGTTGAAAACAAAAAAGTGACGCAGTACAACGGCCAGCTTATTCAACTCTGGTATAACAGCGCACGGCCGAAAACGGAATTATCGGCGTTCATCGACTCCGTTCAGCACGGTATTGAAAAAGACTACAGCCAGGTGATCGGATCGCTCAAAGAGGACTGGACTCGCAACGATAACGACGAGTCCGGCATTGGCGATTTTCTCGCCGATGCGCAGCGAGAAGCAGCGCATGCCGATGTCGGTTTTATGAACAACTCCGGCATCAGGAAGAATCTATCAGCCGGACCGATAACGAAACGAGATATCTTTGAAATCCTCCCCTTCAGGAATATTCTGACGACGTTTCAGTTGAGCGGGACCGAATTAAGAACGATCGTCCTCAATTATCTCGAGAAGCATCTGAAGATACAAACGTCGGGCATTGAATGCCAGTGGAAGCGCACTACGGATGGAAAAATTGAGATCGTAAAGCTTGAGGTTAACGGAAAGCCGTTCGATGAAAAGGGAACATATGTCGCAGCCGCAAGCGATTTCTTTATCGGCGAGGCAAAACACTATCTTGGCATCGAGATCCTCCACCCCGTGATTCTCCAGCAAACGGTCTTCGAGACGTTAGAGAAGAAAGTACAAGATGAAAAAGTGGTTGATTCAAAAGTAGAGAATCGGTTTAAAGAAGATAAATAAAACTCTCGCCAAGCCGCAAAGGCGCAAAGGTTCTATTGATAATTAGGTTGCGACTTTGCATCTGGCGAAGCCATCACTTCGTGATTTGCGCAAGACTCTTTTCTTAGCATATACAATAGTCTCACATCATCTATAAGGCCTTCTATGAACGGCAAAAATTTCCCGATTCTTATTATCACCGGCCGCCCCGCAGCAGGAAAATCGGAAGTGATCGATTTTCTCAAGAAAACAAACGCGAACGAGCGTCTGGATCGATTTCATATCGCGGACTTCGAAGAGCTCGATGATTTCCTGTACGTCTGGGAGTCGTTCGAGATCGACGACATTCTCAGCAGGCACGGCAAGCCGCGTGTCTGGTCCGACGAAAAATACTGGTTCAAAGATCACTTTACCTGGAATTTATACATCGAACGCATCGGCCTTGAATACCGGAAGAAGCTGGCACGGAACCCTGAATATCACAACACAATGACGACACTGGTGGAGTTCGCGCGCGGCGGCGACAACGGCATCTCCGAAGCGTTGACATTCATGCACGAAGAAATATTACAACGCGCGGCGTTGATCTACATACGCGTATCGTACGAGGAGTCGGTGCGCAAGAACCGCCGGCGGGCAAAAAAGGGTCAGGAGGATTCGATCCTGTACCACTCTCTTCCCGATGAAAAAATGGAGTTCTACTACAAAACGAACGACTGGGAGAAACTCGAAAAGAGAGATCCGAACTATATCGAGGTGAAGGGGTTCAAAATTCCGTACGCGACGTTTGAAAATGAACCGGAGAAGACGCTTGATCCGGTGCTCATCGGGAAAGAACTGGAGAGAGTGACGACAAAACTGTGGGGGATGGGGAAGTGAAACCAAGATGACCGTTACCTCAAAGGTGACGGTCATCGCGCTTATCTGCCGGCCCCGCACTAAAATGCTTCGGTGACGGTAAAGTATACTCCCGAAGAGTTGTTGCCGAACCCCATATCAAACCGAAGCGAGATACGATCGTCGCGCTTCAGCAAAAATCGGATGCCCGCTCCCCCCGCAAACTTAAAGCTATCAAGACTCCAGAGCGAGACTCTGTTGGCCACTTGCGCAACGCCCGCAAAGGCAACTGCGCCAAATCTCCACCACACAGGAATCCGGTATTCCACTTGTCCCCCTACTTCTGTCTTGTCCCGGTATTGCCCGTCGAAATATCCTCGGAGAAAATCCTGCCCGCCAAAACCAGCCAGGTCTTGAAACGGCGCCCTTCCGTCAATAATTTTCGCACTCGTCTGAAATGCCAAAATTTGTGATGGAAAAACTTCAAAAAAATTCCGGGTGTCGAGTGCAACTTCGCTGTAATTGAAATCGCTTCCTAAAGATTTGCCGTTCACCACCGCCGTCAGCTGATAAAAGCTTCCAGAGTAGGCTGCAAACGTGTTATCCCGCGAATCCCAATTTGCTACGATTCCGCCTCCGGAAACGACTCCGCCGTCGCTTCCCGGAATAGTGCCGGAGTCAAGAAGCCCGCCCGCTTTCTTCTGAACCGTCGTCGCAGACTCGTACTGTAGGAGCGGTGCAAGGTTGAATTGTGAAAAAATATTTCGGTAGAAAACAATTTTGGCGAAATACGATCGGGACGTGTAGCTCTCTCGCGCGCTCGACGGAACGTTATTTCCGATCCCGAAAAAACTATTCGGGAAATTCTTATACCAGGCGGTCGTCAATAATCGGTAGAGGCCGGCATCAAAATAAAAATCGCCGTCAACTTCCAGAATAACCTGCTTCTTTTCTGTATAAATAAAGTCTCCGGTTACGTTCGACGGCCGGCTGGCAGGCTGAACGGTATCTCGATGCAGATAGAGCGCGGCGACGCCTCCGGCAAAGCCGGTTTCCGGCGTGTAAAAGAAGATCGGGAGAGGATAAACTCCTATTCGATCCACAGCCAGCGTATCGCGATCGGGGTATTGTGCCGAAGCGGTACAAGACATGAACAAGCACAACGCATTAAAGATTGTAATGGAGAGAGTGGGAAAACTGAATTTCATGGCACTAACACTAAGGCGTTTCCGGACACATCATTCGGTTTGTTCAGAAACAATTTTGCGGAAGTTCTCCCGAGTGCTGCGCGAGAAGCTTTTCGTCGGTGATCCTTCAAAAGAAGTGGTTCGCTCAAAGCCGAAGCCTGCCCTGACATCAATGAGCCGCCTTGCCTTTGGGCAATTCATTCCACAACCGGGACATGACGTACGCACCGATGAGCGCGAACGGAATCGGCGCCCAATGCCAGGCCTCCCATCCCCAGTTTGTGGTGATGTACCCGACACCCATTCCGACAAACGCACCGGCAAGGTACTGCATTCCGTCAAAAAGTCCCGCGGCGGACGCCGCAGCGCGTTTTCCGCCGAAATCCATCGATGCCGCGCCGCCGATCATTCCGTGCGCGCCGTTGACAAAAAATGAGAGGATAACAAGACAGCATGCGGCCATGACCGGACCGAAATTCAGAAGGTCGGAGACTCCAAACAAGGCCAGGACGACCGCCATCCCGATGAACCCGAATGTGATGACGGGCGCGCGACGTCCGCCGAAAGTTCTATCAGACGCGATTCCAAAGACAAAGCCCCCCGCGATCCCAGCAAGCGCGATACCCCACGTTGCGATGATGTATGGAAGATAGGTAGCGAACGCAGATTTGTTCGCACCGTGGAAATCGACAAAATATTTCGGCCACCATGCATCGACCACGCTTCGGCGGACAAAGCCGATCATCATCGATCCGAGAGCGATCATCCACATAATACGGGATGCGAAAACTTTCCTGATCACGAACGAAAGAGACGAGGGCTGACTTTCGTCACCTTCGACTTCATCGCCGGTGTTGAAATCTCCCAACCCGGCATCTTTCGGGGAGTTATGCATGAAGAAATAATTGATCGCGAAAAGCACCATCACGCATGCACCGGGTATCCAAAATGCATATTGCCACGGAAGTACCAAGAGGATGAGCGGTACTCCCTGAAACGCCAGCAGCAGGCCCATCCGGATCAGCACACCGAAAATGCCTGCGAACGTTCCCCGTTCACGAACGTGAAACCATTGCGCGTTCACTTTCACAATCGAGAGCGCGCCGAACGATTGAAAGTATCCGTTGATTCCCCACACGATCGCCATCAATGTCAGGATCATGCCGCCGGACATTCCGAATTTGAGCGCTGCCGGTGTGACAACATGCCGTGCAAGTCCTGTTCCCGCCCAAACCGCCGGACTTAAAACGGCTAGGCTCGCCATACCGAAAAGAAAATTCATGAGCGCAACGCCAACGGCGCCAAACAGGAAAGCCTTCTTGCCTCCGGTCCGATCGGCAAAAGGGCCGTTGAGGACTACCGAAAGGCCGTAGACCAACGGCATCAACGTTTCGAAGATGCCGAGGTCTGTATTCTTCCACCCGAGCAGATCCGCCAGCGTTGGAGCAACCGCGGTGTAATTGTAGCGGGTCATGTAGAAGAAAGCATAGAGAAAACCGAGCGACAGCCAGTTGATGATGCGCTCTTTGCGAAACTCGGGCGTGATAACGGGACGGTCCAGCACAAATGATTCCATAATTCCGTGTCGTCAGGTTAATGAACGGACTACCCGAGCATTTCTTCCGCCTTCTTCACGACGTTCTCCACGGTAAAACCATATTCCTTGTAGAGAATCTCGAACGGAGCAGACGCGCCGAATTTTGTGATACCCATGACCGATCCCTCATCGCCGACGTACTTATTCCAGCCCATTGGAACACCCGCTTCGACAGCGATCCGTTTTTTAATCGACGGGCTGAAAACGCTTTCGCGGTATTCTTTCGTTTGGCGTTCAAACAACTCCCACGACGGCATGCTTACAACCCTTACTGCGAATCCTTTTTCCGAAAGCTGTTCGTAAGCGCCGATGACGAATTGGACCTCCGAGCCGCTGCCAATCAAGATGATGTCGGGTTTTGCAGAGCTTTCAGCGAGCGTGTATGCTCCCTTCCAGAAATTGTCAGCCGGCGCATACACGGTCCGGTCGATGATCGGCACTTTTTGGCGCGTGAGAGCTAGCGCGACCGGGCCGCTCCGATGTTCGACGGCATACTTCCAGGCTTCGGCTGTTTCGTTAGCGTCCGCCGGGCGAAGCAGAGTCATATTAGGAACAGCCCGGAGAGATGCAAGCTGCTCGATCGGCTGATGCGTCGGTCCGTCTTCGCCCAGACCGATGCTGTCGTGAGTGAAAACATAAATCGGCCGAATACCCATGAGTGCAGCAAGTCGGATCGGGGGACGCATGTAGTCAGAAAAAATCAAGAACGTTCCGCCGAATGGAATGAGACCGTCCGTCAGCACCATGCCGTTGAGAATGGACCCCATTGCATGCTCTCTGACTCCGAAATGGAAATTCCTTCCGTCATAACTCCCGGGCTGAAATTCCGGAGAATTTTTCAAATATGTATTGTTCGACGGACGAAGGTCTGCGGAACCGCCGAGGAGTCCCGGCAAATGCGGCATGATTGCATTCAGGACTTTGCCCGACGCTTCACGGGTCGCCATGGAATGAACATCCGGGCCGAATTTCGGGAGGGCTTCCTTCCACGCGTCGCCCAGTCTTCCCTGACGCAAACTTTCCAACTCTTCTGCGACTTCGGGATATGCGCTTTTGAACTCTGAGAATTTCTTATTCCATTCTTCTTCCGCAGTCTTCCCTTTCTCGACAGCTTTTCTGAAATGGTCGAGCGCGGCCGGGGGGATGAAGAACTTTTTTTCCGGATCCCAGCCGTACGCGGCTTTCGTCAATTTCACTTCTTCCTCTCCGAGGGCGGTGCCATGAACTTCGCCGGTGTCGTGCTTGTGCGGACTTCCGTAGCCGATATGTGTCCTCACTGCGATGATCGACGGACGGTCCGTGACCTTCATGGCAGCGCGGATCGCGGCGTCGATTGCTTCGACGTCGTTCCCGTCGGCGACGGACTGTGTGTGCCATTCGTACGCCTCGAACCGCTTCATGCGGTCCTCGGTGAACGCGAAGTCTGTGGTACCATCGATGCTGATGTGGTTGTCGTCATACAAATAAATAAGATTGCCGAGTTTCAGATGTCCGGCGAGCGAGGCCGCTTCCGACGCGACGCCTTCCATCAGATCGCCGTCGCTTACGATGCCGTAAATACGATAATCCACAACGTCAAAGTTGGGCCGATTATATCGTGCGGCCAGGTGCTGCTGTCCAATCGCCATGCCGACGCCGTTCGCAAAACCCTGGCCGAGCGGACCGGTTGTCGTTTCGACCCCCGCCGTAAGATGGTATTCCGGATGACCCGGAGTTTTGCTCCCAAACTGCCGGAAGTTCTTTAGATCGTCGAGTGA
This sequence comes from uncultured Chitinophagaceae bacterium, assembly GCA_964439265.1. Taxonomy (GTDB): domain Bacteria; phylum Bacteroidota; class Ignavibacteria; order UBA10030; family UBA8401; genus JAGVPT01. The sequence goes on from CAYTOA010000006.1 coordinate 93,990, forward strand.
AAGGTCATAGCCAGTGAGGTGGAGAAGGCTGTAGAGCAGCATCGAGCCATGGCCCGCCGACAACACGAACCGATCCCGGTTCTGCCAATGCGGGTGAGCGGGATGGTGTTTCAAGAAGCGCGACCAGAGAACGTATGCCATCGGGGCTGCGCCCATAGGCATGCCCGGGTGTCCACAAGTTGCTTTTTGGACGCCGTCGATCGCGAGCGTCCTGATCGTATTGATGCACAATTGGTCTAATGTGTTATTGTCCACGTAAGACTCCAGAAGTAAGTTGAAGGATCAGCTGCACAGGCTCACCTTCCTGCGAGGGCTTCCAGGAAAGAAGACTACATGAAGAGAGCGGTTCGTTTTTCAGGTGAAAGATAGAGAAAAAATGCAAAAAGTAAAAGGAGACAGCGAAATAATCTATTGCATAGTATACCCTGCCCGCTCAACAGCGCGACGTGTTGCCTCCAACGCCTTCGGGTCGGGGTTGTGCGGGAGTACCGGAACATCGGCAGCATTCTGCATCATCTCCAGCAGTTCATCAACGGTTTTGCCTATTGCATTCTCGGATGCTTCATAGAGCCCGTCGACTTCCTCTTCGCGCTCGTTGTGTACGGCAAGGATGGAACGGATCGTCGAGACGAGATTTCTCGTCGGAGGAGGCACCATCAGTGCCACCAGCGCCCCATGGTCAAGCCGAATCCTGGCCGCAATCGGAAGCGGCGCGCCGCCGCGGTAACGCTGCGCCGCCGGGAGCAGGATTTTTTCTTCGATGCTGATGTGTTTAAGAAGGCCTGCGCGGAACTCGGCGTACGCTTTCGGGTCGATCGCGTTCTCATTTGCAAGAGTACGGTTGAGTAGATCGTCGAGACGCTCATGGTCATGAGCAAGGAAGCTGTAAACGGGGCCGGCCACTCCAGATCCTTTCGTGCAAACACACGGTGCAGCGGAAGAGAAAGAATAGATTATTCAGTGTCTCGTATCAGCTCGTGCTCAATGGCGTAGCGTACGAGATGCGCAACATCGTGAACGCCTATCTTGTGCATAATATTCGTGCGATGCGTATCAATGGTCCGGGAGCTGATGAATAGTTTCTGTGCAATTTGCTGGTTGGTGAGTCCGCGTGAAACGAGTTCGAGAATTTCCTTTTCACGGGCCGTGAGGAGCACCGATGGAGGCTGAGAAGTTTTCGGCTGTTCGCGCCTGCCCAGAAATCCTTTTACGATGACCTCATTGACACGCGGGCTGAATGCCTTTTCGCCTTTCACGACAGATCGAATGGCTGAAATCAACTCTTCCTTCTCGGCGCTCTTGAGTAGGTATGCTTCAGCGCCGAAATCGAGAGCTTGATGCAGATACTCCTCCTGCTCGTACGCCGTCAGAATAAGAACGTGGACGGCGGGATAATCCTTCCGCACGGCCTTTGCGACTTCGAACCCGGAAATAAGAGGAATAAAGAGATCAAGAATGATCACGTCGGGATGGAGTTCTTTCACTTTGACCAGTGCTTCTTCTCCGTCCTCTGCTTCCCCGACAACAGCAAAATCCGGCACCTCTTTCAACTGGTTCCGTATTCCGAATCGCGCAAGAGGATGGTCGTCAACAATCAGGATCTGAATCTTCTTCATCGCCTGTACTATGGGTCAAGACAGTGATAGGTTGTGGATTGTCTCGTCACTTTGTTGCAGAGATCATTAAGCGAAAAACTTAATTATTCTTTCGACGGCACGAGTCCCTTGTCAATCGCATACCTGACGAGATTCGCAACATCGTGGATGTTCAATTTTTGCATAATGTTCGTTCGATGAGTATCAACAGTCCGCGCACTGATAAAGAGCTTTTCTGCGATCTGCTGATTTGTGAGCCCGTCTGCGACGAGGATAAGAATTTCTTTTTCCCGTTTTGTGAGGACCTCATCATCGGACAGATTCGGGATCTTTTGCCCTTCAGCTTTTCTTATAAAGTTTTCGACGATGAGCTTGGAGATGCCCGGGCTGAAGAACTTCTCACCCTTCATCACAGCGCGCACCGCTTCGACCAGCTGCTCTTTTTCGACGCTCTTCAGAACATAACCTCCTGCCCCCGAGCGAATAATCTGGTAGACATAATCCTCGTTCTCAAAACCTGTCAGGATCAATACGCGTGTGGTTGGGTATTTCTTTTTTAGCAGTTTCGTCGCTTCAATACCTGAAATCCCGGGCATGAATATGTCCATAATAACAAGGTCGGGCGAAAGGGCTTTTGTCTTTGCAATGGCGTCTTCGCCGTCCTCAGCTTCTCCCACGACGACAAATTCTTCGTAGGATTTCAATTGATTGATGACGCCGAATCGTACAAGCGGATGGTCATCGACAACAAGGATTTTGGTTTTCTTCATGGAATGTTGGCCGGACATAGGCAATGGCAGAATTCGTTCCCGCTGAAGCTTGCTCACGCCCCGTAAATGTATGAACTATAAGTGGAATTGTCAATCGCGATCAGCCGGCTGAAGCCCTGACTTCCTTCATCGCCTTCGCGACAAATCCGCAGTAGCCAGTTCCCGAAAGCAAACGCAACAGCAACGGTTCCCGGTCAATCTTTTCCGGCAGGACTTTGAGCTCTTTAAAATGAAGAATCTATTTGCGCGGCAGATCAGATGCTTTCGCAGTCTTCTTCGGGAATCCAGCCTATCTTCCCGTCGGCGAGGCGGATCTTGCGCCAACGGTTCACGCTGTCCAACACCTGGACTCGAAGCCCCTTGTGAAGAACAAAAAGGTCGTTCCCTTTGCTGTCCGGCGCGGCTTTGATGTTTGCCACGTCGCTCATGACGATCGCAAATTCGGTATTTGCCTCTGTATACGACTGCACGCCGAATCCGATCATCGTCAGGATAAGCGCCGCCGAAAACAGGAGCCCCGCAAACATCGAGATTCTTTTCTGAGTGTAGGTTCTCGCGAAAAGGAACACAGCGAACGCCGCAAGGGTCAGCACAAAAAAGGAGTACGCGATCCATCCCATTGTGGAAAGCGAAAAGAGTCCGAGCATCGAATCGATCCACCGGTAAATGAACAGGCGGGGGACCGCCTCGATCTTGTCTACGACTTGGAGGTTGGCAAGCTGGAGGTTGAACTGAACATCCTCGTCGCGCGGGAGGAGCTGGGCAGCGCGTTCGTAATTCAGAATTGCTTTCTGGATGATACCGCTCTTGTAGTATGCATTTCCCAGGTTGAAATAGAGTTCGCCGCTCTCCCATCCGCTTTCGACGATTTTTTCGTATTCTGCGATCGCCTCAGGATATTTAGCCTGGAGGTACAGCTGATTCGCTTGTTCAAACGTCTGCACCGGTTCATCCGCTCGGGAAATACCCGCAGACACGAATGTGAAAAGTAACACCGCAGCCAGCCGTTTCACCTGCTCAACTCCTTCTCCGTCGAGACAATGACGTCGCTCGCCATTTCATAGATCTTGCTTTTTTCCTCCTGCTTGGCACTTGCCGGAGCATAGCGTGCGAACTCGCATGCTTCGAGGCACTCCTTCAAGCGCGCAACGACTTCCGGCGAGATCGGCTTTCCTTCCAGCTGTTTCATTACATTATCGACCGACAGCTCCGCTCGCTCGATCGCCAGCTTATCCGATACATACTCCCATAGTGCGCGAGAGATCTCGGCATAAAATGCTTCGGAGCTTTCAGAGCTCAACAAGATTTTTGCTTGCTTTAGTTTTTTCGATGCGGTCTTCATCGCTTTTCGGGAGCGGAATGTTGCAACGTTCGACAGTTCTTTTAATGTCTTTTGCCTGTACGCTGCAAGTCCGACGAACGCAAGGAGAGGCAGTATCGTCATGATCGCAAGAGTACCCGTCGGGATGCTATCTCCTCCTCTTCTGCGGAAGGATCCCAAGTTTGTCTTAATAAAGCGAATGTCCTGGTTCAGCAGCTTCACATCCTCCTTGGAGAGCCCGGAGGTTAATTGCGGCGCCTCGGCGCTTCCCTTTTCGACGGTCACGTCTATCGCTCCGGATTTCAGGGAAACGTATTTCCCTTTCGCAGGATCGTAGTATGAAAATTCCAGCGGGGGAATTCTTTTTTGGCCGGGATAGCGGGGAACGAGAAGCCACTCGAACGTTTTCGATCCGTTCACGACTCCACTGTTCCGGTCGATCGATTCGGTGACCTTAGGGTCGTATTTCTCAAAATCGTTGGAAACCTCGAGGTTTGGCGCCTCGAGAATCTTGATATTGCCGGTACCGCCGATCGTGGCTTTCAGTGACAGCGGTTCATTTGTTTTTACCGTCGGACTGCTGATACTCGCGTTCAAGTTGAATTTTCCCACGGCGCCTTTGAAAGACGCGGGCACGTCATTTTTCGGCAGCGGCAGCACGGTAATTTTTACGGCGGGGCTCTTAACGCTGACATTCGATGTTGCAACATTGTTGAAAAACGGGTCGTTAAAAAACTGGTCGAAAAAATCGTTCGAACGTTTGCGATTCTGTATCTGCACCTGACAAATAATTTCCAGGGGAGGAATTTCAAGCGTCCCGGACTGTGTCGGGAACAGCGCAACCTTCTTCAATAAAACGACCCGGTACTGCTTGCCGTTGACCACTTCGTTCGTCGCTGCAGCTTGCTGTTGAGAAACGCCGAGATCTTCTGCCCAAAATCCCGTCATTGAAGGCAATTTCTCGCTGGCATTGGCGATCTGAAGTCTTGTGTAGAGCTTGAATGCTACGGTGATCTGTTCTCCAAGGCTTACACGCGACCGGTCCACCGTTGCGCGCAAAAAAAGATTGTCCCCAACCTGGACGGTATTATCGGTCGTCTGACCCGACGCCGCCGACTGTTTCGGTTTGGCAGTGACTTTCACCACAGTGATCTCTATCGGCTGGGAGGAATACCGCTTCCCGCCTGTTTCGATGGTCGCGGCACCGAGCATGAATTTTCCCGCTTCTCGGGGTTGCAGCACATAGCTGTACGTTACCGAAGACGATACGGAGCCGTTGATAATTTGCACGCTCGACGATTGGTTCGGTCCGGCAAGTACCATGAACTTCGCAACGTCGGGGAGTTTTGGGACACTCCCGGTCCCCATGCCGCCGCCGTTGAGCGTAAGTTCCAGCGTGAACTGTTCATCAACGGCAACAGTATTCTTGTCAACCGAGGCGCTGAATGTAACACCTTGAGCAGTGAGCAATAAAGGAAGCGTCAGCAACATCAGCCATATTGCCGACAAATAATTTTTCATTTTTAGTCTCTCACTTTTCACTTGCCAACTACCAGTCTTTTTCCACCGTTCCCCTCACCACTTTCTTCTTGTGAAGTTGTTTTTGCACATTCTTCTCGTCGTTCTTCAAGGCATCAAGAATACGTTCGGCATCGGCCCGAGACATCTGCTTTTCCTGTTGCTGTTGCTTCTGCTGCTGATTTTGCTTTTGCTGATCTTGCTTATCCTTGTCCTGTTGATTTTTCTGCTGGTCCTTTTTCTGGTCTTTCTTCTGATCTTTGTTGTTCTTGTTCTGCTTGTTTTGTTGCTGCTTTTGCTGCTGCTGTTGTTTTAACATCTTCTCAGCGTAAGCGAGATTGTACTTCGTTTCTTCATCGTCGGGATTAAGCTTCAGAGAACGCTTGTAATCGTTGATACCCTCCTGATAGTTCTTCTGTCCAAGATGTGAATTGCCGATGTTGTGATGAAGCTGGGCCTGAACTCTTGGGGCCGTCGTTTTTGTAAGTGCATTCTGGTAATTCTGAACCGCCTCATCGTACCGCTGCTGTTTGTACAGCGCGTCTCCAAGGTCGAAGTACCCCTGCATTACCTGGTTATCCTTTTCCAGAGATTTCCGGTATTCGGCTTCCGCGTCCGCAAATTTTTGGTCGTTGTACATCGCGTTCCCTTCGCTGATGTGCGACCGCACAGTCTGCGCAGCGACAACGGAAGTCACACACACACTCGCAAGAAACAATTTATGCAGAATGTTCATTATTCCTGGGAAGAACTTGGTTATTCGATGATAATGCTAATCGTTAATTGTTGATTGCTCATTGTTCTCTATCGACAGTTATCCCCCTAAATGGATTAATCTTTTGCAGCCATGGGACCTTTTTGTCGGACAAAGATAGTTCAATCAGCAGCAGCACGATCGCTGCCCCTATAAAGTACTGAAATTGGTCTTCAAATTCAGTGAATTGTTTGGACCCGAACTCGCTCTTCTGCAGGGCATTCACTTCTTTATAGATCGCATCAAGTTCGTCCTGGCTGTTCGTCGCTCGGAAATACTTCCCGTTCCCGAGCGTCGCAATTTTTTCCAGCGCTGTCTCATCTAACTTGGTCAACACGACATTTCCTGCCCGATCTTTTTTAAAATCGACCTGGCGTCCGCTTGCATCATAGATCGGAATCGGCGCTCCCGCCGACGAACCCATACCGATCGTGTAGATCAAAACGCCCTTCTTGCCCGCATCGTCAGCCGGCACCATCGCATCACCTTCGGTATCCTCTCCATCGGTGATAATAACAAGGACTTTCTTGGTCGGTGTATCCCAATTGAACGATTTCATGGCTTGTTCTATCGCGCTCCCGATCGCAGTTCCCGGGGTCGGCACCGATTCGACATCAACGACATCTAAAAAGAGATCGGCTGCGCTATAATCCGTGGTGAGGGGAAACTGCACATAGCTCTCGCCTGAGAAAATGATCAATCCGATCCGGTCTCCCGCGAGTTTGCTGATAAGATTGCCGATCTCGTACTTTGCTTTTGCCAGGCGGTTCGGCTTTACATCCTCTGCTTTCATCGAAAGTGAAACATCGAGCGCGATAAAGATATCGACTCCCTCCTGTTTCACCTCCTCCTGGCGGATGCCGACCTGAGGGTTTGCCAGCCCCAGTGCGATGAAGGCAATTGCAGCGATCAGAAGGGATGACTTCAAAGCGCGTTTCGAGCCGCTTGAATCGGCGGCGAGCCGATCAAACATCCCGAGCGAGGCAAATTTCTCCCGTGCTTCCTTCCGTTTCCGTGCTACGAACCAGAAAAGGGCAGCGGTCAGCGGTACAAGCGCAAGCCAGTATAAATATTCAGGATGTGCAAAACGAATCATACGTTACGGCAGCTTCCTCAACCATGTTTTTGATATTCCAACATCCACCATCAATAAGAGCAATGCGAACCCTACATAAGAATAGAACATCTCAGTGAAACGCCTGTAGGAACGAACTTCAATCCTGGACTTCTCAAGCCGGTCAATCTCTTTGTAGATTTTTTCCAATGTAGTATTGTCTGTCGCACGGAAGTATTTCCCGTCTGTCAACTCCGCGACTTTTGTTAACGCATTCTCATCCAGATCGGACTCTACCATCTGGTATCGCGTGCCAAACTGTGTCTGGACAGGAGTCGGCGCTTCGCCTTTCGTTCCCACACCAATGGTATAGATTCGTATGCCATACGATGCCGCCATTTGAGCCGCGGTAATAGGGTCAATTTCACCGCTGTTGTTCACGCCGTCCGTCAATAAGATTATGACTTTGCTTTTCGACTTGCTGTCTTTCAAGCGGGCTACTCCATTGGCAATTCCGAGGCCGATAGCAGTTTGTTCTTCAATCATCCCGGGTGTGACCGGTTTGAGTAGGTTCTTGAGAACACCGTAATCAACGGTCAACGGGCACTGTGTAAAACTTTCCGACGCAAAAATGACGAGACCGATGCGGTCATTCGTTCGTCCGTCGATAAATTCCTGTGCCACGGCTTTGGCGGCCTCAATGCGGTTTGGATGGAAATCTTCGGCCAGCATACTGCCAGAAATGTCAAGAGCCAAAATGATATCGATGCCTTCGCTGTAGACATTTTCTCCGTGGGAAGTTGCCTGGGGACGCGCCAGGGCGAAAATCAGGAGCGCGAGTGCGGCCATTCGCAGAATGAACGGCAGGTGACGCGCGCGCTCCTTCCGTGTCGACGCCACTTCGGAAAACGGCACCAGGGTCGAGAATCGCACTTCACTGTCGCGGTATTTCTGGCGGAAATAATACCAGACGGATAATGCCGGAATCAGGAGCAGAAGGAAAAGGAAACCTTTGCTCGCGAACGTTACATCAAACATTCTGCGGCACCTCCTCTTTCGGCTTCGTCCGTTCTACTATTTCCTGCGCCTGCGGAATGACAGCTTCGTTCTCCGACGGAACGGGGGTGTACTTCGCAAATTTTACGAGGTCTGCGTTAATGAAAAAAGCTTCGATCAATTTGGCGACGTCCTTCTCGAGTGTAAACCGCCGGAGCTCTGCGAACACCTCGTCGGACGTCAGTTCCAGAGCCATGATCCCGTACCGACCCTCAAAATACTGGCGCACAATTTCCGTCGCTTCAGAGTAAAATTCCTTTTGGTTCCCCTGCTCCCAAATCCGTTTTTCTTTCAGCTCCCTTAATCGGGTCATCGCCAGGATGTGCGGCGGAATCTTCGGCGCCTCTTCTTCGGCAATTTCTCCGGCCTTCTTTTTTCGCTTCCTGTAATAATAGTAACCACCGTAGACCAGAGCGGCGACAGCCAGAACGATTCCTGCATACAGAGCAATTTCTTTCCACGTTAATGGAACGCTGAGAGGCGGTTTAATATCCTTGATCGCCTTTGCGGTGTCGACTTCAACCGAAGCAACTTGTATCTTCTGCGGATCGGTCTGAACGTAACGCTGTGTTGTGTCGTTAGCACGAACGTATGCTAGCGGGATCGGCGGAATGACAAACGAACCGGAATCATACGCGGAAAGCGTGATCTTTCGCCCCTCTATAATCGACCCGCCCTCTTCAACACGCGGCAGCGTGTCGAGTCTGACGATTTCAAAAACACCGAGTGAATCCTTTAATGGACTCCAGAGAATGTTCACCGAATCTGCGTGCTTCACCTGCACTGTCAGGTTCAGCCAGTCGCCCATGGTGATGTGCGTCGAGTCAACGCCCGCGGTGACCGAAACCTCCTGGCTCACCAGTGGTGAAGCGTTAACGGCAAAAAGGAGAACAACGGCGCAGAGGCACGAGGCAAAATTCTTCGTCTGGATATTCATTACGTCTTGGCTGATTTCTTTTACCATCATTACAGCCGCTGTTCCCGAATTTTGAAAAAGTCGATCAGCGGCTTGATGTAGGGATTCTGAATATGGATATCGATCCTGTCGACCTTGGTCGAAAGGAATAATTTCTTCAAGCGTTCTTCGTGCTGCCGCCAGTAATAGCGGAACGCCTGCTGAATGTGAATATTGCTCGTGTCCACCCAGCGTTCTCCCCCCGATTCCGCGTCCTGCATTTTTACGAGCCCGATCCTCGGCATTTCGCGCTCGCGGGGGTCCTGCAGCGTGATGGCAATAACGTCGTGCTTCTTGCTCACGATGCGCAGCGCCGCGTCGTAGCCCTGGTCGATAAAATCGGAGATCACAAACGTGATCGATCGTTTCTTAATGACGGAATTCAAATACTGAAGCGCCCCTTTAATATCCGTCCCCCTTCCCTCGGGATCGAACGAAAGCAAATCGCGGACGATACGAAGGATGTGTGCCTTCCCTTTTTTGGGAGGTATGAACTTTTCAATTCTGTCGGTGAAAAGGATGAGACCGACCTTGTCGTTATTGCGGATCGCCGAAAACGCAAGAACGGCGCAGACTTCCGTTGCGATCTCATTTTTCATTGCAGCGGCAGATCCGAAATTTTCAGAACGGCTCAGGTCGACAAGGAGCATGACCGTCAGTTCGCGTTCCTCCTCAAAAATTTTAATGAACGGATGGTTGAACCGGGCCGATACGTTCCAATCGATCGAGCGAATATCGTCCCCATACTGGTATTCTCGGACTTCAGAGAACTCCATCCCGCGACCTTTGAAGACCGAATGGTATTCGCCGGAGAAGACGTGGTTCACCAGTCCTCGCGTCTTGATCTCGATCTGCCGAACTTTTTTGAGTAGCTCTTGAGTAGTCATTTTTCAATTAACAATCATCAATGAACAATCAACATTTAAAGAGTCATCATCTCACGATCATTGTTGATTGTTCATTGTACATTGATCAGGGCACTTCGATCTTATTTAAAATCTCCTGCACGATATTCTCCGACGTCACTTCCTCCGCTTCCGCTTCGTATGTCACGGCAACGCGGTGGCGCAAGACGTCGAGACTGACGGCGCGCACATCCTCGGGGATGACGTAACCCCGCCGCTTGATGAAGGCGTATGCTTTAGCTCCGAGGGCAAGATTGATGGTCGCACGAGGCGATGCGCCGTAACTGATCAATTGCGCGATACCAGGAATACCGTACTCCTTCGGGTTACGGGTTGCAAAAACAATTTCCAGGATGTAGCGTTCAATCTTTTCGTCCATGTAAATTTCTCCCATCACCCCGCGAGCCCTGATGATGTCCTTTGTTGAGACGACGGGTTTGACATGAATCTCCGTACCATTGACGTTTTGCCGCATGATCTGCAGTTCCTCTTCCTTCGTGGGATAGTCAATCTTCACTTTCAGCATGAAACGATCGACCTGCGCTTCCGGCAACGGATACGTCCCTTCCTGTTCGATGGGATTTTGCGTTGCAAGGACGAGGAACGGTTCCTCGAGTTTGAACGTTTCCTCTCCTATGGTTACCTGCCGTTCCTGCATCGCTTCAAGCAGCGCGCTCTGCACTTTTGCGGGAGAACGGTTGATCTCATCTGCTAAAATGAAATTCGCAAATATCGGACCTTTCTTCGTCTGAAATTTTGAGTCTTTTTGATTGTAGATCAATGTTCCAACCAGGTCGGCGGGGAGTAAATCGGGAGTGAACTGAATCCGCTGGAACTTTGCCTGGATGGCTCCCGCAAGAGTCTTGACTGCCATCGTCTTCGCCAGGCCGGGGACTCCTTCGAGAAGGATGTGTCCGTTGGAAAGCAGCCCGATGAGCAGGCGTTCGATCATGTTTTTCTGTCCAACAATGACTTTCCCGACTTCCATCGTAAGAAGGTCAACAAACGCGCTTTCACGTTGGATCTTCTCATTGATAGCCTTAATATCGTGCTCCATTCAACCTCCGAACATGAGTAAACAAGCGTAATTATATGGAAACCTTGAACTTAGACTGCTTCTAATTTAAAAATGTTCCGCTTAAAACCAAATTGTTTGAACAGCTGTCGGATACCTTCTGGATTAGCCCCTCCAACAATTTCGACTTTTCGCATCTTTCCCGATCAGGTAGCCGACAGCTAATGACCCAATTTGGTTTCGACGGAAATAATTTGTAAGTTTTTATTGCCGTTAGAAAAAACCCCAATTATTTGAAGGCGTATATATGATAAAAAAGCTTATGCTTTTTTCCGTTCTGTCGCTGGCGTTCGCCGCAGGCTGCGGTGAAAAAAAGGCCGATCCGGCCAAGATCGACGAAGCCACAAAGTTGATCGCCGCAAAAGATTTTGACAAAGGCATCGCGATGATCGACGACCTCGGCAAGGCGAGTCCCAGCGATGAACTCGTCAAGAAAGCGCAGGTCGATGGACACTTGAAGTACGCAAATTTTCTTATGTATGAATCGCTCTTGCCGCCAAAAGAAAAGTATCCTTCAGCGCTGCGCCAATACAGACTTGTTGCGTCTATCGACCCGAGCAATGGCGAAGCGAAAGATAATATCAAATTGATCGAGGGTATTTACAATCAAATGGGACGGCCAATTCCCCAGTAGCCGATTTGATTCTTTCGGTATGGATTTGTATCTTTGGTTTAGTTTCAGAGCGCCTTGCCAGCCCCGTCACAATTCGACGGGGCTTCGCGGGCATTCTTATGAGAATTTAGAAACGGGCGCTTAGCCAGTCCCGCCAATCACGAAGTGATGTCTTCGGCAAAGACGGCGGGACTTCGCTTGAAGCACCATCAAGATCTAATATTGGGCGCTTAGCTCAGCTGGTTCAGAGCGTACGCCTCACACGCGTAAGGTCGCAGGTTCGATCCCCGCAGCGCCCACAAAAAACCCGTTCTTTCCGGAAGGAAGAACGGGTTTTCTATTTATCTCGTCCCCGACTCCGAACGGATCACCATGGAAAAAGAGCCTAGGAACGATAAGGATCCAACGGATAACGAAATCCGGCAAAGCGGGAATTGACTACGTATAAAAGATATTTGGGGCTTTGCCTCTTCGCAAAAGATAATAATAAATCTCGTCCAACATCTCATGAAAGAACATAATCATACTTTTTTGAAGTCGATATACCCCCGGTCAACATCCGTGTGTACAAGTTCTACCCGAACTCTGTGTCCCACTTCCATCCCTTCAAATCCATTGATGAGCCTTCCTTCCACGGGGGGATGCACAAGGCGAACCCACGTCCCCTTGACCGACGCGCCGGTAACGATAGAATCGAATTGTTCTCCGACCCTCGATTCGAGCAGCATCGCTGCCGCAGATTTCTCGACCTGCCGTTCCACTTTTTTTGCCGCGTCTTCCTCTTCGGTGCAGTGAGCGGCAAGCGTTTCCAATTCGTCGTTCGTGTACGGCTGTGGTTCCCCGCTCATTGCCGATTTCAACATGCGTTGAGTAATAAGGTCTGGGAAACGGCGATTGGGAGCAGTTGAATGAGAATAATCTCTGACTGCAAGGCCAAAATGTCCGATAGCTGTATCTGTTGGGAGCTCGACTATATATTCACCGGGCCCCATCAGCTTGATGACGCTGAGGCAAAGGTCAGGAAAGCGAAGGGGATCGTCGGCTTGAGCAGAGTTCAGGAATGTTTCCAGCACCCGCGAGTCGGGCTTTTCCGGCAGCGTGAAATTGTGCTCCTGGGCGAGCTGAACGATCCGGTTCCAGTTCTTGGGAGTTCGTACAATTCTTCGCAACGATGGAAGCTTCTTTGCCGCAAAGTAACGGGCGGTGACGCCGTTTGCGGCGATCATGAAATCTTCGATAATATCTTTTGCCCTGTTCTTACGCTCGACGTCGAGACGCGTAATTTCATCGTTGTCAAAAACGGGGCGCGCTTCGATCGTCTCAAAATTAAGTGCTCCGTGCACATACCGAAGCGATTTCAATGATTGGGCCACATGATCCTGAAGCTTCAGATTCTCAGCAAGTCCTGACACAGTACCGATCCCCTCGGGCATCGGACCGGTGCCCTCAAGCCACTCGGCGACGCTGTCATAAGCCAGCTTCGCACGGTTACGGACGACCGCACGGTAAACGTCGGAGTTTTGCAACGACCCATCCCCAGCAACTGTCATTTCAACAACGACGGCAAAACGGTCCGATTCAAGATTCAGCGATGTCAGATCGGTCGAGAGCCGTTCGGGGAGCATAGGAAATATCTCTGCCGCAGTATATACCGAGGTCGTATTATGGCGGGCATGTTCGTCAATGGCCGACCGGGTCTTGACGATAGCGTCAACATCGGCGATTGCCACAAGAATTTTTGTCGCTCCGCCAGCCAAGTTTTCAGCGACGGTGAGCTGATCCAGGTCGCGTGAGTCGTCGTTGTCGATTGAGCACCAAAGGAGCTGCCGTAGATCCCGCACCGACGTCCCGGTTCTTATTTCCGGTTCATGCGCGTTGTTAAGTTCGGAAATAGCTTGAGGAGAGAAATCGGTCAGAAGCCCTCGTTCAAGCATCACGCGACGGGCAATTCTCTGGAGCAATCCGCGGTGTTTATTGTCGTTTGTGTTCGTCATAGGTCAGGAATATATAATTTTAGCGGTAAGTATTCACCATCCGGGGTGAAGATGCTTAACAGTATCGGATAATCTAATCACGTTGTCAAGCGGAATGATAGCGATGGAGAAGAACGTTTTGCACGAATTCGAAGCAACGCCATGACGTCCAATTTAATTGCTGCGCAGATGCACGGCGCGCGCCCTCTAAGCAACGAAAGTCATAGCCTCAGTAGTCCCGCTACTCCCGTCGAAAAAAAATAAAGCCCCGCGAGTGCAGGGCTCTGCAATCGGCCGCAGGTTATCGGTTACTTTTCCATCTTGTTGAGGATCTCTTCCATTTCGTCCATTACGCGGTTCATCTTTTTCATCGTCAGGTCGAACGGTATAGAAGTGGTCATATCGACTCCGGCCTTCTTTAACAGATCGATCGGATAGTCCGACCCGCCAGCTGAGAGAAATTCCAAATACCGTTTTGTTTCTGACTTGTCTCCGGAAAGCACCTGCTCAGAGAGGGCGCAGGACGCCGTAAAAGCGGTTGCATACTGATACACGTAGAAATCGTAGTAGAAATGTGGGATGTAACTCCACTCGGACTTAATTTCATCGTCGACGATACAAATTCCCTTCTCGTGGCCGTAATATTTCTTTGTGATCTCCATGTACACTTCATTGAGCTTATCGCCGGTGAGCGCGGTGCCGTTTTCCGCGAGGTCGTGGATGCGGAGTTCGAACTCGGCAAACTGCGTCTGGCGAAAAACCGTACCTTTGATTCCTTCCAAGTACTTCCCGAGCAGCGATAGCTTCACCGTATCGTTCTGAATGGTCTTCAACATATGGTCGATGAGCAAAGCCTCGTTGAATGTGGAGGCGACCTCTGCCACAAAGATCGGGTAATCGGATGTCGGATACGGCTGGGTTTTGTTTGAAAAATAACTCTGCATCGTGTGCCCGAGTTCATGAGCAAGCGTGCTCATATCGTCGTACTTGCCGTTGAAGTTAAGGAGCATGTACGGGTGGACGTCATACGCGGACCCGTTGGAGTAGGCGCCGCTTCGCTTTCCCTCAGTAGGGAAGACGTCGATCCACCTCTCGGAAAAAGCTTTCTTCGTCACTTCGAGATATTCATCGCCGAGAGGCGCAAGAGAAGCAAGGACGTTTTGTTTCGACTCGTCGACGGAATAACGCAGATCCACGCCTTTCAGGAGAGGAGCGTACAGGTCGTAATAGTGGAGCGTATCGACGCCGAGGATTCTTTTCCGCAATTTCAAGTAACGATGGAAAGTCGCTAGATTTGCGTTCACGTTATCGACGAGGCTGTGATATACCTGAATGGGAATGTTGTTTGCGTCGAGCGCACTCTGGGCGGAGGACTCGTACTTCTTGGCTTTCATGTAAAAAATATCTTTGTTCACGTTTGCCGAGAGTTCGGCACCGTACGTCCGGCGGTAATTGTTCAATGTTCCGAAGAACGCAGCAAACACTTTCTTTCGGTCGTCGCGGTTCGCGGAGGCCCGGAAGAGACTGAAACCCGCCTGGTCAAGTTTCACTTTGTTTCCATCGTTCATGACAAGGTCCGGGTAAGGAAACTCTGCGTTTGAGAACACGTTGAAAATACTCTCCGGACCGTCGGCCATTAAACCAGCCTCGGCGATGATTTTTTCCTCCCCCTCGCTTCCCGTGTGTGCCTGGCGCCGGAGGATGTCGTCCAGGTAATGCCGGTATACTTCCAGTCTCTTTTCCTGTTTGAGATACGAATCAACGGTCGCACGGTCGATCTTCAGAATCTCCGGCTCGATGAATGCAGCGGCCGCACTCATCGTTGATCCGATCTGGCTCATTTCCTGCTTCATCGCAAGATAGTTCGACTCCCGCGTGTCCTGGTCGGAACACATGGAGGCATATGATGCGAGGCGAGAATATTCTTTCGCCAGCTTGCTGCTGCATTCGAGGCATCCGAGCAGCTCCGAGGGGGAGGAGCCGAGAGTTCCCTGGAATTTTTTCACCTCCGGGATTTCGGCAACGAGCCGCTCCTTCGCCGCTTTCCAGGCGTCGTCTGTGAGATAAATTTCGGCAAGGTTCCATTTATCTTTTTCGGGGATTTTCGTCCTGTCACGTTCTTGTGCAGCCGCAACCTGCGATTCAGCGAGCAGCATTCCAAAAAGAGAAACGGCAGCAATTGTCAATGGATGCATAGTGACGCCTTTCATGCAGTAATAGATAAAATCGTTGGGGGTATGAAAAAGTAATACGATAAGATTCATCATAGGTTTCATCTCATAGTAAGATAGAAGTTGTTCAAAATCAATCGCGGGGTTTTATTAAGGATGGACATTTTATCAGGGGAGGTTGAATCAGATGGAAAAGTTTGTAAGAGCAAAGCCGCCGAATGAACGGCATGTTTGTGCCAAAGAAAAAGGCGATGCATTTATCAATGCATCGCCTTTTCGACGATCAAAATATGTTAGAATCTCTTAGCTTAGCCTTGTATATTCACTCGCGTCTGGCTGTTGGTAGATGCGCTGGAGAGTCCATTTCACTCCATTATACTGCAGGATCGCAACCATCGTCACCTGAAACCCGTTGTAGGTTCCGGTCGAGGTCACTCTCATCTGCGTGCTGGCAAGTCCTGCCGGACGGTCGGCGACGTACGACGCGCTGCCTCCGTTCACATTCACGGTACTTGAAGGAAAAGCGGCGGCCGAGTTGCCTCCGACATCCCCCATCGCGAACTTAACACCCGCATTGGATATCTGCCGCGCCTCATCGTGGAACGCCTGAGACTGCGCAACGCTGTAGATCGCCTGGTCGGTCGTCGAATACAACAACGCGAATGTCCCGATCATAATATACGCACCGAGACCGATAATGATCTTTGAAGTTCCCATAAACACCTCGTTGATTTGGCTGCCTACAAGCAGAAGCTTTTTTCGAAGCCTGTCGTTCCCTACTTAGAACTATGCTAAAAATAACAACTCCAGGCGCGGTTACAATACGGGAGGGGGCGTATATTCCCATATACGGTATGTATACGATTCTCCATCCCGCATATTCCCTACAGGTTCTGTGGAAAAACCGTACGCTCCCAAAATGCTCTCACATATTTTTTCGGAAAATTATTGACGGTAGTGTCGGCAGTCTTTTCATGCGAATACAAACCCGATGCTACTGGTGCCGTCGTTATTTCATCGGACACTTGCGCGTTGGATTCCATCACGAGACTCACTTTAATAGATTTAATCCCCGAAACATTATGGCCACTCACCGTAGCTCCGGTTACAGTGTAATATGTAAAGTGTAAAGAATCGACGTCGCGTGCCAACTCGAATGGCGTCCCTCCATTTTTAACTCTGAACAAACTACGATGAGCGGACCCGGTGTATTGCGGACCCAAATAATAATAAATTGTCTCGGAAGTGCTGTCACTGTTGAGGTCGGCATGAAATTGAATCGCCTGAGAATGGGCAGTGTCGAAAAGCTTCGAGGTCGTCGGGCCGTAACCCGCTAGCCGAATATCATCGGTCAAAATTTCTGCAGGAATTACAGTTTTCTGCTTTACCGTGTACAACACACTTTTATAAGTATAGGCGGTTTGTAAGCCGACGCTTAAATAGAGAGTCATAAGCACGATGGCACCGCGAATGACCATCGAACCGATTATGTCCAGCATTGTGCTCATTAGTACGTCGCTATTGCGCTAAACGTGAGTGCTTTTGTCAAATAAATTGGGTGGGTAACGCTGACATCGATTCGCTTGTAAAAGGTCTGGAAGCCCGCAGGTGCATTTGGATTACTCTTCGTAACATAGTAGACGCTCACTGTTAAAAGATATCCTGGAATATCCGCGGAATTAGCTATCCGCTTGTATCCATTGTAGTCGTCAACATCATCAAACCAGCTTGAACTACCCTTCTGAATTGACTTATAGGGATCAGCATCGGGGTTTCCGCTGGGCATGACATTGCTTTCAGCGGTTGCATTGGCACCCAACGAAGCATCAAAAAGTGATGCACTGTGGCTTGAACTGGTTCCAGATGGCCAAGGCAAATTCAATTTATTATACGGACCTGTAATATTTCCCGACCCGTCAAGTGCCACTTGGGAATCAAATTTCTTGGTCAGGATCTCGCCGATCAAAGCATTTGCGAAATTTGACGCCTGTTCTATTGCCTCTTCCTGAAGATAATACTTCGTGTTTTCGAGGATAAGCTTGTTTGCACTCAGAATGGCCAGTGTAAGCAGCACAAAAAAGGCGGCCGAAATCATGGTCTGTCCAAGGCTCATGCGGAAGCCTTTTTGGAAAAACGTTCAACGAAACACATTCCGATACGATGCGACAATATACCGAATGCCTCAAAATGTGCAGTGAGATTTGTCACAAGTTTGTGATATCGTAATAATATAGGGCCAGCATGAACACGACCATGATTGATAAGTCTGCGTTTGATCCTGTTTTCCCGCTATGAACTCCGCTCCTCCCCCCGGTCCCTGAGATTTCTCACGAGGATTCGCATCGAACAATTCAATAATGATTTTCTACCCCGGAAGCGGAAGGGCTTAATGCTGGGAGTATTCGTCAAAAGAAGCGGATACCAGAAGCCAAATACAAAAACGCCTCATCATCCTTCGGAACATGGGAGTATCAGGAAGACAATCCGACGTCCGTTGACAATTTAGCTCCTAATCATCGTCAGAGGTGACGCTTGCAACCTCCTCGATCGTCGTCGTCCCCCGCTTGAGAAGCTCGAGGGCGTTCATTCTGAGCGTGCGCATCCCATTTTTCAACGCGAGCTGCCGGATTGCCTCTTCGTTGACCGACGAGCCGGCGTCGAGGATCATCTGACGAATTTCTTTTGTGAAGTACAAAGCCTCGTGTATTGCAGTGCGTCCCTTGTAACCTTTGATGCATTCGCTGCAACCGATTGGCTGATAGAACGTCGTGGACCGGATATCATCTTCGGGCATCCCAAGCTTCCGAAGCAGCGGAAGATCGGGCTCGCTGATGGGACTCTTGCATCGTACGCACAGTTTCCGGATCAGCCGCTGCGCGACGATGATATTGATGCTGTACGCGATGAGAAACGGTTCGATCCCCATCTTATAGAGCCTGGAGACGGCGCTTGGCGCATCGTTTGTATGAAGCGTCGACAACGTTAGATGGCCGGTGTTCGCGAGCTTGACGGCAATTTCAGCGGTCAGCTTATCGCGAATTTCACCCACCATCACAATGTCGGGGTCGTGACGAAGGATTGCGCGAAGCGCTCCCTCGAAATCGAGCTTTGAATTGAGTTTCACCTGCCGCGCGCCGTCAATAAAATATTCGACCGGGTCTTCCACGGTAATGATGTTGAGCGACGAATCCATGACAGTCCGAAGAGCCGCCACGAGCGTTGTGCTCTTCCCGCTTCCCGTCGGTCCGGTAATGATGATGATCCCGAACGGCTTTGCAATGGCCTTGCGCATTGTGGTTTCGCTGTATGGGTCAAACCCGAGATCCTCGATGCTGCCGCCGACCACGGGCTCCATCAACACGCGGATGACGATCGATTCGAACTTGTTCTTCAGCTCTTTTCCGATCAGGGGGATGACAGAAACGCGGAAGCGGACTGTCTTCTTGTCGATGGTCAGCTGTGCAAAACCGTCCTGAGCCATGTTGCGTTCGAAACGGTCCAGGTTCTTTGCTCTGTCTTTTACGACGGCGGAAACAGCTTCTGCGCGCGTTTCGTTGTTGGTGTACCACCGCGAGAGCTTCCCGTCGACCCGGAAATGAAATTCTGTGATCTTGTCGCCCCGGGGAATCACGTGGATGTCGCTGGCACCAACGCGGACAGCATCCACAAAAATGCTTTCGACAAGGTCGACAAGTCCGCTCTTGCTTATTTCTTCTTCGAGTGCTTGCTCGTAATTTTCAGAATCTTCTTCTGCCTCATCGACGAAGGATTCTCCGCGGAGCATCGACTCTTTGTCCTTGTACACAGCCTTGTCGAGACTTACCCGTTTCCACAATCCGTCCCATTGACTGAGCGGAACATAGCAAATTTCAAATTTCTGGTAATGGAACGTCCGGGCGATCTTATAGACCTCGGGCTTAGTCGGATCCGGCGTAATCACGAGCAGCCTCCCGGGGCGTTCGGGGTCGATCGAATACGGGAGAACGTTGTTCTCGTGCACCATCTCGCGGATCGATTCGGGAAGTGACGTTAACTCTTTACGGATGAAACCAAGCACGCCGTCATCGATCGTCTCCATCGAAATGTCGAGGGTGCGAAACGCATAGTAATCTGCGACCTCACGGTAGACAAGATCCCTGTCCATCTTGAATTGCTCCACGAGGATCTGCGGCAGTTTGCGGCGGCCTTTATTCTCTTCTTTATTAAGCACGGCAACAGCGCGCTCAAGGACATCCGGTTGAATGATTCCCTTGTCGATAAGAATATCGCCTAGTTCTTTTTTTGCGCTGCGTGTCTGCATTGTACCGTTTAGTTACATTCTACTATTAGTGCGCCGCCTATAATCGAATATTCCCTACATTGTTTTTATATTCAGCGACGCCGTCTCCGACGAGAGAAGCGTCAGAAAGATCATCGCGACCATAATGATGACGGAGATGAATACTTCGATAAAATTTATCAGATTCTTCATCGCGTAGTGGTTTTCCATTTGGTAATAATCCGCGAGCTGGTTTGCGGTGTCTTTTACCGCCCCCGTCTCAGCGGCAGTCTTGAACCGGGAGATAAACATTTCGGGGAAAAAATCCACCGCTTCGAGCGCTTTTGCCAGTTCAGTTCCGTACTTCAACATCGCAGGAATCGCGACAGTCTTGATCTGGAGTGAAAGGTAGCGGTTCCCGCTCGATTCAGCCGCAAGCTGGATCGCTTCGATATTTTCGCCGGCGGAAGCGTACATAATTCCAAGAACCCGGCAGAAGATTTCTGTACTTGTATTGCGGAGAATGCCCCCGACGTAAGGGATCTTGACGATATACTTATGCATTTGGAGGCGGCCCCTGGGAGAGATGATGTAAGCATAAAATCCGCCGACAATAACAACGAAGAGGAAGAGAATGAGCACGAAATGGCTCTGAAGTCCATCGCTAAAATTGAGCGTAAACGCGGTGAGCGGCGGAATCTGATCGATAAGCGGCCCCATAAGCTTCATCATTTTCGGGAGCAGGAAGAGAACGTAAAACGCGATTGCGCCGACAAGCGTTAGCGAGGTCACTGCAGGCAGGATTAACGCACTTGTCAGACCTTTCTTGAACTCAGCCTGACGTTCAACAAGCGCGGCAACGCTCTTGAAGATGATCGTCATATCTCCGCTCTTCGAAGCGATGCCGAGCATGAGCGCCGTATGTTCGCCGAAGACTTTCCCCTGCTTCATGAACGCCTCGCGCGAATCCACGCCGTTCTTCAGGTCGAGGATGATATCGCGAAGCGCAACTTTCATATTCTTGTCCTTCACGCTGTTCACCATCACTTGAAGGACCTCGGCGTATGAGAGCTTTTGTTCGAGAAGGCGCGCGCTGGTCCCCACAAACGATACGATTTCGTTCGACGCAGCCTGAAATCGAAAATCATAGTGACGGCGCACCCACCGCACGTCGAACCCGATCCGTTCGAGCGCAGCGACGACCTCCTGGCGGGTGTACGCACTCTGAAATCCGTCGATGGTCTTTGCGCCATGGCGGACGCGATACGCAAAATTCTTCTTCCGTCGCACCGATACCAGAACCGTATCACGAAAACGGGGATTCAGTTTCGCTCTCCGTTTTGCATCGGAGGTCGAACTCGCAGAGATAAACCCTTGCACGGGTTTTCCCGAGGCTTCCCTTGCTACGATCTGGTATGAATTTGTCTCTGCCACTCGGATTCTCGGCGAATGATTAGAATCTCAACATTCTCCTCGTCGCTGCGCGGAAATGTGAGAACAAAGGGGGCGCCCCACAAAAAGCGCTTCCATTTCTAGGATTTGGAGTTTTACAAAAGTACCATAAAAATACGCAAACAAGCAAGTTCGCACTATCGGTGCAATTACGGATATTTGTTGTCGGGTAATGTACGGATATTACTCGAGCTTGACAATGCCCTTGGTCAGGGCGTACCGTGTGAGGCCAGCTACCGTATGGATATCCAGTTTGCGTATAATACGCTCACGGTGGGTTTCAACGGTGCGTACGCTGACAAACAACCGGCTGGCAATTTCCTTGTTCCCCAAGCCTTCGGCGATCAGCATCAGCACCTCCGACTCGCGACGCGAAAGTTCCACTCCCCCCTTTTTCCCTTTCGACCTTGCGATTTTGACGTAGTCGTTCATCACCGTTTGAGACACTTTGGGACTGAAATATGATTCGCCTCGGTGGACAGCTTCGATAGCGGTGATCAGTTCCGACGGTGAAGAATCCTTGAGTATGTACCCCTGCACTCCAGTAGAGACCATTCTGCTGACGTATTCTTTTGTGTCGTGCATCGTGAGGATCAATATTTTACTTTTGGGAACAGACTTCTTCAACAGCCTTGCCGTTTCCAGTCCGTTCATACCGGGCATATTAATATCGAGAAGGATGATTTCAGGAAGAAGATCACTCGCAAGCCTTAGAGCTTCCTTTCCGTCAACCGCCTCGCCGACGATTTCAAAAGACTTTTCCTGAACGAGGTACGACCTAAGACCCTCTCTTACAAGGGGATGATCGTCCACAAGCAGCAAGGTAATTTTTGCTTTCTTCATTTGGTCTACTCCTTTAGAGTGGGAGCTGTACGCTGATTTCCATCCCCCGTTTTGGAGAGGAATGAACCGAAACTGTTCCTCCCACGTAGGCGGCCCGTTCCTTCATATTCAACAGACCCATCCCTGAGTTTTTTGACGGATTTGCAGTCAGTTCGTGCTCGTCGGCACCTTTACCGTTGTCCTTGATCTTCATCGTGATATGTGAATGATCTCGTGCACACCTGATCATAAGCCGGGTTGCTTCGGAATGTTTAGCAACATTGCTGAGTGCCTCCTGGATGATTCTGTACATCGTTACTTCAATCTCGGGCGAAACCTTTTTGGGAAAACGCACAAACTTCAGATCGACATCGACCTTCGTCACCTCCGCAAAATCCTCACACATACTTCTGACGGCCGGAATCACTCCAAGGTCATCCAATTCGCTGGGCCGCAGATTTTGCGAGATCCTCCGCACCTCGTGCATTGCTTTTTCGAGCGAGACTTTCGCGCTTGCGACGACTTCCTTCAATCCTTTGTCTTTGCGCTTCGTCCGTTCTTCGATGCTTTCCATTCTGAATTTTACCGACGAGAGAATTTGATTGACGCTGTCATGCAGGTCGCGCGCGACGCGCCGCCGTTCCGATTCCTGAGCGTTGATGATGCGAATCGGGAGTTCCCGCAGCATTTCATCGGCAACTTTCCGTTCGGTGATGTCGCGGAAATTGACAACTACGGCCCCTACCGAAGCGTCTTCGAGCAAGTTCTTCCCTATCCCTTCGATCCATCTCCATGAGCCGTTCTTTACTTTGTAACGGATTTCCGCCGAAGCGATCATCATCGGTTCGCGAAGAAGCTCATCGAAGAGATGATTGATGGACTCGAGGTCGAGCGGATGGATCAATGCAAGTGCATTCGTCCCGATCAAATCATCGGAGGAATAACCGAGAACCCTGGTAACGGAAGGGCTGACGTAAGAGAACAGGCCTTCCCGGTCGACCAGTGCGACGACGTCAGAGCTCTCCTCGATGAGCGCCCGGAATCTCTTTTCCCTTAAGGCCAGCTCGTCGCGGGCATGGACTCGTTCGCTGACGTCGCGGACAACGTTCCGGTATTCTCTGACATTTCCGTCTGCGTCGCGGATGATCCGCGTCGATTGTTCCACCCATGTTGACGTGCCGTCCTTTCTCCTTCCTCGGAATTCGCACGCGGTGTCGATGGTGCCATCAGCGGTCCGGTCGCGGTAGAATTTCAATACCCGCGGGCGGTCTTGCGCGATGATGAGGCTGAGAAAGGGCTTGCCGATTATCTCCTCGGGCAGGTAGCCGGTTTCGGAGTAGAAGTTCGGGCTGCTGTAGACGATCATCCCCTGGTGGTCGCAGACAAAGTAGACCTCACTGATGTTTTCGACGAGGTCACGGTATTTTTTTTCGCTTTCGCGCAGCGCCTGGTCGGCAAGCTTCCGTTCTGTGAAGTCGACAATCGATACAAGTACCTTGGAGTAATCGGTTTCATGCCCGGGCACAACCGACCACTTCAGGAAAATGTCCTTTCGCTCGCCGGTAAAGGTTCTGTTGAAATCTTCCGTTTCAAATGTCAATTTGCCGGCCGCGACTGCAACTAATTCTTCAATAAAAGCATCGTGGATCTCATCCCCGAAGACCCCGCTAAGGCCGGCAAAAAATTCTTTTTTACTTTCAACGCTGTACAACTTCATCGTTGCTTTATTGATATCGAGGACTTTTACTTTGGCGGCGCAAGCGGCGACTTCGCCAGAATGATTTAAAAAGTATCGTTTAAAGTCCTTTACTCCGGAGTTCCGCAGACGTTCGATGTACGACCTGACCTCGGAAAAGTCCTCTTCCCAAAGTGAAATAGGAGAGTTTTCAAAAAAGCTGTAGTACCGTGCTTCGCTCTGGCGCAATTCGATCTCATGGCGCCTCTGCCGGAGAAGCGAGCTCCACAACAAAATAGAAAACCCTGCAAGGAGCATTCCGACCGGAAGGAGGAAACTGAAATGCGGCGTCATGAACCGGTAGCCATGAATTGAAGTTCGTACATTGCGGGCAGCGGACGCCGCCGCAAAAGACAAAAAGACTTCTTGCTTCCGAAAACCGCAGGCCTCGAGAGGCAATTGTGAGCGCAGAGCCAAACCATGGTCGCGTTTTCCAAGTTATCAGCAAGACAACAGATGATCAGCCCTCTCGGCGGGATTATTCTGGAAAACCCGCTACTTCGCGAAATTGTAGGAATATTCCGCGCAAAAATCAAGCGAACCTTTTACAGAGTGTCGTGAAGCCTGCTGACAGCTGACTGACGGCGAGCATTGATCTTTCATGAAATTAATTGTACAAGCCATGTCATCAACTGCCGTCTCATTGTTCTTCCTTCACCGGCTCTTCGAAATACTCACGTATTTTCGCGGCGACTTTTTCTCCGACGATCTCCGACAGCTGCGTTTCGGTTGCAAACTTCACTCCCTGCACCGACCCGAACGCTTCAAGCAATTCCTTCGCCCTCTTCTTTCCGACTCCCCCGATAAGGTCGAGTTCGGTCTGAAGGGTCCGTTTGTCCCGCAGAGAGCGGTGGAACGTTATTGCGAACCGGTGAGCCTCGTCGCGAACCTGCTGGAGCAGACGGAGGGCCGATGAGGATTTTGGGATAGGGACCGGGTCGCTCTCATCCGGTACAAAAACTTCTTCGAGCCGCTTTGCAAGACTGATGATCGGCTGCGACTGAAGCGATAATTCTCTCAACACCTCGCAGGCGCTGGAAAGCTGCCCCTTACCCCCGTCTACCATGATCAAATCCGGCAGCGGCAATTGTTCCTCCAGCACACGCGAATACCGACGGCGGATGACCTCCCTCATGCTGGCAAAATCGTCGACGATATTTCCTTCCGCAGCCGACCTGATCTTGAACTTCCGATACTCGCTTTTCTTCGGCCTGCCGTCTTCGAAGACAACCATCGACGCAACCGTTTCTGTTCCCTGAAGGTGCGAGATATCGAAACACTCGATGCGGCGCGGCGGATTCGGCAAACGGAGGTCTCGCTGGAGCGACTGCACCGCGTGCGGAATAAAATCTTCCCGCTTCATTTTCTGCAATTTCAATTCGTCAAGCAGATATTTTGCATTCTTGCGGCACATCGAAACGAGTTTTGCGAGCTCACCCTCAACAGGCACGACGACGTCGACAGGCTTTCCCTTCTGGCCGGACAACCACTCCTTCGCCGCCTCGCCGGATTCGATCGGCGATGAGAGGACAACTTCGGAAGGGACGTCGTTTGACTCGAGGTAGTACCGCTGAACGAGCGCTTCGATAACTTCCGATTCGCTTTTTCCTTCCACTTTACCGATGTAGTAGTGCTGCCTGCCGAGCACTTTTCCCTCGCGTATCTTGAATACTACTCCGCAGGCGTCATCTCCCTCTGCGGCAACGGCAATGATGTCGCGGTCATGGAGTTCGACGTCCACAATCTTTTGATTCGAGGAATACACTTCCAGTTCCCGCAGCCGGTTTCTGAAAACCGCCGCGTCCTCAAATTTCAGGTCGGCAGCAGCCGACCGCATCTGAACGTCCAGGGATTCGATCACGCTGGTACTCTTGCCCAGCAATACCTGCCCTACATGATCGATCATCTGGTTGTAGCGCTCCTCCGATACCAGCCCCTCGCACGGCCCCTCACACTTCTTGATGTGATAGTCGAGGCAGACACGAGTCTTCTTTCTCTCGATAAATTCTTTGTCGATGTGGAAATTGCAGCTCCTGATCATGAAGATATCGCGCACGGTTTTCAACGCCGACCGCATGGTGTGAACGTCCGTGTACGGACCGAAATAGCGAGAACCGTCCCGCGACACGCGCCGCGTCACAAAGACACGGGGATAAGGTTCATTGGTAATGACGATATACGGATAACTCTTGTCGTCTTTAAGGCTGACATTGTAGCGCGGTCTTTTCGATTTGATGAGGTTCGCCTCGAGGATGAGCGCTTCTACTTCCGAATCGGTCGTAATGATCTCGACATCGGAGACCTTTTCGACCATCATCGCAATGCGCGGCTCGAGAACCCGCGATTTGTGAAAATATTGGCGGACCCTGCTGCGGAGAATTTTTGCCTTCCCGACGTAGAGAACCGTTCCCTCGTTGTCTTTGAACTGGTACACCCCTGGAACCGTCGGAAGATTGTTCAACTTCTCGTCGAGCGAGATCTCGTCTTTTGTGAACGATATTATTTTTTCGTTACTGGACACGTTTAGAGCTTCATGCCTTCGTTGGGTGTATCTGTTGACTGAGTTCGACAAGAACTCCGTTCGCCGACTTTGGGTGGATGAATGCCACAAGACATCCGTCGCCCCCCGGAAAAGGCTCATTGCTCGCGAACTGAAACCCGAGACTCGTCAATCTATGCATTTCCTTTTCGATATCATCCACCTCCAGACAAATGTGGTGTATACCTTCTCCCCGTTTATCGATGAACGTGGTGATGGCCGAACCGGCGCCGGAAGCATCCACTGCTTCGACCAACTCAATCGAGCTTTCTCCTATCGGATAAAAGGATACTGTAGCATTTTGGCTTGCAATCTTCTCGGTGCGCGGGAAATCGTTTCCCAGCAGCTTTGAAAACAGCTCTTTGGAAACGCCGAGATTTTTCACTGCAATACTGACATGCGCAATGCGTTCAATCATGGGAATTCATGCCCTAATGGATCCAATCGTGAAAAAGTAGATAACCGGCGAATATCATTGAAAATAATAAAGCGCGGGCAATAAACCAAACCTGGCCCGCGCTCTGAAAAATTTTTCGCAACGAAGGAACGAAAGGACTCACATCCCCGGCCACCTTTTCATTTCATTTT
>CAYTOA010000007.1:0-8248 GCA_964439265.1 uncultured Chitinophagaceae bacterium
ACAATGATCAATCAACAATGAACAGGAAAACAAAAACTTGGCACTATGGACTACGAACCCAAAAGAGGGGGATTATGAAAGCATTCATTGTTATCCTTTTTTCACTTTTCACTTTTGACTTTTCACTCTCCCAGCATCAGCTCCCGTTTGAGTCGAAGGATAATAGTATAGAATTGTCCGTTCGAAATACCTCGACTGTTGCCGCCTCAGGAGTTACGGTTGAAGTATCGAATGTTCCCTGCTGGCTCAAATTTGCTTCTACCTCGCAGACAATAAAACAACTCAAGGGAAAGGGGGATACCACGGCGGCATTTTCTTTCACCGTAGATAAACTCGCGCCGATCAATAAACCGCAGACGCTTACCTTTACCATCACAAGTTCAACGGGTGAAAAATGGACGAAGCAGCTTGATGTCAGCGTCAATCCGCCCGATCATTTTGAATTGTACCAGAATTATCCGAACCCGTTCAATCCTTCGACGACCATCTCTTACTTGGTTCCGAACGAAACCCGCGTCGTTCTGAAAATATACAACTCCATAGGCCAGGAGGTCACGACACTGGTGAACGACGATCGGTCTGCTGGTTACCATCAGGAGGTTTGGAATGCATCGAATGTTGCAACGGGGATGTACATCTATCAATTGACAGTGAACGATCAAAAGGGAAAGAAAGAATATTACAGGAAGAAAATGCTGATGGTAAAATAAATTGGGATACGCTGATTGTTCTTTTTGACCCCGGGGAGCTGTCGAGCCTTCCGGGGCTTTGTTTTTTCTTAACGGCTTTATTGATTTTCATCAACGCTTTTACTACTTTCGACAATCAAATTACAGGAGAATTCGGATGAAAACCGTTCTTATTGTTGACGATGAGCCGGCGTTTCGCAAGGCGCTTGCGGTTTCGCTGAAAGTTCGGGGTTACAATACGCTTGAGGCCGAAGACGGCATCGTCGGACTCAATTTTGCCGCAAAATACAGACCAGACGTTATTCTCACCGATGTCCATATGGACAATATGAACGGATTCATGATGGTTGAGAATTTGCAACAGGAGCCGATGACCGCCCGCATTCCCGTCATCATGATGACCGCACAGGCCCAGACTGCCGGAGCATGGAAATCTGAAGCGAATATCACGTACCTCGACAAAGGGTTTTCGACTCAACAGCTGATCGCTTCGATTGAAGAAGTGCTGAAGAAGTGATCGCATCATAGCATCCCGTCCAGTAAACGCGGTTCTGCCAATATCCGGTTCAATTTTTTTTCTCGCAGAGAACGCTCACACCAATCAAAGGAAACTCATCCGATGAAAAAAACAGTCTTGTTATTGCTGTCGGTCTTTACGCTCACTGCGGCATTTGCACAAAAGAGACCGTTTACGATCGAGGATCTCTACAAGATTAAATCGGTTTCCGGACCGCAGATATCGCCGGATGGAAAAAATATTGCATTCACCGTTACTGAAAGCAATCTTGCCGAGGGCAAAGCCCGAACGGAAGTCTATTTGGTGGAAGCCGACGGGAACAATCTCAGGAAGATGACGGATAATTCTGCCTCGGACTATCATCCGCGATGGTCGCCCGACGGAAAGTCGCTCCTCTTTCTTTCTGCCCGCCACGAGGGACCGCAGGCATGGCTTCTCCCGCTTGACGGAGGAGAGCCGTCTCAGATCACACATTTCAGCACTGGCGTTGGCGATGCCGAGTGGACGTCGGACGGGAAGCACCTCGTCTTCACGAGCGATGTCTTTCCGGAATGCGGCGCCGACGGCGACTGCAACAAGAAGATCGACGAGAGCATGAGCAGCGGTCCGATCCAGGCGCACATGGCCGATCACCTGCTTTATCGTCATTGGACTTCCTGGAAAGACGGCAGACGATCGCACGTCTTCTCGTACGATATCGATACAAAGAAATATGCCGACCTATCTCCCGGTGATTACGATGCTCCGGTCTTCTCGCTCGGAGGAGGGGGAGTGGCCGTATCGCCCGACGGAAAAGAAGTCTGCTTCGCCTCGAACCATGATGCGAACGAAGCCGAATCGACGAACGCTGACCTTTTCATCGTTCCGACATCGGGGGGCGAACCGAAAAATATCACCGCTGAAAATAAATCGTTCGACGGCGACCCGAGTTATTCCCCCGACGGAAAATACATCGCGTACCGGATGCAGACAACACCGGCGTACGAATCGGACCTTTTCCGGATCGCTCTGTACGACAGAAAAACCGGCGAAAAATCTGTGTTGACCGAAAAATTCGATAATTGGGTGGACGGCATTACTTGGGCGCCCGATTCCAAGAGCATTTATTTTACCGCCGACGTTCAGGGACACGTTCCTCTCTATAGAGTAGAGTTGAATTCGAAAGAAGTCACGAAAGTGATCGATGTGAAAACGATCGACGCGATTGACGTATCGCCGGACGGAAAGATGCTCGTTATCGTCCGTCGCGCCATTGGCGAGCCGGTGGACATGTGGCGAGCGACAACGCAGGGAAAAAATCTGCGGCGGATTACCTTTCTGAATAAACCGGTCGAAGATTCCGTCGATATTCGTCCGGCCGAAGAAATGTGGATCACTTCTCCGACGGGAAGAAAAGTTCATACCTTTATCGTCAAGCCGCATAATTTCGACCCGTCGAAAAAATATCCGCTCATTCTCAATGTCCACGGCGGACCGCAGTCCCAGTGGGAGGATGCATTCCGCGGCGATTGGCAGGTGTATCCCGGAAGCGGCTACATCGTTGCCTTTCCAAATCCGCACGGCTCAACGGGATACGGACAGGAATACACAGCGGAGATATCGAAAGATTGGGGAGGAGCGGTGTATCAGGATGTGATGGCAGTTGCCGATTCGCTGGAGAAAATTTCGTACGTCGACAAGGACCGCATGGGAGCGATGGGATGGTCGTTCGGAGGATACATGATGATGTGGCTGGAAGGACACACCTCCCGCTTCAAAGCGATCGCTTGCATGATGGGAGTGTACGACCTGACGGCGATGCACGGTTCGACCGAAGAATTGTGGTTCCCGCAATGGGACCTCGGCGGCACGCCATGGAATTCCGATCTCTATACCAAGTGGTCGCCGAATCAGTTTGTCAAGAATTTCAAAACTCCGTGCCTTGTCATCACGGGCGAAAAAGATTATCGCGTTCCGTATCCACAGAGCCTGGAATTCTTCACCGACCTTCAGAAGATGAATGTCCAGTCTCGTTTGATCGTCTTTCCGAACGACGGCCACTGGCCGAGCGGCGTGAAGTCGATGCCGTTGTACTATAACGCGCACCTGGATTGGTTCCACAAATACTTAGGCGGAGACTCCGCACCGTACGACATGCTGAAGATGGTCCGCAATCAAGCCTTCGACAAAAAATAGGAGAAAGTGTAATACTTAAGTTCGGACGCCACTCTTCCCTTCCCCTGAAAGGGGAGGGATTAAGGGATGGCTCAGGCTAGATAAGGAAAAGAGCAATGCAAAGTACCATTGATGAGTTAACATCTCTTATCGCGCAATCGTCTGTCACACTTGCGGATATTTCCGAATCCGACAGCGCGGGAAAATCGTCGCCGGAAAAGTGGTCGAAGAAAGAAGTTCTCGGCCATCTTATCGATTCCGCCGCAAACAATCACCAGAGGTTTGTTCGAGGACAGTTGACAGGCGAGCTAAGAATCGCCGGTTATGAACAGCAGGAGTGGGTGGCGAAGCAGCGGTATCAAAACGAACCGTGGGCTGAGCTCATTCAATTGTGGAAGAGCTACAATCTTCATCTCGTCCATATTCTCTCCGTAATGCCGGAGACTGCAAGAGGAAATCTCTGTATTATCGGCGACAACAAGCCGGTGACGCTGGAATTCGTCATTCAGGATTATGTACGGCATCTGAAGCATCACCTCGAACAGATTGTGGAATGAAGCAGCGAACCGCGGACAATCACATCGCCGCTGACTGGACAGTGCCGGAGATGAAAATACTTTCAGCGCTGACATCTCCTGCAAAGATACAGGAATTTCTCGACACGCTTCGGTACAGCGCCGAGTCACGCTACCGCTCGCCGCGAAGCGTGCTCCGCGACCGCACCGCGCATTGTTACGACGGCGCAATTTTTGCCGCGATGGCTCTACGCAGGTTAGGGTATCCTCCCCTGATCGTGGACATGGACGCAGTGAGGGACGACGACCATGTGATCGCTCTCTTCAAACGCAATGGCCGACTCGGAGCGATCGCAAAATCAAATTTTGCCGGCCTGCGGTACCGCGAGCCTGTGTATGCTTCGCTGCGGGAATTGGTCATGTCGTATTTCGAATCGTATTACAATGTCGATCGTGAAAAGACGCTTCGACAGTACACCCGTCCTCTTAACCTTTCTTCATACGACAAATTGAAATGGGGGGCATCAGACGCTGCTCTTGATGTCATTGGAGATGCGTTGAGCAATATAAAAATCCACAAAGTCATTACCGCCGCCATGGCTCGCTCGCTTTCCCCCGTGGACAAGCGGACGTATGATGCCGGCCTGAGCGGTGCTAACAGAGCGGGCCTGTATAAGCCTTGATCAATGATCAATGAACAATCAACAATTAACAATGAACAGCTATCAGCTAATGCCCAATAGCCAACAGCTTGTACCACCTATGTACACGGAATATCATCGGGGTCAATATACTGTTTCGGACGATCCTGCCAAACTCGACGTTGATGCGATATTCGATTTCTTGACGCACTGCTACTGGTCGGAAGGAATTCCGAGAGAGATCGTCGAACGGGCGATCGAACACTCAATATGCTTCGGCCTCTTTGACGGCGAGAAACAGATCGGCTTCGCACGTGTCATTACAGACCATGCAACATACGCCTACTTGTGCGACGTGTATGTCCTCGAATCATTCCGCGGGAAAGGCCTGGGCACCTGGTTGATTTCATGCGTGATGAAACATCGGGACCTGCAGGGACTTCGGCGTTTTACGCTCCTGACCCGCGACGCCCACAGGTTGTACCAAAAATTCGGTTTTGGAGCCGCGAAACACCCGTCGCGGTACATGGAAATTCACGTTGCCGACATTTATAAAAAATTACTGAAGGAGAAGTGATATGGTGACCGCTATCGTTCTGCTGACCGTTGCACGAGACAAGATCAATCCTGTTGCCGAACAACTGGCGGATATCGAGGGCATCACGGAGGTACATTCCGTCGCCGGGCGGTACGATCTCGCGGTGATCATCCGCGTGAAGGACAACGACCGCCTCGCCGACCTTGTCACCGACCACATACGGAAAGTCGCCGGCATAGAGAAATCGGAAACGCTCATCGCATTCCGGGTCTATTCGAAGCATGACCTCGAGAGAATGTTTTCAATAGGGATGGAAAAATAAACACGTCTGATATTCTCACCATTAAAATTTATCTGTCACTAGGAAGGAGAACCACGCTATGAAAAGATTCTTCTGTTTGGTTGTGCCAATGCTCTTGGGGACTAGTTTGTTTGCGCAGTTGAACTATCCTCCCACCCGTACTGTGGACAGCGCCGACACATACTGGGGAAAAACCTACAAGGACCCGTACCGATGGCTGGAAAACATGAAAACCAAAGAGGTGGAGCAATGGTTTAAATCGGAGGCAACGTTAAGCGACAGTCTCCTGGCGAGAATTCCCGCCAGGGACTCGCTTGTAAAAGAGTGGGTTGCTCTCGACAAGCTTAAGCCCGCGAATTATTCCGACATCGTCTGCGAAGGGGGACGGTTGTTTTACAAAAAAACCAAAGGGGGTGAAAACGTCGGCAAGCTTTACTACCGTCAGGGATGGGATGGGGAGGAGAAACTTCTTCTCGATCCTTCCACATACAGGTCCGGAGTTGTCACCACCATCCAGAACGTCATACCCAGCTATGACGGAAAGAGCATCGCTTTGGGACTTTCTGCGGCAGGAGCCGAAGTCTCCGAACTTCGAGTGCTGAATGTCGAATCCGGCAAGCTGCTCCCCGACAGCATTTATCCGAGCTGGTTCGGTCCGATTGGTTGGACGCTTGACAACTCGTCGTTTTTTTATTTCTCACAAAAAACCGCCGATAATAAAAGCTCCGAGTTTGAATTAAATACAAAAACAAAATTGCATAAACTCGGCACCGCCTCCTCGAGCGACCTTGATTTTTTCAGCGACGAAAGTTACCCCGATCTCCGCATCGCTCCCAACGATCTCCCGTTCGCGAGCATCGACGAAACGTATCCGCAGTACGTTTTCGCATCCCTTTCGAACGTGCGCGGGGAGATGCACACTTTCTACGCGCCCACGACGGAGATGGCGAATCCAAAGATTAAGTGGAACGTTCTCTGTGAAGTTTCGGACAGCCTGGTTCGGGGAATGGAATTCCACGGCGACAGGGCGTACGCCATAACCGAAGCCGGCGCCCCGAAGTACAAACTAATTTCGACCAGCATCGAACATCCCGACTGGCGGCACGCAGAGACCATCCTGCCCGAACAAAAGGACGCGATGCAATACATCGTCAAGGGAAAGGATTACCTCCTCGCCGTTTATTCGGATGGAATTGTCGGACGTGTCGTTGCGTATCATTTCAGCGACGGAAAGGCAACACAAGTTTCACTTCCGATGACGGGTGCGGTCGGGGCCATGTGTCCGGACCAGCATACGAATCACTTCATCATGACGATCTCGACGTGGACGTCACCACGCACGTTGTATGATTATGATGCGGACAACGGCTCTTTCAAAAAGAGCATATTCAATTTCGACATCACCTATCCCGGTTTCGAAAATCTAACGTCGGAGGAAGTAGAAGTGCCCGGACATGACGGCGCGATGATCCCCCTTTCCATCATCTATAAAAAAGGATTGAAGAGGGATGGAGGGAACAGCTGCATCATGGACGGGTACGGCGCCTACGGCATCAGCTCCACGCCCTCGTTCAGTATTCTCCGGTCCGTTGCCCTTCGCGGAGTCGTGATGGCGATAGCTCACGTTCGGGGTGGAAGCGAAAAAGGAGATTCGTGGTACCGAGGGGGCTACAAAACGACGAAGCCGAACACATGGAAAGATTTTATTTCATGCGGCGAGTATCTTGTGAAGAACGGCTACACTTCACCCGCAAAGCTGGCAGGGACGGGAACGAGTGCGGGAGGTGTGCTGATCAGCCGGTCGATCACCGAGCGGCCGGATCTCTTCGGAGCAGCGATCTGCAATGTCGGATGCGCGAACGCTATGCGCATGGAGTTCGCACCGAACGGTCCCGGCAACATTCCGGAATTTGGCACAGTAAAGGATTCAGTCGAATGTCTTGCCCTGTATGAAATGGACGGCGTTCAGCATGTGCGCGACGGTGTCAACTATCCTGCCGTCATCTGTGTCGGCGGATGGAACGATCCGCGCGTTATTGCATGGGAGCCGGGAAAATTTGCGGCGGCGCTTCAGCGGGCCTCGACGTCGGGAAAGCCTGTCCTTATGATGGTGAATTACGACAGCGGACACTTTACAGAAGACAAGGAGGTTGCGTTCAGAAATTTCGCGAACCAGTATTCATTTGTCCTCTGGCAGACGGGGCAGCCGGGATTTCAACCGTCAAAATAGCGGATACATAACGCTGCTGGGAAAGATGTTTCAAGGAGAAAGTTAAAATTAAAAGAGAGAGGAAAGTTTCCTCTCTCTTTTTTTATGCAATTGCCATAATATACAACCGGCCAAAATTCTCTTCTTTCAAGTCGGCAGTGAGGTCTTTTGGAAATGAATAGATTAAAGCCACTATGGCACTTGACTTTCTTTCGGAAGTTCCGCTTTTTTACAATACTTCTTGGCGTTCTTTGCGCCTTGGCGGTGCCATCCAATCTCTTCTTACTGAACGATAAGGTGTGCGATGCGTGACATATCACGAAAAATAACGACTCTCCGGACGGCAGTTGCGCAGTCGACTCTGCGTGTCTCGCCATCCACCGTCACGCTCATCAAAGAAAACAAGATCCCGAAGGGAAATCCGCTTGAGGTGGCAAAAGTAGCGGCGATCCAGGGGGCGAAGAACACGAGCCAGATCATTCCGTATTGCCATCCGCTGCCGATCGACTTTGTCGGCGTCGAATTCACGATCGGCAAGACCGACATTGTCGCCACGGTCGAGGTCAAGGCGATCTACAAAACGGGCGTCGAGATGGAAGCGCTCACCGGCGCATCGGTCGCCGCGCTGACGCTTTACGACATGATGAAGATGCTCGACGACGAAATGGAGATCCTCGGCGTTAA
>CAYTOA010000007.1:8348-62684 GCA_964439265.1 uncultured Chitinophagaceae bacterium
CCGCGCGACACGACTCCTGAAGTGATGAAGAAAATCATCGAGAGAGAAATTCCCGGCATTGCGGAAGCCGCACGCGTCTACGGACAGGCGCGCACTCCGCTTGCGATGCTGTCGCGAAGCATCGCGGGCGTTCGGGGAAAAACGGTGATCGTGAGTTTGCCCGGGTCGAAGAACGGCGTGTCGGAATCCCTCGACGCGCTGCTTCCGGCGCTGCTGCATGTGTTCAATATGATGAGAGGAGAAGGTCACTGAAGTATGGGGCTCCATCCAATACAAATTTCACAAGCAATATCGTTTGCCATTATTTAGCTATGCAAGCACTGCTAGCTACTTTGTCACCCTGTGCACAAAGGACCGGCAGCACTATTTTGGCGCGCTGCTCAATGGTGAACTGCATCTTTCGGCTATTGGGAAGATTTGTGAAGAATGTCTAAACAACCTTCCGTTGAAATATTCATTTATCAGGTTAGATGAATACGTGATTATGCCGAATCATATGCATGCTATCTTCACAATTAATAACCCGGGTAAAGAACGCATGCTTCACGAGAAAAGGTTTCAGCCAGAGAAAGAATCGCTCTCGTCGGTCATTCGAAATTTTAAATCGACTGTAACGTTATTGGTGCGTCGGAACATCAGCGCGATGGATGTTTGGCAGCCTCGATTTTTCGACCGCATTGTTCGTGATGAAAATGAATTACGTAGAATAAGAACGTACATACGGAATAATCCCGCACGATGGAGAATCGATGGAAGTAGTCTCGGGAAGTTATTAATGTAGGAACGGATGGAAATCCGTTCCGTCGATCTTAATTGGGAACGGTCTTCCGACCGCCCCTACATTTTGGCGCGGGAGGTCGATCAGAATTCACTTTTTTTAAATTTCTTCTTGACAACTCTGCTCTTAACAATTATCTTTCACATAAGAAGTTCTAACCTATAAAGTCAGTGTGATAACGGGGAGTTAAACTTTACAAGTTTAATTATCATGACTGAATCCAATGATATCTCATTCACGGCGTAGGGCATTAGCTGCCATCTCACTTGTGGTGCTGTGTACGGCACCCATCGCAATAATAGTACACCTCTCCCGAAACTTTGCTCCGTCTCCCTTGCTGCTCGGACATACAATGCCTCCGCTGTCGGCACGAAAGCTCGATGGTCAGAACCTTGTGCAAGACACGTCGATTAGGAAAAAACGTGTCGTCGTGTTCTTTGCACCGGCATGCGGCCATTGCCGAAATGAATTGATCAATCTGGACAAGCTGCTCCCGAAATACATGGAAACCATCGATGTCCTCGGCGTTTCCCTCGACAACTCCCGAGCGACCGCAGCAATGGCGGCAGATCTTCACTTGAATTTTCCGATTGTTGTTGCCGACAAGGATCGTTTGGATGTAGGATACAATGTAAATATCCTCCCCGTTATGTTTTGTTTTGATGAATACCGCGTGCTGAAAAAATTGTACTATGGAGAACATACGCTGGCGATCGATGAACGCCTGTTCGAGGAATTCACTTCTTCGTCCAACGCTCGGTAGATCCGCCGGAGGGGGGGGACTTTTGACGGTGAAAAAACGGTATGCAGGAGTCGCGGCTGTGATGCTGGCCGCGGGGATTGTCAATTCATCGTGGGATTTCCATGCGCCCCTCTTTAAGCAGACTGTCCCTGACGGCTATGCAGGAGGGGAATATCTAGGAACAGACGGAGTCGTGATGCAGTCGAGCTACAACGACTGCGGCCCTGCAGCGTTGCAAATGATCTTCGACCGGTACGGCATTCCCAGCACGTTCGGCGAAATAAAACAAACTGTCCGTCTCGAAGGGAATGGAGCGACGATGTTCTCACTGAAGCGGATGGCGGAAGAGAAGGGTTTGCATGCGGAAGGATGGCTGTTGACGCTGGGAGATCTTGCGACAGCTTCTTTTCCGCTCGTACTTTTTGTACACGACGACCATTTCATTGTTGCAGACAGCATCTATGATAGCATCATTTATTTGCGGGATCCTGCAATCGGTAAAATCAAAATACCGGCGATTAATTTGACCCGGATATGGCGGGGCGAGACGTTGATCATTGATCAGAAATAAGCCTTGCTCACCGGTTTAGACTGCGTGGATGACCATTATGCACTTTTGCTCGGGCGTTGAAGTGCCTAGTGTGATTCCCGCTGACAAACAGCCCGCGGTGAGCAGGAAATAATTAACAAACTAAATATTCAATCACAGGGGGAGTTATGAGAAAAGCAATCTCGTTGTTGATGGTATTCGTCGTTGTGCTGACATTGCTCGGGCCGGTCAGCGCCCAGCCGAAGGTGTCTGCTCAACTTGATTCAAATGAGATGCAGCAGATCAGCGGAGGGAAGTCGGCCTGCGTTTCTTTTGGAGGTCTGGCTTGTTGCTGTTTAGACCTTTGGGTAGCGCAGATCTGTCTGTGCGTATACAATCCATTCTAGCCTGAGCTCACGCTGCCCTCTCAAGACATTTGACAAGAGAGGGCAGTGCTCATAAACCAGGATGACGCAATATGGCAGAACGTCTATTGCATTTCATTAAACTTACTGGACACGTTGGAGCAAACGTATGAATTGTGTTAAAAACAAGACACCAAAGATCCTTTTCTTTGGAATTCTTTTTGCGGCCTCCATATCAAAGGGTCAAATACCCGCCTCGGGGTCGGACCTCCCATCGCTTTCGTCAGTCCATTGGGGAATGGATAGACAGGAAGTAAAAATGCAAATAGGTCGAGACACGGAAGAGATAGGCGACACGGCGATTGCATATCAGGATTCGCTCAAAGGTTCAATTGTCCATGTGGCCTTAACATTCGGAAAAGCTGACAGTGAAAAAGGGCTGAAATTCGTGGAAGTTCAATTCGGTGAGAAGAATGTAGAGGGACTGCGCTCCTACCTCACGACCCGTTACGGAAACAACTATGAAACGGAAAGAAAAGAAAAGACTAAGTTGTTTTTTACGGTGAAACTTGAAGCTTCAAAATGGCTTTTAAGAAATGAGAGCATCATGATGATGGTCTTCTCGCATGGTGACGAAGTGTTGGCCCTTAACCTGCTCTACAATCGCAGAGGAAAGTGACTATGTTTACCTTCGAATAAATTCAAACTCGGGAGGGGGATTGCATGATAAATCCGTCTTTAATGTTGTTGCCATCGAAAGAAAATCTCGAACACATTGGGGCTCCTCATACGTGGAGAACATCCTATTTTATAGTTGTTGCGGGGACCAGCCTTTTGGCATGGCTCAAGAGTTGTTTAAAAGGTTCTTCGCCGGGAACCGATCTGATCGTGCTGGCTGCCGCGTTGATCGTTATGTCAATTTCCCTTTACGTGATATGGTCACTGGTTGCGCTGTTGTCGTATCTATTCTCGATACTTGTTGTTCCTATGAAAAGGATTAGTTACATGCGTATTTTTTCTCTTGTGTCTTATTGCGGAATTATCTTTTTAATCGGAGAATTGGTAAATTTTATCCTCTTGAGAATCCCCCTGCTCAAAATACGCTCTTCCGTCTTCCCCAACCGGTTTCCCATCGGCTTGGACTTACTTTTGAACGGAGGACATCCGAGTCTCCCTCTCGCCATTCTCATGCACAGTATAAATCCCATCATCATTTGGTATTGTGCGACGTTGTCCCTTGGACTGCACAGAATTACCGGGGTGAGTAAAATGGGGGCAGGAATTATTGTAGGTTCGATCTGGGTGATCGGGATTGGCTCCGTCGCCCTTATTGCATCTGTCCTGGGAGGTACAACGATCGGCCTTAAAATAGGATGACCATTTGAACATGTCAGTGAGAAACTATTTTTATTATATTTTCCGCGCGATTCTCGGAGCAACCATGAGTTTCGCAGGATGCGCGAAATTATTCGACAGCGAAGCTTTCCAGAGGGCGATCCAACAACTGGATCTCGTTCCATCCTCCCTGGTGTTCCCTGTCATGGTCGTGATCGTGCAATGTGAGATTTGGCTGGGTCTTGCGCTTATCGTCGGTTTTCGGACGAGAATTGTCGCCGCAATACTTGCGGGATTGGTCTCGCTCTTTATCATCGCCATTGCTGTCGCTCTTTTGCGGGGAACAACCGGCGATTGCGGCTGCTTCGGATCGTTTGCTTCCGAGAAAATGGGCCCCGGTATTATTGTCCGGGATTTCCTTCTCTTGTGCGGTTGTCTCTGGCTCTCGTTTCATAAGGATTTGAATTCCTCTGATCGCCGGAAAGCAGAAAAGACGATAGATTATACCTAAACCAATAATTGATTCCTGCAGATATTATAGAATGCTGCTCGGGGGGACTTGTCTTTGTGCCTGAAATGTACTATCATCTGGGAAGAGATTGAAAATCACAGTGTTTAAAAAAATTAGATGCTTGAATTCAACGAAGCGCTAGAAAGAATATCGAGACACGTCCGACGTTTGCTGCCGGTGAAGCTCCCTCTCGGCGAAACGCTCGGATTTGTCCTTGCCGAAGACATCAGAGCAAAGGAATCAATCCCGCTCTTTGATTCCTCCTCTGTCGACGGATTTGCGGTCCGCGTTCAGGACATTCGCGATGCATCCGCCGAACAACCGGTTCAACTGCCGGTGCAGTCCACTGTCTCCGCGGGGTTCACGGCTCCTCAGTCGTTGAAGCCGTTTCACACCATAAAAATAATGACCGGTGCTGTTCTTCCTAAGAGAACCGATGCCGTCGTGATGAAAGAGTTTGTCAAAAATAAAGGGGATTCGATACTTGTTGCTTCAGCAATAAAAGAAGGATCGAACCTCCGGCGGCGCGGGGAAGAGTTCAGCAAGGAGGAAATTGTTTTCTCCAAAGGGACGCTCGTGACGCCGCCGGTGATCGGAATGTGTGCAACGCTCGGCTTGGCATCGCTGAAAGTGTACCGCAAACCCGTAGTCGCCCTTGTGATCACGGGAAATGAAGTTCGATCCCCTTCGTCGCGATTACGCCGGGGGCAAATTCGCGATTCAAATTCATTTGCCCTTGCTGCGGCGTTGGAATCGGCTGGAATTACCCCGTCACTGGTGTCGCATGCGCCGGATGACAGGGATATGATTGCCAAAGTCTTTGCGCGCGCGTTGAAAAAAGCGGACGTTGTCGTTTCTGCAGGGGGCGTCTCTGTGGGGGATTTTGATTACGTTAAGCAAGTCCTCAACGACCTTCGCGTGAAAACGATTTTCTGGAGAGTTGCGATGAAGCCGGGGAAGCCGAACTATTTCGGGACGAGGGGAAAGAAGCTTGTTTTCGGCTTGCCGGGAAACCCAGTCTCGGCGATGGTCTCTCTTGAAATGCTGGTGATGCCCGCGCTTCGCAAAATGATGGGTTTTCATGTTACCGATGCAGCGAGTCATGATGCTGTGATCGAGTTCGATTTGAAGAGGAGCGGAGGGAGGACAGAATTTGTCCGGGCGTTCGTATCCTGCTCCGGAGACGGCCGATTCACCGTAAAGCCGGCTGCCGGTCAGGGCTCCCATATGGTCGGCGGTCTTGCCAGGGCAAATTGTCTTATAGTTCTGCCAAAGGAGGGAGAAAACATTCTCAAAGGGGAAACTGTGTCGATTCGCTTTCTCTCGTGGAATAAAATCTAGCATCGCTTGGAACCTCAGTAATCTCTCCGATTTCATCCTTTCAGATGTCCGCAGTGGGGAATTCAGTGCTCCTATTAATGAGAAAATCTTCCCCCTTTTCTGATATTTGTACAAAGAACGGGAACGTTGTCTCTTTCAACACCTGCAACATGTTAAAACGAATTGGTTTAGAGCGGATACGCGCCGGGTCTCAGTGGCATAATAGTTGAGAAGTATAGATGTATGCGTTGCCAAACGCCGCTGCATTATTTTGCTGATGGCGAAAACAACTTTTCTACAATCGAAGGCTTAATGAAGCACGCCGCGAAGAAAGCGATATTGGGAAAGAGGAAGATCATACTTCTCCACTCCGCAGACAAGGATCTGATGAAGAGTCTTTCTATTCTTCTGCAGGATCAGTACGGAATTGTTTCAACCGAGACGGTCGAAGAACTTGCTCTTCAGCGGAACAATAGTTGTATTTCCCTTCTTGTTGTCGACCTGGAACGTTCTATCCCAGCATTGCTTGCGGAATTCGAGCAGCGGCATCTTGAAGACCACGATGCTCCAATTATCGTCCTGTATGCCTTCCGGCAAGGCCAGCCTGAATGGGAGAAGAAAATCCGCCAGCTCGCCAGCCAGGTTTTCTACAAGCCCGTCCAAATCGAACAGATCCTGGAAGCGATCTCCGCTGAAGGGACCCTTCACAAAGTAGCGGAAAAATAGCCCAGAAATCTGTCCCTTTCTGTAACTCCTCTTCTCGTGTATAGCATGATTCCCCGTAGACATCGCCGGGTACAATCCAATATATTGGAATGTGCAGGCTGTCACAATCCCCCTAAGTAGAAAAGCCTATATTAAGCCGTTCCTCCTCGTATACTTGTTTGCCAAACTCAATAGTCTTGCGATAAAAAGAAAATGTCGTCTTGTGATGTCGCCGGCGCTGCCGGTATCCGGAATCGCCATATCCCGCAGCGGAAACATTTATAATGTAAAACCATGTTCGGCTGAACTCTCGGGGGCCGCTCGGTTGCGATAGCTAAATTGTCGGCCTCCAGCCTCCGGTCTCCGGCTTTGATGAGTGCTCAACGAGCATCTTTCAAAAGAATAAAGAACTTATTGTAGATAAATCATTTCACTCTAAGAAAGGATCGAACAGGATGTTGAGAAGGTTACTGTGGATCGAAGCGTTCGTCTGTATCATTGCAGCAAGTACAGGATTCTCCCAAACGGCTCAACCGCGGTTTGATTCTCCTTTGGACGGCCAGGTCAACAGTATTGTCGTGAGCGGCAACAAAGCGTATCTCGGCGGAACGTTCACGAAGATCGGATATGCATGCGGCACGGGCGCTTTTCTCGACACAGCAACGGCCAAACCGGACCGGACATTTCCGAAGCTCGACCCGGTAGAAGGAAGAGTGTATGCATCGGTACCCGACGGAAGGGGA
Organism: uncultured Chitinophagaceae bacterium; assembly: GCA_964439265.1. Taxonomy (GTDB): domain Bacteria; phylum Bacteroidota; class Ignavibacteria; order UBA10030; family UBA8401; genus JAGVPT01. The sequence goes on from CAYTOA010000007.1 coordinate 15,377, forward strand.
GGATGGTATATTGGTGGAAACTTTTCGTACGTCGGCGGCCTCCAGCGAAAATATCTGGTGCACGTTCGCCCCGATCACTCGGTCGATTCGTGGAATCCCGCTCCGAATGCCTTTGTACAATGCCTCTCACTGAGCGGCAATCGTTTATACGTCGGGGGATATTTCTCGACTATTGCAGGGCAGACCCGCGGCTACGGTGCGGCGTTTGACACTGCGACTGGAAATCTTCTCTCCTGGGACCCTCAGACCGACGGCGAGATTACCGCCATACAACAAGTGGGAACCACAGTATTTATCGGCGGATACTTTTCTTCGATCAAAACTCAGTTTCATTTCCTTCTCGGTTCGACCGATACGGCAGGCAACGTCACCAGCTGGTCGCCGGGTATTACTGTGCCGTACGCGAGTCCTTCGGTCTCCCAGTTCATTTATTCAAACGGCTACCTGTATGCGTGCGGCCCGTTTACCAAGATCGATACCAATTCGTTGTACGGTTTAGCAAAGATGGATCCGTCGGGAAATCTTGTCACAAGCTGGAGGCCTGCCGCTTCCATTAGCGGAGGTTTTGGCGAGGTAAGTTCCATGGCTCTTTCGAACGGCAATCTCTATGTCGGCGGATCGTTCACATCCATCGGGGGACAATCGGTAACGAATCTTGCGAAGATCGACCCCGCGACGGGAACAGTATCAGCGTGGAATCCGGCGCCGAACAATATCGTGCGGACGTTGACGATCGCAGGATCAAGACTTTTTGTCGGAGGAGATTTTACATCCATCGGCGGGAAGGGGTTCAGCTGGATCGCCTCTGTCGATACTTCTGCCGGAACGGCAACTTCGTGGGATGCAGAAATCAATGAAGATCCTTACACACTCTCTTCGTACGGCAATATAGTTTTTGCCGGCGGACTCTTCACCTCAACCGGATCGGTCACGCGCAATAACCTTGCTGCAGTGGACCTCACGACCGGCCTCATCACTCCCTGGAATCCGAACGCTTCCGGCGGCGTGAGTGCGCTTGCGGTTGTTTCAGACAAGATCATTGTCGGCGGGAATTTCACGTCCCTCGGAGGAACAGGCCGATCATATCTCGCGGCCGTCGATACATCGGCGGGCGCATTGATTTCTACTTCCTCGTGGAATGGAACGGCCGGCGGCTCGGTCATGGCGATGATGACGCTCGGAAACCGGCTCTACCTGGGAGGAAATTTTGGAAACCTGGACGGCTCTCCGCGAGGCTATCTCGGCGCTATTGACAAGAACACCGGCGCGGTGCTGCCGTTTCATCCGGTCCTCGACAACGGAGGAGTCTGGTCCCTCGCGAAAACCGGCACGCTCGTCTTTGCGAGCGGGTTCTTTACGAAGATCAACGGGCAGACGCGCAATTACGCCGCAGCGTTCGACACCACGACCGACTCGCTGACTGCATGGAATCCAAACCCAAGTTATCTTTGCTGGTCGCTCGCGGCTCAGGGACCCACGGTGTATCTCGGCGGAGGATTCACGACTGTGAGCGGCGTCAGCCGCAAGAGCATCGCCGCCGTTGACACTGCGACCGGAGGGCTGCTGACGGGATTCGACGCGAAGTTCGACCTTCAGCTTAACGTCAACGCCATTCTTCCGGAAGGGAATCAGATCATTATCGGCGGGCAATTCGAGACGATCAATACGTTGACCCGGGAACAGCTGGCGTACCTTGACGCCGGCACGGGCGCAGTCTCGTCGTGGAGTTCAATCATGAACAACAATATCGGCTCGGCCACGGTGTATTCTCTTGCCCAGGCACCTCATACGCTGCTAGTTGGAGGAGGGGAGATCATCGGCATTTTGGATTATCCTGTTCAAAATTTTGCTGTCCTCACCGACAGCTCAATCATCCCGAAACCGAACCTGACCGCGTCGCGCCGGATGATCGATTTCGGAAATGTTCTTGTTGGGAATTTCAAAGATACGATCGTTACGATTGCAAACAATGGAACGGATGTTCTCAGCATTTCAAGCATCGCCTCGTCGGCGAATCCGTTCTCCGCCCGGATTTCCTCTGCGAGCATCCCCCCCGGCCAATGGATCGTCGATACGCTTCGGTTTACTCCGGCAGCATCAGGCATTGCCAGCGCGGCGATCGTCGTCATGAGCAATGCGTCATCGTCGCCGGACACGATCGAGTTGAGCGGAAACGGAATTCTTCTCGTGTCGCGCAGTGTAGAAATTCATCACAGCCGGGACACGGTAAATATTGGAACCGTCCTCTTCGACCACTCGAAGGATACGTCATTCGTTGTTTCGAATATCGGCAACGACACGCTCCATGTCGATTCGACCACTGTGACGAACCCGAGATTTGCGGTGACTCATTCGAGCTTCAATGTTGCGCAAGGAGGTTCGTACGCGGATACGGTGCGTTTCACCGCGCTCGCCGTGGGTACCTTCAGCACGTACGTCATTCTCCACAGCGACGCGACCAATACAGCGGGTGACACAATTGTCGTCATCGGGACGTGCGAGAAGCTGACCTCGGTCACAGATCAGGCCGTGCCGAAAGTATTCGCCTTGTCGCAGAATTATCCGAACCCGTTCAACCCGAGTACAATAATCAATTATCAACTGCCGAAGAGCGAGCACGTCCTTTTACGCCTCTACGACGCCATCGGCAGGGAAGTGGCAACGCTTGTCGACGACTACAAGCCGGCAGGAAGCTATGGTGTGCAATTCAACGCGGCAAAGTTGTCGAGCGGCGTTTATTTCTACAGGATCCAGGCAGGCGAAAATGTCGATTTGAAAAAAATGGTATTGATGAAGTAAACGCACGCAGAGATATGAACCCGGCTTATGGACATTCAGCAAGTGCAATGGATCGCTTTGGCATGACCGGCGCGATCACGGGAGTCGGACACGAAGCCCGGACGATCGCGGTAACCTGGTGTAGTTTGTAGGACAATATTCAGCGCGGTCAGACGTCCGTTCAAATTTGCATCGAAGTTGAGTTTTTCTTATAATAGAACCGCCAATCCCTAAGACCTTGATTATCAATACGTTCGGGCTCTAAGTCCCGGATGGAAGTATTGCTGTTGCCATGATAGCGTAAAGACGACTCTTTCTTTTCTAAGGGAGGTTGTTATGATGCGTGCACTGGTTGCTCGATTGTTTCCTCTCTGCGTGATGAGGTTGCCCCTCCTTTTTTCTTCCCCTGGATTGATATTAATTTCCTTTCTGAGAATCAGATCGGGTGGCCGCTCCATCGCGACCTCATTTACTCATAAGAGGCTTGCACGGGAAAAAATAAATTCCAAAGCTTGGCCCTCCATGAGGTCGGGATATTTCTTTGCTTTCTCCTTTTCATTTCGTTCGCTCAATGCCAGATCCCTGATTGGGGGAAACAGGGGACTCGACACTCGAGAAGAGAATTGCTAGAATTCATAAAAATCATTTCGAAGGAGGACCTCGATGCGTAATATCCATTTATTTCAACGTTGTAGCGCTGCCATGGTTCTTGTCAGCTCGCTCTATATTAGCCTGTCCTCATTTGTCAGTGCGCAGCCTAAAGGAGAATCGACAATCCAATCCTCTAATTTTAGCGGGTTTCGCACTGACTGTACAAGTAAAGAATTTGATTTATACGAAAAGCGTACCTCGCAGGCTTCAGGGATAACCTACGACGTAAAAATACTTACATGGAAAGCGCCTCCGGGTCGGGACATTATTTATGCTACCAACAAAAGTAAGAACAGCAGCGTTGTCTTCATTCTTTTAGATGATGGCAGCGTTTACGAAACGACCGATTTTGGTTCATTCGTCGGATGGAATTCCCCGACTCTTCGCTCTAAGACCGATGTGAGCGGCAATTACAGCGGCTATAAGAAACTTGTTGGGGATGTATTGTACACACTATCGATCTCAGGCGTTTTCGTAAGCCGCGATACGGGAGGGACGTGGAGGCTGGACACTCTTGGCGTCGGCCCCGGTCTCTATAACGACATAGCAGTCGATACTTTTCAGTATGTTTATCTTGCCCATGCAAACGGACTCTTCAAACAGCATCCAGACTCAGGTGTTTGGCATCGAATAACGACCATGCCGGCCCAATACATGACGGGCGTTTTCGTCGACCGTAAAAACAGGATCTTTGCATCGACATACAGTGCAGTGTATGTGAGTACGGATACTGGTTCCACATGGCACCTTCTTACCGCGGGACTCGGAGGAGCAATTGTCACAAGCTTTGGTGATGACGCTTTCAGCAATATCTACGCGCTCGGAGGAGGAATGGTGTTTCGTTCCGACAGTGGAAATTCAGCGTGGGTGCGGATCGATACTTCAATTTCAAACCTCATTCTCGACCCGATCAATTCCTATTCTTCTCCATACAAATCCATCGCAGGCGATTCGACAATCTACCTTGCCACAAATTACGGCTTGTTCACAAGCACAGATCAAGGAAATACATGGGTTGAAGACAACAGCGGGATCTCCGCAACAACTTTGTACGGATTCCTCAAATCTCCAACGCGCCAATTTATATCGACAGCTTTAGGACTTTACTACGAGAACCAGGGCGATACCTCATGGATAAAAACTTTTCCGGCGAAAGGGTACCAAACTGGAAATGCCATTTACGTTGACAATGCGGGCAACCTTTATACGCTTGGTTCGATCATCAACGCCTACAATTCACAAAGCCCTAATGCAAACTGGAAAAGCATAGACAACGGCAGCACGTGGTTTCCCGATACCGCTGGTTTAGGTGTGGCTGCTCAATCAGGTATACCTATTTATTTCGCCGATGAAAATGGCATTCAGCATTATTCTTTCTCGAATGCACCCGCCCCCGCCTACAGGAAATCCTCCGGGTCCTCATGGACTCCCGATACTGCAGGACTCAGCGGGATTCCTCAAAGCTATCCAAACGTGTTCGCAAGTGATAAACGAGGCAACCTGTATTGGGCGATTACGACGACAGCTTCGAATTACGCAGGACTTCTCTACAAACGTCCTCTCGCAGGGGGAACGTGGGTTCTCGACACCGCGGGTCTGCAGGGAGCCATTGTCTACAGCGTCACTCCGGACAAGAATGGAAATATTTATGCCGGAACATACGGAGGCGGCATTTACAAAAAAACCGGGAACACCTGGTCTGGTTTTTCTACCCCGAACGGTCTTGGAGGGAGCTCGGCCTTCGTTACTGCTGTGGATAGTTCGGGAGCGCTCTGGGCCGGCTTCTCCACATTGAATGGATTCAATTACCTGTGGCACGGAATATTTTACACGACGGACAACGGGTCGTCATGGAACTTTGCAGGACTCGACAGCATCTCTGTTAGAGCCCTGGTCGTGTACGGCGATACGGTTTTTGCAGTAACCTATAACGACGGTCTTTATGCCCTGACGAAGAACGGTTTGGTGAACAGCGTCAAAAAGAACGGATCGGTTCCCAATATGTATTCTCTCTCGCAAAATTACCCCAATCCGTTTAACCCTGCTACCATGATCGAGTATCAATTGAACGAAAAGAGTTTTGTAACATTGACGCTGTTTGACGTCCTGGGGAGAAGAGTTGCGACGCTGGTGAACGGAGAACAAACCGGCGGAAGTCATTTCGCTAATTGGGATGCATCGGCGTTCGCGAGCGGGGTGTACTTTTATCGCCTGAAAGCCGGAGACTTTATCGAAACGAAAAAAATGTTGTTGATGAAATAACATGCGGGTGACGATCAAGACGTCGGCTCTTGACTAAGCACCACGCAACGTCCTCACTAACAAATCGGAGTGTTACAATGAAACCCTTAGGTACCTTGAGAACGATCGCGCTCTGCTGCGCGTTAATCCTCATCTTTTCGACTGATTCGAGAAGTGATGGAGGAGTCGGGACGGCAACGCTTCCAAATGGAACGACCGTGACTACAACGGACTACGGCAACATCGCATTCACGAATTCCACATACTATGAAAGCGGGGACGAAGATCCGCCGATCTATACGCCTATTTGGAATGCACCGAAGGGGCGCCGTATTCTCGATGCCGACCTGAAACGAGGAGGCGGCACGGTCATGATCTTGCTCGATGATGGTTCGGTCTACGAAGATTTCTCCATTGAAAGCGAAGGGTTTCCCACTATTCATAATGTTACCTTCCGGAAAAAGATCATCGGCGCTACCTTTAGCGAGGACTTCGAGAAAATAATTGGCGATGACCTCTATATGCTTTCATCGTCATATGTCTATGTCAGCCACGACACCGCACTCACCTGGAGCCTCGACACGGCGGGGCTTAGCTCCGCCCATGTTTGGGATATCTCGCTTGATTCAACCTTTCAGGTCTACGCCGCCACCACGAATGGACTGTTCAAAGAGAGTCCCGATACCGATACCTGGCATCGCATCGCGACGCTTACCCAGGCAACGAGCCTGTACCGTGTTTTTGTCGACCGGAAAAACCGGATTCTGGTAGGCGGAAACGGCGGCGGTCTCTACTTCAGTACGGATAACGGCGGATCCTGGTCAACCGACACTGCCGGTATCGGAAATCAGACGCCGAATCTGTTCGCCGACGATATACACGGAAACCTCTACCTCGTGACGAACGATCCGTTCACGAATGTCAATGTCATTTATAAATCTGCAGGGGGAACGTCAGCGTGGCAGGAGATCGATGGCCCGATTGTCACCGCCGTAGCGAACAATTTCGGCGTCACTTCAATCACCGGGGACACCGCGCTCTTTGTCGGAACATCCTTTGGTCTGTTTGTGAGTACCGACCAGGGAACGACGTGGACGATGAACAACGGAGGGATCACCAACAATTATGCGTTCGGCTTTTGGAAGTCTCCGGACGGAAAATGGTTCTCGAGGACGAATCTCGGCATATTCTCGAAGGGTCCTTCCGATGCTTCGTGGACGAAGGTCTTTCCGGTCCAAGGATACAGCGCCGGCGTAGCTTTTGCCGGTGATGCACTCGGGAGATTCTATGCCTCGATGGCAAAGACGACCGCCGGAGGTCCGATCATTTCTAAGAGCACCGATGACGGCGCAACGTGGAACACAGATTCGGCGGGCGTGTCGCTTCTTCGCACAGGCGTTTACTACATCGACGAAAGCGGCGGTCAGCACCTCGGCACGAGTCAGTGGGGGAGCAGCTATCCGAGTCTTCTTTTCACCAAAGCTCCAGGAGGGAGCTGGATGCTTGATACAGCCGGATTCATTTCGAGCAACTACAGTTTTACGTACTCCATCGCCTCGGACCGCCATGGCTATTTGTATATCACCGGTTCGTATTTTTCCAGCGGCGGTTCAGTGCAGGTGAATGGACGTGTGATGCGCAGGCCGATTACAGGAGGACCGTGGCAAGTCGATACCACAGGGCTTCCGCCTTCGGTGAAGTATCTCTCCAACCTGACGCCTGACAAGGACGGAAATATCATGGGAACCGCAGGCAGCACACTCTACAAGAGGACGAACGGAGTGTGGGGGACTGTGGCCCTTCCCGCCCGCGCTGCCTCTCTCTTTTATTACATCGACCAGTTTACGGTCGATTCGAGCGGAGCGATTTTTGCTTCGTTCTCGAGTTTTATTAGCGGCGGCGGAGGAATCTACTTTACCACTGACGGCGGTACTTCGTGGATCTTCGCAGGGCTTGACAGCTTGACGGTGAACGAACTAACTTCCTACGGAGACAGTACATACGTTTCGACAGACCGCGGGCTCTTCATCATTACCCGAAATACCGTCGGAACGGGGGTGCGAACTTCTGCCGTAACTCCGTCTGTGTTTGCATTGGAACAAAACTATCCCAATCCGTTCAATCCGACGACGAATCTTCGTTTCACGATCGGCAGTCCCCAGGACGTGGAGCTGAAGATCTATGATGTGTTGGGGAGAGAAGTAGCGATTTTGGTTCATGGAAAAATGAGCGTGGGGAATTACACCGTGCCATGGAATGCATCGAATATTTCCAGCGGCGTTTATTTCTACCGGTTGAAATCAGGGAATTTTGTTGAGACGAAAAAAATGGTTCTGATGAAGTAAAAGAAATCCGTGCGAGCGAAAAAAAATCCCGTCTCCCATGGCGGGATTTTTTTTGTTCTGCTCGATGCGATGACATTCCATATTGGCTCACGTTGCCCATGGACAGAACGCGAACCGGATTGACTTCGGCCTGACAAGTTATTACCTTTTTCGTACTTCTCTGCCTGAGGAAATGCAATGAAAATTTCTGGCTCCTTGTTCCTCCTTATCATTCTGGCTTCATTCGCGTCCGCGCAGGAGCGCGACACGCTTCATTCGACGGACACGCATGCCCTGAAGAACATTGTCTTTCCCGGTTCGACGAATTCCCTCGCGGATCCTACTCTCCTTCCGCCTCTTCGAATCTCCGACGTGGAAATAAATCGAGATTTTCCGTCCAGTTCCTTCGGCATGGCTCTTCTCTCAAAACCCTCTGTTACAGAAGAACCGGTTGATGTTTCCTGGCATATGACCCTCAGCCAGAAAAACCGGGACCCCCTTGAAACGTTACGAATGATACTGGGCTCAGTAGAGAAAGGCGGAGCTGCATACCTTGCCTATCGGCACCTTTCGAAGTTCGGCTTTCTAAAATGATGTATTTGAGTTATCGGATCGAGATATCGAAGAGAATTTCCGTCAGATCGTAGGCGGGGTAATCTATTGAGGTATGGCTTAGAATGGAAAATCTTGAGGGGACACGACCGGCGGGGTTAGTTTTTGTTCTTCCCTTTTTTTTGCGATGCCATGGACGGCATTCGATTGAACAAAAATAGCTTTTCGCGGTGTTGCAGGGCACGCATGCTCGCACGCGCCGCAGCCGATGCAGTACTGGTTGTCGACTTCCGGTATTGTTAACTTGCCGTACGGCGCCATCCTCACGGCTTTCGTCGGGCAGTGTTCGGAACATGCGCCGCAGTCGGTCTTCTTCGTCTCAACAATACAGTCCTCTTTTACAAAATGCGTTTTGCCTATCTGAAGTATTTTCTTTTCCTCTTGTAGGACCGGCTGGATCGCGCCCGTAGGGCACACGCGTCCGCAGAGCGTGCAGTCAAAGTTGCAGTAACTCACTGAATAGTCCATTCGGGGCTGCATCACGCCGACGAGGCCGAATTCAAAGAACGAGGGCTGCAGAACGTGCGTCGGACATGTGCTGACGCAGAGATGGCAGGCTGTGCAGCGGCTGGTGAATCGCTCGACGGTGCGTGCGCCGGGCGCTACGACGGGTTTCTTTCTCGTCTGCTCGTACGTCGGTTCCGATGAAGGAGCAGGTTGTTTCATGGTCATCGCCCACAATATCCCCGATGATGCGGCGGCAAGGATGCCCCGTCTCCCTTCGTCATGAGGAGTCCGCACAGGAGTTTTGGCTCTTCCAAACGAGTATCTCATCCCAACTGTGGGGCAGGAACTCAGACAATCGAAACAGCCCACACAAGCCGCAAAATCGATCTCGCGTTTTGCACTGTCGATGCACCGCGCCCTGCAGACGCGCTCGCACAATCCGCAATCGATGCAATGCTCGTGATCGATGGTTATCCGAAATATGGAGAACCGGGAAAAAAAACTCAACACTCCGCCGACAGGGCAAAACGTGTTGCAGAAATATCGTCCGTGAAAATATGAAAGCCAAAACAATCCGCCGAGAAAAATGAGCGTTACGGCAACGACCGAAACGGAAAGTCCTTTGAGCGGGATTTCATACAGAAAGAATATTTGCTCTTTTGTGAGAAGGAGGGCGGCGGCATTGTTGAGAAGGATGATGAGCGGGCGCACAAGGTTTGAAAGAATTCTGCCGAAGCTGCTGAAAGGTTCGACGAGATTCAGCAGGAAGAAACTGCCGCAAAGTGCGCCGATGATCACGACGAGGGTGATTCCGTAGTGCAGAGCGTAGTGCGGCTTCACGTACGGATACTTGCGGTGTTTGAAATTCCTTTTCGCGCTCCATATGAATATATCCTGAAGCGTCCCCAGCGGACAGACATGGGAACAGTAGAGTCTTCCACCCAGGAATGTTGCCGTCAGCACAACGGCCAGTCCCGCGATGGCTATGCCGGACAAGCTCAATGCATGGATCAACGACGGACCCGCCTGCAAGGAAAGGAATGTCGAAACAAAGACAGGAGGGACAAGGTTTGCGAGATCTAAAAAGAAAATTGAGGTAAGAGCCAGCGACATTGCTGCAACCCCCCACCGGATTCTCCTGAGATATCGCACGGGTCAGAGTGAAATTCGTTTGATGTTCAATTGATCGAGGTTTGCGCGCCCGACTTTTTGCTCCGCCGCAAGTTGAATGTACCGGATTTCGGAAGGATCCATGCCGAATAATTTGGCTCCGGCAACATCGATCGCCACCATGTCGGTCGAGATCAGCTGTGACTTCATCGTGACGACGTCTTCTTCCGATATGCCCCGTGGACCGTTGCGCTTCATGACGTAGTAGGCGTCAAGGATATTCAGGTCCGGTTTTCGGTAGGCGGCAAAATCCGCGATGCACTGATGGAGGTCGTTGGCATGCCACGCACGCCGATCCCATACGGTGCCCATCAAATTCTTCATCGACATCGTCAATTTGGCCGAGTCATGGCTTTTCAGGATGGGGACGTTGATAAAGACGTCCGATTCGAGAATGAGCTCATGCACTTTTGCTTTTGCCAGATTCTTAGCTCCGGTAACAGATACATCGTGAAAATAGCCTTCCGTGTTTCCTGGGGCGATTTTTCCGCCGGCATCCGTCACGGCAGGGCCGATGCCGCTGTTCCTGTAAGCACGCTGCCAATTGTCGCACGTGTTGTCAAACACGATCACTTCTTTCGCTCCTGCGCTGACACACTGCTTCGTGATCTCTGCAATCAATTTCGGGTTGGTATCTCCGCCTCGCGCCGGAGAAACATCCCATCCGATGTTCGGCTTCACAACAACTTTTTGTCCTCTTTTCACGAACATCTTCATGCCGCCGAGAGCTTCTATTCCCTTAGCGAACATCACATCCGGTTCGCCGCCTTTGATGGCGACGAGGTCAAAGGCATCGGTCGGAGGACTTTCTAACATTTTTTCTCCAAACAACTTCAGGTGTCCAAAGGCAGAACTCGTACCGGCGAGAACTGTCGCGCCGGCTGCGCGAAAAATAAATGACCTGCGATCCATTATTTCCTCATTGGATGTGTGCACTGATTGATACAGCTTCCCACCCCCTACCCTGCAATTCCCTTGCCAGTTTTCCGGCCTGTATCGAAGGTGAAACCAGATTTAAATCCAAATTCTCCCCTGATTCCATTCGTAACATTCTCATTTGCGCAGATGACATCTGGGGGCTTTCGCATAGGTGAGAAGTTGGAAGCGGTCTTATTTACCCCGGCTGCATGCATTTCCTTTTTTTGAATGATCACACTTCCGAGAATGTCGTTTCCTTCGGAAGACCAGGACAATCAGACTGAAAGCCATCTGTTCAAGATCTTTTCGGGGAGCAAACATCATTGAATTCTCTTGACTTGGGCGGGATGCACCATGGCATTTTCCTAGTTGGCCGACCTCCCTGACCGGAATGAGTCCCGATCGGCATCAGTTTGAATTATTCGTTGGTAAATGCCCCATTTTATTCCTATTATTTGAGAAGCGCTCCCTTCAATCATTCAATTTTGGAAAAAGAGAAGGAAAGATGAGCTCAAATTGTCCAAAATTCACTGTTGAATATATTGGCACGCTCCTTGCCGAAAAATTCAACGCAAGAGAACAACCTCGACAGTAAAGGCGCTTTCCTCGTATGTTGATGACCAAGAACCATGTCTTTCAGATCGTCCTTCTGATCACTCTGACAGTACTATACTCACCATTATTAACCTCACAAACAAAAGAAGATTGCCTCGCCTGTCACTCCGACACATCGCTTTCCACTGAGCGGAATGGGAAGACGATTTCATTGTATGTCAATGACCAGATACTGGCACACTCCACACACCGGACATTTGTTTGTGTTGCGTGCCATACCGGATTTGATCCGAATAACGTTCCGCACAAAGAAAAAATTACCCCGGTTCAATGCCAGACATGCCACAGGAATGTGGAAGCGAAGCATCCGTTCCACAAATCAATGTTGTCAAAAGCAGGTGCGGACGTCAGCCGTATGTGCAAAGATTGTCACGGTCGACATGACGTACAGTCCCCAAAGGTTCCCGGGACGAAATTTAATTCGGCGAACGTCGTCCAAAGCTGCGGCGAGTGTCATGGCGCTGAAAAGGAAAAATACCTGGCGTCGGCACATGGCAAAGCGCTCGCTTCGGGTAACCTGAACGCGCCGACGTGCGTTGCGTGTCACTCGAAAAATATCACGGGAGTAAAAGGTGAAAAAGATTCTGCACAATTGAAAATATTGCAGGAACAAGTCTGCATCGCTTGCCATGTAAAGAACAAACGGACACCGGAATCAGCGCCGTCGGCAGCTTTCGTCATGTCCTACGAACAGAGTGTCCACGGCATGGCCTTAATAGGAGGGAACGGCAATGCCGCCAACTGCGTCGACTGCCATGGGAGTCATGAGATGAAAAAGGGGGGAGATCCGACGTCGAGGGTGAATCGGCTGAATATTCCGAGCACGTGTGCAAAATGTCATGCATCGATCGCCGAACAATACAGAGGCAGCATTCATGGCTCGGCCTTTCTGGCGGGAAATAAGGACGCGCCAGTGTGCACCGATTGTCATGGCGAACATAGAATTCTCGCCCCCAAAGACCCAAACTCGCCTGTTTCAAAACTGCACGTTTCTGCTCAGGTTTGTTCACCGTGCCACAACTCGGTCCGCCTTAACGAAAAATTCGGGCTTGCCGTCGAACGAGGAAAAAGCTTCGACGATAGCTACCATGGCCTTGCGACAAAGGCAGGGAGTGTTGAAGTCGCGAACTGCGCCAGCTGCCACGGTATTCATGATATACTTCCGTCAAGCGACCCGAGGTCGAGGGTGAACAAGGCGAACCTGGCCGTTACGTGCGGCAAATGCCATCCGGGGGCGAATGAAAATTTTACGAAAGGGTCGGTCCATCTGATCGTGACCTCGAATGACAAGGATCTACTCTATTATATCACATCGGGCTACGTCTTACTCATCATCCTTACCATCGGCGGAATGTTCGTTCACAATGCCCTAGATTTTGTTAAAAAGTCGAAGCGAAAGCTTCGTGTGCGGCGTGGAACAATCTACGAAGAAGACCTTGGCCATTCGTTGTATGTGAGGATGACATTGAGTGAACGATTACAGCACGGCACTCTGATCGTCAGCTTTGTAACGCTCGTGATCACAGGATTTATGCTTAAATTTCCCGACGCGTGGTGGGTCTCGCCAATTCGGTCGATCAGCCCGTCGGTGTTTGGGATTCGCAGCTTGCTTCACCGGATCGCGGGAGTGGTGCTGATACTTGGAGGCATATATCACATCTACTATATACTGTTCATACCGCGCGGAAAACAGCTTGTCCGGGACTTATTGCCGAAACTGCAGGACGTCCACGATGCACTTGCCGTCGCAAAATACAATCTCGGAATAAGCACGGTAAGGCCGCAATTCGACCGATTTAGTTATGTTGAGAAGAGTGAATACTGGGCGTTAGTGTGGGGGACGATCGTGATGGCTTCCACTGGGTTTATTCTTTGGTTCGACAATAGATTCCTTGGACTTATCGGAAAATTGTGGTGGGATGTTGCAGGGACGGTGCATTACTACGAAGCATGGCTTGCGACGCTTTCGATCGTCGTTTGGCATTTTTATTTTGTTATCTTTAATCCGGATATCTATCCGATCAATCTTGCCTTTCTCGAAGGGACCATTACGGAAGAAGAAATGCATGACGAACATCCGTTGGAACTGGACCGCATTAAAGCCGAGGAGATGAGAAAGATTGAGGAAGAAGAAAGAGTTAAAAGTGAAAAGTTAAAAGGTGTAAACGGAGAGTAATGAGTTATAAGTTGTAATAGGGTAGATGAGGCTAATAGCTAAGACCCAAGACCTAAGAACAACGAACGAACCACCTAACGCTATCATCGGACTCTTATGAAAAAATTTATCCCGAGATCATTTTTTAACCCGACAAGTTTTGTTGGCGTAACGATTGCGATGGTCAGTTTCGGACTGATCCTGTTCCTTTTTCTTCTTGAGCTTTTTGCCGTCCGGCAGAATCCGTACATGGGAATTATTGCGTTTGTGATCCTCCCTGCGTTTCTTCTCCTTGGATTGGCCGTGGCCGTTGTTGGCATGGTGCTTGAGCGCAAGCGTGGACATGTAACGGAGGCACGTTTTCCACGCATCGATCTCAACGATCCGCACCAGCGCTCGATGGTTGTTTTCTTCTCCGGTCTTCTTGTCTTTCTTCTCCTCTGCTCTGCGTTCGGGAGTTATCAGGCGTACGAATACACAGAGTCTGTACAATTCTGCGGAGAAGTGTGCCATAGCGTGATGAAGCCGGAGTACACTGCGTACCTTTATTCGCCACACGCGAGGGTTTCGTGCGCGGAATGCCATGTCGGTTCGGGAGCTGATTGGTATGTGAAATCGAAACTCTCCGGTGCCTACCAGGTCTATTCTGTGATCTTTAACAAATATTCTAGGCCAATCGAGACACCGGTAAGGAATCTTCGTCCGGCGCAGGAGACGTGCGAGCACTGCCATTGGCCCAAGCAATTTTATTCGGAAACGCAGGTTGTGAAGAATTATTTTCTTTCCGACGAAAAGAATACCCCTTCTTCAATTTCGCTGCTGATGAAAATCGGCGGCGGCAACAGTGAATCGGGGGTCACGTCCGGCATTCACTGGCACATGAATATTGCGAATAAGATCACGTATGTTGCAACAGATACGCGCCGCCAGGTGATTCCTTGGGTGCAGTCAGAAGGATCGGACGGAAAAGTGGTCACGTATACAACGAACGACGGTTCATTCAAGGAAGAACAGTTGACGACCGGAGAGAAGCGGCGGATGGATTGCATCGATTGCCACAATCGGCCGACACATATTTATCGTCCTCCGAATGAATCGGTCAATGAAGCAATGTCGTTGAGGTGGATCAATCCCGAAATTCCTTCGATCAAAGCAACGGCTGTAGAAGCACTGACAAGGCCGTACGCGACAGAGGAGGGAGCGATGGATAGTATTGGCATATTTGTAAGGGATCAGTACGAACAGCGGTATCCGGATATCGCGAGGACGAAGAAGGTGAGCATTGATTCCGCGATCGACCATCTCAAACAGATTTACAGCAAAAACTTCTTCCCCGAAATGCATGTGTCCTGGCAGCACTACCCAGACAACATCGGCCACCTGTACTCTCCCGGATGTTTCCGGTGCCACGACGGAAAGCATGTCGGGAGCAACGGCAAAGTGCTCTCTAAAGAGTGCAGCACTTGTCACGTGATCCTCTCTCAAAGCCTTAACGAGGCGAAGCCTCAGGTTTCTCTGGAAGGGGTTCAATACCGCCATCCCGTTGATATCGGTGAAGCATGGAAGGAGATGAGTTGCAGCGACTGCCACGGAGAGAATCAATAATCCTATTGGCCAGGAATAATATTCGCCGGGAAAGAGCACCTGGAGACGAATCATATGATAATTCGTGTGATCCGCCGGCAAGCCGATTCAATGTCCGTTATTAAGTGACTTTTTATCATGATTATTTTTCTTATCATTGAAAAATCAGTGAATCTCATCTTCTTGGATTTGAGACTGTAATGACCAAAAATCATCAAAAAAGGGGAAATCCAGCGCCGTTGTCCCGGCACATTATTTGAGTAGTAATTGACAGGGATTTGAACGGCGAAAACTTCAAACCTAAACGGAAAGATACCTGTGATGAAAAAGATAGTAGAGATTTTTGTGATGACGGCGCTTGTTGTTTTCCTCGCGATTCCCTCTGCCGCGCAGCACAAGTATGTCGGTGTCACGATGTGCTCGGTCTGCCACAAGACAGAAAAGCAAGGAAAGCAGTTCGATATTTGGAAGTCATCTGCCCACGCAACTGCGTTCAAGACGCTTCAGTCACCCAAGGCGGATGAAATTGCTAAAGCAAAGGGTTTGAAAGTCAAAGCGGCCGAAGCGCCCGAGTGTCTCCAGTGTCATGTTACCGGTTACGGTGTCGATAAATCTCTTACTGCATCGTTGAAGCCGGAAGATGGGGTTCAATGCGAAGCATGCCATGGCGCCGGTTCCGACTATAAGTCAATGCCGATCATGAAAGACAAGGCGAAAGCCGAAGCAGCAGGCTTGGTTCTTGCGAAGGACGACCCGAAGCTCTGCACACAGTGTCATAATAGTAAAAGTCCAACATTTAAAGAGTTTAACTATAAAGCGTCATGGGATAAGATCAAGCATCCCATCGCTGCAAAATAAAGTGTATTCGCTCCATTCGTGGAGCGATACTTCCCCCGCCGGTAACCTACATACCGGCGTACATCCCACGAGGCTCGGCAAAGCCTCCAGACCGCAAAACAATCCCGCTTCATCTTCTGATGAGGCGGGATTCCTATTTTATGGAAGGGGCGTAATCTGTTCTTGATACTTGGAAGGAAGTTCGTTATGATGATACAAAACCATAGTAAACGTAAGAAAAATTTTCAAGGATGAATGGCACAATCCTTGTCTTTATTCCCACCACACGAGTAAAGGGAATAGCCGTTATGAAATGCAAAATAGTTTTTATCATCCTTTGTTTTCTGACAGCGACGGCATCTGCCCAGCTTGCTTCGGGGCGGTTTACAACGTCATTCTACGGCTGGCAGGGACGGAATGCGAACCTCGACGTGCAGAACTATATGCGAGGGTTTGAAAACGTGCAGTTCGATCTTACTCAACAGCACTTTTCATTCAACACGAATTTTCAGTACTCAAAAGATTTCGGAACGACGATCGGCTCCGACCCGGATCTCCAGCTTTCATCGCTGACGCTCAGCGCACGAAACATCGCGGACATCGCTGATGTCTCCGTCGGTCGTCAATATGTGTTTGCCGGAGTCGGCAACGGTCTCATCGACGGTGCGCTTGCGAGGGCCATGTTGTTCGACCGGAAAGTCGGCATTACCGCGTACGGAGGGTACAACATTATTGAATCGCGGTCGATCGACCTGAAAGAGAGTTTACCGGATAATTCCCTGTTCGGCGGACAGATTACCTTCGAGCCGATCGACAACGGCGTCATTGGTCTGAGCTACATGAAGATGACACGCAAGCCTGATCCGTTCACCGCTGTGCGGGCCGATTCGTTGTTCAACCCGGAGGTGATCCTGATTGCGTACTCCCCGACAGAGGAAGAGTATGCCAGCCTCGATGCGCGGTACAATTTTTCGAACAGGGTGAATCTATACGGTCGCTCGGATTATGATTTCAACTTTCAAAGAATTTCGCGCGCACAGGTGGAAGGAAGCGTAGGTATTCTTGCCTCATTGAACGCGACCATCGATTATTTGTACCGCCAGCCGCTCCTCGCATATAATTCAATCTTTTCGGTCTTCAACACCAACAGTACTCAGGAAATAGAAGCAGGACTTGATTATCAAGTGATGCCGTTGTTCCACACCTTCGCGCGTTTCGCGACGGTTCAATACACGGATGACGACAGCCGGCGGGTCACGGTCGGCGGGTCGTACGATATAATTAATATTTCCTATACTCAAAATTTCGGGTACGCCGGCGATTTGAACGGCGTCTCTGTGCAGGCAGTCTACCCGATGATGGAACGAAAATTTGTGCCGAACATTGCATTCGGATTTGCGGATTATCAGCTCTCGGACGACGCACCGAAGAATACCGTCTTTAACAGCAGTATCGGTGCGACGTACCGGCCCATGCCTTCGTTATCGACCGATGCCCAGGTGCAGTGGATGCGGAATCCGCTCTACTCGAACGATGTCCGGGTGTTTTTGAAAGTAAACTACTGGTTCAGTGACCGTCTCAGTTGGTTCTAAGGAAACTCTATGAGAAACAAAATCCTATTGTTCGGAGCGTGTCTCGCAGCGGCGGTCGTCGCTGCATTTGGCGGCGGCTGGTCGGAAAACGTCCAGGCATCTGCTGCCGGCGACACCGTGAGGGTGATCAAATTCTCCCATCAGAAACACATCAACGAGTTCGGAGTTGATTGCGCGACCTGTCACGCTGCTGCGGCAACCAGCCAGCTTTCGTCGGATACCCTTGTTCCCGGGCACGCTGTGTGCCAGACATGCCATGAAGAGCAGGTGAGCAAAACGTGCGGGTACTGCCACGCCGACGAGATGAATCCGAAAGGCTTTCCGCGGGAAACGCGCGAGCTGCGTTTCGATCATAAAAAACATGTGACTGACGGGAAGATGGAATGCGTAACCTGCCATGCCGGACTGGATAAGGTGGACTATGCATCGGCAGCGAACATGCCCTCGATGACGACATGCAACACGTGCCATAACAACGTCAAAGCCAATAACCAGTGTGAAACATGCCACACCAATCTTGCGACGCTCCGACCGGCATCGCATAATGAAGGAAATTTTGTGAAGAACCATTCCGTGCTGGCGAAGTTGAACGGAATGGATTCGCAATGCTCGAAGTGTCACACGCAAAGCTACTGCCAGCAATGCCACGACGGGTCGAATTTAACGGCCCTGTCCCCCGCAGAAAAGACCGGTATGATCTCGCCTCGCACCATCGGAGACGATAAATCGCAGGCGTTGAAAGGGCAGGCCATCCACGACATTAATTACCGTTTCACGCACGGCATAGAAGCACGCGGCCACGCGGCGGATTGCCAGGTTTGTCACCAGGAACAGGCGTTCTGCAACGACTGTCATCAGACTGGAAGCCAGGCGTTGGGAGGAACAATTCCTACGACGCACGAGGCCGCGGGATTTGTTACGATCGGCGTTGGGACCGGCGGCGGAGAGCATGCCCGGCTTGCACGGCGCGAAATAGAAAGTTGCCAGTCGTGTCACGATGTTCAAGGATCCGACCCGGTCTGTATGAAATGTCATGTCGACCCCGACGGCATCAAAGGGACGAATCCAAAAACACATCCGAGCGGATTTATGACGAGCATCCACGGCGATTGGCACACGAATGCCGGTGCAACGTGTTTCGCCTGTCACACCGACCCGAATGCAAGACCGCACTCAATGGGCGGAATTGCCGGCCAGGGATTTTGTGGATACTGTCACGGAAAAAAGTGAGCGAATTATGAAAACAAGTGTGTATCGTGGAATTGTTCTCGTCGCATCGATCGGATTGATGGCGGGTTGCAGTCAATTGAAAAATGACCAGCCGCCGACGGCTCCGACATTGAGCCTCCACGGAGATGGCTGGACAGATCCTGCATCGGCGAACTTTCACGGCCTTGCAATCCAGCAATTAAACTGGAACATGACAACCTGCAAATCTTGTCATGGTCCAAACTATGCCGGCGGCACCGCGCAGAAATCATGCCTCACCTGTCACACGCAAACGAACGGGCCGGAAGCGTGCAATACTTGCCACGGCAGTTTCAACGCGCCTGTGGGTAATAATCTTTCGTGGGCTCCGCCTCGTGCGGTGAACGGTGATACCGTGGCCACGAGCCGCGGCGTCGGCGCACACCAGGCGCATCTGCTGGCGACCATGGGGAAAGTGCTCAAGTGTCAGGAATGCCATACCGTCCCCTCACAGGTGTATGCTGCCGGACATATCAATTCCCCGTTGCCTGCAATCGTAGCAATGAACGATACGCTGGCTAATTTGGTCTCGGGAAGCGGTGCATTCATTCCACATCCGGCATACAGTGCAGCTCAACTGCAATGCAATAATACGTACTGTCACGGAAATTGGCAGGCGCAAAAGGCTTCTGCGCCCGCGGACAGACAATACATCTACATTGATTCTGTGATTGTCGGTGCAAATTATTCGCCAAAGTGGACCGGTGGGGTCAATGAGGCAACATGCGGGAGCTGCCACGGCTTGCCGCCGAAGGGGCATCTTGGATATGGAACGAATGAACTTCCACTTTCGAGCTGCGGAAATTCCGGATGCCATACGGGAATCGTCGACGGAAATGGCAAGATCCTCGACCCGACAAAGCATATCAACGGAAAAATCGATTACGAGCGGACCGAGAGAAATTTCTAAGCTTTTTTGAACGGAGCGGAGTGATGGTAGGAACGATTGTTTTGGTTGTCGCGTTCGTAAGCGGTCTGGCGGCTGTATGGTCTTACTATCAGGCTGCAGCCGGGAAACAGAACTATTTAAGCATTGGAAGAAAGGGCCTCTATCTCAGCGGCGCCGCGATCATCGCAGCTGCGGCATTGCTCCTGACAAACATCCTTCAGCATGATTATTCATACGCGTATGTCTGGAACTACAGCGACAGCAAACTGCCTCTCCACTTTCTGATCTCCACATTCTATGCAGGGCAGGAGGGGAGCTTCCTTTTTTGGGCTCTTTGTTCTTCCATCCTGAGCTTCTTCGTCCTGCGTTATACCAAAACGCGGAAGCTCGAAGCACATGTGTTGACGATCTTTCTTGCGACGCAGACATTTCTCGTGCTGCTCCTCCTGTTCAAATCTCCTTTTACCCGAATTTGGGACGCGTTTCCCGGACAAGTTTTGCCGGGGCAGATACCGCCCGAAGGAAAAGGTCTCAACCCCCTCCTCCAGAATTTCTGGATGGTCATTCATCCGCCCGTGTTGTTCATTGGGTTTGCGGTCACCGCTGTTCCGTTCAGTTTTGCGGTAGCCGGCTTATGGCGGAAAGAATTCACTTCCTGGCTGAGCAGTGCATTCCCGTGGGTGCTTTTTTCGGGGTTGATTCTCGGATTAGGCATCATGCTCGGCGCATACTGGGCATACGGTGTGCTTGGGTGGGGCGGGTACTGGGGATGGGATCCGGTTGAGAATTCTTCGTTGATTCCATGGCTCGTCTTGATGGCGCTCGTTCATACGATGGTGATTCAGAAAAGAACCGGGAATTTTGTCCGGCTGAACTTTGCGCTGGCGATCCTTTCGTTCCTTTTCGTCGTCTACAGTACGTTTCTCACGAGAAGCGGAGTTCTCGGAGATTCGTCGGTCCATTCATTTACCGACCCGGGCGCTGCGGTCTATGGTTTGCTGATAGCCTTCCTCACCCTGTCCGCCCTGCTTGGCTTCGGAATGATGTTCTCTCGCCGCAACGACTTGAAAGAGCATGTGGCAAGCTTAAAATATCCTTCGCGCGGATTTGTGGTGAGCCTTGGTTCATATGCGCTGCTGGCATTATCCGCGGTCGTTTTATTCGGGACGAGCCTGCCGATCTTTTCGAAAACAACCGTCGAACCGTCGTTCTACGATACCATGAACCTTCCGATCGCAGCGGCGATCGCTCTCCTGATCGGCTGGAGCCTGCTTCTTCGATGGGAGAATGAGGATGGCTCAACGTTCTTTAGGCGTTCCGTTAAATGGATTGCCGCTTCCTGCATCATCGCCGGAGGAATGGCGTATTTTGGTGTTCACGATATTATGATGCTTCTTTTCGGTTTCGCATCGGCCTTTGCGCTCTTGGTAAATCTCGAAATCGCATACCTCACGGCCCGGGGCGACCCGCGCCTGATGGGAGGAAAAGTTGCGCACATCGGTCTGGCACTCTTCTTCTTCGGGATTCTTGCCTCCGGGAGATACGGCGAAAAAGAACATCTGGCCCTTTCGTTGAATACACCACAGCCGGCGTTCGGATATACGCTCACGTACAAGGGAAACAGGCCGGTCGAAGGGAAGAAGTTTGCATTTGACATCGAAGTAGAAAAAGAGGGAACGCAGTTTCAGCTTTCCCCCGTGATGTATGAAACGGGACAACAAGGAACCATGCGCACTCCCGACATTAAGTCATTCTTAACTCGGGACATTTATATCTCTCCTGTTTCGCTGGAACATCCGGAGAATGTTGCCGAACACGCCGGGGAAACGGTTTCTATCAAAAAAGGAGAGACGGTATCACTCGGAATTGTCAAGGCGACGTTTGTTAAATTCGACATGGGAGGCCATGGTATGGAGGCGATGGCAGGCGGCGGAGGAATGTCGGTGGGGTCGGTTCTCGAATTGTCGTCGCCGCAAGGAAGAGAAACGATCACGCCTGTTGCGGTCTACACCCAGCGGAGTGCACCCACGTTCAAGCCAGCGGCATCAAAACTCCTCGGCGCTGACGTTCAGCTTGTGAGCATGAATATCGACATGGGGTCAAAACAGTCGATGGTGACGCTCGAGGTAATCCGGCCGGATTCGCGTCCGCACACGGGCGAGGTGCTGGAAGTCGAGGCGAGCATAAAGCCGTTCATCGGTCTTGTTTGGTCTGGCACAATACTGCTGTTCTTTGGATTGATTATCTCTATGTTTCATCGGAAACGAGAAGCCTAGCAAACGAAAGAAAAAGTGTACAATCAACATCAATTATTTTTGAATGGAGCTACCATGATGACAGAAGCGACGCCAAAACCGCTAGTAGAAAATGTTCCGGGGAGATTTCATGTGCTGGATTCCTGCAATGGCTGCGGGCTTTGCATGTCGTACGCCATTCACAGCTTCACGTTTGACGATTCGGCATGCTTTTATTATATCTACCGACAGCCGGACAGCCAGGAAGAAGTGGATGATGTCTTGCGCGCGATTTCGGTATGCCCGATGGATGCGATCAAGGATAGAGGAAATTAAGTATTCATTCCATAGTGCCCCGGATTGACCGAATAAGAAAACTGCGGCACCGGCAGCCAACGAAGCGATGTCTATGATAATCGGTATCCTCAAAGAAACCGGTCTGTTGGAACGGCGAGTTGCCCTTTCCCCGGCGGGAGTTCAGGCTCTCGTCGCCCGGGGCCACACTGTGTATATCGAAAGGCTGGCTGGCGCCGCCGCTCTTTTCACCGATGATGACTACATCGCAGCAGGCGGTGTGACGGCTTACAGCACGGAAGAGGCCATCAACAGGTCCGAACTCGTTTTGAAGATTTCTCCCCTATCGGAAAAAGAATTGCAGCAGTTGTCGAAGGGGCAGGCGATTTTTTCCTTCCTCCATCTTGCGATGTCACAGCGAAAACAAATTGAAGAACTGCTTCGCCGTGAAGTAACGGCGATTGCCTATGAGCTCATCGAGAATGCCCAGGGCGAACTCGGCGTACTTCAGGTCATGAGCGAGATCGGGGGACAAGTCTCAATGCATGTTGCTGCCCATTACCTTCAGCGGAGTGAAGGAGGGCGTGGAGTTTTGCTGGGATCGATACCGGGTGTGCCGCCTGCATCGGTGGTTATCATCGGGGCGGGAACGGTCGGAAGGACGGCAGCCCGTATCGCGGTGGGGATGGGAGCGTCCGTTACTCTTCTCGATAAAGACATTTCGCGACTCCGGCAGGTTGAAGAATTATTGCAATGGAAGATCACAACGGCGACCGCCACTGACTACAACATCAACCGTTCCGTTTGCTACGCCGATGTCGTTATCGGCGCGGTGCTGATGAAGGGAGAAAAGGCTCCCCACATCGTGAGCGAAGAAATGGTCAAGGGAATGAAGCCCGGCTCGGTGATTGTGGACGTCTCGATCGACCTGGGAGGATGTGTTGAGACCAGCCGTCCGACCTCCCTCAGCGACCCCGTTTTCATCCGTCACGGCGTGGTGCATTATTGCGTGCCGAATATGACCGCTGTCGTGGGCCGCACTGCGACGGCCGCGTTAACAAACGCGATGATTCCGTATTTGGTTGAGACCGCAGACCTTGGCGTCGAAAAATCTTTTCTCGCAAACCCTGGTCTTGCCAGGGGAGTATGCACGTTTGGCGGACAATGCACGAACAGTGCCGTGGCGAGGATCTTTGACCTGCAGCAGGCCAATCTGGTGCGTCTTCTCACTGGCCGTCATAACTCTGAGTATGCCGTATGAACTGGCTGGAACAATATAAATCGAAAGCAGTATCACTTGATGAAGCCGTTTCCACGGTGAAATCCGAGGATAGGATATTCGTCAGCGGTAACGCGGCAACTCCGTTGCTCCTGATGCGGGGCCTGGCAGAGCGGCAACAAGAGTTGCTTCACGTAGAACTGAACCACATACTCATTATCGGCAGCGATCCTCTTTCAAAGCCGGGGATGGAAAAGCACTTCAGGCACAATTCTCTTTTCGTTGGTCCTGCGGACCGCGCAGCGATCGCCGACGGAAGTGCGGACAGCGTGTCCGTCCACCTCTCGGAAATTCCGGCATTGTTTAGAGATCGTATTATTCCCCTGGACGTGGCGTTCCTTCATCTTTCCCCCCCCGACGAGCACGGCTTTATGAGTCTCGGGGTTGAGTGCGCGGCGTCGAAGGCTGCAGTGGAAAGTGCGAAGATCGTGGTCGCTCAGGTCAACGATAAAATGCCCCGCACGCTCGGCGACGTGTTCGTCCATGTCTCCCATGTCGACAAAATTGTGGAGTGTTCGGAGGAGCTTGAGACGCTTCCGCACGGATCGGGATACTCCGACGTGGAAATGAAAATTGGTTCTCACATTGCCGAGCTCATCGAAGACGGCTCGACGCTGCAGCTGGGCATCGGCGGAATTCCTGATGCCGTGCTGTCGAACCTCGAGGGAAAGAACAACCTCGGCGTTCATACGGAGATGGTGTCCGACGGAGTCGTGAAGGCGATAGAGAAGGGGATCATCACAAATCAAAAGAAAACGCTCCACCCGGGCAAAGTGATCGCAACGTTTGTGCTCGGGTCCAAACAACTATACGAGTACGTACACAACAATCCGTACTTTGAAATCCACCCCTGCGATTATACGAACAATCCGTTCATCATCTCGCGGAACGAGAACATGGTCGCCATCAACTCCGCCATTGAAGTTGACGTTACCGGCCAGGTCTGTGCCGATTCGATAGGGCACACGATCTACAGCGGCTTTGGAGGTCAGGTCGACTTCATCCGCGGCGCCTCTGGTTCCAAAGGAGGAAAACCGATCATCGCTCTTCCGTCGACGGCGAAGAACGGGTCGGTGTCCCGCATCGTCGCTCAATTGACGCCGGGTGCGGGTGTGGTGACATCCCGTGCCGACGTGCATTACGTTGTTACCGAGTTCGGCGTCGCATCACTGCACGGCAAGAACATGCGGCAGAGGGCCGACGCGCTGATCGCGATTGCGCACCCTCAATTCCACGATGAGCTTCTTGCTGCCGTACGCTCTAAATTCAAAATACATTATTCGCATTCGTAGCTGTTACCAAATGACCATGAAGGACTTCAGACAATGACATGTGTGCATGTTCCAAAAGAAAAACTTGACTGGATTGCCAAAGAAAGCAACCACGTTTTCGTGCTGACGGTCGAGATGGAGAAAGTTCTCGACTGGTACCGCGACCATCCTCACTTCCCGCTGGATTTTGACAAGGTACGCACAAAGGTTATGGAAGCGCACACGCGGATCGAGGGAATCGCTACGATGATGAACGAAATCCGAGAGCCAAAATCGCCCCAAACAGTGGAAGATTCTGCTACGGACGTCTGGCTCTAACAGTACGCACAAACGTATCACAATGACACCGCACCAGCTGCCGTTTCCGCACTGTGTGCGTCGATCGAGCAATACCGGAAACGCTTCACATACGATTCAAGTATAAGAATGAAAGCAAGGAATATTGAAATATCATAAGGGTAGATGACACCGATGAAAAAAGGGATATGGTTTGCGTTGACTGCCGTTCTTGCAATGACCATGATGTTTGCTGTAACCAAACACATTGTCCGCGGCTCCAAGCCGCGCATGTCTGCATTCGACGCAAAGAACGATGAGAAGGAACATTTCAATTCATTCCCGGTCGACAACTCCGAAAGGGAGTTTGACGATTGGCTTTCATAATCTGAAGGAGGACGATCATGCTTGGACAGTATTGGAAGGCAGTGCAGAATAAAGTGTGCGTGAAGTGTATTGACGGCGACCGTTTCGGCAACTGCCGACTCTCTCCGCAATTTAACTGCGGGTTGAAGAAATATTTTTCCAGCGTTGTGCACGTCGTGCAGACAACGCATAGCGATAACGTGCTCGACTACTCGGCTGCGCTGCGCCGCGAAGTGTGCGCTCATTGTCAGGAACAGACCTCGGGAGGCCAGTGTTACGTTCGCAATATGCTCGATTGTCCTCTTGATCGGTACTTCCCCCTCATTATCGGGACGATCAATGAAGTTCAGGAAATGCAAATGATCCGCTAAGCACTGGTCCTCGATTGCGGCCGTCATGTTCAGGCGGGCGGCTATTGATTCCTCGATAGGAAGGCTGAGCGTATTCAGCAGAGTTGTGTTCTTCAATGCGGCAGCGCGGATCGTTTGTTCATTCACTCTTCTCGCATCATCGGTTGCTGCCGTCATAGCAGCAGGTACGGCTTTCCCGTCAATCCCATTCGATAGCATGTAACACCTGCCAAATCTCCCTCGTTGCCTTGTGTCTCTTCGGAAAAAGTTGTACCATTGCATCAATCCGTGCACCTGTGGCCGGAACAATCGGTTATTGCCTTCCCCGACTGTCAACTTTTTAAAAGAGGGTAGTATGGTCAAGAGTATCTGGAAAAAAATACTGCTTTGGGTCAACGCGTATCCGATCGTTTTCTCCGTCATGGGAATTTACGCCTACTATCTTTTCACGACGTTGAATTTTTTTAAAAAGTCAGAACTTGCCCATCTTTCCCTGTTCGATTTTGTCCTCCAGTATGATTCCCTTATCTGGATGTGGCTCGTGGTCTACGTGGTTTCACGGGCTCAAACGATGAAACAGAAATATGAGGCTAATGATAGTGCAAGAAAAGAGATCCTTTCGGAGGTGGAAAAATCGTCGATCGCTTCAGCGGTTTTGCGCAATGTGATTGGTCTTCTTCAGGATTCAATAAATAATCCGCTAGCCGTCATCGGTTCGACTATTGATGAAATACGCAAACGAACTGCTGCCGACCCGCACCTCAGCCGTCAATTCGATCAAATTGAGGCTTCGCTCCAGCGCATACACAATGCAATCAAGGATGTTCAGGTGCACGAATCGACAGAGCTGCTGGAGAAGCTGCACAAGCAGGTAATCCAGTAAACGATCAAATGCACTGTTCTGTCATGGATGTTTTCTGAAACGGAGCGACGAAGGGATGGAATCAATTGGGACGATCCTTCAATCGTTGAGTTTTTTCCGAACGGGGACGGAGTAGAAAGAGACGCTATGGAAAAAGAATTGATCCTGTTGGTCGAGGACGAGCCGATGCTTCTGGAATTACTGAAGTCGGTGTTCGAAGAAGACGGATTTCGCATCGTTACAGCTTCGGATGGAGAAAAGGCGATTGAAGTATTTCGGTCGATGAAAAATGAGATCAGCCTCGTGCTGACCGACATGGGATTGCCGATAATAGGCGGTTGGGAATTGTTCGAAAAACTTCGCGTGATCGACCCGAGCATTAAGGTCATTCTCGCAAGCGGCTACGTCGACGTAGAGATGAGAGACGAAGCGCTAAGAAAAGGAGCAAAAGATTTTGTGCAAAAACCGTACGTCCCGGCGATAATTTTACAGCGGATACGTAGCATCCTCGATGCCGCTTAATGCTGCTGCACCTCTCAATCTCAGTTTAACAATCTCTTCTTTTTCTTCCTTTGAAAAATATCCTTCTTGGAGTTTAGCTTCCCACTTTTGAGAATCACCGCACCTTCCTTTCTACAATTGGTAATTATTGAATTTCATCGACTTTTTTCTTTGGCATTTGCACGGCAAAAAGTAGCACGATATTTGTATTTTTTGCACCAGAACAACATCAATATTAGACACTTCACTACTGCAACAAAGGACAATAAAAAAATGGCTAGCAACGATCTATCAGATAATAAACGAAAAATGGTAACGATTGACGGCAACGAAGCGGCAGCATTTGTTGCTCACAAAACGAGCGAAGTGATCGCAATTTATCCGATCACGCCGTCATCCGGTATGGGCGAATGGTGCGACCAGTGGTCCGCCGAAGGGAAGAAAAATATTTGGGGAACAGTTCCCCTCGTGGCGGAATTACAAAGTGAAGGCGGAGCGTCCGGCGCCGTGCACGGCGCGCTGCAAACCGGCTCGATGACAACGACGTTCACCGCATCCCAAGGATTATTGCTGATGATCCCGAACATGTACAAGATCGCGGGAGAATTGACGCCGACGGTGTTTCATGTATCCGCTCGCTCGCTTGCGACACAGGCGCTTTCTATTTTTGGCGACCATAGCGACGTGATGTCTGTTCGCTCGACAGGGTTCGTAATGCTGGCTTCAAATTCGGTCCAGGAGGTGATGGATTTCGCTTTGATTTCTCAAGCGGCGACGCTGGAGTCCCGGCTCCCGTTTCTTCATTTCTTTGATGGATTCAGGACCTCGGCTGAAGTCATGAAGATCGAACAGTTGACAGTAGAGGATATTCGCGCGATGGTAGATGACGAATTGGTTTTTGCGCATCGCCGGCGAGCGTTGACTCCGGAAAAACCCGTACTTCGCGGGACCGCTCAGAATCCGGATACGTTCTTCCAATCCCGTGAAACAGTGAATCCGTTTTACGCCGCATGCCCCGACATCGTTCAAAAAGCGATGGACAAGTTTGCTGCAATTGTCGGCCGGCAGTATCACCTGTTCGACTATTTCGGAGCGCCCGATGCAGAGAGAGTAATCGTGATCATGGGTTCGGGTGCTGAGGTGATACACGAAACTGTGGAAGCGCTGATGGCTAAAGGGGAAAAAGTGGGAGTGCTGAAAGTGCATTTGTTCCGTCCGTTCTCAGTACGGCATTTCATGGCCGCTCTTCCGAAAACGGTGAAATCGATAGCAGTTCTCGACCGGACCAAGGAACCGGGGTCGGCCGGAGAGCCGCTGTATCAAGATATCGTCACAGCATTTGGAGAGGCGATGGAAGAAGGATTTTCGCCCATTGCGTCAGTCCCGCATATTATCGGCGGTCGGTATGGGCTGTCGTCGAAAGAATTTACCCCGGCAATGGGAAAAGGCGTCTTTGACGAGCTGAAGAAATCTAAGCCTAAAAATCATTTCACGATAGGCATCAACGACGACGTTATGCATACGAGTCTGGAGTACGATGCCACCTTCACGACTGAAAAAGACGATGTTGTGCGGGCGATGTTTTACGGACTCGGCGCAGACGGAACGGTGGGGGCGAATAAAAATTCCATCAAGATTATCGGTGAAGACACCTCGAACTATGCACAAGGATATTTTGTCTATGATTCAAAGAAGTCCGGGACAACGACAGTCTCTCACCTTCGTTTCGGTCCCCGTCCGATCCGCTCATCCTACCTCATCGACAAGGCGAATTTTGTCGGGTGTCATCAATGGTTGTTCCTCGAGAAGTATAACGTTGTGCAGGAACTCGTCGAAGGCGGAACCTTCCTTTTGAACAGTCAATATTCTGCCGACGAAGTATGGAGCAAGCTGCCGCGCATTACCCAGGAAGAGATCATCAGGAAAAAGCTGAACTTCTATGTCATTGACGGTTATGCTGTTGCTCAAAAGACCGGAATGGGCGGAAGAGTCAACACGATCATGCAGACATGCTTCTTCGCAATTTCGGGCGTTCTGCCGAAGGATGAAGCGATCGCAGCGATCAAGCGTTCGATCAAGAAGACGTACGGGAAAAAAGGCGAAGATATCGTGAAAATGAATTTCGACGCCGTCGACCAAACGCTGGCGAATCTTTTCAAAGTAAAAGTGCCGGCAAATGTCAACAGCTCGCTCGAACTGCCCCCGGTGGTATCGGATAAGGCGCCGGACTTCGTGAAGGACGTTCTCGCAAAAATTATCGCCGGCTTCGGCAACGACCTTCCGGTAAGCGCAATGCCGATCGACGGGACGTTCCCGACCGGCACCGCAGCATGGGAGAAACGGAATATCGCTCTCGAAATCCCCGTTTGGGATGACAGCATCTGTATTCAATGCGGCAAGTGCGCGCTCGTGTGTCCCCACGCCTCGATTCGCATAAAAGTGTACGACAAGAAAGAACTTGTAGGCGCTCCGTCGGCTTTCAAAAATACCGATTATCGCGGCAAGGAGTACGAAGGAATGAAATACTCGATCCAAGTTGCACCGGAAGATTGTACCGGCTGCGAGCTATGCTTCGAAGTCTGTCCGGTGAAGAACAAAGCTGAAACGAGGCTCAAAGCGCTCAACATGGCTCCCCAGCCGGCGCTGCGCGAGCAAGAACGCGCAAATTGGGACTTCTTCCTCAAGCTTCCCGAAGCCGACCGTACCACTGCGAAAGTCGACACAATCAAAGGCTCGCAATTCCTGCAGCCGCTGTTTGAATTCTCCGGCGCGTGCTCGGGCTGCGGCGAAACCCCCTACATTAAATTGGTAACCCAGCTCTTCGGCGACAGGACTGTCGTGGCGAATGCGACCGGCTGTTCGTCGATCTACGGAGGCAATCTCCCGACGACCCCATGGACGAAAAACTCCGACGGACGCGGACCGGCATGGTCGAATTCACTTTTTGAAGACAATGCAGAGTTCGGTCTTGGCTACCGACTTTCGATCGATAAGCACAAGCAGTTTGCGGAAGAGCTGCTAAAAAAACTTTCGCCGACAGTGGGTGAGGAATTAACGAATGCGATCCTTGGCGCCGATCAGTCGGATGAAGCAAAGATTTTCGAGCAGCGCCGCAGGGTCGAACTCCTCAAGGATAAGCTGAAAGACGTGAAGTCGAGCGACGCTCAACATCTCCTTTCTCTCGCCGACTATTTGGTGAAGAAAAGTGTCTGGATCATGGGAGGCGACGGATGGGCGTACGATATCGGCTTCGGAGGGTTGGACCATGTGATCGCATCCGGCCGCAATGTCAATATACTCGTGCTCGATACGGAAGTGTATTCCAACACCGGTGGACAGATGTCAAAATCCACCCCCAGAGGTGCCGTCGCAAAATTTGCAGCGGGCGGCAAACCTCTCGCGAAGAAAGACCTGGGATTAATTGCCATGACGTACGGAAGCGTATACGTCGCCCGCATAGCGATGGGCGCCAACGACCTCCACACGGTAAAGGCAATTCTCGAAGCCGAAGCATACAACGGCCCGTCGCTCATCATCGCATACGCGCATTGCATCGCCCACGGCATCAACATGAGACAGGGATTAGAAAGCCAGAAGGCAGCGGTGGAATCGGGTCACTGGCCGCTCTTCCGTTACAACCCTGATCTTGCGAAACAAGGCCAGAATCCATTCCGGCTCGATTCGAAAGCGCCGAAAATGAAATTCGAAGAGTACGCGTACAAAGAAATCCGCTACAAGATGCTCACGAAGAGCGCCCCCGAAGAAGCAAAGCGGCTGATGAAACTCGCCCAGGAAGATGTTACTTCGCGGTGGCACTATTACGAACAGCTTGCTGCGATGAAATTTGACGGCACGAACGGCGAACACAACAAATAGACGTTTCTAAAGGCGGGGTCACACGGTCCCGCCTTCTAATTCTCGGTACATCACCATGAAACAGCAAACGAGAGGAATCAATGGATCTTTCCACGACATATCTCGGCTTTAAACTAAAAAACCCGGTCGTCCCCTCAGCGTCGCCGATGTCCCGGACGGTGGATGGCATCAAAGCAATGGAAGATTACGGCGCTTCTGCCGTCGTACTGTATTCTCTGTTTGAAGAACAGATCCGGCATGAAACGAACGAGCTCGACCATTTCCTTTCGTACGGCACGGAAAGTTATGCTGAAGCGATTTCGTATTTTCCGAAAAAGGAAGATTATTTTCTGGGCCCGGAGGAATACTTGAAACATATTCATAATGTGAAACGCTCTGTCGATATTCCTGTTATCGCAAGTTTGAACGGTTCGACGGTCGGCGGCTGGACAGATTACGCGAAAGAGATCCAGGAAGCCGGGGCCGACGCATTGGAATTGAATATTTATCACGTACCGACCGACCCGGAAAAATCGGGAACCTATGTTGAACAATTGTATCTTGAAATTCTCCAGGCCGTGAAAGCGAGAGTAACGATTCCTGTTGCTGTGAAGTTGTCGCCCTTTTTTAGTTCGATGGCGAATATGGCAAAACGTCTCGACGAACGGGGAGCGAACGGATTAGTGCTTTTCAACCGCTTCTACCAGCCGGATATCAACCTCGAGGACCTCGAAGTTGAACCGAGCGTTGTGTTGAGCAGTTCCGATTCTGCGAGATTGCCCCTTCGTTGGATCGCTATTCTGTATAAGACGGTTAAGGCCGACCTTGCTGCAACGACGGGCATTCATACGGGCGAAGATGTCATTAAGATGACGATGGCCGGCGCGAACGTCACGATGGTCTGCTCTTCGCTGCTGCGCAACGGTCCGAAAAGAATCGGTGAGATACTCACGGGCGTTCAGAAATGGATGATCGAAAAAGACTATGAGTCTCTCGACCAGATGCGCGGAAGCATGAGCCATAAATCTGTTGCCAACCCGTCCGCGTTGGAAAGGGCTAATTATATGAAGGCGTTGAACAGCTATATGTAAAACGTTTGAAACGGCCGCCGCTCCATCACCGGCGGCCGCTCTCTTCTTGAAATCCTTCTTCTTCCCTCACGTGCGGATTATCAGTCCCGTTGATCTCTTTCGGAAAAGAAATCATTCCATCCAATGTTTTCAAAAAAGTGTACGGCCCATTCACGAATCACCGTACACATCGCAGAAATATCACAAATTCTCTTGAACGGTATGGGGCATCCGGCGGCTATTTGACTTTGCTCCAATTTCTTGGTAAATTTTGATTGCAGTGTGATTTATAGCAGTATCCTGATTATTCTACATCGATTATTATTACTTTTTGGAGGTTCTAATGGCTGTTAAAGTAGGTATCAATGGATTCGGCAGAATAGGCAGACAGATCATCAATGTTATGGCAGACAAAGGGTATCTCGGAAAAGAGATCGATGTGGTTGCCGTTGTTGATGTAAGCACGGACGCGCAATATTTCGCTTACCAATTGAAGTACGATTCGGTCCACGGACATTTCAGAGGAACGCTGAGCAGCGAGAAAAGCAGTCCGGCGGCGGAAGCGGACGATGTTCTTGTCGTGAACGGTCACAAGATCAAATGCGTCCTCGCGCAAAAAGATCCCTCCCAGCTTCCATGGAAAGATCTCGGTGTCGATATCGTTATCGAGTCGACCGGATTGTTCACCGATTCCGAAAAAGCGAAAGGGCATATCGCCGCAGGTGCGAAGCGGGTTCTCATTTCAGCACCGGCCAAGGGCGACGTGAAAACTCTCGTTATGGGAGTGAACGACAATGAATATGATGCCGCAAAGCATCTTATTGTTTCAAACGCATCGTGCACGACGAACTGTCTTGCACCGGTGGTTCATGTTCTGTTGAAGGAAGGGATCGGCATCGAAACCGGTCTGATGACGACGATCCACTCTTACACTGCAACGCAAAAGACCGTTGACGGACCATCGAAGAAAGACTGGAGAGGCGGCCGCGCGGCAGCGATCAATATCATTCCCTCATCGACGGGTGCGGCAAAGGCCGTGGGTGAAGTTCTTCCGGCAACAAAAGGAAAACTGACCGGCATGTCATTCCGCATTCCGACGGCGGACGTTTCTGTCATCGACCTCACATTTCGTTCCACCAAGGATACATCGATACAGGAAATTGACCAGTTGATGAAGAAAGCGTCAGAGACGTACTTGAAGGGCATCCTCGGATACTGCAATGAAGAAGTCGTTTCGACAGACTTTATTCATGATGACCGGTCCTCGATCTATGATTCACGCGCGACGCTTGAAAATAATTTGAAAGGCGAGAAGCGCTTCTTCAAAGTTGTATCCTGGTACGACAACGAATGGGGCTATTCAACCCGCGTTGTGGACCTGGTGAGAAAGATGGCGGGGATTGTAAAGTAAAAGAGTCGGCGACTACTGAAGAAGGGCTGAAGCTCGTAGCGCGAGTTCAGCCCTTTTGTTTCTTGTATTAATCCAACAGGAACCGTCTCGAACGTCTTCCTGCTCATCACTAAAACCACAGACGACTACGACCATGAAAAAGCTTACGATCAATGATATCGATGTACACGGAAAGCGTGTTCTTGTAAGGGTGGATTTTAACGTCCCCCTCGACGATAAACAAAACATCACCGACGACACCCGCATCGTTGAGTCACTCCCGACCATCAAAAAAATCCTCGCTTCCGGCGGAAAAGCGATCCTGATGAGCCATCTTGGCCGTCCGAAAGGGAAGCCAAAACCTGAATTCAGCCTCAAGCCGGTTGCGGCGCGACTGGAAAAACTTCTCGGCAAGAAGGTATTTTTTGCTTCGGATTGCATCGGCCAACCGGCTGAAGCAGCTGTTGCGGCGTTGAAGGAAGGCGATTGTTTGCTGCTCGAAAACCTGCGCTATCATAACGAGGAAGAGGCGAATGACCCGGCATTCGCGAAAGCCCTTGCGAAGCTGGGCGATGTGTACGTCAACGACGCGTTCGGAAGCGCCCATCGTGCCCATGCATCGACAGAAGGCGTAACGAAATTTATCTCCGTTTCAGTCGCTGGGATGTTGATGGAAAAGGAACTGCAGTATCTTGGCGCCGCGGTAGACAACCCCGTACGCCCGTTCACCGCAATTCTCGGCGGCGCAAAAATTTCTGGCAAGATCGACGTTATCCAGAATCTTCTGTCTAAAGTGGATACGTTGATCATCGGGGGCGGCATGGCTTACACATTTTACAAGGCTCAGGGGCTGGAGATCGGCAAATCGCTGCTCGAAGCGGATAAGGTCGAGCTGGCGGGACAGATCCTCGCGGAAGTAAAAAAGAAATCTGTGAACTTTCTGCTCCCGGTCGATTGCGTTGTGGCGAGTGATTTCAAAAACGACGCGGAGCGCAAAGTTGTCTTGAAGAACGCAATTCCTGCAAGCTGGCAGGCACTCGACATCGGTCCCGCGACGGTCGAGCTCTTCACGAACGAAATTAAAAAATCGAAAACTGTCGTTTGGAACGGCCCGATGGGCGTATTCGAATTCCCGAATTTTGCCGCCGGAACGAATGCCGTTGCGCGCGCGTTAGTAGAAGCAACGAAGAACGGAACGACGACGATCGTAGGCGGCGGGGATTCGGCAGCCGCGATCACGCAGGCAGGGATGTCAAAGGGTGTAACACATGTTTCGACCGGCGGCGGCGCTTCTCTCGAATTTCTTGAGGGCAAGGTACTTCCCGGGGTTGCTGCGCTGACAGACAAGAAATAGCACCTTTAAAAGCAATCCGATTGCTATAAACAATCGGATTGCTTGATTTGCCTCTTAGGCCGCGGTCGTTTATATTGATAAAGGAGATCGAGATAAGAGATGGCGTATAATCGAAACCAGTACAATAACTATTACCGCCCGAGCTTCTTCGGCGGATTCAGTTTTTTCCCCCCTGTCATCAAGGCATTGCTCCTTTCGAATATCGGAGTATTCCTCGCCACATTCTTCTTGGGAAATTTCCGAGTCGGCGAGTATTCGCTTTCTCTTCTTTTCACTGAATGGTTCGCTCTCCTCCCGCTGGGACAGGGATTTCAAATATGGCAATTGTTCACGTACCTGTTCATGCACGCGGGTTTCAGCCACATCTTCTTCAATATGCTTGCCCTCTGGATGTTCGGAATGGAACTGGAGAATACGTGGGGATCGCGAAAATTCCTGACATACTATTTGGTGTGCGGCGTCGGGGCCGGATTGGCAAATCTCCTCGTTGCTCCGTTATTTACATCTGTGGGACCGACGATCGGGGCGTCGGGGGCGATTTACGGCGTGTTGCTGGCGTTCGGATTGATTTTCCCGGACAGATTGATTTTCGTTTACTTCTTTATTCCCCTTAAAGCGAAATATTTTGTGGTTCTTTATATGGTGATCGAATTTGTATCTGTGGGGAGTGCTGACGGCGTCGCTCACTTTGCCCATCTCGGCGGTGCGGTCGTCGGATTTATCTATCTTCTTGCAGACGGCTTCCGTTTTTCACGCACAATAAGTTCGGGGCGCGCACGGAACGTTTTTGCGGGGTGGACTGCGCCCAAGCGTTCTAACGAGAACTACGACAACGTCACAGAAGCTCAGGTCTATGATATCAAAGACTATCAGCAAAAAGAGGAAGCTCAGGTGACCCAGCAGCGCATCGATGATATCCTCGACAAAATAAGTAAAGCAGGATACCAGAGCCTGAGCGATGAAGAGAAGAAAATGTTGTTCGAAGCGAGCAAAAAGTTAAACTAATAGTCTTGAATCTTCTATGGATACGTTATTGCCAATACTTGAACAGCCCCGGGCAGAAGAACCTCAGCACGTTCATTACAAAGTCGGTGTGCGGCGGAGAACCCGTCAGGTCAATATCGGCGGTGTGAAGGTGGGAGGAGGAGCGCCGATCTCCGTTCAGACTATGACGAAGACAAAGACTGACGACATTGCGGGGACCGTCGCACAGATCAGGGCCGCGGCGAATGAAGGCTGCGATATTGTGCGTGTGACGGTGAACGATAAAGAAGCCGCCGAGGCAATGGCGGAAATTGTCCGGCAATCGCCGATTCCCGTCGTTGCGGATATTCATTTCAATCATGTCTTCGCGTTGAAGGCGATCCAGGCGAATGTTGCGAAGGTACGGATCAATCCCGGAAATATCGGCTCAAAAGATCGGATCCGCGAAGTATTGACCGCGGCAAAAGATAAAGGAATCCCGATTCGCATCGGCGTGAATTCGGGTTCGCTTGAAGAAGATATTCTCGAGAAACATGGATATCCGACCGCGGAAGCATTGTACGAAAGCGCCATGCGTCATGTCGGAATCTGCGATGAGTTTGATTTCCGTGACGTCATTATTTCCGTAAAATCCACCGACGTCCGGCTGATGATCGAAGCGTACCGTTTGGTCGCAGCCCGCACGGATATTCCCCTGCATCTTGGCGTTACCGAAGCGGGGCTCACCCGGGTTGGAACAATCAAATCCGCGGTCGGTATTGGGACCTTGCTCGCGGAAGGGATTGGCGACACCATACGCGTTTCACTTACCGATGAACCGGTGAAGGAAGTTGAAGTAGGAAAGGAGATCCTTTGCTCGCTGGGCCTTGCGTCGCGGAACATCGAACTCATCGCATGCCCGACGTGTGGCCGGATCGAAGTCGACCTCTTTAGCATTATGGCCCAGTTGGAAGAACGGCTGAAAGGCGTTAAAAAGCCCGTCAAGATCGCCGTGCTCGGCTGCGTGGTCAACGGACCCGGTGAGGCAAGCGAAGCGGACATCGGTATCGCAGCCGGGAAAGGCGTGGCCATTCTTTACCGCAAAGGAGAGATGATAAAGCGAGTGAAAGAAAGCGAGATCGTGGATACGATCGTCGAAGAAGTGGCGAACTTTACGCCAAAAGTGTAAGAAGAACAAACACTGCGTCAAAGGATATTGCTGTTGTGACCTGCATGGGGAGTAATTCTGTTTGAGATCAAAATGGCGGGCTGATAAAAATCAGCAGCCGAAATTTTTGGGGAAGAATCTACTTCATCACGACTTCAGTTTCAAAAATCTCCTTCCGAACACTCTGTCGGCTGCGACAAGCACGCCGACGCTCAATGCAATAATAAAAACAGTTTTCCACAACTGCGCGCTGCCATCCTTTTCCAAAGATTGAACGATCGTCGATGTTCCGTTTGCGTACGATTGTATTCCTTTCTCGTATACTTCCGATAACGGTGTCACGACGTTAGTGATTGACGTCGAACCATCGTCCGTTTGGCCGCTTGCTGCCGAAACCCTGGATATTGCGAGCCCGATAACGGCGAGCACCACAATCATGGCCACAATACTTCCCAATTTGCCGAGAAGCCTCAAGAACAACGGATCGCGTCCGGGCGATACCACATTCACCATGACACGTGCGGCCAATCGATCCGGGGCCTTGATGAGCGGTTCGGATTTAATTAGGCGTCGCGTTGAATTTTCCAACTCAACACTTCGTCGGCAGCGGGCGCACTCTGCCAAATGTGACGCTACATCAGCGGCCGGCCCTTTGCCAAGCCGGTTGTCAATAAATTCAAAAAGCACTGCAGTTGTTGGGTGGTTCATCGAGCAAACTCCTTGATCCCGATTCGTCGAATGATGCAATCGCGTAGTATGGCGCGAGCCCGGAACAACCGTGCCTTCACGGTCCCTAACGGCGCTCCGGTGATCGTAACAATCTCTTCGTAGCTTAAGTCGTCGAGGTAAAACATTGTGGCGATACCGCTATACAGTGGAGGAAGTTCATTCAACGACTCAACGACCTGCTGCCTGAACTCTTCTCCCTCAACGATAGAGTCCGGGATCTCGCTGAAATCCGGGATTTCATCATTGTGTCCTCCTTCGGTCTCTTCGGAAGATATCGATTGCAGCGGTTCTCCTCGTTTCGATAACGTTGTCGAGCACACATTAAATAGGATCCGGTACAACCATGTCGAGAATTTCGATCGTCTCTCGAACTTCCCGAGCGCATTGAACGCCCTCACAAATGCATCCTGAACAGCTTCCTCGGATTCTTCACGGTTCCTCAGCATGCGCATGGCAATCGTCATCGCTTTGTCCTTGTGCCGTTCCACAAGGTCGGCGAATGAACGTGTGTTACCGCCAAGTACCCGGTTAATGATCTCCTGGTCCGAGAGCGATCCCATCAGTATATGCGCACTGTGTGCATACTATCTTAGACTTCAAATTCGCCCCCGGGGTTGCGCAAAAAATCTTTCCGTTTTACGCAACCTTGCATTCGAACTACAGGTCAAAGATAGCAAAGAGGTCAACGAAGGTCAATCAACTAATAAGGAGGATGCCATGCAAGAAGGACTTTTGGTTCCTATCACGATGTTCGTCTCTGTAGCAGTTGTTTCATGGAAACATATCGACAGCAGGCACAGAGAACGGACGGCAATTATCGAAAAAGGGCTGAACCCAACTGATTACATGCAGCTGTACAAGCACCAATCGTATGCGATATCCCCATTGTCGAACTTGAAATGGGGCCTGGTGGCGATCTTTGCCGGATTGGGAACGCTCACTGCTGAGATTCTCACGAATTGGTACCATTATGCTGAAGGAGCGATTTTTCCGGGCGTGATTCTCGTCTTCGGAGGAATAGGTTTGATCCTCTTCTATCTTGTCGCATCAAAGAAGATGAAGGATCTTTGATCACCTGTTTCACAATGAATTGAATTATCTCTCTGGGCGGTCCGCACAATTGCTTTGATCCCCTTTTTTGTGCGGGCCGTCTTTTTTGTCGTTGGAACACGAAGATCGTACATCGTGTTCACACCGACCCTGCTCACTTCGGTTGACAAGACGTCACATCGTGCCGGGGTGAGATAGTTCTTTTATTTGACCTCAATTTCTTCTATATTTCTTGCGTAGGATTTTTTCATAAAATTTCACGCAAGGAACAGCATTTTGCCCGCCCAATTGAATATCCTTTTTATCGGCGATATCGTCGGCAAGCCTGGGCTTGAGATGACGACAACGATCCTGAAGAGCCTTCTCGAGAAATACCGCATCGATTTTTGCGTCGCCAACGGCGAAAACCTTACCGACGGCAAAGGTTTATCCGAGGAGGATGCGAAGAAGCTTTTTGACATCGGCGTTCACGTCATCACATCCGGCAATCACGTATGGGATCGATGGGATTCCCGCAAAGTGCTCGGAGGGAACAGAAACATTCTGCGCCCGATGAACTATCCTCGCGAGAACTCAGGGAACGGTTTTGTGGTCTATGATCTGGAAGCGAAAGGGAAGGTCGGGGTTCTGAACGTTCAGGGGAGGACGTACATGCAGCCGCTGGACGATCCGTTCAAAACCGTTGACTGGGTGTTGGGAAAGATCAATGAGCAAACGAAAATTTCACTACTCGATTTCCATGCCGAAGCCACCGCGGAAAAGATCGCAATGGGATGGTATGTCGACGGCCGGGTGAGCGCACTTGTTGGAACGCATACTCATACACCAACGGCGGATGCAAAGATCCTTCCGCGCAGCACTGCGTACATTACCGATGTTGGGATGTCGGGACCCTACGACTCGGTGATTGGGATGAATAAAGAGCAGGCGATCCACCGCTTCCTGAAACAAACCCCGCATAAATATGAGACGGCGACCAATGACGTTCACCTATGCGCCGTTGTGATTGAAGTGGAAACGGAGACGGGCCGAGCACTGCGAATTGAGCAGGTCATTTTTCCGAAGTTCTGAAAGCTGGTGAATGGTGAAATGTGAAAAGTGAGAAAGAGACTCATCGTACTTCTCACATCTTACCCTCGAATTCAGAGCCTTCTACTACAAGAGATTAGTCACCATGTCAGCACTCATTATCGACGGAAAGAAAATAGCCGAAGAGATCCGGAACGAGGTCAAGGAGTCGGCAGCGCAGTTGAAGCGCCGAACGGGAATCGTACCCGGCCTTGCCTTCATCCTGGTCGGTGAAGATCCGGCTTCGCAATCGTACGTCAGAAGCAAGGGGAAGGCATGCGAAGAATTGGGCTTTTACTCGGTCACGGAGAAATTGGCTGACTCAATTCCTGAAGCAAAAGTTCTCTCGATGATCGACGCGTTCAACAACGATCCGAAAATACACGGCATCCTTGTTCAGCTCCCCCTTCCGAAACACATCAACGAACAGAAAATTATTGAGGCCATTTCCCCACGTAAAGACGTCGACGGGTTCCATCCAATCAGCGCGGGAAGAATGATGGTTGGTGCCGAGACATTTTATCCATGTACTCCCGCGGGTATCTGGGAACTCCTCAAACGAAGCTCGTTGAACCCTTCAGGCAAGCACGTCGTCGTCGCTGGACGAAGCAATATCGTCGGCAAACCGATCGCCAATATCCTTTTGCAGAAGAAAGAATGGTGCAATGCGATCGTAACAGTTGCGCACACTGCCGCCTCTGACCTCGGTTACTACACCCGCCAGGCCGACATTCTGATCGTCGCGATAGGGAAGGCCCGTGCCATTACAGCGACGATGGTGAAACCGGGGGCAGTTGTCATCGACGTGGGCATCAATCGCGTCACGGATAGTTCGACGAAAACCGGACATCGGCTCGTTGGCGACGTTGATTTTGACACAGTGAAGGAACTGGCCGGATGGATAACACCGGTACCCGGCGGCGTAGGACCGATGACGATCGCAATGCTCATGGTGAATACGCTGAAATCAGCTGATCCCTCCCGAAATTTCACGAACGGTTGAAACCTTTCGACGGTTACACTATCTAATTTTCAGGATCATAGATCTTGATGAAAGTCATTCCATCTCTGATATTGCTGTTTGCCGTTTGTTTCCGTGCGCCTGCCCAATCTCAGGAAGCAGTGAACAAGTTTCATCTTGCTCAAAGTTTTGAACAAGCAGGTGAGTATGACCGTGCGTGTAAAATATACGAAGACCTTGCACGCAGCGACTCGCTGAATTATGTGTATTTCGACGGCCTGCGGCGATGTTATGAACAATTAAAAAACTACGATAAAGCGATCGCTCTGAGTCTCCATCGGCTGGCTATTCAGCCGCGGGACATCAACATCACGGCGACGCTGGGGGCGCTTTATTATAAGTCGGGAGACGAAGCTCGCGCGGATTCAGCATGGAACGCAGCGATCGCCATCCTTCCGAAAAGCACGACGAGCTACACCGTCGTCAGCACGGTCCAATCGGACAACCGCCTCTTCGAAAAATCGATCGCCACATATCTGCAAGGAAGAAAAGAGATCGGCGAGCCGACGCTGTTTGTCGGGGAACTCGCGATGCTGTATTCGCTGACGATGAAGTATGCGGAAGCAACCGGCGAGTACTTGACGATGCTCTCGCTCAACGAGCATGAACTTGACATCGTCGAATCACGGTTAGCGGGCTTCACTGCGAAAGAGGAAGGCCTCGCGGCTGCAACAAAAACAGTCGACGAAGCGGTCAAACGGCAATCCAAGAGTGTCGTGTTTCAGCGTCTACTCCTCTGGCTCTACATGGAAGGAAAGCAGTTTGAAAAGGCGTTCGATGTCGCCAAAGCAGTAGATGCGTCGAGCAGTTCGAACGGAGTCGAGATGCTGTCGTTTGCCGACTTGGTGTTCAAGGAAAAAGCGTACGACGTTGCTGTTAAAGCGTACCGGTATTCAATCGAGAAATATCCAACGATGCTCCAGATCCCGAACGCAAAATTCGGCATTGCGCGCGCGGTCGAAGAGCTTGGACGAACTGCCGATACGGTGAACGGCCTCTCGAAAACCTCCGGTGCATTTATCTCGGAGTCACAACCCGGGTACCACGGGGCGATGGAATTATATATTTCACTTGCGAAAGAATATCCGAGGTCTGAGGTAAGCGTTCAGGCGCTGTACCGGGCAGGGCTGATGCAATATCAGCGCTATTTTGACCTCGATGGAGCAATGGAGATCCTCGACTCTCTGCTGATGCTCCCGCTTGCCCAACGCATGTATCCGGCTATTCTTGAAACCACGGGCGAGATCAACGTCGCGCAAGGGAAACTCGATAAGGCATCCCGGCGGTATTCCGGCGTTTTGTTATCCCCCTTTTCGCTCCCGGAAGAAAAGACGCACGCGCGGTATCGATTGGCGGAGATCCAGTATTTCCAGTCAAATTTTGACAGCGCATCGTCCATGTTGCAGGAAATCGCGCTCGCTCTTTCTGACGACGAGTCAAACGATGCACTTCTGCTTCTTCATTTTATCAAAGAAAATCAAGCGGGTTATGGCGGCGCACTAAAGGAATATGCCCGCGCCGCCTTGCTCGAACGCCAGAAAAAATTTTCGGAGGCAATTCCGGTGTTGACGTCGATCGTCCAGGGTTTTGCCGATGCCCCTCTCGTTGAAAGTGCGCTTATCAGGAAGGCGGAGCTTTCAGTTGTTCTCGGTCAGAATAATGACGCTCTTGCCTCGTACCAAAAGCTCCTCTCCGATTATCCGAAGAGTATTTTTCGCGACAAAGCGCAGTTCGGCATCGGCTCGATATATCAGTTCCAATTGAAGGATAAAGACAAAGCAATTCGTGCGTATGAGGAACTGCTGGCGTCGTACCCGAATTCGTTATTGATTGAACAATCCCGTAAACGAATTCGAGAGTTGCGGGGGGACGTTTTGTAAGGGCTTGACATCAATGCTTCTGCTGTGTACCTTCCTTAATGAATCAATTGTGGAGGATGGGTCTATGAAAAGCGTGATATGCGTTTGTCTCTTTGCTGCCACCAGTGCAGTCTTTGCGCAGGGGTCATATCCGTTGGGCGATGATCAGGTCCGTTCTGAAATGACTTCGACTGAGCTCCACTTAAGTCAATCGAACAGCCGCGCTGATTTCGGGATTACAACCGGTTTTGCGGGCTTTAAGATTGACGGCATTGCGCGGCAGGGCGTCAGCATCGATCTCCACGCGCTTCTCGCCAGAGTCTCTCCGATACGCTTCGAGTTTAATGCCGGGGTGGTCCTTTACAATACTCCTTATGAAAGCGGGCAGGGACCGATGTATTCTCCGTTTATTTACCAATCGAACGTTTACGGTGCAAATCAATTTGACCAACCTCGGGGGAGTATCGACTTTGCACTCGAGTATATTGGCGGCGACGTGCTCTACTATCTTTCCGACGGAAAGATTCGACCATATGTCGCGGCGGGAGTGAAAGCCGTTTCATGGCAGATGAATGAAGGATTAGCCGGAACACTTTCGCCGTCGTTCCGTGCAGGAATCGAACTTGCGATGGGTTCTTCCTTCTCAGGATTTGCGGAAGCACGGTATATGTATGGATTTCCGAACTTATTGAATCAATATTCATCGTCGTTGAAGTACGTTACGGATGTAGCCTTCGGCGTTTCGTTTGCACCTCAGCTGTAAACAGCGTGATAGGTTCTTCTCTCCCGATTCCCCGGACGGAAGATAATAGTTTGGGACACTACTGTTCTTTTGTTGCCCTACTGCTGATTGTCTATGATATGCAGGCTGTTCGATGATGTTCTCCGAGAAATCTCGCCCCCATCGCAATTCAAAGCGTGTCACCGGTTTTCGTTAAGCTTGGAATGATAGCCACAGGAAACAATGCCGGATTGAATCAATGCATGTAAACCTGGAATCCATCCGCGCGTACTGTCTGAAGAAAGAGGGGAAGATCATTGAAGATTTCCCGTTCGATGAATTTGTACTTGTGTTCAAGATAAACGGCAGGATTTTCATTCTCATCATGACAGACGATCATCCTCTGACGGTGAACCTCAAGTGCGACCCGGAACGTGCTATCGAACTTCGGGAACAGTATGCCGCCGTCACGCCCGGTTACCACATGAATAAGAAGCATTGGAACACCGTTGTACTCGACGGGACTATTCCGCCGCGCGATTTTTACGCGATGATCGACCACTCGTACGAGCTGGTAGCAAAAAGGTCAAAACCCTCAACCAGGAAAAAGATCGATAAGAAAAAATCCAAGTAAACATTCCTGCAGATTCTTATGAAACGAATTGCTGCTCATTGTTTCATTGTCCTCCTATCGCTGCTCATTTCTGCGTCCGCAGTGTCACAAAGTCTGAATTATCTGGTCTACGACAAAGACCAGACTCCGGCGTCAGCCTACAAAGA
This sequence comes from uncultured Chitinophagaceae bacterium, assembly GCA_964439265.1. Lineage (GTDB taxonomy): Bacteria > Bacteroidota > Ignavibacteria > UBA10030 > UBA8401 > JAGVPT01. The sequence goes on from CAYTOA010000007.1 coordinate 59,899, forward strand.
GCGGCGTGAACGATTCATGAAAGAGATAGGTACGGGTGCCGCGGCGATCTTTTTCTCGGCGCCGGAAAGAAACAGGAACGGCGACGATGATTATCCTTACCGGCAAGATGATAATTTTTTCTATCTCACCGGATTCAACGAGCCGAATGCGCTGCTGGTCATGATTCCCAAGGGGATAGCGCTCCGGAACGAACAGGATTCATCAAAGGTTGATACTGTCCGCGAAATACTATTTGTCCAGCCGCGGGATGCGCGCAGCGAAAGCTGGACCGGAAGGCGTTTTGGCCCGGAGGGGGCACTCACGCTGCTCGGAGTTCAAAAGGCCTATACAAATCAAATGCTTAAGAAAATGCTTCCGTCCGTCGTTTGGTCTGGAGGGATCCGATCTATCTACTTCTCGGCGTTCCCGGAAGCGGGGGGCGAGATGAAGGAGATGTTGCAGCCGGTCCAGGAATATTTGGATCGCCTGAAATCAAGCAATTCGACGGTGGAGGTCTGCGATCCCGCGCCCATTGTGCGAAAATACAGGGCAGTAAAATCCCCGGAAGAAATATCGCTGATAACGAAGGCGGCACATATTAGCGCCATGGCTCACAAGCAGGCAATGATGTCGTGCAAACCGGGGATGACGGAGTACGGTATCCAGGCGGTGTACGAATATGTTTTTCGCAGGCTTGGCTCTGAGTACAATGCGTACTCATGCATCGTGGGAGCAGCAGAAAATTCGGTTATCCTGCATTACGAGAGTAACCGCAGGCCGATCAACGACGGTGATATCGTTCTGGCTGATTGCGGTGCGGAATACCATAATTACGCGAGTGACGTCACACGGACGTATCCCGCCAATGGAAAATTCAGCGATGCACAGCGAAGGATTTACCAGCTTGTTCTCGACGCACAGAAATCCTGCATCGCGATGATGAAGCCTGGAACGGCGTGGAAAGACGTAAGCGCGCGAGCCGACTCGGTACTCATGGAAGGCTTGTTCGCTCTCGGAATCGTGAAGGAAAAGAATCATCGTGAATTGCGAAGGTTTTTTCCGCACGGCCTCGGTCATGCAGTCGGCCTTGATGTGCACGACGTGAATGCAGACGTTATGATACCCGGCATCATCTACACGATCGAGCCTGGAATTTATATCCCTGAAAGATCCGAAGGTGTCGACCCAAAGTTCGTGAACATTGGAGTGCGCATCGAAGACGATATTCTGATCACTCCGGAAGGCCACTCGATTCTCTCTGCTGAAGCGCCGCGCGAGATTGACGAAATTGAGTCATTGATGAAAAAAAAGGGAATTGGCGACGTCCCCGTCGAGTAGCCGGGGCATGCCCTTTTTCCTCAATATTCCCGCCTAAAGCGCCGGTGTCCCGGTCTCCAGCTTCCTGTCTCCGGGCTGCGTCATTGTTCCTGCTCGTTTTCCCCGTGAACATTACAATAATATTCTCTGTTCTTCGTCTTAGGATATAAACAAGGACCTTCATTGACGGACGCACTGACAATCTCAGAAGAAGCCGCTGCAACACTTGACCACACTGTCCGGTCGGAACGCAAACGTTTACTGGATTTTATCCGGAAGCGCGTGCGCAATCAATCGGACGCAGAAGATATTCTGCAGGATGTTTTCTACCAGTTGGCGACAAGCTACAGCGTTACGGACCCGATCGAGAAAATGACAGCGTGGCTTTTCACCGTTGCCCGGAACAAGATCATCGATTGGTATCGTAAGCGCCGGCCCGATTCTCTGCCTGCCGCTGAGGATGATCCATCTTCACCGCTGAATCTCGAAGAGATCCTATTCGACCCGCGCCAGAACCCGGACCGTGTTTACGCCCGATCGCTGGTGTGGACAGAATTATCCGAGGCACTCGATGAACTTCCCGAGGAACAGCGCGAGGTCTTTGTGATGCACGAATTGGAAGGCAGGAGTTTCAAAGAAATTGCAGAAATAACGGGCGAACCGTTGAACACGCTTCTCTCGCGCAAACGCTACGCAGTGCTCTTCCTGCGGGAGCAGCTTCAAGAACTATACGAAGAAACGGAAAACTTATAGGAGGAATGTAGATCATGAAATCATGGTGGATCTTGAAAGCCGCAAAATTTCTATTGATGATGGTCGTCGGGATGCTGATTTTCGGCGCCATTGTTATGGAATTATGGAATGTGCTTGTCCCCGATATTTTCCACGGACCGGTCATTACGTTCTGGCAGGCGCTCGGACTGCTTCTGTTGTCCCATATTCTCCTTCGCGGATGGGGACCTTGGCGGCATGCGAACGGCTGGCGTCGCGACCGTTGGAAACATCGGTTCGAAGAAAAGCTGTCGGCGATGAGCCCTGAAGAACGGGATAAGTTTAAGGAAGAATGGCGCCGCCGATGCGGCTGGTCTCCCGATGACATGCATTCATCGAAAGAACAACCGTAAGTGTGAGGTCCACAAGTGAAGAACGTTGCGGGTGCGATGGAAAGAATTCATCAGACGGTGGCGGTATGGGAGGGGTTGCCTCCCGGCCCCACCGTTTTGGCGGAATAGAGTTTCGGCTGGGAAAGCGGGAACTTGGTCATCTTCACGGAGGCTATTTGCTCGATATTCCTTTTCCCCGCAACATTCGCAATCAATTGGTTGAGGCGGGCCGGGTTGCACCTCATCACATTCTCCCTGAAAGCAGATGGGTAAGTCTTTATATCAGACGCGAGGAAGATATCGATGAAGCGATTGGATTGTTGAATCTTTCATTTGATCTAGCGAAGAAGCGACTCGAAAAATAAAGTTTACTCACGCAAAGACGC
>CAYTOA010000007.1:62784-103748 GCA_964439265.1 uncultured Chitinophagaceae bacterium
TGGGAAATCCTTTCGGATTTCAGGCTACCGTCACAGCAGGTGTAGTGAGCGCCCTGGGGCGCTCGCTCCGGGTCGGGGGAGGCCGGCTGATCGACAACGTGATCCAGACAGATGCGGCCCTCAACCCCGGCAATTCCGGCGGCCCGCTCGTAAACTCGCGCTCCGAAGTGATCGGCATTAATACGGCGATCATTCCATGGGCGCAAGGGATCTGTTTTTCGATCCCTGTCAACACCGCTAAAAATATCGCCGCTCAGTTGATGAAAGAAGGAAAAGTGACGCGCGCCTTCCTCGGTATCTCCGGCCAGGTGATCGAGATTTCCAGAGCCGCCGTACGTGAACACGCGCTGAAAGGTTCGCGTGGAGTGATGATCGCACATGTAGAGCGAGGGGGGGCTGCGGATCAAACGGGACTTCTGGCTGGAGATGTCATCGTTGAAATGGACAACCATCGTGTTGAGAGCATCGATGATCTCCACCGGTTGCTGACAAACGATACGATCGGCCGGGCAGCGATACTGTCGGTCTTGCGGTTGGAGAAAAAACTCCTCGTCAAGATTGTTCCGAAGGAATTAACGCAGGTGTAGCAGGACTACTACGATTCGTAAGCAGGATCTTGTCGCAGGAGTGTCTTCAGCCTCTCAACTGCATGTTTGGGTGATGGAGCAATCGATATAAATTGTGTACACGATTCTTTTCCTTCGAACATCAGCTCCTTGTTAAGTGTATCGATAACTCCCTTCCAGAAATCTCCAAGCACGATCACCGGCTTTTGTTCGATGACGCTCTTGTTCATAAACTCCCAGACGCTTGCAAATTCGAGCAGTGTTCCGGTTCCCCCCTTCAACACAACGTAGCCATCGGCGAGCGATACGAGTTCCATCAGTCTGTCCGTCAAAGACTTGACGACGATTTTCTTGTCAATCCAACGGTTTGACTCGATGCTGAAGAATTCACTTACCACGCCTATGGTTCTTCCGCCCGCTTCTTTCGCCCCCCGGGCGGAAGCTTCCATTGTTCCGCCATAACCGCCGTTGCACACCACACACCCGGCTTTTCCGAGTTCGACGCCCAGCACTCGCGCCTCTTCGTAGGACTCATCGCCTTCAGCCGGCCGTGAACTGCCGAAGACAGTGATGATTGGTTTTGATTTTGTTTGGTTACTCATCATTGTCGTTGTCCACGAAGAACAGGAAAGACCACGAAGAATTTTTCTATCGCTTTCTAATGGCGACTCACTTTAGCGATGGTCGACGCGCTATAAAACTAACCGTGGAATCTCTAGTTTCGTGCTTCTTCGTGAATACTAATTCCAGAATTCCCACGATACGCCAAATCGTACATTTCTTGCGTACATCGGGTAGAATGGGGTCAACATGTATTGATTGCCTGAGAGATTTTCCCAGATTAGATGGAGGTATGCATCTCCGAGTTTTGCGATCAGGAAGAAGTCTGCCGTCCCGCTGGGCCCGAACGATAGCAATTCGTACGGAACATATAATCCGGATTCGTTCAGGGGAGCCATTCCGGTCTGTTTTGAAGTGTACCTGCCGCGAAATCCGACCTTAAGCTCAAGGTTTCCATTGAACAGCCGGTTCTTGTAATACAAAGACCCATCGAGATACAATTCGGGAAGCAGCGTCAGCGTGTCGCTCACATGGTAATAATTCGGTTGTTTGAGATAGGTTGCTTTCCCCTCAGCATAAAAATGGTAGTAAGCGGCTTTCAGCGAAACGTCAACTCCGTTGTAGATATTGAGGGCCGGCTGGATAAACTGCAGCGTATAATCCGTAGGCGATGCGCCGCCTACCGTGTCAACCAAAATAGGGTTCTTGATCTCCCTGTGGCTGAGTGAGATCGTGCCGCTCAAGAAATCGAAGATCGAAAAACGCATCCCGACTTGAGCGAGCATATGCCGTTCGTCTTTCAGCCACAGCCGTGGCGTTGGCAGGTGGGTAGAGTCGCTGGACCAGTAGAGTTCCTGCAATGTCGGCGTCCGCTGCGATTCGGACATCCCGCCGAACAATGATAAGGATGAAGTGACTGTCAGTTGAGCGTCAGCGCCGGCCCCTGGAAGGCTTCGGCTGCGGTAGTAATCCGTTCTTCCGAAAACGGCAAACGTCAATGGCGAAAGGAAAAGTATTTCCTCTTTTGCGCTTGCGCTGAGTTTATTTTCCTTGTGTCCTCCGACCTCAGGGCTCGATTCAACCTGAATCTCCTCTGCCTGGCCAGCGATACTGAAAATTTGCGCGGCACTGGCAAATTCATTTCGGAGCAGAAGGCCTGCCATTGAGCTGCGATTGTCGAAGTGGCTGGGAACTCCGTTGAACGGCAAATCAGATCCATTGCTAATATACTGCCGGACTTCGTCGCGATACTCTCTCAATTGATTCGAATAATAGACCGTCAGCGTCGTCACCTGCATAGTATCGCCCGTAAGATGAGCGGCGGCAGTGAGGTCGAGATGATGATCGTATATTTTTTCGTACGCTTCATTGTTCGTGACAAATGCAGTGCTTGGGTCGCCGAAATATCCAGCGAGAGGAATCTGACTATAATCAACACCCCCGAACATTCCCGTAATCGCCTGTTCGTACAGGTGTGAGAAAACAATATTAAACGAATTCGAGATGTCGTACCTAAGCTTTGTTCTGAAAGACCACGCATCATAATCGGAATTTGTGTAGCGTGCCGCATAATACTGGTTGATTTGATCGTAACCGATTGCATGGCGTTCCAGCCCGAATGTGAAATTGAACCTGGAGAAAATGTTTTGGCTGAAGATGGCATCTGTTTGCGTGTAATCGTCAACGCCCTGACTGTAGCGAAGACGTGAATACGGCTTATTCGTATAGAAACTCTTTGTGACAATGTTGATCGCTCCGCCGGTCGAGTTCATTCCGTAGAGCATTGCCCGTGGCCCTGTGATGAATTCTATTCTCTCGATATAATCCGTCGGAAACAGGATCATATCGTATGTACCGGTGATAGGATCGGCCTGGCTTCTTCCGTCAACAAGAAAGGCAATGCCGCGTTCATCGACGCCGCCGATCGTCAATTCGTTGTGCTGCCCCGGGCTTCCCATGTCGCGGATATACATCCCGGGTTTGGTCCAAAGGAGATCGCCGATATAGCGGTACTCGATCCATGGAATTTCGGAGCCAAGAATCGCGCTGCTTGAATCTCCAAACGGCTCGAGAGCGCCGACAAGTGGAATAGGTCTGACATGAATGAGCGAATCTTTGATAGGTTGAAAGGCGGGAGTATGGACCGTAGCCGTATCTTTTTCTTGTTGTGCTGCCGCGTTCGCCGTATCGTGAGCGTAGAAATTCTGAGAAATGGAGTATTGCACCAGCAGGAAGGCCAGAGTTGTGACGGCGGATATGCGTGCTTGCAAAGTGCCGGTCATCAGAGTGAGGGAATAAAATTAGGTGCCGTCATGGAAACGAAATGTTTCGACTTAAAGTAGTCCGCCGCTCTCCGGGCGTCGTTTTCTGCGTTGAAGAGTCCGAAAACCGATGAACCGCTTCCCGACATGAGAGCGTGCGTTGCTCCGTGTGAAAGAAGTTCTCGTTTTATCTCGGCAATTTCTGGATGTGCTTCGAATACGATCGCTTCAAAATCATTTTTCATCAGGTCCGGTAGGGTCGCGACGGTGCACGTTGCGCCGTCATAAAGTTTCGAGCGCTGGGATGTATCTCGTCTCTGCTTCGACAGTTCACCATAGGCCCACGATGTTGAAATATGGATATCCGGCGTGACGACGACAATAAAGAACGGGAGAGGGATTGTCACAAATTTTAACCGTTCGCCCCGGCTCTCGGCATACGCACTTTTATTGTGAAGGAAATACGGAACATCGGAGCCGACGTTCAACGCAACGGCCGCAAGGGTCGAGGCGTCGACAGAGAGATTCCAGACCTTCGGCAGAGCAGTGAGAACCGCGGCGGCATCGCTGCTGCCGCCGCCGAGACCTGCACCGATCGGGATGTTCTTTCGAAGGCGGATTGCGGCGCCGCGCGGCGTACCGGTTTCTGTTCTGAGAAGCTCCACGGCTTTCCAACAGAGATTGCGTTCATCTGCGGGGAGCGCCGCGGTATCGGCCGAAACGGATATGATTGAATCCGTCGCATCGATATTCAATTCGTCATGGAGGTCGATGCGGTGAAATATGGTTTCGATGTCATGGAATCCATCTTCTCTCTTTCCGAGCACGCGAAGTCCTAGATTTATTTTGGCGTACGCCGTTATCACCATGGTTCAAGATACGAGGAGATTGGCCAAGTTTCAAGATGGATGACCATTTCCGGGAAGAAATTGAGAGTAACGTGGAATGTTGCTATATTCTCGTGAACATAATTTCGCATGCTAATCACTAACAACGTAATAAAAATGACCAAACGTGAAGCAACTGTGCGGCACGTACAGAACCTTACATTTATCGGCAAGGCGGGATCCAATCACTGGACGACGATGGATTCATCGCACGGAGAAAATTCGGCCGCGTCCACTTCGCCGATGGAACTCATATTGATCGCACTCGGAGGCTGCACAGGCAGCGACGTTGCGATCATACTCGAAAAGAAAAGAGCCCGATTCTCAAAACTTGAGATGAAAATTACGGGCGAACGGGCGGCGGTGGACCCGAAAGTGTACACAACAATACATATCGAGTATATTGTTGAAGGAATTGGCCTTAGGGAGAAGGATGTTGCCCATGCAATTGAACTTTCGATGACCAAGTACTGTTCGGTCAGCGCGATGTTGAAAAAATCCGTGGCACTGACGTATTCGTACTCGATCGTGGAAGCGGGAGCGGCGGCGGGATCGCTTAAGCCGGCAAATTAATGTCCCTCAGCTTAATGATCTCTTTTTCAATCCCCCGGATGTTATTGTCGAGTTCCTGAATAACGGCACGGTCGGTTGCGTTCAGCTTCTGCCTCGAAATAATATCCGCGCTGATTTTGATCGCGGCGAGGGGATTATTGAATTCATGGCAGATGGTCACAACAAGTTCTTTGATCGCTTCGTTTCGTTTCTGGCCAAGGATCTTATTCCTCTCAACTTTGGCGATCTGCTTTTTTAACTGGACCCGGTTTAATACGTTCAACAACGTACGGGGAAGCACCGATTCAACGATCTCTTCCTTCACCAGAAAATCCTCGACTCCAAGCTTCATGGCTTCGACCGCAAGCTGGAAATCTTTCCCCGCTGCGATGAAGACGAGAGGAACATCGATCTTCAAGCGCCTGATCTCTTTTGCGAGCTCGAGCGCTGTCATCTCGCTCAGATAATAATCGACAAGAACGACTGCAATGGTTGAGTCTGTTTTCAAACGTTCGATCCCGCCGGCACCCGTCTTTTCCCACGTGATCTTGAAATCATTTCCCTGAAATTTCTTGAGCTGTGACTGCGCAGTTTTTGCGTACGAGATATCGTTGTCGATCAGCAGGACATGAATAAGGGGCTCGTTCATTTTCTTCCGTATGGTGGTTGGCATTGCATAAAGTAGCACAACTTTATGTTTTAATCAACAAAATGGCTACTTTTTCAAATTTCTTGTTGATTTTAATCATCGGATTGTCTATAATTTACAGCCGAAAATGCGAATATCATGAGGAGTTCCAATGGCAGAAAAAAATAGCATTCTTGTGGTGGATGATGAAGATGCTTTGAGGACCGTATTAAGCAGTGAACTTGAAAGTGAAGGTTATGTAGTCGCGACCGCCGGAGACGGCGACGAAGCAATATCCATTCTACAGGGGAAATCATTTGATTTGGTGCTGCTCGACATCAAGATGCCGCGCGTTGACGGCTTCGAAGTTTTGCGGTTCATTAAGGAACGATACCCGGCCACGAAGGTCATCATGTTGACGGGATTTGCCGATTTGAAGAACGCGATCGAGTCGAAGAAGTTGGGGGCCGAAGATTTTGTGAGCAAACCATACGATCTCGTCGATCTCCTGACGACCATCGAAAGGGTTCTTACCAGCGAATAATTCCTGCCGTCCCTCGCTTTTACCTTTCCCACGGGCATTGCCATGGCTCGCACTTACAACATTCTCATAGTCGATGATGAACAGAGCGTTGTGTTCCTTCTCAAAGAAGAGCTCTCGGAAATTGAGAAGTACAACATTACCGTTGCGTACGACGGAGCCGAGGCGATCAACACCCTCCAATCCCAGCCTTTTGACATCGTTCTTCTTGATGTAAAGATGCCTCGCGTCAGCGGGATCGAGGTGCTTAAGTACATCCGCGAGCAGCATCCGACGACCATCGTCCTTATGCTGACGAATTTTGCCGACGTCAAGACCGCGATCGAAACGATGAAGCTCGGCGCGTACGACTTTGTCAGTAAGCCGTACGAACGCGAAGAATTACTCGCAACGATCGATCGAGCTCTCGAACTGCGCCGATTGACGATCGATAATAAGCTCATGGAGTACGAGCTCAACCGTCAGGGTTTGGCCCGCGAATTTATCGGGGAAAGTCCCGCGATCGAATCACTCATCCGCACCGCAAAAAAAATTGCCGATAGTACGGCGATCGTCCAGATCCAGGGCCCAAGCGGTACTGGCAAAGAACTTATAGCGCATCTCATTCACTCCTCGAGTCCGAGGAAGAATCAACCTTTCGTCATTGTCAATTGCGCTTCGATTCCTGATGCCTTGCTGGAAAGCGAGTTGTTTGGCCATGAGAAGGGCGCCTTTACGAACGCATATGCGATGAAGCAGGGTCTGGTGGAAGTTGCGAATGGAGGCACGCTTTTTTTGGACGAAGTCGGCGACATCAGCCCGATGATCCAGCCGAAGCTGCTCCGATTTCTCGAGACGGGGGAATTCCGGCGCGTTGGCGGCACAAACGCGATGAAGGTGGACGTTCGCATCGTGTCTGCGACGAATAAAGATTTGCAGAAAGAGGTCGAAGCCGGCCGGTTCAGGGAAGATCTTTTGTACCGGTTGAACGTCGTTACGCTTAGGATTCCACCGCTGAAAGACAGGAAAGAAGACATCCCGCTACTTATTAAGAATTTCTTGGAGAAAAGAATAAAGGGAAAAGCACAGAAACGGCTCAGCGAGGAGGCGCTGCAATTGCTCTTGCAATACGATTGGCCGGGCAACGTCAGGGAAATGGAACATGTCATTGAAGGGGCTGTTATTCTCTCGCACGATGATATTATTACTGCTAAAGACCTCACACTGACAGCGTCGGCGGGAATGCAAAAATCAAGTCCGGTGCCGCAGTTGCAGAAAGACGGCGAATTCTTGTCGTTGGAGAATGTGGAAAAGATGCAAATCGAACTCGTTCTGCAAAAGAATGCCTACAACCGCTCGAAGACCGCTCAGATGCTCGGCATCACCCCAAAGACGCTCTATCTCAAGATTAAACGCTACGGCATTAACACTCCCGTCAAAGACTAATCCGCCTTCCCATTTTTTTTCTTTTAGCGAAACTTTTTCTCCGTTATTACGAATACTATACAGAGCCGAAAATCACCAACACTTTAACGAGGAGGTCTGTATGGAGAAGGGATTGAACTCACAACGCCTTATAATGGTTGCGGCGGCAGCTGTTATGGCATTTGCTTCCGCTGTTGCATCGCAGCCAATGATTTCCAAATATGGCGGCGTCGACTGGAAAAAGGCGGAAGCAAACTATATCGCGGCGCTGAACTCCGACAACCTGGGGATCAAGCAGAGTGCTGCAAATTATGTTGCTGAATACCAGCTTAAAGGAGCGGTGGAGCCGCTGATTCAAATTCTAAAGTCCGATAAAGTCGAAAGTGCGAGGATGTCTGCTGCTCTTGCGCTTGTGACGCTCGCCGATGGAAGAGCACGCGCAGCCGTCGAAGAGGCCGCCTTGTATGACGGAAGCGATAAAGTGGTAAAATTTTGCGAGTCTTTGCTTAAAGCGTCGCCGCAAAGATTCAGCGCACTATGACAAGAAATCTGCTTTCATTCTCATCTCAAAGCCAGAGCATTATTCGGACGCACCGCCGTTAAAGCTCTGGCTCTCTCTTTTTGTTTCCCGATTCCCTCCTAAAGAATATGAGCGTGATCAATCCGCCCGGCAGCCGAGTACCGATCTATGTTTCGGGTAGTGTCTCAGTTTTAATAAAGATCAAAGGATTTCTTACAGCAAGAAGAAGATATCGCGCAAAGACGCCAAGCCGCAAGGAAAAACTAATCATTCTCTTTGCGTCTCAGCGACGTTGCGCGAGCAAGTTGCCGCCCATGCTGAATTACGACGCTACTATGTTTCGACATTGATTGACTTTCGTCCATTTTTTCGGTAATTTTTGAAAAATTTTCACCTGGTCGGACTCTCTTCAAGAAGCGTCCCCCTCCGAAGGATACGCCCGAATGTCGAAATTTCAAGGACTTGATTATTACAACATCGATTCTCAATTGAGTGAAGAAGAGACTCTGGTTCGCAGCACCGTGCGGGAATTTGTCGACGATAACATTCTTCCGGTCATCGAGAAGCATAATCGCGATGGAACGTTTCCGCATCATCTTGTAAAACAGATGGCAGAGCTTGGACTTTTCGGCGCTACTCTCCCCGCGAAGTACGGTTGTGCCGAACTGAACAACGTCGCGTATGGTTTGATGATGCAGGAACTTGAACGGGGAGACAGCGGTGTTCGCAGTTTCGCTTCGGTACAAAGTGCACTGGTCATGTATCCCATCTACGCGTTTGGCTCCGAAGAACAAAAGGACCGTTGGCTGCCGAAATTGGCAAAAGGCGAAAGAATCGGTTGCTTCGGATTGACTGAACCGGATTATGGTTCCAATCCTGGGGGAATGCTCACTCGCGCCGAAAAGAAAGGAGACTGCTTCATTCTCAACGGAGCAAAAATGTGGATCACCAACGGGACGATCGCCGACGTTGCGATCGTGTGGGCCAAGTTGGACGGCGAGATCAAGGGCTTCCTCGTGGAAAAGGGGACGAAAGGATTCGATGCTCCGGAAATGCACGGCAAACATTCGCTTCGTGCGTCGGTGACATCAGAACTTATTTTTCAGGATTGCAGCATTCCTCAGCAGAATCTTTTGCCGAAAACGGGAGGACTGAAATCTCCGCTGATGTGCCTTAGCCAGGCGCGCTACGGAATTGCGTGGGGGGCCCTTGGGGCTGCGATGGCATGTTACGACGCTGCACTGCAGTATTCGCTTTCGCGGGTGCAATTCGACAAGCCGATCGCCGCCTTTCAGATCACTCAGGAAAAACTTGTCTATATGCTCACGGAGATCACAAAAGGACAGTTGCTTTGCCTGCAGCTGGGCCGGTTGAAAGACCAGAACAAGGCGACGTTTACTCAGATCTCGCTGGCGAAACGGAACAACGTCTATCACGCATTGGAGATCGCACGGACTGCACGGGAGATCTTAGGAGCGAATGGCATACTCGACGAATACCCGGTCATGCGCCACGCTGCAAACCTGGAATCGGTGAAAACGTATGAGGGAACTCATGAAATGCACACACTTATTATCGGCGAAGACATAACAGGCATTGCTGCGTTCAATTGAACATGGAACCCCGGCTTTTCACGCTGTCGTACGAAGGATGCACTGCGCATCCTTCCTTGTTTATATAAGTCCTGAAACACTAACGGAAAGAATATGAAATCAAAAAAGATCATCGGCGATGCCATCACCTACGACGACGTGTTGCTCCTCCCGGCAAGGTCGTCGGTGCTTCCGCGCGACGTCGACGTTTCAACGCGTCTGACGCGTGCGATCAGGCTCAATATTCCGCTCCTCTCGGCGGCGATGGATACGGTCACAGAAGCGGACATGGCTGTCGCGCTCGCTCGCGAAGGTGGAATCGGTATCATTCACAAGAATATGACCGTCGCGAAGCAGGCCGAAGAAGTGGACAAGGTGAAGAGGTCTGAAAGCGGGATGATTCTTGACCCCATCACATTGACGGCGGATAAAACAGTCGGCGATGTCCTCGATCTAATGGCCAAGTTCAGCATTTCGGGGATCCCGATCGTGCGGGATGAAAAACTGGTCGGCATCCTTACGAATCGCGACCTGCGGTTCCAGCCGAACCGGAAGCTGAAAGTTGCGGATGTCATGACTTCCCAGAATCTCGTTACCGCCCCGGTAGGCACCACCCTGGAAGAAGCCGAAGTTATTCTTCAGCGACATAAGATCGAAAAGCTTCCGGTTGTCGATAGATCGGGAAAACTTCGAGGGCTGATAACGTTCAAGGATATTCAAAAGAAGAAGAGATTTCCGAATGCGTGCAAAGACAAGCACGGGCGACTGCGTGTGGGAGCCGCCGTCGGCGTTACCGCCGATACGCTGGAACGCGTCGATGCTTTGTGGAAGGCCGGAGTCGATGTCGTGGTGATCGATACCGCGCACGGTCACTCGGAAGGCGTTCTGGAAATGGTTAAGCGGGTGAGAAAGAAATTTCCGGAAGTAGAGATAATTGCCGGCAATGTCGGGACAGCCGAAGCAACCCGAGACATCATCAAGGCCGGTGCAGATGCGGTAAAGGTTGGGATTGGCCCCGGCTCGATTTGCACAACACGCGTCGTCGCCGGCGTCGGTGTCCCTCAGGTCACCGCGATTATGGAGTGTGTTTCTACGGCAAAGAAATATGGTATACCCGTTATCGCTGACGGCGGCATCAAGCAGACTGGCGACATCGCTAAAGCAATCGCGGCCGGCGCCGATTCGATCATGATCGGCGGATTGTTCGCGGGGCTGCAGGAGAGTCCAGGTGAAAAGATTTTGTACGAAGGGCGAACGTATAAAGTGTACCGAGGAATGGGTTCTCTCGGCGCGATGAAGGAAGGGAGCAGGGACAGATATTTCCAGGACGTTGAGGACGACCTTCAGAAACTCGTGCCGGAAGGTATCGAGGGGCGAGTGCCATTCAAAGGCGAACTGAGCTCCACCGTTTACCAGATGGTGGGCGGATTGCGGGCGGCGATGGGATACTGCGGCGCAGCATCGATTGCAGAGATGCAGAAAAAAGCGCAGTTTGTCCGGATGAGCGATGCGGGACTGCGAGAAAGCCATCCGCACGATATCCATATTACAAAGGAAGCTCCGAATTATCATATCTAAACCCGTGTCGCTGATGTTCGATTACAAAAAGAGGATCCGTTCTCTTCGGACTGAGCTGGAAAATAAACAGTATGACGCATTTATTACGTCATTCATGCCGCATCTCCGGTATCTTACAGGCTTCTCGGGTTCGAACGGCCTTTGTATAATAACCCGCACCAAAGTCTTCTTCCTCACCGATTTTCGCTACAAGGAGCAGATTGAGGCTGAAGTCGTTTGCTCGCGCTCATTTATCACGAGCGGTGAACTCATCGAAAAGGCGGCAGAAGAAAATCTGCTCCGCGGCTGCAAACACGTAGGAGTGGAAAGAGATTATCTCTCCCTTGCACACTACTCGGATCTGCGAAAACATTTTACGTCGACCCGGTTTGCACCGGCATCCGAGTTGGTTGAGCAACTTGCCTCGCGAAAAACCGAAGATGAGATCTTGCTAATTGCAAAAGCGGTTGCGATCACCGACGCCGTCTTCGAAGAGATATTGAAGGTCATAAGGACCGGGATCTCTGAACTTGACATTTCAGCGGAAATATCCTATCTCCACAAGAAACATGGCGCAGAAAAAGACTCTTTCGAGCCGATCGTTGTCAGCGGGAAACGCGGATCCCTTCCGCATGGCCGGCCTTCTTCAAAAAAGATCAAACGGGGAGAATTGATCACGCTCGATCTCGGTTGTTTCTATCATGGATACTGCAGCGATTTGACGCGGACGGTGGCAGTGGGTAAGCCTTCCGTTGAAGCGCGAAAGGTGTACGGAGTGGTGCTGGAGGCCCAACGCAAAGCGATAGATTATGCACGCATCGGGATTGAAGCAAAGAGCCTCGATCGGGTAGCGCGGAGCGATATTCACGACAAGGGGTACGGCAAATATTTTGGTCATGGGTTGGGGCACGGGATCGGCCTGCAAATACATGAACTCCCGCGCGTGTCAGTACGGAGCACGGACATACTGCAGCCGGGCAACGTGATCACCGTGGAACCGGGGGTCTATTTGCCGGGGAAATTTGGCGTTCGGATCGAAGACGACATCGTTATCCGCAACGGCGGGTGCGAAGTCTTGACCATGGCCCCAAAATCCTTGATTGTGATCTAGCCGCGGCGAGAGCGGCTCTCCGCCAAGCAAATTAAGAACAGCCCATTATTTTTATTGTCCATGCGCAAAGTTCTTGTCATCGCGTACTACTTTCCCCCGATGGGATTAAGCGGCGTTCAGCGGACGCTGAAGCTCGTGAAATATTTTCCAAAATTTCAATGGATGCCCACCGTGCTAACGGTGACGTCGACGGGGTATTTCGCGAAAGATGAATCTCTCCTCAAGGAGATTGTGCCGTTCGGCGTGGAGGTTCTGCGCACAAATTCTTTTGATCCGAACCGTCTCTTCCGGAAACAGGAGGTCGTGAAAATGCCGGCAGAACGCACCCGGAAAATATTGAGCCGCATCAGCGATTCCATCTTTATCCCCGATAACAAGATCGGATGGCGAGGTCCCGCGCTAAAGAAGGCTTCAGAGTTATTTCGAAAGGAAAAATTTGACGCCATCTTTGCCACCGCTCCGCCCCAGACCGATTTTCTCATCGGTAAGGCATTGAAAGAAAAATTTCATCTGCCGCTGATGATCGACTACCGGGATTCCTGGGTTGATTATCCCTTCAAGTTCTATCCTACTCCTCTCCATAAATATGCTAATTACAGGCTGGAAAAAAGCGTTCTCCATGTGGCGGATGCGATCATCGTTGCCAGCCGGCGGACGAAAGAGCTGCTTCTTCGTCGTTATAAGTTCCTGACGTATAACGACGTCCAGATCATCTCTCAGGGTTTTGACCCGGAGGACATGAAGCTCGGCGCATCCGTGAAGCTGCCGCGAATCGAAAAGATGCGGATCACCTATTCGGGTGTCTTCTACGAAGACCGCACACCGGAATATTTCCTTGAAGCGCTCCATCTTGTCTATAAAAACAACGCAAAGCTCCGCGGCAGAATCGAAGCCTGTTTCATCGGGGCCTTTCGCGATGAACATCAGAAAATTATCAACCGGCTGGGGCTTCAAAATTCCGTCAACGTTCTCGGCTATCTCGACCATGCCGAATGTGTACGCTACCTGCTTGCATCAGACGTTTTGTGGCTGATGATGGGAGATGATAAGAGCTCGCCGGGTAAAATATTCGAGTACATCGGCGCAAAGAAGAAAATTCTTGCATGCCTCCCGAAGGGGATGATGCGGTCGACGATCGAAGAAGCGGGGGGCATTTGCGTTGAACCGCGCGACATTCCGAAAATTGCTGAGGCTATTGTATCGTTGTATGAACAGTATGAACGCCGCCAGCTGCGCGGTCCACGCCAGGAGATCGTCGACAAGTACAACCGCGTAACACTGGCCGGAGAAGTGGCAAAAACGCTATCTGCATTGACCGATTAACGCATGAACGTTCTGGTAATAGGCTCCGGCGGTCGCGAGCATGCGCTCGTGTGGAAACTGCGGCAAAGTCCGAGGGTGCGTGGGATCTATTGTGCACCCGGCAATGCCGGGATCGGCGATATTGCTGAATTGGTAAAACTACATATCGATGACATCGACGGATTGTTCCAGTTCGCCAAGAAGAAAAAGATCGACCTCACGGTCGTGGGACCCGAGATTCCGTTGGTGAAGGGTATTGTCGACCTGTTCGAAAAGCACGGCATGCGCGTGTTCGGTCCCACCAGATATGCGGCGCAGCTTGAAGGGAGCAAGGTATTCGCCAAGAATTTCATGAGGAAGTATGATATCCCAACGGCTTCGTATGCGACATTCGCCAGATCCGAGTACGCCGAGGCGCAGAAATATATAATGAAGCATGGGATACCATTGGTTCTCAAGGCCGACGGTCTTGCGGCCGGGAAAGGCGCCGTGGTCTGCCATTCGACCGGCGAGGCATTGAATACGCTGCAGGACTTTTTCGAAAAGAACACATTCGGCGAATCCGGAAACAATGTCGTTGTCGAAGAATTCATGGAAGGGGAGGAGGCTTCGATTTTCGTCCTCACCGATGGGGCAGATTATCGGCTGTTGCAGCCGGCTCAGGATCATAAGCAGATTCTTGACGGCGACAGGGGAAAAAACACAGGAGGTATGGGAGCGTATGCCCCCGCACCTATAGTGACAGCTTCGTTGTTGAGCCAGGTGGAAAAAGAGATCATCGAGCCGACGCTCCAAGGCATGCGTGCGGATGGCAAGCCGTACAAGGGATGCCTTTATGTCGGCCTTATGATGACGCCGGCGGGGCCCAAGGTGGTGGAGTTCAATTGCCGGCTTGGGGATCCTGAAGCTCAGGTGGTTCTGCCTCTTCTGGAAACAGATCTGTTTGATCTGTTGCTCGCCTGCTCCAACGGCACTCTCCGCTCCGTTGCACTGCGCCACCATGCAGCCTCGGCGGTGTGCGTTGTCATGGCGTCGCGAGGTTACCCGGACTCGTATGAAACCGGAAAGCCGATCGCAGGTCTTGAGGACATCCGGCCTGAAACCGGAGTGGTTGTTTTTCACGCTGGTACCAAGAAAGAAAATGGGAAGGTCGTTTCATCGGGCGGGCGCGTACTTGGGGTTACGGCGATAGGCTACGGACACGACCTCGAAGGAACCATCGGCAGCGCGTACAGCGCCGTCAAGACAATTTCGTTCGACGGCGCCTACTATCGGAGCGACATCGGACAAAAAGGATTGAGACACTAAGGTAACAATGTAATTCAAGTTATTATTTTGTGAATATTATGAACATCCTCGTTACCGGCGGCGCCGGATTTATTGGTTCGAACATTGTCGACGAATATCTCCGCGCCGGGCACACCGTTGTTATAGTTGATAATCTTTCCACGGGGAAGATTGATAACGTGAACCCGAATGCGAAATTTCACGCCATCGACCTTCGTGATCCTGCTATCGAAACGGTTTTCAAGGAATTGAAGATCGACGTGATCAACCATCACGCTGCTCAGATGGATGTACGAAAATCGGTCGCCGACCCTAGGTTCGACGCATCGGTAAACATTCTCGGTATGCTGAACGTGATGGAGCTGGGAGTGCGGTATGGAGTGAAAAAGGTTATTTTTTCTTCGACCGGCGGAGCGATCTACGGTGAACAGGATTCTTTTCCCGCTGACGAAAAACACCCGCTCCGTCCTTTGTCGCCGTACGGCATTACCAAACTTGCAACGGAAAAATATCTCTATTTTTATAATGCGGTGTACGGCATCGAGCACGTCATCCTTCGCTACGCAAACATCTATGGGCCGAGACAGAATCCTCACGGCGAAGCGGGTGTTATTGCCATCTTCGCCGATAAAATGCTGAAGGGAGAACAGCCGATCATCAACGGGGACGGCAAGCAAACCCGCGATTATGTGTATGTCAGCGACGTGGTGCGGGCCAACGTCCTTGCGTTGACGTATCCTTCTTCGGATATTTTCAATATCGGGACCGGCGTAGAGAGTGACGTCAACATGCTCTTCCGGACCATAAAAAAATTCAGCGGGGCAACGTGTGAAGAGAAACACGCAGAGGCAAAAAAGGGGGAACAGATGCGGAGTGTGATCGACCATTCTAAAGCCAGGAAAATTCTCGGCTGGGAACCGACGGTTACTCTCGATGATGGATTGAAGAAAACGGTGGAATTCTTCAAGGAAAAACTGAAACCCCGCGGATGAGCTATACTTTTTCAATAGAGGATCTTTTACGCGGCGATAGAAGAACGATGGCGCGCGCAATTTCTTCTATAGAAAACGGCGACGGGAACGCGGATGCCATACTATCTTCGGTCTACCGCCATACGGGCAACGCGTATCGCGTGGGCATCACGGGCCCGCCGGGTGCAGGGAAGAGCACGCTCACGAACAAGCTCGCCCGCTGGTACCGCAAACGAAATGTGCGTGTCGGTATTTTGGCGGTTGACCCTACGAGCCCGTTTACCGGAGGAGCACTGCTTGGCGACCGCATCCGGATGACAGATGTTGAACTAGATGACGGTGTCTTCATCCGCAGCATGGCGTCGCGCGGGAGTCTAGGCGGGCTGAGCAAAAAAACCCGCGAGGCGGCGGATGTGCTCGATGCGAGCGGAGTTGATGTCATCCTGCTCGAAACGGTCGGCGTTGGACAATCCGAGCTGGACATCGCCGGAGCTGCCGATTCGACGATTGTCGTCCTCGTTCCGGAATCGGGCGACGGCATACAGGCAATGAAAGCCGGGCTGATGGAAATTGCCGACTTCTTTGTCCTGAATAAGGCCGACAGACCCGGTGCCGAGCAGGCGGTGATGTCGATCAAAATGATCCTTGGTTTTCGTCCTCACGATGAAACCACATGGCTTCCCGATGTGTTGAAAAC
Organism: uncultured Chitinophagaceae bacterium; assembly: GCA_964439265.1. Lineage (GTDB taxonomy): Bacteria > Bacteroidota > Ignavibacteria > UBA10030 > UBA8401 > JAGVPT01. The sequence continues at coordinate 79,222 of CAYTOA010000007.1, forward strand.
TGTAGGGAGCGAAGGGAAGGGAGTTCAGGAGGTGGGAGAAATGATTTTGAAACATCGATCGCATCTTGAACAAAACGGCGGTTTGCGCGTGCGGCGGAGGCAGCGCATGAAAAGCCGGATCGAAGAAATTGTGCAAGACCAGATGAAAGTGGAGTTCTGGAATGCCGGCCGACTGCAAAAACTTTCCGACGATCTCGATTCCGTCATCGCCCTTCAGAAAACGCCGTATCAAGTCGCTAAAGAATTGATCAATACATTGTAGGACGGCCTAATCAACGTCTCCCGGGTTTTCTCACCAAACATGTGAGGAGGAGTCCATGGAAGAAGCAGGGTTCGATGTCCGACCGACTGAGAGCATGCTCATGGTGCAGCAGCTCGCGCGCGAGTTTGCCGAAAAAGAACTTCGTCCGCGCGTGATGAAATTTGACGAATCGCAAGAATTTCCGTTCGAGACCGCTGCAAAACTGGGCGAGCTCGGCTTTCTGGGCGCGACATTCCCCGAGGAATTCAACGGTGCAGGACTCTCAACTCTTGACTTCACCGTTCTCGTCGAAGAAATTTCCAGGGTCGATCCTTCCGTCGGGCTGAGCGTGTGCGCTCACAATGGACTTTGCGTATCCCATATTTTTCTATTCGGCAGCGAATCCCAGAAAAAAAAGTATCTTCCCGATCTATGTTCCGGGATAAAGCTTGGAGGGTGGGGATTGACAGAGTCATCGTCGGGAAGCGATGCCGGCGGGATGAAAACGACGGGAGTCAAAGATCGAAACGGATGGGTTCTCAACGGGGGGAAGACATTTATTACGCATGGCTCCGTCGGTCAAACGTTTGTTGTGTTAGCGGTGACCGACACATCGAAACCGCATGGCATATCTGCATTCATTCTTGAGAAGGGAATGCCCGGCTTTTCCGTAGGGAAGAAAGAGAACAAGCTTGGCATGCGCGCGAGCGATACGGCATCTCTGATCTTTGACGACGTTCGTGTGACCGCGGAAAATCTCATCGGGAAGGAAGGGGAGGGATTCAAGCAGGCGCTGCAGGTGCTCGACGGGGGAAGGATCGGTATTGCCGCACTATCGGTTGGGCTCGCGCAAGGGGCGCTGGATGCAGCCGTTACGTATGCCAAACAACGGCATCAATTCGGGAAGGCACTCAGCGATTTTCAGGCCATCCAGTTCAAAATTGCAGACATGGCTTTGGAAGTCGATGCGGCGCGATTGTTGACGCGCAAAGCGGCCTACGCAAGGATGCAGGGAGAAGATTTTAGCCTCGCCGCAGCGCAGGCGAAATACTTTGCAAGCGAAGTAGCAACACGTGCGGCCAACGAAGCGGTTCAGATCCACGGCGGGTATGGATTCATCAAAGATTTTCCGGTTGAAAAATTCTATCGCGACGTCAAACTTCTGACGATCGGCGAAGGAACGTCGGAAGTGCAGAAGATGGTGATCGCACGAAAATTGCTTGGGTGATTTTCCGGATGTGATCTGCTGGTATGCAGATTGATGCTCATAAAGATCAAATCTGAGACAGCAAATACAGATGAACGGCAACTAAGAATATATGCTAAGCTGGAGAAATCATTAGAGGAATCTCGCAGTGTCGACGATAGGCTCTGAAATAAAGCACGACGAGTCATTTAATAAAAATGAGGAAGCCGCGCGGACTCAGATCAGTGCGCTTACAACAAAAGCCTCGAGCATCCGGCTTGGCGGCGGCTCCGACGCCGTTGCCAAGCATCACTCGCGCAATAAGCTGACCGCCCGCGAGCGCATTGAAAAGTTGATCGATCCGGCCACCAGCTTTTTAGAAATCGGGTTGTTCACGGCCTTTGGAATGTACGAAGGCTATGGCGGCGCGCCATCAGCAGGAGTTGTGTGCGGCATCGGCATCGTCCAGAGACGCGAAGTCGTCATCGTTGCCAATGACGCCACCGTCAAAGCCGGGGCCTGGTTTCCGATGACGTGCAAGAAAAATCTCCGCGCGCAAGAGATCTCGATCGAGAACCGTTTACCGATCCTGTACCTCGTCGATTCTGCGGGAGTGTTCCTGCCTCTTCAATCAGAGATCTTTCCGGATAAGGAACATTTCGGCAGAATCTTCCGAAACAACGCGATCATGTCGTCGATGGGAATCACGCAAATTGCAGCGATCATGGGCCCATGCGTTGCAGGCGGGGCGTACCTTCCGATCATGAGCGATGAAGCACTCATCGTGGATAAGACCGGAAGCGTCTTTCTTGCCGGCTCGCATCTCGTCAAAGCAGCCATCGGAGAGGAGATCGATAATGAATCGCTGGGCGGAGCCACGATTCATTGCGAGGTCAGCGGAGTGACCGACCATAAAATGAAGAACGATGACGAGTGTCTCCAAAAAATTCGAAGCATTGTCGGGAAACTCGGCCATTCCCCCAAAGCGGGATTTGACCGCGCAAAGCCTCTTCCGCCGAAATTCGATCCGAAGGAGATTTACGGGATTCTTCCGGCCGAACGAACAAAACCGTACGACATGTACCAGGTGCTTGCCCGCATCGCCGACGACAGCGACCTGGACGAGTACAAAACCGGTTACGGAAAATCGATGATCACCGGTTACGCCCGCGTGGACGGCTGGGCGGTCGGCATCGTGGCGAACCAGCGGTTGGTTGTAAGAACTGCGAAGGGGGAAATGCAGGTCGGAGGAGTCATTTACAGCGATAGCGCGGATAAAGCGGCTCGGTTCATCATGAACTGCAACCAAAAAAAAATTCCGCTGGTGTTCTTTCAGGACGTGACGGGCTTCATGGTTGGCAGCCGAGCCGAGCAGGGAGGGATCATCAAAGACGGTGCGAAGATGGTGAATGCCGTTGCGAACTCCATCGTTCCGAAATTTACTTTTATCGTGGGGAACAGCTACGGTGCCGGCAATTACGCGATGTGCGGAAAAGCATACGACCCGCGATTGATCTTCGCGTGGCCGACTGCGCAGATTGCGGTGATGGGGGGAAAACAGGCGAGCGAGACTCTTCTCGCCATTAAAGTACAGGCAATGGAAAAAGGGGGCACTCATATTTCTTCCGAAGAACAACGGACACTTCTGAAGGACATCCAGTCTCGGTACGAGCAGGAACTCGACCCTCTCTTTGCTGCTGCACGATTGTGGGTGGACGACGTTGTCGACCCGCTTGAGACCCGCCAGATCATTTCCCGCGGCATTTCGATGGCTGCCAACAATCCGGCCATTCCGCAATTCAATCCCGGCGTCATTCAGGCATAACTATGCGCAGCGCCGTACTGTGGGGTCTTTTTGCCTTTCAAACAGTTATTGTTCGATCTTCTTGTGTCGCTCAGGAAGAGACGCATCCTTTTCCAGGAAGCCCTGTCTATCAACAGCCGGCTGATTCCGTTTGCGACGAAAACTACTCTCCGGAAGATTCAACGGGTTTCAGCTTTCAGTATTTCCTCCCCCGGGTATTCAGGGACGAGGGAACTCTCAAACGCTATATCCGCGACCCTCGTTTCCAGAAATTGCGCAGAGCGTGCAGCGACACGCTTGCCGTCGATGCCATCTTTGCACGGGCATTCGAAATAGCCGACGGCACAATGAGTCACGCACTGCTCATCGCGGCGCTCGCAACGTTTGACCATTATCGGATCGGTATAAAAATTCCGCTGATCGGGCCAATGTATGTACCGCTCACCGTCGTCGAATCGCAGAAAGAATTTGCCGGGCGCTTTGCCCATCTGCCGAGAAACGTTCTGCCGGATTCCGCCGGCAGGAGAAAAAGAGACAGAGACAAACTGCAGCATTTTTTCGGTTCGGCATACCTTGCCTACATCTTCAATTCAAAAGCTGCCGCGAATTTTTTGGGCGATTTTGTCGAATGGGGGGAGCCACTGTTCATTGTTGGCGGGGATTACGATGAGAGAGACAAGTTTGCCAACCGTCTCGGTCAGGAATTCGGTCTGCGTCTTCTGGACGGCGAAGAAGTGATGCCGTCTGACGTCTTGTGGCGAAAATAAAAAGTGCGGATCACGCTATCGGTGAGCCGCACCCATTGGTAATCAACGGACGATCTTGAAGTTAAAGTTCGGACTCTGAAACGCCCCCATCAAACGAATCCAGATCGGCAGCAGCATTTCTGTTCCCCGGGCTGTGGTAATATCGCCGAGGTCGATGACGGATTTCCAGCCGAACCAATTTTTCAAAATGTCGATCACTTTGGCTTTTGCGCCGGCATCGTTTCCGCTGACAAAAACATCATGGCTTCCGGGTACGAGAGAAGGGTTCACCATGATATTGCAGTTCATTGTGTTGAGAGTCTTCACCACTTTCACCTGGGGATATGCCCGCTGAATCTGCTCACCCAGCGAATCCGAATTGCAGACGGAGAGCGTCGGGGGCATCCCCTTTGAAAAATCGAGCGGGTTGGAAATATCAACCAGCACCTTGCCGCTCATATTGGCGGCCCCGGTAAGTTTCAATGCTTCCAGGGCGGCCATCCCCGAAGTACAATTGAAGAGAATTTCTCCAAACATCGCCGCATCGGAAAAAGTACCTTGTAATGCATTGGCGCCGCCTGACTTCACCCACTCTGCGGCCTTTTCGTTATTCGCAGTGCGTGACCCCATTTTCACGCTGTGCCCAAGCTGAACGAGTTTTGTCCCGATGGCCTTGCCTACCATGCCCGTGCCTAAAATACCTATTTTCATGAACGCTCCTCTGTATGTACATTAATCGTGACTTACGACACCTGTCAATCCCGTTGGTTGGATGTATTGGTAACGCGGCCAAAAGCCGGGCAGTTCCCGGCTAAAGATATCCAGACCGAAGAGGAAACTCTAACCAAGCTACCTGAGGATAATATTTTTTGTGTCGACCGTATACGCTGCGAAATGTCCGAGTGAACCGTTGCTTATGTTCGTCGTGGGATTGGCCGGAGAGAGCGAGGTCGGTGCCCTGTCCGACATGAGGATGTCATTCAAAGTGTTGTAGTAATCGTACGCAGCTTTGTCGATGGACATCAGATCTACCGTAATAGTATCCCCGGCAACGACCAGCCTGCCTGCCCTGATTCTTTCCATCATTTCATTTCCATTCGTTAGCTTATCGGTGTAAAGGCGATATCTACGCCCGTCAATAGAATCTGCAGGGATTACCACGCTCGATGTTGCATTAATTCGATAGTAATTTCCAGGTTCCGGGGGATCTTTGAAGGCAATGTAGATGTCATATCCGGGCCCTTCTCCGCGTGATTCAGGCCTGACCAACGCATACAATGTATCGATCAATACCTTCTTTGGCATCGACGACGCCGCACTGTATTGTTTTCCTTCTGAACTCACAAGAAGCGTGTACGTGCTGCCGGGTATGCCTCGCAATGTCGACGATAAGTACGTTCCGCTGGTAATTTCTTTCAGCGAGTCGGTTTGGCCGAAATTGTCTGTGATAACAATAATGGCGTTTGAGACCGGGGGAAAATAGAGAGACGGGGCAAAGTAATCTGCGGACATGCTGAGCTTCACAGAATACGGACCGGCCTGGTCGGTCACGATGCCTTCAATGACAAGCCTTGGGTTCGCATTGTTCAGGTCGATCGTGACAACTTTCTGACATCCGATAGAAAAAATCTCTGTGAGAATAATCGGGAGCGCAAGTCTCTTCAATATCATCAACATCATGTTGATCTTCATGGAAACAGGTCCATCCTAAAAATTAAAATTATACGTTACAGACGGAATGATCGGAAAGAAAGTCGTTTGAACTGCTTCAGTCTGATTAGGGTTGTTCGGATTCACAATGAAATTAATCGCATATGCATTCCATCTGTCGTACGCATTGTACAGAGAAAAATTTAAATTCGAATGCGGCCCCAACGTCCAGGTAGCGGACAAGTCCAGGCGGCTGTACGCCGGCATGCGATAGCCGTTTCGTTCCGTGTATAACGGAATATCCCGGCCGTCTACCCTGTAAATAGCGCTCGGGAATGTGACAGCGTTGCCGGTATAATAGACCCACGTGGCCGAAAATGTCCATGCAGGATTGTAATTATATATTCCTACGATAGAAATATCATGAGTTCGGTCTTGCGTTGCGGGATATGGCTGACCGTTGTTGATGTCCGGGAACTGCTGTCGTGTCCTGGCCAAAGTATATGCGATCCATCCGCTGAACTGACCATAGTTCTTTCGAATGAGGAGTTCCGCGCCGTAACTCCATCCTTTGCCGTACCTCAGGAGTGCCTCGACATTCGGATTCAGCTGCAAGTCCGCTCCGTTGGCGTAGTCGATCAAATTCTCCATGCTCTTGTAATAGACTTCCAGTGAGGTCTCGTATTCATTATTTTCGAAATTTCTAAAGTATCCTACGGACGTCTGATCCGCATATTGAGGCTTGACGTTATTGCTGCTCGGTACCCACAGATCGCTCGGGTTCGATGTCGTTGAATTTGAGAGCAAGTGAAGGTATTGTGTCGTTCGGGCATATGAAGCCTTGATGGCGCTCGTTTCGCCAATGCTCATGTTGGCGGAGAGACGAGGTTCAGGGCTTGTATATGTCTTGATGATTTCGCCTGAGCCGTAGGTCGCCGTATCGATGACGTTTCCGCCGTTATCGTACGTAAAGATATGCGCCGGCCCGATAAGTGTGAAAGCAGAAAATCTCAATCCGTAATTAAGCTTAAACCCTCTGAGGACCTCGGCCTCATCGGAGACGTACGCCGCATTTTCCGACGCATACCTGTTTTCGATGCTGAAGGAATTGAACGAACTTGCCGATGTTGCAGTGACGCTCCCAGGGAGAAATGTGTGATATATAGAACTGAGGCCAAACTTCAGCGTGTTGTGAGACGTTATGAAGTATTGAAAATCGGTTTTGAAGTCCTCGTCCCGGATGCCCGACGTGATGGTGAATTGGGACGTTCCGGAGGTGACGTTGTTGGTGTATTCGTAATCGCTATAGATGAGCGACGTGTTCGAAAAGAGATTGTCCGCAAAGATGTGGTTCCACCGCAGAGTGCCGGTCGCATTTCCCCAATTGAACCCGAACACATTCGGATAGTTAAAATTATCTCGGCCAAAATATCCGGAGATGAATATCTTGTCCTTTTCTCCCAAAGAGTAATTTGCTTTGGCATTGAGGTCGTAAAAATAAAGGCTTGCCCGGTTGATCGTCGTATCGCTCGACAGTTTCAAAAAAAGGTCGGCGTACGTTCTTCTCGCTGACACGATGAAAGATCCTTCATCTTTTACGATCGGTCCGTCGATGGTCAGACGGGAGGCGAGAATCCCGATGCCGCCGGTTCCTTCAAATTCTTTCGAGTTCCCGTCGTTCGTTCGAATATCCAGCACGGACGAAAGCCGCCCGCCGTATTCGGCCGGCATCCCCCCGGTGATGACTTTGACATCTTTCACCGCGTCAGAGTTGAAGACGGATAAGAAGCCGAGCAGATGCGAGGAATTGTACACCGTTGCTTCGTCGAGGACGATCAAGTTTTGATCGATGCCGCCCCCTCGTGCATAGAAGCCCGTGCTTCCTTCCCCCGCGGACTGAATTCCGGGGAGCAGTTGAATTGTTTTTAATATATCCTTTTCACCGAGAAGCACAGGGATCGATTTTACTTCGTGCACTTCGAGGCTGTTCGAGCCCATTTCCGTAGACGTGACGTTCTTGTTCGACCGGTCAGCGGTAACGACCACTTCTCCCACCCTAATAATCTCTGGAGTGAGGGAGAAGTTTTTGGTTTGATCTTTCCCTAGATAAATCGTATCGACCTTCGTCTGATACCCGATAAATTGAATCACGAGGGTGTAGATTCCTTCGGGGATCGTGAGCGAATAAAAGCCGTATGCATTGGTGGAAGCGCCGACGGTCTTTAGTTCTTTGACAAGGATCGACGCTCCAATAAGTGCTTCGCCTGTCTCGGCACTTTTCACACTGCCGCTGAAGGAATGATTTATTTGACCATCGGCGACGTTCGAAAGTGAAGCGAACGAAATGAATCCGAACAATAAAAGAGCAATCAGAAATTTCATTGATGCACGTAACCTCTGATAAAACGGCGCAATTGTGATTCTGCATTCGCAACACTGTCTTGCATTTCTGTCAAGCACAGGGAGTTGTATCCTTAATCTCATACAGTCACTATTTCGTTTCTAATAGTCGAATGGGAAGAGCATTCTATATTCACCGATCAGCCTTACATTGCTGCGATGATACACGACTCACCAAGAAAGGGGTAAAAAAGAACCTTAAAGGAAACAAAGTCCTTGCTGAAAAAATCTGCAATCCAATTTCTTATCGTATCAATTCAGACTGACTTTGCATCTCCTTTTATTATGAGGGGAGAGAAGATTTCGATGATTGGAGGTGATGTTTTGGAATCTGAGGAGGCCTCTGCTGCCGCACTGAGAACTCCTGCATGTTAGTTGCGAGCTAACCGATCTTGCTTATTAGACATCAGAAAAGACTGAAAGATTCCATGAACTGGAAATTGAACGATTATGTTGAGGATTTCGATGAATGCGGTTCTTTGAAATGTGTGAAGGGAACTGCTGATCTTCATGATAACGACTCAATTGATGTAAAGATAGCGCTTTATCTTTTGGGTCGGGGTCTTTTCGAACGGCTCCGTTTGTTCGATCACTTTGCTGAGCCGTGAAAATGTCGAAACCTGTTCGTTGACCTGTTTCCGCACATCCTCAAGAAGAGTCTCGATATGCTCTTGTATTTGCGTCTCGCTGAGATGTTTTTCCGTGAATTCTAAATCCAATTTTTCGTAGTCAAGGTGGATGCGGGCTGCAAGCGAACCTTCGTCTTGAAATACCAGAGACTCAAGCACAATCTCCGAGCGGTTGACGATGGATTCGATTGCTTCCGGATAAATATTTTCCCCGCTTGGCCCGATAATCACATTCTTTAGCCGGCCGTTGATATAGAGATAACGATCATCTCCAAGGATGCCTAGGTCACCTGTCCGAAACCAACCTTCGGAGAATGCTTCCGCCGTTCTCTCCGAATCATGGTAATACCCCAGCATAACGTTGTCACCGCGAACCAGGATCTCGCCTTCGCCGGTTTTTGGGTCGGGTTGGTCGATCTTGATCTCAACGCCTGGAATCGCCTGCCCCGTCGAACGGAATCTCGTGCGCCTTGCATTCGTTCCGGCGACGAGCGAGGACGTCTCGGTTAATCCATAACCGACGGCATACGGAAATCCGGCTTCCCGCAAGAATTTTTCCACCTCGGACGATAATGCCGCGCCGCCAATGCAAAAAGTCTTTAGCGCACCGCCGAATATTGCCAGAAGTTTCTTTCCTGCCATTCTGTTGATGCGTTTCCTCAACAGCGGGAATCGGTACAACAGCCTCACAACCCTTTTTCTGGATATTTCGGGGGCAATCCGGGACTTGTACATCTTTTCGATGATCAGAGGGACGGAGAGCATGATCGTCGGCCGCACGGACGCCAGCGCCGGAATCATGATAGCTGCCGTTGGTGGTTTCCGCAAATAATAAACGGAAGCTCCCATCATGATCGGGAGGATGAGTCCCAGCGTACACTCGTACACATGCGCGAGAGGGAGAATCGAGAGCATTCGATCTTCATCGGTTACTGTGACAATGTTTGTGGTTGCGATAGCATCCGATATCAAATTTTTGTGCGACAGCATCACGCCTTTCGAATGTCCGGTCGTTCCGGATGTGTAGACAATAGATGCAAGAGCATTTTCTTTGACGTGAGCCGGGACGATGCCGGCCATTCGAAGAACGATCGATTTTATTTTCTTAAGTTCTTTTCCCCCCTCGGCGAGAAGTTTTTTCAGAGTGGCCTTAGAAGTATCGGCACCGATTATCGAAAAATCATCCAAGAGCACGACGACAGTGAAACTGTCGAGGTCAAAGTCTTCTATTTTGTGAAAGTAACGTTCGGAGATAAATACCGCTTTGCTCCCCGAGTGGCGAAGGATATGGTGAATTTCCGACGTATGGAAATCCGGAAGGATCGGAACTGCAACAGCCCCCATCGACGTCACGGTAATAAATGCGATTCCCCAGTTTGGGCTGTTCTCACCGACGATTGCGACCCTGTCTCCCTGTACGACGCCCTGGTCCTGCAAAAAAGCGCCGAGGCGGTCAACCTGGGTCTTTAATTCGGCGTACGTTATCGGTTTGTCATCTGCGTACGAGAGAGCCGTGTGCTGAGGGTATGATTGGGCGCTCCGTTCGAGCACCTCCTGAACCGTCCGATGTTTAAGCTGCCGCAATGTCTTTATCCTAGACGACGATCATGAATAGCCGGTGATGTGGACGCTGTCCGTTTTCGAAAGACTTCGTACATGACGAGTGCCCCCGCGACAGACGCATTGAGCGAATCGAATGATCCCGCCATCGGAATCCTGACGAGAAAATCGCATTTCTCCTTAACGAGTCGCCTGATGCCTTTCCCTTCGTTTCCGATCACGAGGGCAATCGGCATTGAATAATCGATTTCGGTAAAATTCTTCTCCGCACCTGCGTCGGTGCCGACGACCCAAACTCCCTTTTCCTTAAGCTCTTCGATGGTCGCAGTGAGGTTCGTCACTTTTGCGATTGGGAAATGAGCGCTCGCCCCTGCAGAGGTCTTGGCAACTGTTTCGTTGACCGGGGCTGCATTGTGTTTCGGTATGACACCGCCGTGAGCTCCGAGGCAGACGGCCGTTCGGATGAGGGCGCCGAGGTTGTGCGGGTCTTCGATTTCATCGAACAAGAGTATGAACGCTTTTTCATTCTTTGTCGCCGCGATGGAGAGGATCTCATCGATATCGGCGTACTCCTTGGTCCCGACGATTGCTACGACCCCCTGCGATGTCGTGTCTCGCGCGAACTTGTCTATGAGATTTTTGTCCGCTTCTGAACAGACGATATTCTTTTGACGGGCAAGCTGGCGGATAGCATCGATCGGTTCACCGTGCGTTCCGCGCAGGATATAGATCTTTTCAACCGGTGTCCCGGCATTCAACGCTTCAATAACCGGTTTCCGCCCAGCAATGACGTTCATTCTGCCTTCTGTGGCGTAGTTTTTTTCTTCAGTGATTTTTCAATGCCCCATCCGGCGAAGAAAATAGCCAGGCCGATGATTAGCAGGTAGAGTTCCAGCCACATGCTTCCGTTGATGCCGTCAACAAGTCCGATCATCACGCTGGCGATCCCCAATGCCTCGAGTGTTTTGGAAAGTACTTTCATTGTGGCGTTTTTGAGCCTCGGCGGTTCATGGGCTTACGTGATCAGCCGATCCAGCAGCTGCAATTCTGAGACTTTGTATTGAAACGCGAATTCGTCATTGATCAAGACAACCGGAACGCGTTCATGGTAGTCGTCAAACTCCTCGTTCCCCGGCACGATCTTTCTTTCCATCAGCTTGAATGAGATTTTCTTTTGAGCTTCCAGGATCACACCTTTTGCAATCTCGCATAAGTGACAATCGTCTTTTGAAATGAGCGTCACGTTTTTCATGAGGCAGATTTTTTTTCGTCTGGAGAAATTATCGCAAGCCCGTAAGCGCCGAAGAGGACCAACACGGCTGCGATCAACTGCGCCTCCGACAGGCCGAATAGTATTCTCGGGTTGATGCGGAGAAACTCAACCGTAAACCGTTCCGCGCCTGCAGCAACAAGATACCACATGAACATCCGCCCGGTTCCGACGATCTTCGCACGGTTCCTCCAGAGGAGGTAGAAAAGAATCGTGCAAATGATGAATTCATAAACGGGCGTTGGCTGACACAAGGTGTTGTCCGGCACGATCCCGTGCGGGTACCGTGATGTAATTTCCGGGAATCCCTTGAATGCCAGCGACGGGGGATAGGTTCCGTTGGAATAGTCCGTACCCCATGGAAGTGATGTTGGAAACCCGTAGTCTCCGTCCCCCGAAAGATGGCAGCCGATGCGGGCGATGCCGTATGCCCAGAGCAGCCCGGGAGACGTTGCGTCGGCGATTGTGAGGAATTTTATTTTCTTCCGTTTCGCAAAAAGGTAGATCAGCAACGCGACAAGCAGGAAACCCCCGTACCACGTCAGCCCGCCGGGTGAGAACGCCATGCCGATCGGGTCGGCGATAAAAAATGTCCAATTTTCGAGAAGGTATAATATCTTTGAGCCGGCAACTCCGCCGAAGAGTGCAAGAAGAGTGATGGTGCTGCCGAGTTCTGGGTCCAGCTTCTTGCGCTTCAGTTCATTCGTCAACAAAAGGCTTGCGACGATGAAGGAAGTTCCCAGCATTAAGCCGAAGCTGTATACCGGGAGGCCAAAGATTTCGAAGAGTTTCGGATGCATTAGTTCTTCTTCCTCAGCGGCATACGTTCAGGCAGCCGCTTGATATCCGGTTTTCGCTTTGGAATTTCCATTTCTTTCGGACGTTCCTCCTCAAACGACGATTCCGTCGTGTAGACCGAAACGAACGGCGTGCCGGCAACACTCTGCACGGCAACTGAGACGGGTGAGATCTTAAGTTTGAATTCGTTCATCTCACCGTCGATTTTTTTAAGGATGAACGTCTGTGCCCCCTTTAGGTCAAAATAGACCTTCTTAAACTGCGCACCGCCAAACGAAGGCATGAGAAGTTCCGGTGCCCGAAGGCCGTGCAATGCCCATGTCAGCCGCTTATCGTCGCGCGTTTCTTCTACGACGACCTCGTAGCTGAAACTGCTGAACTGCTTCACCGTCTCGATCAAAAAAAGCGTACCGGCCTTCTTCAGCGTCTCATCATACGTCGGCTGAATAAGCATTCTGTATTCTCCCCCCTTGCGTGTTTTCTTTGCCATTATGTTTTTGACCCGGAAAGATGGGCTGCAAGCTCCCTGAGCATGATCTCCTGCTGCTCGCCGGTCTCCATATTTTTCAACCCTGCTTTACCGGTTTCAATTTCATGCTGCCCCACCACGATCACGAAGGAGGATTGTTGTCGGTCGGCTTCGCGCATTTGAGCTTTCAGACTTCGGCGTAAATAATCGGTCTCGACGGCAATTCCCTTCGCGCGCAGGTCCATCATCCTTGAGAATATCCACTCGCGCGCAGGTTCGTCCGCCGCGGCAATGAACAGTGTTGGTCTCACGTCGACGCCCAGCACGGAGCTTTTCTTCTCAAGCACCATCATGAGCCGCTCGATGCCCGCAGCGAACCCGACACCCGGTGTTTGTTTGCCCCCCAGTTCATGGGTTAGCAGATCGTACCGGCCTCCCCCTGCCAGGGCGTCCTGCGAACCAAGGGCCGTGCTTGTCAGTTCGAACGCGGTTTTCGTATAATAATCGAGTCCGCGCACAAGTCTTCCGTCCACAGTGTACGAGATGCCGAATGCCGTGAGAAACTTCTTCACACTTTCGAAATGTCCGGCACATTCCGGACAAAGGTGGTCCGTTATCATCGGCATAGCGGCCGTGAGTTTCTGGTCGTTCTCATCCTTTGAATCAAGCACGCGCATCGGATTATCATCGACCCGCCGTTGACTTTCTGGGGAGAGGTTGGCGGCGACTTTTCGAAGCTCGGTTTGAAGAATAATGCGATACTGGGGGCGGCACTTCTCGCACCCCACGGAATTTATCTTGAGGGAATATTCGGTTAGCGAAAGCTCTTTGTAGATCTGGATCGTCATCGCGATGATCTCAGCGTCTACTTCCGGCTGCGGCGACCCGATTGCCTCCGCTCCGAACTGATGAAACTGCCTCAGCCGCCCTGCTTGCGGCCGCTCCTGCCGGAACATCGGTCCGATGTAATAGACTTTGACCAGCGGCTGTGCTTCGCCCAGATTATTCTGTATATACGCGCGAATGACGGACGCGGTTCCTTCCGGCCTCAAGGTGATGCTGTCATCACTCCTATCCGTGAACGTGTACATCTCTTTCCCCACGATGTCCGTCAATTCGCCGATGCTCCGCGCGAAGAGGGAGGTCTGTTCAAAAATTGGAGTTCGAATTTCCTTGTAGTTGAAGCGGTGAAAGACCGAACGAACAGTCCTCTCGACGTGCTGCCAGCGCGCCGTTTCGGCGGGAAGAATATCTTTCGTGCCCCTGATCGATTTGAAAGTCACGGCAATGCTCGTCGTTGAATTGATCTGCCGCTCCTGCCTGCGTACGGGTTGAGATCCCTTGGATGCGGAACGGTCCGAACTATTATTGTACTACGATGCGTGAATAGGATTCTGCTGCAGGGGTGAAAAACGGTCAACGGATGTATGGCTGGACGATTAATAGGCGTACGCTCACGGGATCAATTATCGAAGTATGTCGCCTCTTCTGTCCGGAAGATCTCGAGAACATCTTTCGGAGAACCGGCCGCCAATAGTTTTTTTCGGAACTCTTCTTTGTTCATCAGCCGCGAAATCCGGCTCAGCAGTTTGATGTGAGGCCCGACCATACTGTCCTTCCCGACAAGCAGGAAAACCAGCCGCACGGGCTGCTCATCGAGCGACTGGTAATCTATCGGCGCCGCGGTGACCGCGAATGCTGCAACGATATCGGATACGGCGTCGGTCTTTCCGTGCGGGATGGCAAATCCGTTCCCCACACCTGTCGACATGATCTTCTCTCGCTCAAAAATCGCTTCCTTCACTTTTTCTTTGTCGAGAACTTTTTTTGACGCGGCAACGATGTCGATCATCCCCAAAATGATTTCATCTTTTGTGTTGCCGGGCAATTGAGTCCTGATCGACGACTCATCGAGGATGTCGCTAATTTTCATGTTCGAGACAGTCTCCTAATCCTAAAACTTGACTTCCAATATACGGTTTTAGGGTTGAAATGTAAAGCGATAAACCCAATTGGCAAAGTGGAGTCGTTCCACAAAGTGATGCCATGACTTTCAGACAGCATCCCGAACTGATTTATCACCTCCGCTGCGAAATTACAAGAGTCATGGCATCACTCTGCGCGCAATCGCCGTTACGATTCGTTCATGTCCCGCCAGGTAAGAATTTTTTCTTCATACTTGTTCAGAAGCGACAATGCGGTATCTTTCACGGTCGACTCGGCGCTGACATGGAAAAGGGGTTCGGCTTTATCCGGTCGCATAAGGACCGAGGTGGACTCAGCGTCGTTCTCGATGATGATTTTTATTCCGTCAACAAGTATCCTGTGCATCCCTTCGGTATCGTGCATCATATGGCGCATCACCTTGCCCTTGCGGTCCCACGGACAGTAAACGCTTCGCTTCAGGAGATGAAGGGATGGCACTTCCTTTTCCAGCGCGCCGAAGCGTTTGCCGGCGAGGGCCATCATTTCCAGGATCTTTGCCACGCTGTACATGCCGTCGCTGGCGAAAAGGAAGTCGGGGAATATGAATCCTCCCTTTGTCCCGCCGATAAACTGGACATCCTTGGAAGTCGATGCCTCCATTAACGAGAGGTGGCTATCGCGTGTTTTGACGAGCTCGATGCCTTTTCCTTTTACGATAAGGTCAATTTCACCCGATGCCGAAATAGGTACAGCAATTTTTTTCGTTCCGGGATTCACGCTCAAATAGAGCGACGTTATCAACGTCAGCAGCCGGTCATTTTCGATGAAGTTGCCGTTCTCATCGACGACAAATATTTTTTCAGCGCCGGCATCGATCAGAAAACCGATATCGTAGTTGAGCGACGTGACGATATGGGAAAGCTGCTCGACGGCAGCATCGAATTCCGCTTTGTCGCGGGTCAGCTTTTTCGGATCAAGGTAGGCGTTGAGAGCAAGAGCCTGGCATTGGAGCGAGCCGAGAATGTTCGGGAAAATTGTCGACGCAATGCCGTTGGAATAATCGATCACCAGCCTGAACCGGGCCTGTGAGATCGCGGCCGTGTTGATGGTGGAAAGAAACTTCTCGATGTAACTTTCCTGTGCTCGCTCGGGAAAACTGATGCCTCCGACGCTTTTATAGCTTGCGCGGGGAAAATCCTCCCCGAAAAAGAGCCGTTCGACGGCCTTCGTCTTGTTCGACGGCAGGTCCTTCCCGTTGTGGTCGAAGAATATGATGTCCGTGAGATTCTTGTCGAAGGGGGATTTTCGAACATGGATTCCTCCGGCATATTTTTCGCCGCGCAATTCATGCCGCAGAATCGGGATTGAGGTGGCACGCAAATCGTTGGTGTCGACGCCGGCGGACATCAATCCGCACATGATCGAGCGGTTGATCATCCGGGAGACATTGTCCGAGTCGCGGCTGGTAAGGACTGCTTTTCCTTTCCCGACGAACGCGCCGAACGCCGTACCGAGCTTCGCGCCGAATTCCGGGTTCATCTCGATGTTCGAGAGCCCGGTAATTCTTGAATCACTGAACAGCTCGCGCAGCCACTTATCTTCCCACACAAGGCTTCTCGTTAGAATAGCCCCGTCCTCGACGACCTTCCCCGGCCACAATTTGATGTTCGATGCGAGCCTGCTTTCTTTGCCGATGACGCACATGTCTCCCATAAAAACATTGTCGTCAATACGGGCTCCTTCGCCGATGTCCGATTTAATTCCGAGCACACACGATGAAAGTTCGGCGCGCCTGCCGATCTTGCTCTTGGCCCAGATGATCGAGTCGCGGATCACGGCACCGTCTTCAATTGTGCATCCGTCGCCGATGACAGACCGTATGATTTTGACATGTGCGCCGATCATGCAGTTCTTGCCGATCAACACTGTCCCCTTTATGTTGTCGGGAGAAGTGAGCAGAGTCGATTTTTCACCGATGTAACAGTTTCCCGTTTTCTTACCATCAAACTCCATCTGCACCTGACCGTCCAGAGCGTCGAGATGAGCTTCCTGGTATTCGTTCAGGTTACCGACATCGCGCCAGTAACCGTCCGAAACATAACCGTATAATCCTGCATCTTCTTCAAGAAGCATGGGAAAGAGATTCTTGCTGAAATCAAAGTCCTGTTGGAACGGAACCTTCTGCAGCACTTCCGGCTCCAGGATGTAAATACCGGTGTTGATGGTATCGCTGAAGACTTCTCCCCATGAAGGTTTCTCCAAAAAGCGGGTGATCTTTCCTTCGTTGTTGGTGATGACGACGCCGAATTGAAGCGGATTCTTTGCGCGCGTGAGAACCAGCGTCGCTTTTGCCTTCTTCTTTTCGTGGAACGCCACCGCTTTTGAAAGATCGAAATCTGTCAAGACATCGCCGCTGATGACGATGAAACGTTCGTCGAGAAAGTCCGCCGCGTTTCGTACACTTCCAGCTGTGCCGTAATCAGCCTCTGCCTTCCGGTACTGCATTGCTATTCCGAACGATGAACCATCTCCAAAGAAGGATGTGATGCTTTCCGGTTGATAGAAAAGAGTTGAGACAATATCGTTGATGCCGTGTCTCTTCAGCAGGCTGACGATGTGCTGCATCATCGGCTTGTTCATCATCGGCACCATGGGTTTCGGGATGTTGCACGTAAGCGGGCGGAGCCTTGTCCCAAATCCGCCAGACATGATAACAGCTTTCATAGGAGTGAGGTGGTTAGTAGAAAGAGGGACACAACGTCTATGAAGAATAGTACTAATAAAAAAATTGGCCTTCAACCATCGGCTGATACCCTTTGGGAAATTGCCGAACATTTTTTCGAATCTATTATCGAGCACTTCGGCGTGGCGTGGTGACCTGAAAAGTTATCCGACGGTTGCTGATCAGAGACAAAGTGTAGCAGATCCGGCAGCGACGAAAAATCCTCATCGTTCTCATCCGCCGATTATCGGACCAGCCGATCAATTGAGGAGAAGAAAAAAGGGAGCATTACGCGATCCAGCTGGATTCGTCGCATTGCGTAGCCGGCCGTCAGGCTAACTCTTCCGCTTAGATGGGCATTTGGGCCCAATCAAACTAGTGGCTTGACCTTCATGCCGGATTTTGGACAGTTTTGTAGTTTGTGCCGTCAACGGAGCAGGAAACAGATGATCATTTTCCAAATGGTTCCGTCGCAGTCAGCCTATTTATCTTGACTTTCGCGCCGGAATTCGATAAATTTATACACTTTACGCGATTTTTGTAAACCTTAGGACTCAGAATGCCGGAAAAATTGCGGGGAATCGCCTTTCAGAGCGGTTTTTCTAAGATTTCTCTTCAGGAGGGCGTCGTTGCTGGCATTGGGGTTCTTCTGTTTTTTTTGGGATTATGGTCAGGTGCGATTCTAACAAAAATCTTCTGCTTCATTATTGCGGGAATCGCGGCGTATTATGTTATCGATTCGTTCCGGGAAAAAAAGAATCCCAGGCCGGAAGGCGAAGATGAAGGTGCAGTCGAAGCCGGAAATTATTACGAGAGAGATCATTCGTCTCCCGCAACTGGACCTAGGGGCAATAACGTTGACGAGGAGGAGGAAATAGGTAGAACCAGTGTAGTCCCGACCTTCGTCATGGCTGAACACAAGGCTGACGTTGAGGAGAACGAAGTTCGGTTTGAAGAACCTGCTCAACGGTCGCACGCGGCCGTTGTCTATTCACCCTCGGACTTTGTCGACGACGACCAAAGCGGGATCGAAGGAGCGCAGCAGGAACCAAAAACGGAGTTCAATTTTCTCCTGCAGAAAACATTGTCGGTGGTCAAAGAGGTCGTTTTTGCCAATACGGTTTCGTTCTTCTGGGTCAACCGCGAGGCGAGGCAGCTTGTGCTTGAAAGTAAGTTGACCGACAGCCGGGCGTTTTCGACCTCGAGGAAGCTGCCGATCGGCAATGATATTGTCAGTCAGATTGCCCAGTCAGGAATGCCTGAGATTCTAAGCCAGATAGCTTCCAACGCTGAAAAAGACATCGTTCCGTATTATACGAGCCTAGAGGAAATACGATCATTCATCGGTGTCCCGGTTTTTTATCCCAGCCGCGGCGGCAACCTCCTGCCCGTGGCCGTGCTCGCCGTCGATAGTAAAGCGGAGGATGCGTACGGGCCGGAAACGGTCACCCTGCTCGCAAAGTTTACAAAAATGCTTTCAGCGGTGCTGAAAAGTTCAACTGAAAAGTACGACCTGTTGAGCGAGAGCGGCGTATTGAAGACCGAGACGCGGTTTCGCGCCAAAGCGTTCGGCGAATCGGATATTGCGGACATCGGGAACTCGCTGGCAGAGGAGGTCTCCACCCTCGTTCCGTGGGATGCACTCACACTCATATTGTTTGACGGCTCGCAAAAGCAATGGGTGATCGCAAATGTCAGGACACGACACAACCACCGGTATGTCGTCGCGAAGCAGCTCCTTGATTTTCATTCGAGCATTGCCGGGAAAGCGATCAGGGACAACGCTGTCCAGGATATCGAAGACCTTTCGAAAACTTCAGAGCCGAGGTTTTTGTTGAACGAGGCCTCTCTGGGCATAGCGCGGATCGGTTCGTTCGCAGCAATTCCCATCGCTTCGGCGAATAAATGTTATGGTGCCCTGACGCTTGAATGCCGCGAGAAAAATGCGTACGGCGCGAAAGAAATTTCGTCGGCATCGCAGCTGACATCCGTTGCGGGAATAGCGTTTGAGCTTCATGAGGCGAACGAGATCATTAAAGAATATGTCATCGTCGACGAGAGTACGGGGACGGCGTCGAGAAAGTATTTCATTCAACGCCTGACCGAAGAACTCCAGCGTGCCGACGACGACGGCTCCGACGTCTCATTGCTGCTCTTCGCGGTCTCTTCGTTGAACGATATTGCTGCTCGGTACGGCAAAGCCGGTAGCGATGCCGCCGTCGCAAAGGTCGCGTCGATCCTCCGTTCGAGCATTCGTTCGTATGATGTGATCGGCCGGTTCGACCAGTCGGCATTCGGAGTCGTCCTGGTGAAGACGACTTCCAACGACGCATACCTGTGGGCGGAGAAACTTCGTTCGGCAATTGCCAGTTCGGTCGTGTCGCTGGAACAAAAGACCTTCTCGGTGACCGTGACCGTCGGGATCTGCGGCGCATCCGAGGGAATGGAGTCCAATGAATGTATCGCGAATGCAACGCAGGTATTGGAGAAGGCAAGAGAAGCAGGCGGAAATATCGTCAGAGTGTTTTAAGTAATATTTAGAGATAAGAAGTTCAATTCACGAAAATAACTCGAGGGAAAAATGGCAAAGCAACAAGATTTCGCGGAAAAGGCAAAGAAAGCCGGCGCTGAAAAAGGCTTGAAATGCCCGAAGTGCGGAGCATTAAAAGTTCCGACGGCGTACATCCATTCAGTCAAGACGGACATCGGTTCGCATCGATTTAATCGTGCGCTCGTCCAGGTATGTAAGTGCAACGAAAAGGAAGTCTACGCATAATTGAGTGCGACCGGCAAAATCGTTTTCATCGTTCTGGATAGTCTCGGCATCGGTGAAGCGCCGGATGCCGACAAGTACGGAGACAAAGGGACAAACACGCTCGGACACACAGCAGAGGCCGTCGGCGGACTTGATCTCCCCAATCTGCAAAGGCTCGGACTCGGGAATATCAGCCCAATTCTGGGAGTCCCGGCGAATCCAATGCCGGAGGGGTGTTACGGCAAGATGCAGGAAGTCTCCAGCGGAAAAGACAGCACTACCGGACACTGGGAGATTGCAGGGATCATTGTTACACAGGAATTTCCGTACTATCCGAAAGGATTTCCTGACGATGTCGTCAAGAAATTCATCTCAGCGACGAAGACGCGCGGAATTCTGGGAAACAGGCCTGCCTCGGGAACGCAAATCATAGAAGAGCTTGGAGATGAACATATTCGGACGGGTTTTCCGATCGTTTACACCTCGGGAGATTCCGTCTTTCAAATTGCGGCGCACGAAGATGTTATTCCATTGGACGAGTTGTACAGGATATGCCGGATCGCCCGGGACGAAGTGATGGTTGGAAAACATGCGGTCGGCCGGATCATTGCGCGGCCGTTCGTCGGGACACACGGGAAGTATACCCGGACGGCGAACAGGAGGGATTTTTCGCTGCAGGCGCCGGGAACGACGGTCCTTGATCTGCTCTTTATGAATGATATCCCGACTGTTGCCATCGGAAAAATCGACGACTTGTTTTCGGGCCGGGGATTAAGAGAGAAGATTCATACTCATTCGAATGCCGAAGGCATCGAAGAGATCATCAAGCAATCGTCGGCAATGGAGCACGGCATGATCATGACGAACCTTGTGGACTTCGACATGCTGTACGGCCATCGGCAGGATGCGAAGGGGATGGCGGGCGCGATTGAGTTTTTCGATAATCAGCTTCCGAGGATTCTCGATACGGTTCGCGGAGAAGATCTTTTGATGATCACTGCAGACCATGGAAACGACCCGACCGACAACAGCACCGATCACTCGCGCGAATTTGTTCCGCTGATCACATACTCCCGCAATTGGAAAAGAGGGGTGGACCTCGGCGTGAGGAAAACGTTCGCCGACGCAGGGAAAACTGTTGCGGACTATTTCGGCATTGAGGCCGGGCAGTTGGCGGGGACAAGTTTCTTACATGCGATTCGTTGACGGCGGATGGAAAAAGCGAAGCATAGCATCGAGTTTGAGGCGGAGATCGATAGCGACGGTAGAGTGCAATTCTCCCGTTCCGTGGCCGGCGAACTTTCGTTGGCGCAAGGGTCGAAAGTAACAGTGCGAATCGTCGGGGGCGTACTGTCGAAAGGTTTGTCCGTCAGAAATGTAACGGATGAAGAAATTGAACGAATCGGCAAGATTCAGTTTGAAGACCGAGAACACGTTGTGCGATTCCTGACATCCGAAGGGATCCTTTCGGGCAGCGGCGCTTTCAGAAAACGTGTGAGAGGCTTATAGCAGTGGGCGATGAAAAGATTGTTGTCGACACCGACCTGCTTCTTGAACATCTCGTACATTCAGAAGGAGCGTCATACCTGCGCACGGCGATGAACAGCTTCTTCTGCTACACCACCGTGTTCAATGCCATCGAAGCATTTTCCATTGCGCGCTCGGAAAAGGAAATTCAGGCTGTGGACGATGCGATGAGTTCGTTGAAAGTGCTGGGCCTCAACGCAAAAAGCGCAAAAGTGATCGGAAACCTGTTCGCCGACAGCGGATCGAAAAGAAACCGGGATCTGCGGGTCTTGATCGCCGGAGTATGCAGGGAAAGCAAACTGCCGATCCTCACATTGAACCCCAGGCGGTTCTCAGGCATCGAACACGTGCGGGTGATTCCCGCGCGGCTGATGGCTCGTACATTGCCGCCGGTAAAATTTGACATGAAATAATTCTCAGGACGGTTCGTCATGATACTTGGAAAAGTTATCGGTACGGTCTGGGCAACCCGGAAAGACGAAGCCCTCGTGGGAGTATCGCTGCAGATCGTTCGCCATATCGACCTTCAATACCAATTGAAGGATGCGTTTGTCGTGGCGGTCGATACTGTGCAAGCCGGGGTAGGCGATATCGTTCTTGTCGCTACGGGGAGTTCGGCGAGGCAAACAGTCGTCACAAAGAACAAGCCGGTGGATGCAGTTATTATGGCGGTCGTCGACAAGCTAGACGTTACGGAAAAGTAAAGACGACAAGATTCCTTTGAAGTTTGTGAATCTCAGTGCCGTCCGCTGCAGCGAAATCGCATATTCACATGGAAGCACGAAGAGGACGTTGAGATTCTCGCAGAATAATTTCACGATCGTTGGCAGAAAGAACTTTTCATTGGAAGTACTCGTATGTTCTTAGCAAGGGTCATAGGAACTATCTGGGCGACGCGGAAAGATGAGCATCTGAAGAGTCTTACTCTGCAATGCATTCAGCCGATCAATGCAGAGCGCAAAAATTTCGGCCCGCCGATTTTCGCAGTCGATACGGTGGGAGCAGGAACCGGGGAAACGGTGTTCTATATAACAGCAGCCGAAGCGGTCATTCCCCTTCCGGTTGATATGGCGCCTGTCGATGCCAGCATTGTCGGCATCGTCGACAGGATCGAACTTCAGAAATAGTTTTTTGAATAAGAGGTGAGTAAGGATGGTTAAGATTACAAAACAATATACAAACCGGGAAAGCCAGTCTCTCGACAAGTATTTGCAAGAGATCGGCAAAGTCGATTTGCTGACCCCTGAACAAGAGATCGACCTCGCGCAACGCATCAAGAAAGGCGATCAGAAGTCTCTTGAGAAGCTGACGAAAGCGAATCTCCGGTTCGTGGTGAGCGTGGCAAAGCAATATCAGAACCAGGGATTGTCGCTCGGCGATCTCATCAACGAAGGGAATCTCGGACTTATTAAAGCCGCGAAACGTTTCGACGAGACGCGCGGCTTCAAATTCATTTCGTACGCCGTCTGGTGGATCCGGCAATCGATCCTTCAGGCGCTCGCCGAACAATCGCGCATCGTGCGGCTGCCGTTGAATCGTGTCGGTGCGTTGAATAAGATCGGCAAAGCCTTCAGCAGCCTGGAACAGGAATTCGAACGCGAACCGAGCGCCAGTGAGCTTGCCGAGGAACTCGACATGTCGCTCTTCGAGGTCGCTGATACGCTGAAGATCTCCGGACGCCACCTTTCGATGGACGCGCCGTTTGCACAAGGGGAAGACAATCGGCTGCTCGACGTTATCCAGGACGAACGTCAGCCCGCCCCCGACAGCATTTTGATGGACGAGTCGCTGAAAGAAGAAGTGCAGAGGGCGCTGGCGACGTTGAGCGACCGGGAAGCCGAAGTCATTCGTCTGTATTTCGGCCTGCAGCGTGAACACTCGCTCACCCTTGAGGAGATTGGCGAGAAATTCAATCTTACGCGGGAGCGCGTTCGGCAGATAAAAGAGAAGGCAATTCGTAGACTGCGTCACGCGTCGCGGAGCAAGAATCTTCGCGCGTACCTGGGGTAGGAGAAAACAGGGCTGTTGGATAATACCGAAAAAGCTCCTTCCCGAGGAGCTTTTTTGTTGTGAAGGAAGCGCCGGTTGCAAATCATCGCGAATCACGTACATTTGTACGCACATGAAGGTTATCGTCATTTCTCTCGTCTGCCTCGTCCTTGCGGGCTGCGGAACCTCGTCCCCGCGGTTTGTCAGTCATGATTCCGCGCAGAAAAACGAGAAACCGGCAAAGAAGACCGCCGGACCCCGGTTCAGCTCGAAACACATTGAGGAAGAGAAAAAGGAAGACGACCGTAAGGTTGACGTGAAGCGGGTCGCCGCGAGATTCTCCAACGCTAAGCCGGCGTCTTCCGCTGCTCCGCCGCCGATGAAAAGATCTCCAGGCGCGGTTCCAAGCGGAAGCGCAAGAACCCCGGCAGAAAAGATCGATGACCAGAGGATGATGGACGTGATCCTCGGCTATCTGGGAACGCCGTATATTTACGGAGGAGATTCCAAATCCGGGATCGACTGTTCCGCATTTACGAGTGCAGTGTACGACCAATCGGTGAGTGTAAAACTTCCCCGAACCGCGGCGGACCAGGTGAAGAAAGGAACGCCTGTATCCTTCGAAGACCTTAAGTTTGGAGACCTGATGTTCTTCAACACAACGGGTGCTAATCCATCGCATGTGGGGATTTACATCGGGGACGACCTTTTCGCGCATGCGAGCGAAGCGTTCGGCGTCACGATCTCGTCGATAGAAAGTTCGTACTACAAGACACGCTACACGGAAGCCCGGAGGATTGTTGAATGAGTATTCAGAAGTCAGAATATAGAATTTAGAAGTCAGAATATAGAATT
>CAYTOA010000008.1:0-99284 GCA_964439265.1 uncultured Chitinophagaceae bacterium
CGCGACTGGAGTTCGACGGCAGAATGCAGCTAAAGAAGATGCTGCTGCTGAAATAAATTACATCATGCAACGGAAACTAGCCGCCGTAACGATGTGTTCATAATTATTGCGGCGGCTGCGAAATGGAAATCGGCGCCTGTTATTTGGGACAATCGCTGCAATTCTCTAACTTCTAAAAAAATATTCGATACCGGGAATTCTATTCTGGACCCGTCGCAATGCAAAGAGTTACAGACGAAGCCCAGTGAATGGCACTATTGAGCAGACTGCGAGCATCACCCCCTCCGAGGCGTTCATCGAATCATTGACAGCGAGACCATGAACAACCCACTGCCGGAAAGCTATTTCCTGCATTAGTGTGATAGTGGGTCAATGATCTGATATGGACGGAGGACGAATGAGGCAATGCTATTATTGTGATATTGTTTTCCAACACACCACGTACATCATAATTTCATAAGGAGCACTGCATGAAAAAATCTGTTCCAATTGTTCTTGCGCTTCTGTTTGCGTTGAGCCTCGATGTTCATGCTCAATGGTCGAACAACCCCGCCGTCAATACTCCCCTTGCCGTCGGTAAATCCGGGCGGTACGATCTCGATGTTATCAGCGATGGGTCGGGAAATACCTATCTGACATGGTACGACGGGTCGTCCAATTCCAAAGGCGGAGTGTACGTTCAAAAGATTACAGCATCGGGAACGCTGCCGTGGGGATTAGGCGGCATTTGTGTGGACTCGATACAGCAAACGTTCGAGAAGCCTTCCATTGCGCTCGATGGAAACGGCGGCGTTTTTGTAACGTGGGGGGACAGCAGGCCGGACAATACGCTGCCTAATATCTACGGCCAGCACGTTTCTTCAGCCGGAGCGGTCCTATGGATCTCCAACGGTATAAACATCACCGCATCATTTACCGTGGGCTTGAGTTTTCGTCAGCCGGACAATCCTCAGATGCTCAGCGATGGCCACAACGGGTCTTACGTTTCCTGGGACGACGCGTTTGGACTTGTCCTCATGAGGATCGACTCAACCGGTGCCCTCGCCTGGAGTACGATCGTCGATGGTGTCTATGGTGCAACCGATACACGGATCTGTTCCGACGACTCCGGCGGGGTCATCCTGACGTGGACTGATGATCGGAATGCTGCAACGGGAGACTTGGCCGATATCTACGCCCAGCGCGTCGACCCGTCGGGATCGGCAAAGTGGGCGGCGAACGGTGTTGTGATTTCAAGTGCGGCGAAACTGCAAAACTATCCGCAAATCGCAAAGGACGGATTGGGCGGAGCAGTGATCGCATGGGAAGATTTCAGAGACAGCGCGCAGTACCTGGGATATGCTCAGAGAGTGAACGCTAACGGAGCGGTCCAATGGATGGCGAACGGCCTAGCATTAACAGCGAACAAGAACGCGGTAAATTCTCTCACCATGGCCGCTGATGGATCGGGGGGCGGCATTTTCACCTGGGAGGAGTCGAGAGGGGGAGGCATCGGCGGCAGCGACAATATCTTTGCACAGCGCGTCAACGGAACCGGGCAGCGTCAGTGGACCGACACGGGTGCGAACGTCTGTACCAACACCGCTCCCCAGGAAAATCCGAGAATAGTCTCCGATGGAAACGGCGGGGCGATCATTACATGGGAAGACAATCGCAACAACGGGGCCAACCAGGATATTTACGCGCAGCGGATGAACGCAAGCGGCGCACCCCAATGGACAACGGACGGAATTGCCGTTTCAAGCGCGGCGAACAATCAGAACAGTCCGAGCATCGTAGCGTATCCCGGCAATGGCGCAGTGATCATCTGGGACGACTACCGCACGAACGGAAACGGCAACGTTTATCCGGATCTGTACGCGCAAAATATTTCCGGCGGCGGAACATTGTCGGATGTTCGGCCCGGCGGCGGGTCTCTTCCGGAATCTTTTCAACTTCAGCAGAATTACCCCAATCCGTTCAACCCGACGACGATCATTCAGTTCACGGTTCCTTCGAACGGCCGCGCACTACTGAAAGTGTTTAACATCCTCGGACAGGAAGTCGCAACGTTGTTCAATAGTGAAACTTCGGCGGGGATCAGCCATCAGGTCGAATTCAACGCGTCAAACTTTGCAAGCGGAATTTATTTCTCGCGGCTGGAGTTTGGCGGGAAAATGCAAATGAAGAAGATGCTGCTGTTGAAATAACGCAAAGAGCAGCTTTATTTCCAATGAAGCCCGGACTCATCGTCCGGGTTTTCTATTTCTGACCCCCGCCAAATTTGCATTTTGTTTTGAATTGCAGTAGTTTTCCGCCGATGCAATCAACGGAATTGCGAGGGGGCGTTCAGAAACCTGCCGGGCACACCCTCCAGTTTTTTCCACGCGGGAAATGTCTGTTGAAGTATAATCGACGCCATACATTCCTTACTTGGATTGCGTTTACTCCGGATTGTAAGATAACCTCATTCGAACAACCGCCAAGCGGTATTCTCACCAGGAGCATCAATGCTAATGCTCAAACACTCCGGGTACATTCCATCGGTACGTATGCGATCCCTTCGGCAAGTATATCCAGAAGACACGATTGAGGAAAACAAATGAACCAGCACAAGCACTCATATTACATTCTCGGTACCCGGGCGATCATTGTTGTGGGGATGATGCTTGGAGGGATGTACTGTTCCGGCTGCAAGAAGAACGCTCCGGCGCCTACCCAAACGGCATCCACCGAATCAGTGTGGCAGCTGGACGCGAACTATTACCGATCAGACAAAATCCTGCTCAACGGTTATGTCTCGAACGATTCATTCACTGTGGCTGGATTTAACAGCATTTCAATCGTCGATTCAACCAGTTTGAGTCCGAGCCTGAAGGTCCTTGTTGAGTTGGAATCAATGATCAATAAACCAGTCTGCTCTGGAAGTTATTGGGTCTATAATGGAACCAATGGAGCGCAGTATGTTTTCTTATCACCGTTCTATGCGCGGGGAGATATGACAGAATCCCAGCCATTTTTTTGGAGGATCATCCTGCACGATTTGGACACTTCTTATTCGCCAAAAGCAGCTGCATACCCGAACTTTTATTCAAACCCCATAGGAGCGTTCAACAATCAAGGGCAGTTCCTTTCGGCTGTATTAGACACAGGCGGAGCTTCCTCATTCTGCATTATCGAAATGAATGCTTCATACACTCCGACCTCCGGAAGGCTTCTTTCTAACTTCTCGCCAAAGCTTACAAAAATTACGTTGCAGGGCAACGATCAGTATATTAATTACGTGGCTCTTATTGCATCGTATAAGGACAGGTTCTTCGTTTCAGCAGGCAACGGCAATTACATCGTGTACCCCAACGGTACCTATCGAATGCTCTCCCAGGTGAATGGTTACCTCTCCGATGTGTTTACCTATCACGATACATTATACACGCTAACCTATTTCTCCGACCTGTTCCGCTCTGTTGATGATGGCGAAAATTGGACCCTCTTTGCGTCTGATTTTCCTTCAGGAGAGGCAAAGTCGTTTCATATCGGGAATGAGATCTATTTCTATGTTTACAGTCAGATCTTTCGAGCGGATTTTACGACCGGTGTTGTGAAGGAACTCGAGAACAGCGGATTGGAAACTAATGAAATCACTTCCATCAATCAATATGGCGACAAGGTATGGGTCACGACTCTCAGCGGAATGTTCTATACTTCAATCGACGATTTTTTGACGTATAAACCGACGACGGAGTTATCCAAGTCAAACAATCGTCTCATGACGAAGAAGATCATCGTAAGAAAATAGATCAACCGCGCCACCGGCCGGTGAAAAGGGTGTCGGCCGTCTCATGGCGAATGATTGAAGATGTTCGGGATATGAGATCCTTCTCAAGACCTGGCCCAGAATTTCTACCGTAACCCTACAAGCTGCAATTAGGCGGAAGTTTTTTGCAGCGAATGGATGTACGCTTCGCCCGCCTGCACTCCAAGTCCCACTCCCGTGCCGATGAGAAGTCCGTCGAGAAAGTTATCGCGGAACACCGTCGGCGGCATGGCCGAGACATTCTGAAGCACTCCCACGATCATCGTCAGCAAGACAAACGTGGTGCCGTAGACCAGTCCGATGATGATGAATTTTCCCCACGTGAATTGAGCCAGCCTTCGCTCGAAAATGAACGCGAGCCACACGACGGGCAGGTTCACGCCGAACGACCAGAAGCCGGAATAAAGCACGGGCATCGATGACGTCGCGACGATGAACTGAATCGCGCTCGTGCACACAGCCGCCGTGATCGCTTCCGACAATCCCCTGACATGATAGAACGCAAAGATGAACGCGCCGGTCAAACCAAATGCGACATACGCAAAATAAATATCCTTGTAATTGAAAACTTCAGTGCCGTGCATAATAAGTCCGACCGTAATGCTTCCCAGAACGCCGGTCAGGGTGATAAGTCCAAGCTTCCAAAGTTGTCCGACCATCGTTTTCATACTATACTCCTTAGCAGGTGCGAACGGTTGTCATTTTGCATTTCGTTTTTTCCGCATCGGTCGAACTTCTCATCGAATTGCCGATTGCGGAGTTTGAGAGTCCCTGCCGCAGATTCCTAATTGAGTGTCAACCGACGGCAGACACTGCTGCGGTGAATATGTGATTAATTCACTGCAGAGTCAAACAAAAGAATTCGTTGAGTGGACATATCGACATTCTATGGTAATGTGGTTGTGTTCTTTAAGAATTTTCAGGAATCAATGTCCACACGTTACCCTGAGCGTACCGAATGCCGAAGGCATCTCCCAAAGGGATCGCTTCGCGACCTTCGGGAGGGTCTATCCTGCCCTAAAGATTCTTCACTCCGCTTCGCTTCGTTCAGAATGACAATGATGGGGATGTATCCTGATACTGGTGAGGGCACCAAGCACTACATGTCACCCTGAGTGAAACGAATGGTCTACGCCGTTAGAAAGATTCTTCACCCGCCACAAAGCGACGGGGTCAGAATGACAATGATGGAGCTGAGCGATTGAGAATAGCGAGGGCACCAACAACCACATGTCACCCTGAGCGTAGCGAATGCCGAAGGCATCTCCCAAAGGGATCGCTTCGCGACCTTCGGGAGGGTCTATGCCGCCTGAAAAATTCTTCGTCTCCCGACGAGAAACATCGGGATCCTCAGAATGACAATGAGGGAGCTGTGCCAGAACACAATGCTATTGGATATCACCACACCGTGTCGTCCTGAACGGAGAGAACACCAAAGGAGTACTGAGGATCCCGCGTCCCGGAATGCAGTTGCTAAATCAAATCGCAATCGCGATATTTCATTTTGCTGAACATTAAAAATTATCAATAGCAGCGAGCGCCGCAAGGCATTGGAGGTGCGAAACCCTCCTCCCGGCGTTCGGCTTCCACCAGTAACGGACGCGATGACCTTCCTTAACCCGTTTGTGCTGTTCGGCCTGGCAGCGGCAGGCATTCCGATTATTCTTCATCTGTTGAACGTCCGAAAACTCCGGACGATCGAATTCAGCACGCTCACGTTCCTTAAGGAATTGCACAAGAGCAAAATGCGGAAGGTAAAGATCCGCCAGTGGCTCCTTCTCTTGCTTCGGACGCTCATTATCATTTTCGTTGTCATTGCCTTCTCCCGACCGGCATTAAAAGGAACGCTTGCCGGCCTTGGCGCTCATGCCAGAACCTCCATCGTGATCATCCTCGACGATTCCTACAGCATGTCGCTTCGGGGCGACCGCGGTCCATACCTGAAGCAGGCTCAGTCCGCCGCCATCGGCCTTGCCGATATGCTGAAAGAAGGGGACGACGCGATGATCATTCGGCTTTCGGACCTTCCCCGCGCTGCGATCGCAGAACCGACTCATGACATCCAGCGCATTCGGGAAATCATCCAGCATACGGAGGTAAGCTACAAACATCGCACGGTAGAGGAAGCACTCCGGCTTGCCTCGCATCTCCTTCAGCAATCAAAAAATTTTAACAAGGAGATTTACGTTTTCACCGACAACCAGAAGACGACCGTTCTCGACCAACGAAAAGCTGGAAGTTCGGAGAAAGGGGCGAGACTTTTCGACCCCAACGTTCGGTTTTTTTTCATTCCCCTTTCCGGCCAGCCGATTGAGAATATCGGTATCGCAAACGTCGAGATCCCCCCAACGCTCTTTCAAAAAGGAAAACCGTTTACGATACGGGCCGACGTGTGGAATTATGGAACGAGGCCCGTAGAAAATCATCTGGTGAATCTCTTTTTGGACGGCATGCGGATAATGCAGAAGAGTGTGACAGTCGCGGGAGGCCAGCATGCGTTCGTCGATTTCACGGCGACTCCTCTGCGGCCCGGATTTGTGTCAGGCCGCGTTGAACTGGAGGAGGATTCTTTCGACGGCGACAACAGGCGCTATTTCACGGTCGATGTGCCGGCGCAGGTTGCGGTACTTCTTTCGTCATCGGACCTAAAAAGCTCCTCGTACATCCGTCTTGCGCTCACGGCGCATAATGAAGATGAGACTTCAACCCCGATCGCGTTAACCGAGCTTTCGCCGCAGCAGTTGACCTATTCGGCGCTCCTCCACGCCGACGTCGTGGTTCTCTCAAACGTCGCCTCACTGTCCCCGTTGCAAGCCGATCAGCTCAACGAATTCGTTTCCCAGGGAGGCGGGATTATTTTGATTCCCGGCGGTCTGCTCAACGTCGATCAATACAACTCGTTCCTGCTGCCGAAACTCGGACTCCCATCGCTCATGCCGTTTGAAAAAGAGAAATCCCCCGGGGGGTATCTCTCGTTCGAGAAAATTGATCTCGGCCACCCTGTCTTTCAGGGCATGTTCGAATCAGCGCCGGGGATTCAAAAAACACAAAGCTCCATCGAATCACCGAAAATAAATACATCGGTCCGGTTTGTTTCGGGAAGAGAAATCCGTGCGATCATCTCCCTTTCTGACGGAACTCCGTTCCTCTGGGAAAAAATATCCAGTGCTGCTTTCGCCGGAAAAGGTTCTTCACGCGTGCTGGGATTCGCCGTCGCAGCCACAACCGATTGGTCCGATTTCCCGCTCAGGGGAATATTTGTCCCGTTGCTGTATCAAACGATCCTTTACGCGAATTCGGGAGGCAGTTCACTTCTCGCTTCTCCTTCCTCAGCCGTCGGAGATCGAATCGATCTTCCTCTCTCGCGGCTGGGCAAGAGGAGCGGCGCCGGATCGCCCTCCCCGAACCTCCGGATTCTCGACCCGGAGGGGAAGGAAACTCTCGTCCATGCGAACGCCGCCCTGTCTTCCGCCGCGTCAGCGGGGATAACGTTCGACAACGCAACGATTCCGGGAATTTATTCCGTAGTGCGGGAGAGGGACACGCTGGTTCAGATCACGGTGAACGTCGAACCTGCTGAGTCAGTCGCCGACCGGACCGGTTCCGATGAGCTGCTTACGATGGCTCGGAAGTACGGGCTCGAACGAAGCGCAGTGACGACCGTAAACAATACCGAATCGCTGAGCTCCGTCGTTCTCCAGAGCAGATTCGGCGTGGAATTGTGGAATTATTTTCTCATCGCCGCGATCTTGACCGCGTTGGCGGAGATGATCGTTGCCCGGGAATCAAAACAAGATTGGACGTAATAGTGCGTCTTTGTGCCTCAGAAGTGGAGTACATATGATCGATCTAATTAAAGAACAAAAAGAACGCGCGATCGTTGTGGGGGTGGTGACCCGGAACATCCACAAACAGCAGGCAGAAGAGTACCTCGACGAGCTCACGCTCCTTGCCGATACTGCCGGAGCAACCGTTATCCACAGGATCATGCAGGATCGGAACAAGGTCGACCCGGCATTCTATATCGGGAAAGGAAAGGTCGAGGAGATCGCAAAGCTGGTTGAAGACGACGACATCGCAAGCGTGATCTTCGACGACGACCTCTCTCCTGCCCAGGTGCGCAACCTGGAGACGACTATCAACAGGAAGATACTCGACCGCAGCGGATTGATCCTCGATATCTTTGCGAGCAGGGCGAAAACGAACGAAGCGAAGACTCAGGTTGAACTCGCCCAGCTTCAATACCTCCTCCCGCGCCTCACACGGGCGTGGACGCATCTATCGAAACAGTTTGGAGGAATCGGAACGAAGGGTCCCGGCGAGACGCAGATAGAAACGGACCGCCGAATGATCCGCCAGCGGATTTCACACCTTGAAGAAAAGCTTGCGAAGATCGGACAGCAGCGCCAAACCCGGCGGAGCGGAAGGAAGGATTTTGTTAACGTTTCGCTCGTCGGTTATACGAACGCCGGCAAGTCGACGCTGCTCAATGCGCTCACCGATTCGAAAGTGTTTGTCGAGAACCGCCTTTTTGCAACGCTCGACACAACAACGCGCACCGCCGCCCTCTCACCGTCCACCAACATCCTTCTCTCGGATACGGTCGGTTTCATCCGCAAGCTGCCGCATCATCTTGTCGCGTCATTTAAGGGAACGCTCGAAGAAGTTGTGGAAGCCGACATCCTCCTCCACGTGATTGACGTCTGCCATCCAAAGTTCGACGAACAGATACGGGTCGTCATCTCCACGCTCGAGGAATTGGGTGTGGCGGGCAAACCGACGCTCTACGTCTTCAACAAGATCGATGCGCTGCAGGACCGGGAACATCTGCCGGAGCTGCAGCAGCAATTTACGCCGTCGGTGTTCATTTCCGCCGAGCGGGGAATAAATCTCCTCGGGCTGAAGGACATGATCCTGAAGATGATCCACCATTCGCGCATCGAGCTGACGTTTTCCATCGGACATACCGAGCATAAATTACTCTCCACACTCCACGACCTCGCGGAGATCGAAGAAAGAACCTACGAGGACGGCAACATCATCGTGAAGGCAAAAGTGAGCAGCCGCAACATACACCATGTGCGGGAAGTACTAAAACAAGCCCATGCAACGATTATCTCCTTCCAGGCTCCACACGAGCCGCGCGAACCGGCAAGGTCCAACGATAAGCCTCTCTAAAAAAGAAGAAAAGCCGCTCTGAAAAGAGCGGCTTCTAAGTAATCAGTAAATACGGAGAGCTACTTCAACAGCAGCATCTTCTTCATGGTTTGCTTTCCGTCAAACTCCAGCCGAGAGAAATATACTCCGCTCGCCAGGTGCGACGCATCGAATGTTGCCTGATGAAATTCACCAGTTGCTGCAATTCCATCGTACAGCCTTGCCACTTCCTGTCCGAGCAGGTTGAATACTCGTAGTACCGCGCGGCCGTTGTACGGCACCGTGAATTGAATAATTGTTGAAGGGTTGAAAGGGTTGGGATAATTCTGTGAAAGCGAAAAGGAAGCCGGTTTTTCAATTTGATGTACCTTTACGGCGGTAGTCATCTCGACTAACGGCCGCCTCCACACTCCCGCTCCCGTATCGCCGGCCGCCCCCTCGCCTCCATACGTCGCGGCATACAGGTACCCGCTATCCACCACGAGGGATAAGACGTATGACGTCCTCAGGCCAGTATTGACCGTATCCCAGAAGCCGCCGTGGTTCGTGAGGAGGTAGACACGACCGCCGTCACCGCCGGAGGCAGTTCCAACAAAAACATTCGAACTATTCAGCGGTTGAATTGCGTAAACGCCGCCTGCCAAACCGGAGTCGATTGCAGCCCAGCTGGCCCCTTCGTTGGTGGAGAATAGAATATCGCCTATGTCAGTTCCCGCAAAGACATTTGATCCGCTTACTGCAATAGAACGAACGCCGCTGTAATTTGTCATGTTTGAATCAATGCCCGTCCAGTTGGCGCCGTTGTTCGTGGACCGATAGACTGTAAAACCGGACATTTCGCCGGTCGTCGCAAAAATATTCGACCCGTTGGCAGCAAGGGAAAAAATAGTATTGTTGCCATTGGTACGGTCGGGCAAGCCGGAATCGGCCGGAGTCCAGCTTGCTCCGTTATTCGTGGATAGAAAAACGTCGCCTCCATGAGTACCCAATGAATTGCCGCCGATGGCAGCGAAAATATTTGAACCGCTCACGGCGAGTGATAAGACATTCGATCCCGTTGAATCCGTTAAGCCGCTGTCAACCGCAGCCCATGATGCACCATTGTCCTGGGAAATGGAGATTCCGCCTCCGTACGTGCCAGCAAATATGTTTGAGCCGCTCAAGGCAAGAGCGTTGACCCAAAGTGGTCCTGAGGCGGAATCGACCATCGTCCAAGTACTTGCATCATCGGACGAAAGATAAACGTTACTCCCGGGGGCGCCGCCCCACGTACCTGCGAAGATGTTTGAGCCTCTTGCAACAATCGAATAGACATACGTCGATCCTGACGGCAAACTGGATTTGATCCATTGCGCATGTAAGGGAATTGTCAATGTGAAAAGGCAGCACGCCACAATAAGGAAAACGCTCGATGAGTCAAGCCTTCGACGATGCCGGACAACTCGGAAATTGTTGTTCAATTGTCACTCCAGTTGGTGAAATAGTGAAAGGAACGCACCGAGATACCATGTCAATACCCGGGCTTTTAGGCATCCAAAAAATATATTGCTATGAAGATGGCAAAAATCTATCCATGAGGGGAGTAACGTCAGGGATGGTCTTCTAATAGATGGGTGGCCAGAGGGAGAACTGTGGCCGCACAGCCAGAAAAAGAGAATCTGATCCTGAATGAGAAGTGTCCTACAATTGCAACATACACTTATTTACCCCTATTGTCAAAGTGAACGGAAGTGCCTGAATTTGAATTTCCCCTTGCTTTGAATTTCTAGACATAAGCAATTATAGAATGAAAAAGGAACAAGATAAAAACCTCCTTCGCAAAGACCTAATGTTTGCCATTTGCGATCACTGAGCCATCCAGAGGCAGTGTGCTTTGCCCATACATTGAGGCGATACGAGGATCACTACTTGGTCAAGGTATGGGATAACCCGCAAGCTCGTACGCAGGCTAAGAAGGAGCGGTACGTCGTGGTTCGTTATCCTTGCAATGGATTTTTGCCATCTTCATTGCAACAAGTATTTTTACTTAGCCGACATGTCCGGGTATTAATACGGTTCCTCCGGCCCATTCCATTCATTATTCCACTAATTGGAGTGACAATTGAACAACAATTTCCGAGTTGTCCGCGCATAGTCGAAGACTCGACTCAAAGAACCTACGAAGACGGCAACATCATCGTGTAGACAAGAGTGAGCAGCCGTATCATACACCATGTGCGGGAGGTATTGAAACAGACTCACACAACGATCATCTCTTTTCAGGCTCCCCATGAGCCGCGCGAGCCGGCGACAACAGGTAATAAAAAGTAATGTGATGACCAGCAGAATCAAAAGCCGTTCTTTCAAGAGCGGCTTTTGATCCAACACAATAAATCGGGACAGCCTACTTCATCAACACCATCTTCTTGATCTGCACCCTCCCGCCGAATTCCAACTGCGAGAAGTATATTCCGCTTGAAAGGTTTGATGCGTCGAATCGGGCTAGATGAATCACGCCGGCTGCAACTTCTCCGTTGAACAGCGTTGCCACTTCCTGGCCGAGCGTGTTGAAGACCTTCAGCGTCGCCTGTCCGTCCGCCGGCACGGTGAATTTAATGTTTGTTGATGGATTGAAAGGATTCGGATAGTTCTGCTCGAGATTAAAGACGGCCGGAACGGACGACATATCCTCTTTGACAGAAGTTACATTTCCCAAAGCGAGGTCGTCGATCAGGTAAGTCGTTCCAACATGGTATGAAGTCGAGCCGGGTCTGAGACTAAATTGAATGGTTATTTTGTCAGGAGTATCGGCCGTTGTGTAAATAATTGGGACGGTGAATTGCGTGTAGGCGGCAACAGTTGTTCCTATCGCTAGAAGCCCTCCTCCAATACCGGTAACTCCAGAATTCATGACCACAATGATGTAAAGTGAATCTCCCCCGACCGGAGTAAATTTATAATACCCTGTTATCGAAGAAATTCGGGCACTGACACTGAAGCCCTGGTCTGCAATGCCAGCGGCAACTGTCGGGGCAAGAACGACGGACGAATAGCTCACCGTCGCCCCCTTCAACGCGGACGAACCGGAATGAGCGTCCGTGGACTGGGTGACCGTTGTGTAAAGAGGTGCAGCGTTGTTCGTAAACCAATTATCGGGGTTTCCATTCGTCCACGACTCGAACCCCGCGTTTAGAATTTGCGCCCCAACGGTGCCGAACGGCAGGAGTAAAAGAACTGAACCCACAAAAAGAATCAAGCGTTTCATGCAGCCTCCTAAGTAAGATAGTGTTTGTAAAAGAAACTAATTATGAGCGACATAAAAGATCACTACAACAACATCTTTTTGATAAGCACCCTCCCGTCAAACTCCTGCTGCAAGTAATATCTCCCTGGTACATAGACGCCGGCAACGGCAGTCCATTAATAAGTGTCTTCGCGTCCTGCAAGAGCATAATGAACATCTTCGGTATCGCCCGCCCATCGCATCGAATAATCAAATTGCGACGATGGTGGCAACCAAAGAGCAAATCGCGTTCATTGCCCGAACGATCTGTTGAAAATTATCTGTGAATAAGCATTTTCATCTGAGGAGGGGTATAACAATTAACGAAAGTTAGAGTTTTCTTCCAGAATGTCAAACGGTCAATCACTGTTGTGCGCTGCGGCACTCTTCTGCTTTGACCTGGCTTCGCTCGTTCAGAATTACGGGACTGAGGAGTCTAGGATATTCATACAAATTGGGCTCACACTGCATTCACGGTAGTGCTCAAGCTTGGTAAGGTGACGGACACGTTACCGATTTACCCTGATGGACTCTTCGGCATAATCTGATTATTGGACTGAGGTGTCCGTCACCTCTCGCAGCAAACTCAAAGTTGGCCACTACCGCATTCACCCTCGCCTTGACTCTCTACAGCGTAATACGTAAATTTCCGCAGAGATAGAATTTTTCCTGATCATCCACTTCACGCCGTAGATCGACAAGCCGAATATGGAAAACACGAACCTGACCATCGAGAATCTTCGATCGAACTCCCTCTTCAAGTACATCAGTGATAACGATCTTCAGAAGATCTCCAAAACCTTGAAAGAGGAAACGTTCAGCGCAGGCACTGTCATTTTCAACGAACATACCCGCGGCGAACGGCTTTTCCTGATCCTCGACGGAAGAGTGAAAATTTCCAAGATCACGAAATCAGGGCTGGAGACCCCGCTTGCCATTCTCGGCAAGGGGGATTTCTTCGGCGAGATGGAACTGATCGAGGACCTGGACCGATCGGCGCGAACGACCGCGCTCGAAAACACCGTCGTTGCCGGCATCAGCAACCACGACTTTGACAACCTGATCAAGACGAATCACATCGTAGCGCTCAATCTACTGAAGGCGATCAGCAGGCGCCTCCGTTCGACGGATGAGATCGTCGTGTCGGAGCTGGAAAAGAGTCTCGAGTCCTCCAAGACCCAGGTCGAAAAGCTGAACATGCTGATCGATGCGGCCAAGTCGGTCAACTCCACGCTCGACCTCGATAAACTCCTTGACGTTATTCTCGAAACTGCGATCAAGTCGATCGCTGCCGACCGCGGAACGCTGTACCTCGTCGACGAGCTGAAGTCCGAGATCTGGTCGAAGGCGCTGCGCGGGTCTGAGGTCATCGAGATACGGCTCCCTATCGGCAAAGGATTGTCCGGCTATGTGGCGAAAACGGGGGAAACGATCAATATTCCCGATGCGTATAACGATTCCCGGTTCAACCCCGAGGTTGACAAGAAATCGGGCTACCGGACGAACAACATGCTTTGCATGCCGATGCGCGACCGCGACGGAAAGATCATCGGCGTCTTCCAGATGCTGAACAAAAAAGGAGGACCGTTCACTTTTCAGGACGAGGAATTCATCAACGCCCTTTCTATCCACGCCTCCATCGCCATCGAGAACGCGCGTCTCGCACAGGAGATGGTCAATAACGAGCGGCTCTCCGCGGTCGGGAGAATGGCCAGCACGATCATTCACGATATCAAGAACCCGATGGGAACCCTGAGGGTCTACGCGCAGGTGATGAAGAAGAAATCGGGGAACGAAGAGGCCGGAAAGCTCGCCGACGAAATGATCCACCAGGTCGACCGGTTCGTCAATATGGCGCAGGAAATTCTCGACTTCAGCCGCGGCGTAAGCGCGACGAACATCCAGGAGACCGAGTTCGGAGAAGTGATGGAAGGCGTCCTCGCGTTCATCCAAAAGGATCTGACGAAACGAAATATCAAGCTTGAGAAGAGCCTTAACTTCCAGGGGAAGGTGAAGGTCGACCAGGATAAGATTGTCCGCGTCTTCTACAACATCGCGAGCAACGCAGCCGACGCAATGCCGACGGGAGGAACGCTCACGGTCTCAACGGAAGATGCCGGAGGGATGGTGAAGGTCGATTTCAAAGACACCGGAACGGGAATGCCGGAAGAAGTGAAGCGGAAAATTTTCGAGCCATTCGTGACGTACGGAAAGAAGCACGGCACCGGCCTCGGCATGGCGATTGTAAAAAAGGTCATGGACGACCACAAAGGGAAAATCGAAATCGAAACGGAAATGGGAAAGGGAACGACGATCCGCCTCTTATTCCCTCTGTGAGAAATATTCCTTTCTAGCACCGCTACAAAAAATAATCTTGCATTATCTTACCGTCAAGACGCAGATGACGCCAAGAGTACTTTTGTCCATTTTGCTCATTACCCATTGGCGTGCTTGGCGTCTTGGCGGTAAGATAAAAGCTTGTTAAGAGTGACGGCACTAGTCATGTGCCGCCGC
The DNA here is from genome assembly GCA_964439265.1 of uncultured Chitinophagaceae bacterium. Taxonomy (GTDB): domain Bacteria; phylum Bacteroidota; class Ignavibacteria; order UBA10030; family UBA8401; genus JAGVPT01. The sequence continues at coordinate 14,727 of CAYTOA010000008.1, forward strand.
TTTTATTTTTAGACTAGAAACCATCTCAAAAATGGTTTCTATGCAGAAAGCAGCCGTAAATGTCATGCTGAGCGGAGCGAAGCCTCCATGACACGAAAGCCCTGGAGAGTCAAGGTGTATCATTGTCATGGATTCTCCCGAAGGTCGCGAAGCGATCCCTTTGGGAGATGCCTTCGGCATTCACCCCGTCTAAAAAACGACGGTCGACGACTCCCTACGGGTCTATGACCCGTAGGGTCGTTCAACGAATCTACGATTCGTAGAATCGTAGATAGACGACTCGTCGAGGGTTCAGAATGACAATGATCTCTCAGTGTGCCTTGAGAAGGACATAAATAAGTGTTTTTGAGATGGCTTCTAGGCATTGAGATACTTCCGCACCAGTTCGCTGCACCGATAGCCGCTTTGCGCCGCTCCTTCGATTGTCGCCGGCAATTTCGTGTCCGTCCAATCTCCCGCCAAAAATAAATTCCGAAGAGACGTCGTGTGTGCCGGACGGTACGCCTGTGTCCCGACTCGGGGAGAAAATGTCGCCCGTTTTTCTTTGATGACCAGCGAATGGAGAAGCGCTGCCTGCGCACTCGCCGGATAAAAACGGCCCAGTTCGGAAATTCCCAGCGCTACGATTTCTTCTTTTTCCCGATCGATAATACTCGCCGCCCCGCTGATCACGAGGGAGAGATATTCCACGCTCCCGTTTTTCTTCGTGAGGAGCCTGGATTTATTGAACACCCAATGGACCGGTGAACCAAGAAGCGCTGCGAAATCTTCTTCCATAAAACTTCTGTCAAACCAGAGGTAGATGGTGACGATCGGCGAAGAAATAAATTTATCAGCGAGGGCGCGCTCGGGAAAAGCCCGCCCTGTTTCAGTTCCGAATATCTTCGACAGGTCAAAGTACGGAACGGCGGAAACTATGGCGCGCGGCGACACGATGTCCCCCGAACTTAAGAGAACGCTCGCGGCAATGTCTCCTTCCATGACAACGTGATCGACCGAGGTACCTGTTCGAACTTCGCAATTCCGACTTTCTAAATAGTCCACTGCTCCGTCGACCAGAACGCCGCTGAGTCCCTCGTGCGGGATCACCATCGAAGAATCTCCTTGTTTTCCCATGAAGGCGGATTGAAGCACTTTCACAAAAAGTGCAGCAGAAACAACTGCGGGGGAATCATTGAGCGTGCCGACCGCAATGATATTCCAGAGATATTCCTTGTTCTCTTTGGGCTGATGCAGACGGTCGAGCCATTGTTCAACGGTCAGCGACTGAAGGTCCTCATCGGTGTTCGGGTTCTCGAAGAGAAGCGCAGCACCCACCCGCAAGAGAGAAAAACGCTGAGCGAGGGTGAGACTTTTTAACCTCAGGAGACCGAAAAGAATATTCGCCGGCGCGGGGAATGGGCCTGATTGGAGCCGGAAGACTCCCCCCGCGGCATCGCGAAAGACCACCGAGAGTCTTTTTTGGACTGATATGCGGGACATCGCCCCAATAGTCGAAAGAAACCTCAGCGTGAAATGATAGCAGCCCATCATCATGTGCTGCCCGTTGTCCACTTCGTCCCCGGTTTCTTTGTGGACGAACGAGTAAGTCCTTCCGCCGCAGTGCTGTTTTTGTTCGACGAGGAGTACGGAAATACCACGAGAGGCAAGGTCTACGGCTGCCGTCAATCCGCTGACGCCGCCGCCGATGACGAGCACATCGGGATTACGACCTTTTTGTAATTGCATGATTGCGGAGCGTTCTGTTCTTCCACCATACCTCGATGGTGATCAGAAGCTTGGTAAGATTGAAAAGCCGGATGCGCTTGGCGAAGACATTGTATTCGGCGCGCCCGATGTCCTGAAGCAAACGGAAGTAGATCGCTTCCATAATTTGTGCGGCGAGGAAAAGAGGCTTATCCTCTTCCGAAAGATGTTCCAGCGCCTGTCTGAAATACGACCGGGCACGTTCGCATTCGAATTGCATAAGACGAATGAATCGAGGATTGTAGGTTCCCGCGAGCAATTCCTCCTCCGTGTAACCGAATTGCGCAAGATCCTCAAGGGGGAGGTAGATCCTTCCCTTCGCCGCGTCAGCCTTGATGTCCCTCAGGATGTTCGTCAGCTGCAGTGCAATTCCGAGGTTGATCGCGTATTCTTTTGCCCCTTCGTTCTTGTAGCCGAATATTTCTGTGCAGATCAGCCCCACGGTCGATGCCGCGCGGTAACAGTATTCGCGCAGCTCGCCGAACGTTGCGTAGCGGGTCTTGATCAAATCCATTTCCATCCCCTTGATGAGGTCATGAAAATGATTCAGCGGAATGTTGAAGCGCTGGATGATCTGACTTAATTTGTTGAGGAGAGGGTACCGGGAAGTTCCTTCTATCGCGTGCTCAAACTCGCGCGACCAGAGCCGAAGGCGAACGTATTTACGCTTGATGCTCTCGTCCTCATCGACAATATCGTCGGTGGTGCGGCACCATGCGTAAACAACGTTGATCGCATCGCGCTTTGGCTTCGGAAGAAGAAAAAACGAGTAATAGAAATTACTCCTTTTGTTCTTCTCGATGATGTCGGCAACAAGTAAAGATTCCATGTCATCGTGATGATAAAGACCGAAGTGCAATGAGTGCCCAGTCATACTGCGACAATACCGGCCGTTGATGAAGTATATTGCCGCCGAGTCGTTCGACCTTCTCTGCGATTCTGAGCCCGCCATGGTACGTCAGTCGCAGCTCAAGGGCGAAGCGCTTATCGATTGATCGAAGAAGGGGCTTGCCGTCGTGAAAGAATTTCTTTGTCCGTTCTACTTGAAATTGTATCAGCGCCCGGATGGCATCGTTTCCGCCGCCGTTTCTCATGTCAGCAGCCCGCAGCCCGAATCGCTCAAAATCCTCACGTGGAATATAAACACGATTTCGCTCTATATCAACACTCAAATCCTGCCAAAAATTCGCCAGCTGGAGTGCGGTGCAGATGTAGTCTGAGAGCCTTTCCGTCTCGGTATTTGCGCAGTTGAAAATATGGAGCAATATCCTCCCAACCGGATTAGCCGAATGGCGGCAGTAGAACAAAAGGTCTTCAAACGTGTCGTAGTCCTTTCCGGAAGCATCCATTCGGAAAGCAGTAATCAGGTCAAGAAACAACGACGTCGGAATGGCATACTTCACAATGGAACCATGTAAGTCGCGGAAGAAAGGCATTCCGCTGTTTCCGGCGGCCGCTTTCCTGAATTCTCCTTCCCACTCATCGAGCCTCCGGAGTCTGGCCTCCTCCGGATCACTTCCTTCATCCGCGATGTCGTCGGCAACCCGGGCAAAGGCATAAACAAGCCTGATGGGACCCCTGAATTCTTTAGGCAGCAAGAAGGATCCAACGGGAAAATTTTCGTAATGCGATTCAGCGAGCGAAGAAAGGGGCTGTTCCACGGCGTTCTAAGATCGGGCTTTGACAAAATATCGGTTGACCGTCCGGCCAAAATATCCTCATTTGCCAACCGACATGCAACTTCTGGATGCGGTGCAATTGAGAACCGGAATCATCGTAGCGCCAATGCTTTCATACATCAGTATGAACCGATTTATTACATACAATGTCAAAAGAACATACGAATTGCCATCTCTCCTTCAAAGCCCATTCATGTTTGATCAGAGTCATTGTTCCATTACGATCGTAGAACCATGAGTATCGCTCCCAGGTCCCCTGCAAGCAACTTGGCTGGGATTGACAACACTGACTATGAGCGTCAGGCCTTTAACTTGTTCAAACCCAGTCATTGCTGTCACCCTTCTAAGTGTATGAAAGGATAAAAAACTTCTAATTCATCTTGACTCTCTATATTGTTCCGCTTAACTTCCTCAATCGCGATGGGGCTTCCCGTCTGGAGATTACCCGTAGAAGAAGGTTTCGCGAAAATAACTCACTTGCCGATTTTTTTCCGTTTTGCTTACAAATGTAATTAGGAGCGATCGATGGAGAGACCGTTGCATGTTCTTATTACTGAGGATGAAGAGTCGTTTGCCGATGTCCTGGCAATGGAGTTGAAAGAAACAGGCGAGTTCGAAGTGACGACAGCGTACAGCGGAACCGAGAGTATTGAACGGCTTAAGGCTAACAAGAATATCGACATAGTGTTGATGGACTTCAACCTTGGCGATATCACTGGATTACAGGTCCTCCAGTGGATCAACGAGCAGAAAATGGAAACGCCGGTAATCATGATGACGGCGGCGGGCACCGAAGAAGTGGCCGTTGAAGCGATGAAACTCGGTGCGTATGACTACGTCCGCAAAGAACATCTCGAAATAAACCACTTCCCTATTTTGCTGCATGGCGTGTACGAACGCTACCTCTTCCGCAAAGACAAACAGGCGCGGGAAGCAGAGCAGCGGGAAAAAGAAAAGATGGAAGCCGCGATACAGATGTTCCAGACCACGGTGCGCACGATCGCTCACCACATCAACAACGCCCTCGCGATCTTCAAACTCCAATCGTCCGTCTGCGAAAGAAATGTGCAGAAGATGCTCGACCCTGCGCTTGCCACGCCCCTTCTTAAACTCGTATCAGATCTGCGGCGTCAGGCTGAGACAGTGGAATCGATTGTCCGCTCCCTCGTCGGAATTTCCGACATTGTCTATACCAAATATGCCGGTGACCAGGACATCATTGAGATCAGAGCTCAGTTGGAAAAGAATCTTGAGACCTTGAAAGCACAAAAGCTCGAAATGATACAAAAATAAGAGTTCATTCACACTTTTCCCCGTTCCTTGCAGTACATGCGTTCCGCTGTTTTCCCCGTATAATGATTCTCGTCGCGGGTATCACCGCACAAAAGCGACCGCTCCCCTTTTCTTGACTCAGCGCCTAAAAATTCGTATTTTTCATGTGAGAATCACTGTTTTTGCATATCGGTAGGACAATAATGGCCGAAAGCCTCAACGAACGGGAAAGAACAATACTGCGGAGCATTATTTTCAGCTTCATCCAAACTGCTACGCCTATCGGTTCGCGCTATATTTCGAAACGCAATGGTCTGGATCTCAGTCCCGCGACCGTCCGAAATGTCATGTCCGACCTGGAGTTCTTAGGTTATATCGACCATCCTCATACGTCGGCCGGGAGAATTCCAACAGACAAGGGCTACAGATTTTACGTCGATTCTCTGATGGACCTGGAGGCTCTTTCCGCGCGCGATCAATCGACGATCCAGTCGCAGATCCATTCGAGCGCCGACCCTGACGAGATCCTGCGGGAAACGTCAAGAATTCTTGGGAGCATCTCCCATCAATTGGGGATCGTCTCGACTCCCCGGGTAAGTGCCGGAGTCTTTGAGAAACTCGAACTTGTATCGATCTCCAGTTCCCGGATCATGGTGATTCTCTCGATCCGTTCCGGCATGGTGAAAACGATCATGATGGAAGCTCACTCCGAGATACCCAAAAGCAAGTTAGAAGAAGTGAGCAGAGTTCTCAATGAAAGGCTGACGGGCCTGACGTTGAAGCAAATCCGGAAAACTTTCCGGGATCGGGTTCGCGACATGCAAAATGAAGAGACAGGATTGATCCGCCTGTTCGTCGAGTCCGTCGACAAAGTCTTCGACGAGACACGCAACAAAGAGAAGGTCCACATCGGCGGTACGCAGAGCCTCCTGACGCAGCCGGAGTTCAGCAGCGCAGAGAATTTTCGCGGCATCATAGAATTGCTGGAAAACCACGACATGATCGTCCACATCCTCGAGAAAAAAGAAATTGGCGAGGGAAACATCTCGATATCCATCGGGTCCGAGAACGAGGAAGAAAAGCTGCGCGAACTGAGCGTCGTCACGTCGCAGTACGCCGTCGGCGATGTCAGCGGTACGGTCGGTATCATCGGGGCAAAGCGAATGGACTATTCCCGGATGATCCCCCTTGTCGATTATATGGCGAAGATGATCTCCCTGCTTTTCCGTCCCTGAGAATGCAGATTTGTTGAGAGCTAAATACTATTGAAAGTGCAAGAATATATGTCCGTAGAGAAAAACGATCGCGAACCGGAGCAGCGGGAGCCAACCTCCGACGAGGGGCAAAAGCCGGCCGGGGAAAAATCTGAAGCGGCTGTCCCCGTTGAAAAAGCAGCGGAACTGGAAAAGCAGTACGCGCAGTTAAAAGACCAGCTTCTGCGAAAAGCCGCCGAGTTCGACAACTACAAACGGCGGACGGAGAACGACTTTGCCTCCCTCACGAAATTTGCGGCGGAAAACATTATCACGCAGCTGGTCCCGGTTCTCGACGATTTTAACAGGTCATTAAAAAGCATCAAGGAAAAAGCAGAGAACGACTCGTTCTATAAAGGCATCGAACTCATTTATGCAAAATTTCTCAAAGTACTTGAGGCACAGGGTTTAAAGACGATGGACGCGGTCGGAAAAGAGTTCAACGTCGATGTGCATGACGCATTGATGCAAATGCCTCGTGCGGATGTTCCGCCCCACACCGTGCTCGAAGAAGTGGAAAAAGGTTACCTTCTCTTCGATAAAGTGATCCGTCATGCAAAGGTCGTCGTTTCGACAACACCGGCCGACGCGCCGGTTCAGCAGGCAAAAACGGAGAATTTCGAAGACTGATTATGGCAACCAAACGCGATTTTTACGAAGTGCTCGGCGTCCCGCGAAGCGCATCGCAGGACGAGATAAAGAAGGCATACCGGAAGATGGCGCTTCAATACCATCCGGACCGCAACCCGAACAACAAAGAGGCCGAAGACAAGTTCAAAGAAGCCGCAGAAGCGTATGAAGCGTTGAGCGACCCGGCAAAACGTCAGCGCTTTGACCAGTACGGACATGAAGGAATGCGTGGAACCGATTTCAGGGGCTCCGCCGATATCAACGATATCTTTTCAAATTTCGGCGACATTTTCGGCGGCTCGATCTTCGATGACGTTTTTTCCGGAGGGAGACAGCAGCGCCGCCGCGCGACCGGCCAAGCCGGTTCCGACCTTAAGGTGCAATTAAAACTCACTCTCGAAGAGATTGCCGCGGGAGTCGAGAAGAAGATCAAGATCAAGAAATGGAAGACGTGTCAAACGTGTTCCGGCAGCGGCGCAAAGCCGGGTTCGTCGAAAACGACATGCCCGCAATGCGGCGGAACCGGGGAACTCCGGCAGGTATCCCGTTCAATGTTCGGACAGTTCGTGAATATTACCACGTGTTTGAACTGCGGCGGCGAAGGGCAGATCGTCCGCGACCGATGCCCGGCGTGTGACGGCGAAGGGCGCGAACAGGGCGAATCGACGATCAAAGTCAACGTGCCGGCCGGCGTTTCAGAAGGAAACTATATCGCCATGCAGGGTCAGGGCAACGCCGGAAGGCGGGGCGGTCCCTCCGGTGACGTGATCGTTGAATTTCACGAAGTACGTCACGAACATTTCGTACGGAACGGCGACGATATCGTTTATAATACGCTCATCAGCTTCCCTCATGCGGTGACGGGGGGAGATATTGAAGTGCCGACGCTGAGCGGGCGTTCACGAATAAAAATTGAACCGGGAACGATGCCGGGAAAAATGCTGCGGATGAAAGAGAAAGGGATTCCGCATCTCAACAGTTTTGGCCGGGGAGACCAATTGATCAGGATACAGGTGTGGGTTCCCACCAAGCTGAACGCACGAGAGAAAGAATTGCTGCGAGAACTCTCGTCGGCAGAGCATATTGTGCCGACGGAGGAAGAGAAGAACGCGAATAAATCGTTCTTCGAAAAAGTGAGGAATACGTTTTCATAACGGGAACGGATCCTGTTTTTCCATCTCTCAACAGTTGTCGTATCCATGAAGCTGCTGAAGCGCGTGCAGGAGTTCGCTGCGTTCACCAAAAATGAACAGAGAATCTTCCTGTTCTTATCGATTGTCTTTATTGCCGGCGTCTCGGTGAAAGTTTACCGTGCATATTTTACTCCGCCCCCGACCCATCAGTTCGATTATTCGGCCGCCGACAGGGAGTTCGAGGAGCGCTCGAAGTATTTGACGCAGGCGGCTCCGGTTGAGGGCGCAGGCGATACCGCCCGCACCGCAAGAACCAAAAAAGACGGCAAAAAGGTTAATCTGAACACGGCAACCAAAGACGAACTTGTTGTACTTCCCGGAATTGGCGAGAGCCTTGCCGAACAGATCCTGATCTACCGTGATGAACACGGCGAGTTCTCAACCGTCGAACAGCTCAGGAAGATCAAGGGCATCGGTGCAAAGAAATTTGAAAAACTACTACCGTATGTGAAGATCAAATGAAATCGACCGAACGACATATCGCGCTTATTCTCGAACAATCACAGGTTACCGCCGTCGAGATCGCCCAAAGCCCAAAGGGGCACACGCTCACGGCCGCGGGTTCGTTCAACTCCTCTCTCAATTTTGACGACCAGGACATGTTCAGCCAGCCCGGCGCTTCTCAACGGGAACGGGGGTTCGCGCAGGAACTTCAGCTATTCTTCAAGGATATCGGCAGCGGTTCGCGCTCGTTCTCGTTTGGGCTCAACAGCAGGATGGTCGTCGTGCAATCGATCCCCACGGACATGTCGCTCACCGAGAGCGAACTCGACCAGCATTCGCAGTGGGAACTGAGCCAATATGCGCTTGTGAAGAATGTTAACGCCTTCAACATCAGCTCAATGGTGCTGGACTCCAACGCGGAGGTCCAGGTGAACACGACGGCGATCGTGGCTGTGCGGAAGATTTTTCTCAACTTCCTCGCTAACGTGTGCAGGCAGCTGAGCGGCAACTTGAATATCGTCGACGTCGACCACTTCGGTGCTGAGAATGCACTTCTCTTCAATTACCCCGAGGTCGCTGCCAAGCGGGTTCTGCTTGCCGGCGTGGATGAAAATTCATTTGATGCAAGCGTGATCGCCAACGGAGAAACGAAGAATATTGTTACGATGGAATGGACGACCGAGAACGACATGGCACAGCTGGCAGAGTATGTCAAAGGGGTGAACGTTGAATCGGTCTTTTTCCACGGGAGGATCGTTTCGCAGGCACTGGTGACCAGTCTGAGACAGCTCGTTGCCGTTCCGGTCGAAATCATGGACCCGTTCAAAAAGGTCGCCCTTCCTCGGACGCTCAGAAACTACCGTGACATCGAAGCCAGGAAACAGGAATATGCGTCGGCGGTCGGCCTGGCGTTGAGAGCAGAGTAGGCATGCGCGTTATCGCCGGCAAGCATAAGGGGAGGCAGCTGCGTACCGTCGCCGATTTATCGGTCCGCCCTGCCACGAGCAGAGTCAAGAGTTCAATCTTTAATATTTTGCAGAACCGGGTCGACTGGGAAGAATCGCTCGTGCTGGACCTGTTCGCAGGAAGCGGGAGCCTGGGGATTGAAGCCTTGAGCCGCGGGGCCCGGCGTGTCGTCTTCGTAGAGAATTCAAAGCGCGCCGTCGAGTATTTGAAGCAGAATATTGCGCTGATCGACGCATCGTCAGATTGCGAGATTCTCGCTTCTGACGTTTTCGAGTACCTTGCGCGTCCGCGTGGATTGTTTGATGTAGTGTTTGCCGATCCCCCATACGATTTTGAAGTGCTGAAGCGGCTGCCGACGATGATCTTTCAGAGCGGAGTAGTTTCCCCCGATGGCTACCTGATCATCGAGCACCCGCAGGAATTGCGTTTTGAACCGAGTCTGTTGTGGGAAGAGGCGGTGGTAAGGAAATACGGCAGGACCGTTGTCACGTTCTTCCAATCACCACATGAAGGCCGACCATGAAGATTGCACTTTACCCCGGAACATTCGACCCGATAACGAACGGGCATATCGACATTCTTGAACGCGGAATGGAGTTGTTCGATAAAGTGATCGTGACCGTTGCCAAGAATTCCACAAAAAACCCCCTCTTCGACGAGGAGGAACGCGTCGAGATGATCCAGGAGGTCATCAAGCGAAACAAGTACAAAAATGTTGCGGTGGAAAGTTTCGACGGGCTATTGATCAATTTTGCCCGGAAGAAAAAAGCCGTAGCGCTCATCCGGGGCCTGCGGGCAATATCCGATTTCGAATATGAATTCCAGATGGCCCTGATCAACCGAAAACAGGACAATAAGATTTTCACTGTATTCCTGATGCCCCACGAACGGTACACGTACCTCAATTCCAGCATTGTGCGGGAACTCGCGAGGCTGCACGGTGAATTCAGAACGTTCGTTCCGTCAAATGTCTATGCACGGCTGAATAAAAAGGTAAAGGAATTCTAAGAAGAACAATGAATAATTATGAATTAAGAAATAGGAATTACAGCCAAGGATGATTGTTCACTTCAGAGACCAACACTTAACGGGAAAGGACAAACCAAAGCATTGAAATCGTTATCGAGACAAGTTGCCAAAGCAGAGCCGTCAATGACGCTGGCGCTTTCTGCGGTCGCCAAGAAGCTGAAGGAAGAGGGCGTGGACGTCGTTACGCTGACAGCCGGTGAACCGGACTTTCCTACACCGTTCCATATCAAGAAAGCTGCGATCTCCGCTATCGAAAATAATTATACAGGATACACGCTCAATGCGGGCATCCAGGAACTGCGAAAGGCAATTTGCGACAAGTTCAAAGCTGATAACAACATTTCCTTCCACCCTTCGCAAATTCTCGTGTCGAACGGCGCCAAGCATTCCATCTACAACGCGGTGAGAGCGATCTGCAACAAAGGGGACGAAGTGATCATCCCCGCGCCGTACTGGGTCACCTATCCTGAAATAGTGAAGCTGGTCGACGCAGTACCGGTGATCGTTACGACCTCGGAGGAGAATGATTTCAAAATGACGCCGGCGCAGTTGAAGCGCGCCATCACGAAAAAAACAAAGGCTCTGCTTTTCTGTTCTCCTTCGAACCCAACAGGGACTGTTTATTCGAGGACAGAAATTGAAGAATTAGCGAAGGTCACGGCAAAAGCCGACCTCTACGTCATCTCCGACGAAATTTATGAGAAGGTCATCTACGACGGAACTAAACACTTTAGCATCGGTTCGATTCCCGAAGTCAAAGACCACGTCATCACCGTCAACGGCGTCTCGAAGGCTTTTTCGATGACCGGTTGGAGGATCGGTTATCTCGGTGCAAAGCAGGAGATCGTTTCGGCCGCCGAAAAAGTGCAAAGCCAAATCACTTCCAACGCATCGTCCATTTCGCAGCACGCCGCCCTCGCAGCCCTGACCGGCTCGCACGATGAAGTCAACACCATGAACGCAGAGTTCTTACGGCGGAGGAATTTCATTTATGAGGCAGTTACATCGATCAAGGGAATAACCTGCGTCAAACCAAAAGGGGCATTTTATGTCTTTCCGAACGTGAGCGGCTACGTAGGAAAGAAGGCGAACGGAAAAACACTCAGGTCGGGAGACGATATCGCGCAGTACTTGCTGGATGAAGAGCGTGTTGTCGTCGTCCCGGGGAGCGGGTTCGGTTCGAAGAACCATGTCCGGATATCGTATGCCTGTTCAATGGAAGAGCTGGAGAAGGCGGCGGAACGGATGCACAGGGGCTTCAAAAAACTTTACGGGAATTGAAGAGCGCGTATGCCGACGTACGAATACAAATGCAAGAAGTGCGGTCACCGGTTCGAAGAAGTTCAGAAAATGAGCGCAAAGCCGCTGGTGCTCTGCCCAGTCTGCAAAACTGAAAACCTTGTCCGTATTATCAGCCTTGGCGGGGGGATGATCTTTAAGGGGAGCGGATTTTACCAGACCGACTACAAGAATTCAGGGTCGGAGTTTAAAGAAACAAAATCGACATCCAAAAAAACAAAACCGAAACCGCCGGCAGCCTCGGAAGAAAAACCCTCTTCCGAACCAAAACCGGAGCCCCCTCCAACGCCTTCAAAGTCTAAAGAATAACTCTCCACGAAGTTCACGAAGAACACGATGACCATATTTATTTATCTCGTTCCTAACGTCTCGTTGGGAACGGCAACTTCTTAAATTCCGCTTCAACAAGCTAAATTGTTTTCCCAATCTCAACGGAGATACGTTCCCAATCGGAGATTGGGAACGAGATGGCCGCAATAAAAATCCCCGAGCTTTACCGGCCCGGGGATTCTTCTTATCTCGTTCCCAGCGTCTCATTGGGAACGCTAACCTCTCACACATTGGTTTTGACGCTTGGAGTGGAAATTAAGAAGACGCCCCATGAGAATTTCGTCAACGGTTAGATAAATGTCATTAACTCATGACTCAGATTTCTTTCTTACTTAACAATGAAGCAGAGCTTTTGTCCAGTTGCGTTCCCAAACGGAGTTTGGGAACGAGAAGTTAAAAGCGTGGCGTCCCAATCGGAGATTCGGAACGAGATGGCTGCCATAAAAATCCCCGAGCTTTACCGGCCCGGGGATTCTTTTATTGCTTACATCGCAGCGAGGATTACTTTATCTTTGGTCCCGCCTCGATAACTTCTTTCGGACAACCATCCTCAAACTTCTTGAAGTTCTCGATAAAACGCGACGCCAACTGTTTGTATTTTGCCAGATGGTTTTCTTTACTCGGCCACGAACCGGCTGGATCGAGCACATTGGCCGGGACACCTTCGCAGCTCGTGGGGACTTCAAAGCCGAAGACCGGGTCCTTGGAGAATTTTGCCTTTTGTAACTCGCCGGTAAGGGCCGCATTGAGGAGCGCGCGCGTATGGCCGATGCTGATCCTTTTTCCGATCCCGAACGGCCCGCCGATCCAGCCGGTATTGACCAGCCAGCACGTTACACCATGCTTCAATATTTTACGTTTCAGCAGGTCCGCGTAAAACGAGGGATGATGCACCATGAACGGCGCACCGAAGCATGTGCTAAACGTCATTTCCGGTTCCTTGCCAAGCCCGACTTCGGTCCCTGCGATCTTCGACGTGTATCCCGAGATAAACTGATACATCGCCTGATTCGGAGTGAGCCGTGCAATCGGCGGCATGACGCCAGAAGCGTCGCACGTCAACAAAATGATATTCTTCGGATGCCCTCCCATTTTTTCGGGAACGGCATTCGAGATATACTCGAGCGGGTATGACGCGCGCGTGTTTTCGGTGATCGACTCATCGTCGAGGTCGATCAGCCGCGTGACAGGGTCGTAAACGACGTTTTCGAGGATTGTCCCGAACATTCTCGTTGTTGCGTAGATCTGCGGTTCGGCGGATGCTGAGAGCCGGATCACCTTAGCATAGCATCCTCCCTCAAAATTGAAGACTCCTTCGTCGCTCCATCCGTGCTCGTCATCGCCGATGAGGCTTCGCTTGGGGTCGGCAGAGAGCGTTGTTTTTCCCGTTCCGGACAAGCCGAAGAATATGGCCGCATCGCCGTCCTTGCCGATGTTGGCGGAACTGTGCATCGCCATGACACCCTGCAGCGGCAGAAGATAGTTGAGAATGGTGAAGATCGATTTTTTAATTTCGCCCGCGTACGCCGTGTTTCCGATAATGCACAGACGCTGCGCAAAGTTGAGCGCGATAAACGTGTTCGTCGGCGTCCCGTCGATTTGTGGTATTCCCTTAAATCCCGGGAGAGCAATAACAGTAAAGTCGGGTACATGCCGGCGATATTCTTCATTCGTCTGGGGGAGAATAAACATATTTCGCGCGAACATCGCATGCCATGCATACTCGCTGATGATACGGATCGGCATCCGGTAATTCGGGTCGGCGCCGCCGTAGCAATCCTGCACGAAGACGTCTCTTCCCTGCAAAAATCCCTGCATCCGATTGAACAGGTCGTTGAATTTGTCGGCGCTGAACGGGCGGTTGTACTGACCCCACCAGATCTTGTCCTCGGTGGACGGTTCTTTAACGATGAATTTGTCGTTGGCCGACCGGGCAGTATGCTTTCCCGTGTTGGCAACGATCGGTCCGAGATGTGAAATTTTCGCCTCTCGCCGGAAGGTAATCTCCTCAACCAACGCTTCCGTCGGCAAATTCCAGTACGCCATACGCAAGTTCTCGATGCCATGGTTGGCGAGCCCATAATCGCTCTTCAACACGGCCGCTTCGCTTTGAGCAGGTGTTTTAATGTCTAAGATGTTGTTCATAGCCAGTCCCTCACAAGTTTACGGTCGCCAATGTAGATTTCGTTTGGTGAAGATGGATCGAGCGCCCACTTTATGCGCGCAACGCCTTCAGTAATGTCTTTGATCGAGCCTGCATAACTGAGACGCAGATGCCCCTCCATACCGAATTCTTTTCCCGGCACCGTAACAACAAGGGCTTTTTTCAAAAGGAGCTGTGAGAGATCCACCGATTTATTATAGTATGCGCGAAAATCCGGAAGGCAATAGTATGTTCCGTTCGGTTTTGTACATTTCACTCCGGTGAAAGACTGGAGTTCCTGCATCATGACGTTGCGGTTGTTCTCCAACGTCATGCGGAGACTTTCAGTAACGCTTTGCAGTCCCGTCATTGCTCCTTCAGCAGCAGCTTGCAGCAGCACCGAAGTGCATGACGTGATTTGTCCCTGAACGTTCGACATGATCCCGACGAGTTCCCTGCTTGCAATCGTCCAGCCAATTCTGAAACCGGTCATCCCGTAGAGTTTTGAAACACCGTTGACGACGATGACGTGCGTCGATTCGATATCTTTCTTCGTGTACTTATAGCTAACGGGAACGGTCTTACCGTCAAAAACCAGCTTGTGATAAATGTCATCCATGATGACATAGATTCCCTTTGCCTCGCAGAACTCCACAATTTGCGAGATAAATTCCTCGGAATAGACGACTCCTGAAGGATTGTTGGGACTGTTGACGATGATCGCCTTCGTATACGAACTGACTGCTTTCCGAACGTCTTCCATTCTCGGATAGAATCCGCCGTCCTCGGGCGTAACGATAACCGGCACGCCGTAGACCATCTTCACCATATCCGGGTAGCTGACCCAGTACGGTGCGAGAATGATAACTTCATCCTGCGGATTGACGATCGAGTAGAGAACGTTGAATACCGATTGCTTGGCTCCAGAAGAAACAATGACATTTTCCGGTGCGACGACTTTATCGTAGTTCTCTTCAGTGTATCGAATGACTGCCTTCTTAAGCGATGGGATGCCGTCAGTAGGCGTGTACTTGATATCGGCCGCGTTAAGCTTGGCGGCGGCGCTGAGAATAGCGTTGATCGGAGCCTTATTCTTCGGTTCCCCGGCACCAAGGTGAATCACTGCTTCTCCTTTTTCCCGTAATACTCTCGCCTCTTCGTTCAACTTCAACGTCGGAGACTCAGCGATCGATTTAGCTAGCTGACTGACGCTCATAGTATGAAACCTCCATGATGAGAAAGATATGAGTGGACCAAGGGTAGCTCTGCTCAAAACGTATGCCAAGGTTGACTGGTCAGACCTGCTCTGGTTGCACCCTGACTGCAGATTGAGGCGTGCGATTACACGGATTCACACAGGTTTTTGTACAGATCGATATTCTCGATTTTCTAAGCGCCAAAGCAAGCGCCTTTGTTCTCAACTCTGCGAAGATACGGCGAGAATTGTTGGCAGAAGTAATAAAAATGGAACGTGGCTTTCAATATTACTTGACGAGAAGCAAGTCAAAACCATTTATTGCCTGAATAATATAAGCTGCCTCAACCAACGTCTTAACTTTTCAATAGTTGTGAAACATCCCAAGCGTCACTTCAACAGAAGCATCCTCCTCACCGCTGTGAACCTGTATGTGGGATCATTGACCGACACTGCCTCAATCCGGTAGAAATACATTCCGCTTGGAACCGCTGCGTTCCATACCACCTCGCGATACCCAGCCGGCTGTTCCCCGCTAACCAATTCTGTGGTCAATTGCCCCAGGACGTTGAATACCCTGATCCGCACGGTGCTTCGGTATGGGAGCGAGTACTGAATAAGCGTCGAAGGATTAAACGGATTAGGATAATTCTGGCTCAGGCCGAATTGATCGGGCAATCCCGTCTGCGAGAATTCCACCCCGGTTAATGACTGACCGCTTCCGTCCACCATCAATGTATCAGGGGATGTGGCTGAGTTGCTCACGATGAAAATCTGCGCAAGAACTGGGCCGATTGACGATGGAGAGAAGATGAGGGTGTCGGTAAACGATTGACCGGGAGGGAGGATGTGTCCGGATGGTCTCGCGCTAAAGGCAACTGATGCGGATGTAACGCTAATGATCTTCAGCGTGTCCCCGCCGTTGTTGGTGATGGTGAGTGTTGTGTCCTTCGATTGACCGATTTTCACATTTCCGAACGAAATAGAATGAGTCAATAAATGTAGCTCTGCACTCGTTCCGATTCCGCTTACATATATTGTGTCTGGGGATAAGTCTGCATTGCTGGTAACAATAAACCACCCGCTCACAGAACCTGGCACCGCCGGAGAAAACTGCAGTGTGTCAACAAGCGATTGCCCCGGCGGGAGGTTTGCGGATGTGGTCAGAACTGAAAAAGGGGTTCCCGACGAAGCAATGTTGGAGATGTTGAGAATATTCACTCCGCTGTTCACTATTGTAAACGGGATATTTTGGGAATTTCCCGGAATAACTTGGCCACATTCTACACTCCTGGACGGTGTACCGGAAGGGGTTAAGGTAAAAGTATTGGAAACAATTCCCGCATCAATGGCCGCAGTGTACCACAAGTTCGCCAAGTCGACCGTCGCGTCCTGAATCTGATTTTGCGTTAACGGGCCGGTCTTTCCCCAGAGTGCGGAATAGTAAGAGCTCTTATACGCGGGGTCGATCGCCTTCGCATAGTTATCGCCCTTAAGGATTGAATCGACAAGGCTGTTGCCATGCATAATAAATACAAAATTTGTATCAATCGGCACAGGGATGAAGTGCGCTTGTTTCGCAGTCACAGTAACCTGGCTTAAATAATTATAATTCGCCAGCATCGTCGATTCGTAACGGCTGTGAATCCCATTGTTGCCCGTCTCTCCGCCATCGTAGTTTGCCGTTACATGAAGGGGTTGATGAGCATCGCCGACGTAATGCCCCAGGTCCGCCGCAAATTGTAGTGCCCTCGCCGAGTCCCCTCTTCGTAGACAGTTCGTCAGCGAATCAAAAGACCAGATAATAGACCACGGAACAACGCCGGCGTTCGTCACGAACGCCTGTCCGTGCTTTGCTACGAGCGTGTCATAGTTATGGGACAATGTTCGGGTTGAAAACTCGGGGTAGTTTTCAATGTCGATGAAATGTTTGGGTGCCTCCGTCGGGTCGCTGCTCTTACGATTGTCAGCGTCGACTGCGTGGTCGCTTAACCATTGAATGTTATTTGCAAAGAACGGAAACCCCGTCGGCAGATGTATGGCTGCCTCCTTGTTGATGAATTTATGTGTCGGCCCTCCCCAGCTCCAAGCGAAAGAATAACAAAAAACAATTACCCCGGCAGCACAAAGAATCCTTCGGGCCATCACAATCCTTTTCTATAATTGATATATCCATAATGTGAATTCGAGCATGCAGATTCATCGACACAGAAAAACTGCCGATTCGTTGTTCACTACTTTGCGACGCGAAAACCTTTTGCGCGGAGTGATTTTGCTGCCAAGCGTGCTGTTTCGCCCGATTCGAACGACAGGCGAAAAGTCCCTCCCTGTCCTTCACGTACTTTCAATAATTCAATATCGTTGATATTGATCCCCGATCGGAACAACGTTGTCGTCATGGTTGAAAGCGTACCCGGTTTGTCATCGACCCATACAAAAAGATCATGAAGGGAATGAAGGAAACCCTTTGTGTTCTTCGGGATCGAATCGCGGAATGATTTCGCGCGGAGAAACTTTTTACCGACATCGGACAATGAGCGTTGGTTCAGCCTTTTGCGGAATTGTCGAAGGAGTTTCTCGAACTCCTGCAGCGCTCGTTTCGTTTCTTTCCTGTTGTTGGAAAGGATGTCTTTCCACACAGGGAACGGGCTCGACGCTATCCGTGTCATGTCCCGGAACCCGCCGGCGGCAAGCTGCAGGAATGCAGGGTTGCCTTTGTTCTTCCGTGATGCACTGTCCATCAAACCTACTGCGAGAAGTTGGGGGAGATGGCTGATTGCAGCAGCGACACGGTCGTGCTCGCGAGCATCCATCGTCAATACCCTCGCGCCGATCGACTTCAGAAGCGCAGCCAGCAGCCGGGTCTCTTTCGCCCGGCCGCGCGGAGGACAGAGAACATAGACGGCATTTTGGAAGAGGAGTGCGTCGGCGTATTCAATACCGCTTCCCTCCGACCCCGCCATCGGGTGCCCACCGATGAATATCCCCCGCGATCTAAAATATCTCTTCGCACTGGCCTGCACCACTCCTTTTACACTTCCGACATCGCTGACAATCGTCGTGGAGGATATAAACCGGGAAACATCGGAAAGAAGCTTTAAGATAGAATCAACGGGTGTACATAAAAAGACAATTTCTGCATCGGACACGGCGGCTCGAAGCGACGGTGCGGCGACATCTATTGCCTTTCGCTTCTTCGCGCGGCGCAACACTCCTGGGGAATCGAATCCAACGATGGTGTTTCCGGAATCAGTCTGCTTGATCGCGAGCCCCAGCGAACCGCCGATAACACCGAGACCGATGATGGCTATTTTCATATCAATTAACAATCATCAATGAACAATGAACATGGGGAGTGAACAGTAAACAGTAATCATTAACTCTACTCTGAATTCCTAATTCATAATTCTTAATTCATAATTCTTAATTGCCTCTACGCTATGCTTCTTCCGATCGCTTCTGCGATAATGCGCACCTGCGTCATTAATTCGTCGAACTGCTCTGGAAAAAGCGATTGTGCCCCGTCAGATTTTGCATGATCGGGATCGTTGTGAACTTCAACCATGATGGCATCGGCGCCTGCGGCCACCGCTGCACGCGCCATCGGTATCACCTTATCCCGGATGCCGACTCCGTGCGACGGGTCCGCAACAACGGGCAGATGGCTTTTAGCGTGGATCACCGGTATTGCGCTGATGTCCATCGTGTTTCGTGTCGCGGTTTCGAAGGTGCGAATGCCGCGCTCGCACATGATCACCTGCTTGTTCCCTCCTGACAAGATATACTCCGCCGACATCAACCACTCCTCGATCGTCGCAGCCAAACCGCGTTTCAGCATCACAGGCGTCCGCGATTTTCCAAGTTCTTTCAAGAAAGTAAAATTCTGCATGTTGCGCGCGCCGATCTGAAGGACGTCGGCATAGTTCTCAACAAGCTCTATCTGGTTCGAATCCATCACTTCGGTGATGACAAGCAATCCGAACTCGTCAGCTGCGCGGCGCATCAGCTTCAGTCCTTCCTCGCCCATGCCCTGGAACGAATACGGCGATGAACGCGGCTTGAATCCTCCCCCCCGTAGAAACTTCGCCCCGTGCGCCGCGACATGCTTGGCGATAGTGAAAATTTGTGCCTCGCTCTCGATCGAACAGGGACCGGCCATCATGACCACTTCCTTCCCCCCTATTTTCACCCCTTTGATGTCGAAGACTGAATTCTCCGGATGGAACGATCTGCTCGCAAGTTTGAACGGATCGGTAATCCTGTACACATGTGCAACACCCGGCAGAAGTTCAAGCTGCCGCGTATCGAAATCCGGTTTCACCCCTATCGCGCCGAGCACTGTCTGATTGATTCCCGTTGACCGGTGCACGTCAAATCCGAAATCATGAAGCACTTTGATGATGCGCTCTACATCTTGTTCTGTGGCGTGCTGCTCGAGTACGACAACCATGTGGCATCCTTATGCGATAATTGATTGAATTTGTTTTTTAAAAGTCTGTAAGAATTCAGGTATCAGGAGACAGGAGGCCGCAGTCCGGGCGGAAAGGTGTATTTGTTTCTCTTTCAATGCTGGCCGGATCAAAATTTCACTTCTTCTGCCTCCTGTCTCCAGCCTGCCAACCTTCATCTCTCATTCGTACCGATCCAATTTAAAACTCTCCCCGAGATAGAGTTTCCTTGCCTGAGGGTCGTTCGCAAGCGATTCGGCCGACCCCGCTTTAAGTATCCTCCCCTCGAACAATAGATAGGACCTGTCGGTGATAGAAAGAGTCTCGTGCACGTTGTGGTCCGTAATCAGAACGCCGATGCCGCGAGACCGCAGTCCCGTTACGATCCTCATGATCTCCTCCACTGCGATAGGATCGATACCCGCAAACGGTTCGTCAAGCAGGATAAATTTAGGGTCGGTGGCGAGCGCACGGGCTATTTCCGTCCTCCGCCGCTCTCCCCCGGAAAGAACGTATCCTTTACTTTTTGACAAGTGAGTGAGGCCGAATTCTCCGAGCAGTTTGTCGCACCGCGCGTTCTGTTCCGCCGTCGAGAGTTTCGTCATCTGCAGCACTGCGAGGACGTTTTCCCGGACGGTCATCGTCCGAAAAACCGACGGCTCCTGCGGAAGATATCCTATGCCGGCATGTGCGCGCTTGTACATAGGCAGGCGTGTAATATCCTTTTCCTCAAGATAGACATGCCCGCCGTTCGGACGAATCATCCCGACGATCATATAGAATGTGGTCGTTTTTCCTGCGCCGTTCGGACCAAGTAAACCGACAATTTCTCCCTGCTGCACCTCTACCGAAATATCTTTCACGACAGCCCGTTTTTTGTACAGTTTCAACAAATTTTCGGCGCGAAGAACAATTCGATTACCGCCTGCCGGGATTGCAGCGTTCGGCGCTGATTCATCGCCGGGATTCTTTGCGGGGCCGGGTTGTATATCAGTCATAATTTTTTTAGAGTTGGAAAAATAGACATCAGCGTGGGACGGTCTGTCCTCAGCTCAAAGCCGTCGAGGTTGTATTTCGTCTCTTTTTTCAGGACCATGTTCTCGGGATAGTACGTTCCTTCGATACCCTTAACAATGCGGATAAGATCGATCTTCCCTTCCAGAAAGGTCATCATGATTCTATCGCCGCTTGTTTTGTTCGCGCCGTTCGGATCTTTCCCGTCGTACAAATAGTACAGACTGGTCGCGTTCTGATCGACAGCCATCTCACGAAGCTTATCGTCCTGAAAGAACATCTCAATTTTTCTCCCCGTCAGCTGATTGAAGCGCGCGGGATACGCGCTGTCGCTGAGCGAAAGCGCAAATGTCCTGTTCCGTATGACAGCATGCTGCAATTTATTGTGAGACATAAACAGCGTGATCGAATCGCCCGAGGCCTGATTGTCGTCGTACCAGACAACGGGCGCCAGGCGCAGCTCAATAAATTGTTTTTGCGTAAAATATCGCGCCCATCCGCAGCGAACTGAGAGAGCACCTCTCGCCATCGCGACGCTGTCGGTGGCGATGAGTTTTTTGGTCGAATCGTCGAACGATTCCATGATGAGACTTCTTACGACAAGAGTATCGACAACACCTTTCGACGACGTATCAATCTGCATGAGTCGAGGCTGCTCCGTGATTCGGCTGTAGTGCGTATCGTCAAAATGCTCCAAGTAGTCGCCGAACAGCTGAACGTTGTTGTCGGCGTTGATCACTCTCACGTTGCGGACGGCGATCGATTCTCTCTCTTTTTCGAGATACGTCAGCTGATCGCTGAAGATCGTCGTTGTTGAGTCGATCACGCGGACGTGTGAGTGAAAGAACGATCTTCTTTCTTCGGTGAAATACGTTCCGGAATCGGCCAGCAGCGTCACGTGGGTCGTTTCGAGCCGCACGCCGTCTTCGCAAACCGCCTTTTTCGTGTTGCCGTAATAGGTGCCTCGCTTTGCCGTCAACGTCACGGTATCTCGGAGGACCCTCACCCTTCCGGTGAGTTCGACTTCGTTTTTTGCAAGATGCTGGACCGCCCGGTCGCACCACACTAGAACATTGTCTTGGACCAGATGTACGTTGCCGGTAAGTTCACGGATATCTTCGCCGTTCACGTTCTTGCCGGCAAAGACGTCCGCATGTTTCAAGATGATATCATCTTTTCCCTGCCCGAACACATTCCAGTTCAGAAGGAAAAAAATCGCGAAAAACAGGCCGGCACATCCCGATCCGCCTTCTTTGAGGAACTCGGCAATGAGTCGACCCTTATGTTTGTCTTCTATCTGCATCATGGCCCGATCTATTGCTGTTTCGCCGTTCCCGTGACCTTGAAGATCTTGTAATTCTTCAGGTTTTGGTCGGATTCGAATCCATGGCCCTGTAGTTTTTCTTTCGGGGAAGTGATTTTGACGAACTCATCGGAATGGATAAGCTGGCGCTGGTTGTCCCAGAACAGCTTTTCCGTCTCGACAACTACTCCGCTGTCGGAGACAACCACCACGTTTCCCGTTGCTTCGAGGTTGTTCGTATTTTCGTCGACTTTCCCGGTGCGGGAGGTCAGAACCGATGAGTGAACCCCATGCTGGTCGAAGAAGTCTACATGCACTCCGCTGTCGAGCAGCGTCTGTTTGGTTCCTTCGTACTCCGAGATATGACCCGATTTCAAGATCGCTTTGACGATCCCCGAATCGGTGAATGTGATAGTCGTATTCCAGCTCTCCTGGGACGGAAGCGCAGCACCCGAGACTCCTCCAAGAACGGACGGCTTGATCTTCTCCTCACAGCCGTTTGAAATCAAGACGGCAAACACACCGAGAAAAGCTATGGTCGTTCTCATCGCCTCAACCTCGATCCTGGGTCGCAAGTCCTGCTTTCACCAATTCGTGAATATGGACCATTCCTACCGGGCGATGTTCTTTATCCACGATAATCAGCTGCGTAATTTTGAATGTTTCCAGTTCCTGGAGCGCCGCGGCGGCGAGCGCTCCGAACAGGATCGTTTTAGGATTTCGCGTCATCACTTCTTCGGCAGTAACGCCGGATACATCGGTCGTCTTTTGCAGAAGCCTGCGAAGGTCACCGTCGGTGATGACGCCGCGAAGGATCCCGTCCGCGTCAACGACACACGTCGCGCCAAGCCGTTTGGTGGTCATTTCAAGGATCGTATCCTTGAGGCTGGTTGTGAGAGACACTTTCGGCACCAGAGGTCCGCCGGTCATCAACTCTTCGATCTTCAGGAGGAGGCGCTTGCCGAGGTTGCCTCCGGGGTGAAACAGCGCAAAATCCTCTTTGCTGAAATTTCTTTTTTCAAGAAGCGTGATCGCCAGAGCGTCCCCCATCGCGAGCGCCGCAGTCGTCGAAGATGTCGGCGCCAGATCATGCGGGCAGGCTTCTTCTTCCACGGTGACATCGAGCACGACGTCGGCCTCTTTTGCGATGGATGAGTTCATCCGCCCGAGCATCGCGATGATCGGGACCTCTATCCGTTTGAACATGGGGATAAGCTGGCAGATTTCCTGCGTTTCGCCGCTTTTCGACAAGCACACGACGACGTCTTCACGCCGCACCATGCCCAGGTCCCCGTGAACGGCATCCGACGGATGAAGAAAGATCGCAGGAGTGCCGGTCGAGTTCATCGTTGCTACGATCTTCCGAGCAATAATCCCGGATTTTCCCATGCCAGTAACCACGATCCTTCCCTTTGCCTCAAAAATTATCCGGACAGCCTCCGCAAATGTGGCATCGATCTTATCGGCGAGGGCTGCGACCGACTGCGCTTCGATGCGGATGACCTGTTTCCCCTTTTCAATATCGAACGATTGAGTGCTCATTTTCTAAAAAGTGAAAGGACTTTATCGACGAGTGTCGTCTGTTTTGAGCCTGGCAAAACGACTCTGCCAAGCTCGATTTTTTTTCTCAGCTTATTGTACTGGACAAATGCCGCACCGAGGTCGGCATCGGAAAACGTTTGGAGGTGTCTGAAGAAATTTTCCGCCGCAAGAGCGGTTTTCGGGTCGCGATTATTTTTGTGAAGCATCAGCGCATTGTGGAAATTCGTCACCGGAATGAGATGATTCACGCCGTCGAGAGCATCGAAGATCCACAGCCGCTTGTCGACAGCGCACACGGCCAGTGTTGCATCTCCTCCGGATTCTCTCCGGATCGTGACCTGGCGGACCGCTGAACCGCATGCCGGACACGGCTGATTCGGAGACCACAAAGAAAAATTCCATTGCCGCCGTGCCGTTACGTGCAGAGGAATCATCTCCCCGCGAAGACTCACGATTTCGTACTCAAGCTGGTCCTCGAACAATTCTCTCAGCGTCGCGGAGATACTCACGTTGTCAGCTTCGATCACTCCGTAGGCAAAGACTTGCGGCAGCGGCGATTCAACATCGGGACGAACTTTTTCATCCGCGAGGATGTAGTTTCCCTCCCCTCGCCGCCCTTCACCGACAACAACCCAATCCGAAATATATTTTCGATACTCATTGTACCCGGACCGTGCTGCGGGGAGAAGCCAGAGAAGTGTTTCACGTTCAAACGCTGTCAGCGGACGCGGAAAGAGTGCCTGCTGTCCGTTGTGAGGAGAACTCTGACTCACGACCATCCATTCGTCTTGACAAGGGAATCGATTGCCTTTGCCTGGGTCAATAATTCTTCCAGGCGCGAAAGCGGGAGCTGGCTTGCCGCATCGCTGAGCGCTTTGGCGGGCTCGGGATGCGTTTCGATGAAGAGACCGTCGATCCCAACCGCAACGCCGGCTCGCGTGATCGGAAAAATATATTGCGGCTGGCCGCCGCTTTTTCCGTTGTCGTTGCTCGGGAGCTGCACGGAATGTGTCGCATCCAGAATGACAGGGTAACCGAATAAACGCATCACCTGCAATCCGCGCATATCGACGACGAGATTATGGTATCCGAACGTCGCACCCCGTTCCGTCACCAGAATTCTTTCATTCTTTGTCGATGCGACTTTTTCGACGGGATGGATCATATCCTCAGGAGCAAGAAACTGTCCCTTTTTGATATTCACCACTTTGCCGGAATTCCCGGCCGCGATCAGGAGATCGGTTTGACGGCACAGAAATGCAGGAATCTGGAGAACGTCTGCAACCTGAGCTGCAGCACGGACCTCCTCCGCCGTGTGCACATCCGTGAGAATTGGAATGCCAAATTCCTTTTTCACCTCTGCCAGTATCTTAAGCGCTTCATCAATACCGATGCCCGTAAAACCGCTCACGCTTGTCCGGTTCGCTTTTTTGTAGGAGGATTTAAAGACGAACGGCATGCCAAGACGTGATGTGATTTCCCTGATTCTTGCAGCCGTCGAGAAGATCATCTCCCTGCTCTCAACGACGCATGGACCGGCAATTAAAACTAGAGGAGAGCCTCCGCCTACTGAAATTGATGAAATTTTGACCGTTTTCATAAGTTTTCAGTAACAAAATAGCAATCTTTTCAGGGAAAGTAAAGATGAATAAGGAGGGGGGAAATCAGCGGTTTGAGGGGCTTGGACAACCAAGCTTATTCTACATTCCTACATTCCTGCAGCGGTAAGCGCCATAAAGACGAGAGGCCCGCCAATTGCGCATGTCCAGTTCACGGCATCATTGTTCACCCAACGCACTCCGGCAACGAGCGACGCTGCAGATCCGCAATGATTATTCCGCTCGGTCAATTTTCCGCAGACGCCGCATCGGTATTTTGCCTGAGCAGTTGCACCGATCACGCTGTCGACAAGCGACCCTGCAACGCCCGAAACAACGATCAACACGAATGTGGAAAGGAGAGCATCGCCTCTCATCCAAAAAAGTCCGCTAAGCGCGATGAGGAATGCGCCGAGCACTCCGCCCGTAAATCCAGCGATCGACACGGCTCCGCTCGTTCCTGTTGGCGCTCTTCTTAATGTGATAACTGATCGCGGAGATCCTTTCGACAGAAGTCCCAGCTCCGTCCCCCATGTATCTGCCGTAACTGACGCGAGTGATGCAAGGTAGATGAAATACCAGCCATCGTATCCTGGAAAGAAATACCAACAAAGCATGATAACGCCTGCAATGCCTCCGTTTGCTGCAACCTGTCCGGCATCGCGCGTGTCGGATTTTTCAAACATCAACTCATACGCTGCCTTCCGTTTTTTCCCGAATTTGGAAAGCCCGCTCGACAAGAGGAAGAATGCGAAAATCGGGACGGTCCACTGCCATCCGCCCAAACCAAAAATAATCGACGCCAGGATGAACGTTCCCACGCTTCCGCTCGCAGACAAAAAACGAAGAGCGTAGGATGCCGCAGCAAATATGAGTGCAAGCGCAAGCCCGATAAGAAACTGTTCATATGAATGGTGCGGCAGCGGAACGAGAAAGAGCTGGAGGACGAACGCCGTTGATAGAGGGATTGTAAGATTGTCCAGACCCTTCGAAGAAATGGCCTCCCATGCCGTGGCAAAGAACGATACGGCAAGGGCGATCAATCCGCCGAGCACTGGGCGGGAGAAGCCGGGGACAAAATCGAATTCGAGAGTTCCGTTGAGGCCGAATGATCCAATAAGAAGGAAGGCAACAACCACAAATGTCGTGACGAACATCGCCGCGGAGCCTTCGAGGGATTTTTTGTCGCTTGTGAGGCAGTAGATGTGCGCTGAAGAAAGATTTTCCCCGACGATCGCGGCGGCCGCATCGCCGAGTCCGAGCACGAGTATGGAAATAGAAATGATCTGGGGAACGGTATCCCAGCAGAGAAGAACAAGAATCAGGAATGCGAGCGGGTAATAGACCGTGCCGTACGAGCGTCTGTTCGTGCCGTGCATTCCTTTCAGAAGTCCAAGTTCAATCGCGGCAAAGTTGACGGTAATGAAGATGACAGCTAAAAGAATTGCGGGGATGCCCGAGCTGAAAATTCTCGGCGCAAAAAAGATGAGGACGCCGGTTGAGATGTGGACGAGCTTGCGCGTCACTTCGGGCGACCATCGAAGCGCCGTTCTCACGAGTTCAGCGGCAACGATGAACGCCGTCAATCCAACGATGAGAAGAGCGAAGCTTATCCATTCGTAATTCGTCGGCGGGGAAAGTAGATGCATGTGCGCTTGTTATTCTGACGGCTGGGGGGATCGGACCGCCGATTGTCCCATAATTTCGCATAGCAGCACGTCCATCACAAGCTTGGGGTCAGTGGCTGAGGACTTCAACTCTCGGTCAGCGCGCGCGAGTGAGAGAAAGGCGTTTTCAACCGCTGCAGGAGAATAGCCGCGAAGCTGCGACACATATTCCTTGATGAAATACGGGCTGACTCTCACGGCGCCCGCCAATTCGAATTCCGATTTTGCCGCGGCATGGAGTTCGCGAAGCTTTGCCATAATGATAAAATGGCGTGTGAGCATGACAATGATCAATTGCGGTGATTCGCCGCTGTCCAGCATCCGTTCGACAATTTCCATCGACCTCGAGATATTTTTTTCGCCGACCATCTTGGTCAACTCAAACACGGTAAATTCCTTCGAGATGCCGACAACGGCTTCAACGTCTTCTACTTCGATCGCCGGTTTGCTACCCACAGCGATCAGTAATTTATCTATTTGATTCGAGACTTCCCGGAGAGAATTGCCGACGTATGCCTGAAGCAGTTCGGCAGCGTCGACAGCAATCGTTCTGTGCAGCTGCGTTACACGGCGCTGAATCCATGCCGGGATCTCGTTATCGTACAGCCGGGCGAATTCGCCGCCGACAGAGTTCTTTTTCAACAGCGGGTACGGCTTCTTACGCGTATCAGGCTTCGAGGCGATGAGGACAAGGCAGGTTGACGGCGAAGGATGTTCGAGGTACGGCTCAACAAGTTCCTTATTAGAAACGCGGTCGAAATCTTTCACGACGACGACCCTCCGTTCCGCCATCATAGGAAAAGAAGAGGCGATGGAAACGATATCTTTGCCGTCGGTTTCGCTGCCATGGATAATATCGAGATTGAAGCCCCTGGTCGCCGGGTCGATTCCTTCGGCAACGACAGCATCGACAATTTCATCGATAAGAAAATCTTCCTCGCCGAAAAAGAAATAGACCGGTGCAAAATCCTTCTTGCGGATGGAAGAAAGAAAGGAATCGACGGAGATTTTTCCTTTGGCGCTTTTTGCCATCGCAGAACTATCCTCTACTGAACCGTCACGCTCGTGATGACGACCTTTTGGATCGGATTGTCGCTGCGGTCACGCTGCACGGCGACAATTTTGTCCACAACGTCCATGCCCTTGACCACTTTTCCAAAAACGGTGTACTGCCCGTCGAGGAATGGCGCAGGTGCGACCGTAATATAAAACTGGCTGCCGTTGGACTTGCGCGCGGGGTTCACTTCATCTCCCTGACGGGCGGCAGCGACCACACCCCGGCCATGCGTCAGCCCGATCTCGGCGTCAATCGTATATCCCGGCCCGCCAAGTCCGTCGTTCGATCGGTCGTCATCTTTCGAATTCGGATCGCCCCCCTGGATCATGAACCCGGGAATGACGCGATGAAACGTTGTTCCGGCATAAAAGCCCTCTTTGGCCAGTTTGCGGAAATTAGCCGCGTGTTTCGGCGCTTTGTCGTCCGCTAGCTGGACGGTGATGTCGCCCATTGAGGTCTTGATGACCACGAGCCCGTGAGACGCCTTCGTTGAATCCACAGATGATTTTCCTTTCTTTGTCGATTTTTTTTCCTGGCTGACGGAAATCGCGGAGAGCATGATTATTCCACAGAGGAAAACAAGAAATGGTTTCATTGAGTTATTCCTATTGTTGTGAACTAAATGTCAGCCGTGGTCTGCCCTCTTCCAATGGGGAAGGAGCACATCTCCACGGGGGAAGTGCCCTTCTAAAAATGATAGGTCAGGCCGAAGTCAAGACCGACGACAAACATCGATAGTGACGGAACCTTGCCGCGGCTTGGCGGCACCGTGCCGCCAGCACCCTTCAATTGACCAAGCAACTCCCACCGGAGATCTCCTCCGATATATCCGTACAAATGTTCGTCGAACGCCGTCTGGCCGACGGCCTGAGCCTTCACACCGATGCCGTGAGCCGTATAGGTGAAGTCGTTGCCGTAGCCGTCCTTTTGTTCCAGGAGCCCGGTATGATAGCCGATACCTCCGCCGAATTTTAGGAAATACCCTTCGCCTGTCATCACATAATGCACCATGGCTGTCGGCATGTGCATGCTGTAGAATATCGTATACGTTCCCTCTTCCGGGATCGAAAGAGAGTACGATTTGAAAAGATATGAGTACTCGACGACACCCGCCCATTCAAAGCTTAAGGGAAATTCAGCCCCCCCGAAAAACTCAACGTCAGTCGCAAAACCGCTCACAATTGCCGGGTCTCCGAGCGTGTTGATATAACTCGTAAGCCCGGGAGCGTCCGCAAGCGCGATTCCCATTCCGCCGTAGAGTGAAAAAGTGTTCGCCCTCAGCATGAATCCATTCGCACTATCTGGCACGGACTGGGCACGGGAAAGATCCGTCGAGCACACGATGAAGGCTGCAGCAACGGCAATCTTTGCGGTGAATACCGGAAGTCTAGAGTTCAACAGGAAGTCCACTCTCCAACGATTCAATGATCTTGAAGGTCGTACGCGTTGTAACAACCAGACTCTGGAACGAGATGAGGTCTTTCGCAAGGTGGACAGAGCTGATGAATTCTTCCACTTCAGCTTTGTGTCCTTTTTCAACCGTCAGACTCTCATGAACTTTTCGTGCCCCGCCGTGGTACAACTCCAAAATTTTGAAGTTGTCGATGACCGCCGTTTTGCCCCCCGAAAAAATTTCAATACGCTCCTTTGAGAGCGCAGGATCTCCGTTCGCGAGATACTCAATAACTCCTACTGAACCGTTCGAGAAGCGAATTGTTATCGCGATATTGTCGCTCTGCGACCGTTCTCCGGTCAGGGACAAAGACTGTGCAAAAACGGCCGTTGGTTCGCCTCCCGTGAGGTACTGGATTGTGTCGATGAAGTGGCACACTTCACCGATAATTCTCCCGCCCCCTTCCGCCGGATCCTGCGTCCAATGGTCCTTCGGCAGAAAGCCGGCGTTCACCCGGTAATTCACGAGCATCGGCTCTGCCGCATCGGCAAAGAAGGCTTTCGCCTGACGCACCGACGGCGAAAATCTTCTGTTAAAGCCGACCATGAATCGAAGATGGGATCGTTTCTTTGCCGCGTCATGAGCCTTGATGATTTCGGCAAGCTCTTTCTCATTAAGCGCGAGAGGTTTTTCAACGAAAACGTGCTTGTGATTATTTAGTGCCTGCACGCACAAGGATGCATGAAGGTTATGACGTGTGGCGATAAACACGGTATCGATCTTGCTGGACGCATAAATTTCCTTCGGGTCAGTCGTTGCTGACTCGAACCCAAATTTCCGTGCAACATTTTTCGCGTTCAAACCGTTGGAAGTGCATACGGCTCTCAGAATTACGGACTTGGTATTGAGGAACGGTATAAGCGAACTTTGAGCGAAGTTCCCCGCGCCGATAAAACCGATGGAGACCAAACCATTTGATTCACGCTCCGGCGCAACTGAAACAGCATTCGCAACAGATTTCTTTCCATGCGGATATTCCAGCAATACCCCAATATATCGCTCCTTTGTTCCGCGCTGAATCATGGCATATGCCTTCAGGGCATCGGCGATGGGAAAGGTGTGCGTCGTCAATTTTTCGACGTTGACCTTCTTCGCTTTCACAAGCCGAAGGAATTCCTCCATATTGCGCTTCTCCGTCCATCGCACAAACCCGAGGGGATAGTCCTGTCCTTTCTCTTCGTAGGCCTTGTCGTACCGTCCGGGTCCGTATGACCGCGATATTCTGAATTCCAGCTCTTTCATGTAGTACGGCGTTCTGGGGATGGAAATACCAACGTCCCCGACGAGGATGACGCGCGCCTTATCACGGGCGATCGCGCCGGCAAGCTGCACCGGGTCGCTGCTTTTTGTTGCCGCCGTGATGATGATCGCATCCACCCCAACACCGTGTGTCTGGGACAGGATATCGCTCATCAGACCTTTCGAAGCTCGCTGGTAGGCTGCATCTGCCCCAAGTGATTTGGCCAATGCAACAGAACGGGGGTCAATGTCGATCCCGATCACCGAACAGCCGGCTGCTTTTAATATCTGGACAGTTAATTGCCCGACAAGTCCGAGGCCGATGACGGCCGCCGTTTCTCCGAGTGTCGGCGCGGCGAGTCTTACGCCCTGAAGTGCGATTGCGCCGACGGTGGTGAACGCCGCCTCCTGCATCGTCATATCCGCCGGAACTTTTACGCAGAGATTTTTCGGCACAAAAAGGATTTCGGCATGATTGGCGGAACTGCCGCCGCACGCAACCCGATCGCCGACGGCAAAGTCATCGACATCCCCGGCGACGCCGATGACCGTCCCTGCTGAACTGTACCCGAGAGGAGAGAACGCTTCAAGCCTTGTCATCACTTTCCTGTACACATTCAGCACACCCTGCTGCCGCATCTGCTGAATGACGAGCTTTACCATGTCGGGATTCGAACGTATTTTGGAGAGCATACTTCCTTTCCGTTTTTGAACGGACGATCTCTCCGTGCCCGAACTGATCAGCGAATACTCATTGCGGACAACCACCCCGCCCCCTTTCAGAGCCGGTTCCGGCACGTCCTCTACATGCATCGTGCCTTTCTTCATTTCCTGCGAAACCTGTTTCATAAAGTTCATCCTTTTGCGTAAGTGCCGGGACCGTTAGCCGGCGTCCTTCACAATTTCAGTGACCCGAATGTGATCTGTGAAAAAATAATACAGCCCTATGACGACCGTCAGCAGCACCCCGACCTCGTGTGTGAGAATCGAATAGCTGAGTGCCGTTACACTGTCAACATGGTACAACTGAGTGAGAGTGAACGACGTGAAGGAATGATACGTCCCAAACCCGCTTGGCGTCGGGACGGCAAACGCCACCGTTGAAACGACGAGCAGTATCGTGGCAGAACCAAAATTGAGCGAATGATTCGCCATCGCGTCGAAGGCATAAAATGGGATGTACATCAGCAGAAGATACATCCCCTGAATCATGTAGCTCGTGATAATGATCATCACGAACTGCCCCGGGTATTTGGCAATGGCAAATCCGCTGATGAACGATTCGAACAGGCTGTCAATTTTCCCGCGGAGTTTTACGGGCAGGAACACGAGGGACCCCTTCAGCAGCGAAAAGATATATTCCGCTTTGAAGAACAGAAGGATAAAAAGGAGAAACGCACTCACCGAACCTCCAAGGAAGATCGGCTCTATCGCCGCGAACGACGGGAACAGCTCTGCGAAGGAATCCGAATAGAAAAACATCACTGCCAGAAGGATTGAAAAAAAGGTGATGATGTCGATAATGCGTTCAATAATGACCGTGCCGAATGCCGCAGTTTTTGAGATTCCTTCGAGCTTCCCGAGCGTGTAGGGCCGGACAACCTCGCCGACCCGCGGCAAAAAATTATTCACCATGTAACCGATCATCACGGCAGAAAAAGAATTCCGGAGAGAAACGTTCCGCTTGATGGGAACGAGAAGATATTGCCATCGCCAGGCGCGGACGACATGGCTGAGAATGCCGCCAACAAGGAGATAAAAGATCCAAACGAAGTGAACCTGCGTCAATGACGTCCAGATGGCGTTAAAGTCCTGCCCGCGAAAAGCGAGGTACATGAACAACGCCATGATGACAAAACTTAAAACGTATCGGATATATGTTTTGGCGCGTATCATGGGGACAACACTGTGCTCTGGCAATTCTAAAAGTAATGCCGCGACGGTGAATGTTTGATTAACGTTCAGGACAAAAATTTGTTGGCTCTATGGAAGAAGGTCATGCCATCACGATCAGGCTCATCAGGCTCACTGGTGAGGCGCATTGTGTCCGTTGGAACGGAGATCGACGACTTCAACATGTTCCGGAACAACGAAGACAAAACGGTCATCCGGAATTCCGGCGTTGAACCGTACATCCTTCAGCGAGTACATTGTCTTCGTTTCGTTCTTGTCGATGTACTCGACGCCGCGGACACTCCAATCCGCGTCGTCAATCCATACTTTGAGCGATTTCAGGTATTTCGCGACGCCGGATTTCGGCGAGAGCTTCAACGTGTACGACGCATGGGTATCCCCGCCGCTGTCGTCGACGAGGGCCGCGCGGAAATTTTTAGGAAGTCCGACAAGGAATCTTTCGGGGGAGAATGAATCCGGAGTTTCCTTGAACGAATCGATGAGCACCTGCTTGTTGACGGGAGAGTACAGCCAGACGGTTGTCCCGTCGGTCACTAGGATCTGCTCTTGCGACTCGATACGGTATTTGTTCCCCTTCTTCATCATCACCGTTCCGGTATACGTCTGTTCAATTTTCGCATACTTCAATGAAACGGTCTGAGTAAAGCTGGCAGTGGCATCCTCAACGTTCGAATACGCTCCCTGTACTTTTTCAAGAACGGCGGCAGCGCTCAGTTTTTCCTTTTGGCCGCAGTGAAGCGGTGAGACGTGGGCATGCATCAATGTGAACATTATGAAAACTGCCAACGTTCGTAGTTTCATATCAGGCTCCTGAGAATGGCTTCGAGTTCCGCTTCACTTTCAACGAGCACCTCACGCGCTTTGCTGCCGTCGAATTGTCCGACAATACCGGCGGCTTCAAGCTCATCGACCAGCCGCGCGGCGCGTGAATAGCCGACTTTGAGGCGCCGCTGCAGTAACGAAACAGAACCTTGTTGATGGCGGACAATTGTCCGAGCGGCTTCCTGGAACAACTCATCGCGTTCCCCCCCTCCGGAGCTCAACGCAGCGCGCTGTTTTTCCAGCACCGAGGGGAGCTCAAACGGCCTGCTGTAGCCTTTCTGCTTGCCGATATGGTCGACGATCGATTCCACTTCATCGCTCGAAATGAACGCATTCTGGATGCGGATCGGCTTCGGGCTGGATGACGGCATATAGAGCATGTCGCCGTTGCCGAGAAGTTGTTCGGCGCCGTTCATGTCGAGGATCGTGCGCGAGTCCGTTTTGGACGATACCTGGTATGCAATGCGGGCAGGGAAATTCGCCTTGATGACACCAGTGATAACATCGACCGATGGGCGCTGTGTCGCAACAACGAGATGGATCCCGACGGCACGTGCAAGCTGTGCCAGCCGCGTGATCGGTTCTTCAACCTCGCGTGCAGCTGTGATCATAAGATCGGCGAGCTCATCGATGATGATCACGATATACGGAAGCTTCCGGTGCTTGAATGTGTCGGAATCCTTCAGTCGTCCGGATGTAATGCGTTCATTATAGTCGGCAATATTCCGCACACCGGCATGCGCGAGCTTGTCGTAGCGCTGTTCCATCTCAAGCTCGACAGATTTTAACGCCAGAACAGCGTTCTGCGGCATTGTAATGATCTTCTCGTCGATGTCTTTTGAAATTGCGAGATAATGATGCTCGAGCTTCTTGTACAGACTCAACTCGATCTTTTTGGGATCGATGATCAGGAATTTTACTTCCGAAGGATGAAGCCGGTAGAGAATGCTTGCAAGGATCGTGTTGATGCCGACGCTTTTTCCGGAGCCGGTTGAACCTGCGATAAGAAGGTGCGGCATTTTCGACAGGTCGTCGACGTAGACTTCGCCGGAAATCGTCTTACCCATCGCCAGCGGAAGCGCAGCCTGTGCGTCACGGAATTTCGCGGAGTTGATAATGCTTCGGATCGTCACGAGCGACGGTTTGCGATTCGGAATTTCAACGCCGACCGTTCCCTTTCCCGGGATCGGCGCTTCGATACGGATGCCTTTTGCCTGCATGGCAAGAGCAAGGTCGTTCGCAAGGTTGACTATTTTTGCGACCTTGACTCCCGTTGCCGGAACAAGTTCGTATAATGTCACAACGGGGCCGGGCGTGACGCTGACGTTGGCAACCTCGACATCGAAATCGGCAAGCTTCGCCCGAAGCAATTCTGCGTTGGCCTTCAATTCTGCATCGTCGATCGTTTCGGCCTGACGCTGCGAGTTCAGAAGGTCGACCGAAGGAAATACGTAGTCGATCTCCTCGTCCTGAATATCCCGCTCGTCCAAACCGACTTCTTCTTCACGCACCATTTCCTTGATATCGAGCGGCGTCTCCTCATCCGATCCGGGCGGGCTCTCTACCGCGGGATCCTCTCTCTCTCCGGCGCCGTTGACAGGCGGCATCACTTCGACAGCAACCGCTTGCACCTGACGGGGCGAAACGATTTTAGGTACGGCAACGCGCCCGGGATTCTGCGAAATCTCTTCTGCCGGACGCTTTACCTGTATTAACGCCTTTTGTTTTTCTTTTTCCGCGATGCGGACGGCACGCCGCTCTTTCCAGCGATCGAGCGCTTCACTGACGGCCGACGCGATCGAGACGAAGAAATTTTTCAGACGTTCGGATGTGACGTGAAGGTCGAGGTCGATGGCAAGCGTAAGCGTGACGAAGAGGAGCGACACCGTAACGATAATTCCTCCCGCCGCGCCGATCAGTTGGCGCAGCACACTCGAGAGAAATGCCCCGACCGCCCCGCTCCATTGCGGCGAAAGGTCCTCAGACATTCCGACAAGTCTCAGGAGCCCGCAGAACGTGGCCCACAGCACAGCGATGGCAATAACGTAATTCGTGAAATACACCAGGCGGCGGATATCGCCGCGTCGGAGCGTCATCCATCCCCAGGCAATGAGCATGAAGGGAAGTACGAAGACGGCGTAACCGACCGTCGAATTGATGAGAAAATTCGACGTAATCGCCCCGGTCAGGCCGAGCCAGTTGTTCGTGGCGTTCGCTTTCTCCTGGATCAGCGGGTCGTTGGTAAAGATCTTGAAAAGTTGTGAAACGGGGACATCGCCGCTCGCTTCATCGGCGGGAGAATACGATACAAGGCAGAGAAGAATGAGGATCCCCAGCACCATAACGAGGAATGACGCGATCTGCTTATTGCGGCGCGACTTTTTTTCCTCGTCATTTTTCTTCCGGCGAGGTGCCGGGTGTTCCGTTGAGATTGGGGTGTCGTCCATTGAAAAAAAATTCTTATCCCTCTTGAACATCAAGAGTAATGGAGTGCTTCGCCTCTTCCTTTTTCAGTTTGATCACATTGCCGATCAGGAGGGGGAGCACGGGAATGGAATCGACGCTCACGCATGTTTTCAGGTCGCTCTCGAAGCCGATGTCGACAAGGTACTTTCCGTGGTCGGAGCTTTTTGCCATTTTGAGCAGATTTTTGCCGACTGTTTTGTAAAGGACCTGTGCTGCTCCAGCTGCGTCATTCACGTCGACGACAACGGGGGAATCCTCAACGAGCATTTTTACAAGCATGCCCGCGCAGACCGCGTCTTCCATGCAAAAGAGCTGCTTTTCGCCGGCGCAGACGATTGAGAAATCCTCCCCCGCCTGGCGGATGAAATCAGCCACGAGCGATACGTTGATGAAGCCGCCCACCGCCATTCGTTTGGCGTATTTCGCCTTCACCATCGCTGACGATCCGTTCGTCGTGCAGAAAATAATTGATTTTCCTTTCACTGCATCTTCCGTATACTCGCTGGGAGAATTGCCCAAATTGAAACCGGTAATGATTTTGCCGTTTCGTTCACCTCCGCGAAGCACAACGTCGCCAAAGAGGTTTCCGGAGACCTTCACCGCCGATTCGATCGAACCGACCGGGATGATCTCCCGCGCTCCGTTATTTAGAGCCGTCACGATCGTCGTGCTTGCTCTCAACACGTCGATCACGACAACGTTCTTGTCGCGCAGCTGCATTTCATCGACTTGAGCAGGAGAAAAGTACACGTCAATTTTCATTGCAACACCTTGTCTCTGTAATCATCTGTGACGCTGACACTACACTCGCTTAGGCTTTGGTTCTTGGGGATCAAGGTCTAAAAGCCTTCCTCGCACAAAGCCGCCAAGACGCAAAATAGATCAAGATAAAACTTACGCAGCTTTACATAATGCTATTTTTTAAGAAACGGCAGCGCCGTAATTTTGCCCTTTACTTCTTTCCCGCGCACATCGATGTGGACCGGACTGCCGTCTGCAAAGTGCGCGGCATCCACATATCCCATCGCGATAGCTCTTTCGAGGGAGGGGGAAAATGTTCCGCTCGTGACCGACCCGATCTGAGTCCCTTTCGAGAGGATCGCGTAGCCGTGACGAGCAATCGCCTTCTCTTCGATCTCGATTCCCACAAGCTTCCGCTTAAGACCTTCTGCTTTTACTTTTTCTAATACCGGTTTTCCGAGGAATTCTCCCTTTTTGAGCTTTGTGATCCACCCAAGCCCCGCTTCAAGCGTATTTGTGGTCTGATCGATATCGTTTCCGTACAGACAATATCCCATTTCAAGGCGCAGCGTATCCCGGGCACCGAGGCCGATCGGCTTGATGCCGCAGTCTTTACCTGCCTTGAAGAGCGCATTCCAAACATTCTCGGCGTACGACGGTGAGAAATAAATTTCATAACCAAGTTCACCGGTATATCCTGTCCGAGAGAGGATCATATCAACTCCCGCGACACTTGCTTCTTTAAACCGATAATACGGAATCGATTTCAGATCGACAGACGTGAGTTTCTGAATGACCGTCTGCGATTTTGGACCCTGAATCGCCAGCAACGCAGTAGCATCGCTCTCGTTCCTGAGATCAACATCGGGCATCAGATGCCGGTTCATCCATTCGAAGTCTTTTTCAACGTTCGACGCGTTCACGACAACCATGAAATGGTTCTCGCCGATCTTGTAAACAAGAAGGTCGTCGACGATCCCCGCATCGTCATAGCACATTGCAGAGTATTGAGCTTCTCCCGGCACAAGCACCGCGACGTCGTTGACCGTCATGCGCTGCAAGAATGCCTGAGCGTTCTTTCCCTTCACTACAAATTCCCCCATGTGCGAGACATCGAAAACGCCGACCGCAGTGCGTACCGCTTTATGTTCTTCGATGATGCTGGTGTATTGCACCGGCATTTCATAGCCGCCGAAAGGAACCATCTTCGCTCCGAGCTGCCGATGGATCGAATGGAACGGCGTCTGTTTCATTTCTTTTTGCCTTTGTTCCAGTCGGCAAGAAACTTTTGGATGCCGATATCGGTCAGCGGATGCTTGATGAGCTGGTCGATCACTTTGAATGGCATCGTGCAGATATCGGCACCCATCATTGCTGCGTCAATCACGTGAAGCGGATGACGCACGCTTGCGACGAGCACCTGTGTGTCGTACCCGTAATTGTGGTAGATCGTGACGATCTGTCCGATCAATTCCATTCCGTTCTGACTGATATCATCGAGCCTGCCGACGAAGGGGCTGATGAAATACGCGCCTGCTTTTGCGGCAAGAAGAGCCTGGTTGGCGGAGAAGCAGAGGGTTACGTTCGTTCTGATGCCTTCAGCCTTCAGCGCCTTCACCGCCTTCAGCCCGTCTTTGATAAGCGGAACTTTGACGACGATGTTCTCGTGTATCTTCGCGAGCTCGCGTCCTTCTTTCATCATTCCGTCGAATTCGGTCGAAACAACTTCTGCACTTATCGGACCGTGGACGATCGCGCAGATCTCTTTCAGCAGGGGGATGAACTCTTTTCCCTCTTTCGCGACGAGGCTCGGGTTCGTGGTAACGCCGTCCAGTACTCCAAGGTCGTTCGCTTCTTTTATTTCTGTGAGGCTTGCTGTGTCGATAAAGAACTTCATTGAATAATCCTTCTACGTTTTATATTGAGCAGTGATGTCTTTGTCTTGTTTCCGCGAAATAAATCTGAACTCGTCGATCGCGAGGGCTTTGTCTTCTTCAAGCTTGATCTGGACGAAGAACCGGAGCTTGATCTTCGTGAGCCGGCTGATCGTCCCTCCCATCAAGTGTGCCGCGATACTCGGATGCACGCGCAGGATAAGGCGGAACTCCTTCGATTCCGATTTGAACCGCCGGATCCATCGTTCGATCTGGCTGACGATGGTGGTCTTCGACTGGATCAAGCCGCTGCCGCCGCACACAGGGCATGGTTCCGTGAAGCTATGAATGATGCTTTGCCGGATCCGCTGTCGTGTGATCTGGACGAGGCAAAACTCTGTCATTGGAAGCACTGTCGCCTTGGCCCGGTCTTTCCGGAACTCCTTTTTCATTTCATCGTACACTTTCTTCTTGTTCTTTTCTTCCGAGATGTCGATGAAGTCGATAACGATGATGCCTCCAAGGTCGCGCAAACGAAGCTGCCGGCATATTTCGCGGGCCGCTTCAAGGTCCGTCTTCAGCGAGTTCAATTCCTGTTCCTGCTTCGCGGCATAACGGCCGCTGTTCACGTCGATCACGGTCATCGCCTCGGTATGGTCGATGATGATGTAGCCGCCGCTCTTCAGCCACACTTTCCGCGCGAGGGTTGTGGCAATTTCCTTTTCCACGCCGAAGACATCGAAGATCGGTTCCCGTTTCCCGTAGTACTCGATCTTCTCGACCATTTGGGGGGAAACAAGTTTCACGTACGTCTTGATCTCTTTAAACAATTTCTTATTATCGATCACAACACGCTGGACATCTTCGCTGAACAGATCCCTGATCACGCTCGATGTGGTTGCCATGTCTTTATAGAGGAGCGCCGGAGCAGTTTCTTCCTTCACCGCTTTCTCAATCTCCTTCCAGGTCGTCAAGAGAGATTCCAGGTCCTGGAGAAATACTTTCTCATCCTGATTCTCTGCGTTGGTGCGGACGATAACGCCGAACGACGGGGGGAGAATGCTGCGCACGAGTTTTCTCAGGCGCCTTTTCTCTTTGAAGCTGCTGATCTTTTTCGAGATACCGACTTTGCCGTCGAACGGCAAGAGCACGAGGAAGCGGCCGGGGAGCGAAACTTCCGTCGTCACACGGACTCCTTTCTTCCCGACAGGCTCTTTGGTGACCTGGACGATGATCTCCTGGCCTTTGGTGAGATTGACGTTGCGGTGCTGCCGTTCATACCGGGGCCGATGATCGTGACGCTCCCCTTGTCTGACAGGCGGCGGCGGCACAGCCACAGCGACAGCCGTCCCATCGGAGGGCGCTGCAACAACCGGAGGTGCGGGATGATGCTGCTCTTCCTCATCGTCGTCCCCTTCCGTGTCGATCTCAGAGTCCTCTCCGATCATGGCGTTGTATTGCCCTAACGATGCACCGATGTCGGAAAAATGGAGGAACGCATCCTGCGGCAGGCCGACGTCAATAAATGCGGCCTGGATCCCAGGCATGACTTTCGCGACCTTGCCGACATAAATGTCCCCCACCAGCCTTTCCTTTTCAGGGGTCTCGACGAACAGCTCGGCGAGCTTACCTTCTTCGGTTATTGCTATGCGAACTTCGTTCGCGGTGGAGTTGATAACTATTTCTTTTCTCATGAAACAAAATTCCTTGTAGTGCGCCGAATAAAATGATCGTCAATCCCCTTCAGGCGTGTGACAATCGAATAGTGGAATAGCGCGATTTCCTGGCTATCATTACTTATGTGGTGAATTTCCAACAGCACGAATCAGTGACCCCCTTCGCCAGCAAGTTCAACTCAGTGCCCTTTTGGGGAGCGAAATTCAAATACCCCTACGGAACAGAGCAGACCATGCTCTTTGTTGCGCTAAAAAAGGCGCTTCTGCCCTTTTTATAAAATTCAAGGTAAAAGTACGAAAAATAAGGCAGGCTTGCAAGCTCTTTAATTAACGAGGATTTACGCCAAGGGGAAATAAAAAAGGCCAAGATTCCTGTATCACACTTTCGGCAGCGGTCGACGATTCAACGAGTCGTCGACTCGTTGAGGGTCGGGCGAAAGTGTACGTTCTGACTGAAGCAACTCTTCAATTTTTATGTGATTAAATTGGGAAATCAGCCGCTTTTTCCTTTCGGTATTCCATTTCTTTTTCAATTCCTGCTCACGCCACATTGCCTCCGATCGCCGATCAAAGACTTCAAAATAGCCCAATTGCCACGGTGATTTCTTCCGAGTAGATTGAACTCTTCCTGAATTATGAAGTTTTAGTCTCGCATGAATATCTTGAGTCTGTCCAGTATAGAGGGTTCCGTCAGCGTCGCTCACGAGAATGTAAACGTAAAACATTAATCCCTCCCCACGAATAAAAAAGGTCAAGCTTACTGTATCACACTTTCGGTAGCGGGCCGTTGCTTCCTTCCGGACCTGGCGGGGTTGGGCGACTTACGGTTGTACAGGGCTTGACCTTTACAATTAACAATGAACAATCAACAATGATCATTCATTCTTAATTCATAATTCTTAATTATTAATTGCTCTCTTGTGGAGCTGATCGGGATCGAACCGACGACCTATTCGTTGCGAACGAATCGCTCTCCCAACTGAGCTACAGCCCCAATTTAAGGTCTTCGTTGTGAATGAATTTCGCGATACATCCTTTTCATTCACGCCCAAGATTTCAAGTTTTGGACCAATTCGTCCAGCTGGTAATTATCCAAATCTCTGAGACAATATAGTGAACAATAGAAGTTAATTCAAGGCTAATTCTGCCCGTCAAATTGGCATCTGAGTATTGAGAGAGAGCCCAAATTGCAGCCTTTCGGTCTTAGCCCTGTTCCAGCGCCAAATAATCGTTACCAAACTCCGTATCCGAGTATTCTAATGCGAAAGCTTCAATCCCCCGGCCGCGACAGAAGGGAATGGCGAGTAACCGCCTTTCCAGACTCGTGATCGCGCCATCTTTCCTTTTTTTGAATTTACAATCACGCCGCTGAATTTGGAAATGAGGGTCTATATTCATCAGACAATTTCAATTTCAGGCAACGGAAAAATGAATTTGCCCCCCTGTTCTATGTACTCTCTTTCCCTCTCCAAGATTGAATTCTTGAAGTGCCACGGGAGCGCCAAAAAATAGTCCGGCTTCATTGCTCTCGCTTCCTTTTCTGAAATGATCGGGATGTGCGTTCCGGGAGTATAGCAGCCAAATTTTTGTTCGTTTACTTCGGCGATATACGGCACATGACTGGTTGTAATTCCGCAGAATTGCAGCAGTACATTTCCTTTCGTGGAGGCGCCGTATCCAAAGACTTTTTTCCCATCGTTTACCAAAGCCTCTATTAACTCCGTCAGATTCTTTTTGTGCTTAAATACTCTTTCTTCAAAATCACGATACGGCTTAGGAGTGTCCAGTCCCATATCTTCTTCTTGCTGCAGCATCCAGTTTATGATCGGCGTATTGGAGACATACGACGCGTGCTTCTTCGAGGCCGTAACAGCAA
Source organism: uncultured Chitinophagaceae bacterium (assembly GCA_964439265.1). Classification (GTDB taxonomy): domain Bacteria; phylum Bacteroidota; class Ignavibacteria; order UBA10030; family UBA8401; genus JAGVPT01. Next base: position 56,596 of record CAYTOA010000008.1, read on the forward strand.
AACTTCCGCCATTGATGGCATTCATCTGAACATCTAGCACCCGCATGCCGCAATTGTCAAGCAGATTTTTAACGACTTTGAAGGAATAGAATTCCAGGTGTTCGTGACAAACGGTATCGTATGAATTGGAACGCAGCATAGACGGCATGTAACTTTGCTCAAAATGCCATATTCCGTCCTCGGCCAGTATTGCTTCAATATCTTTCACAAATTTCATGGGGTCTTCTAAATCATAGAACATTGCGATCGAGGTAATGATTTTTGCCTTCGTTTTGGGGAATGCCCTTTCAAATATTTCGGCCGAAAAAAAATCGGGAATGAGAACAATATCGCTGGTGTAGAACTCCTTGAATTTGACGCCGGTGGGGTCAATGCCGACCTTCGTATACTCTCCGGAGTAGGCCTTCAGAGTTGTGGTGTCGTTGCTGCCGATATCCAGAACCAGATCACCTTTTGACAATGATATCAAGCGTTCTAACGCGCGAATTTTATTGGTCAGATGCTTTACCATCGATGCATTCAAGCCCGAGCGATAACCATAATTATCCCCATACATTTCCTCGGGCGAGTACGATTGTTTCATCTGAAGTAATCCGCTGTCCGGGCACCATACTAAATCTAAAGGGCCTTTCGTGATGATCTCATCTTTCGATTTTGGAAAAGTACCGGTAAGACAAAGTTCTCCGAGGGAAAGTACGGTGATAAGATTTTTACTTTTGCCTATCCTGCATTTCGAAATTTCATTATACATAAATTTCCTCGCCTAGGGTTTTGTACTCTGCTTCATGACCATCATCTGAAATTGGCTGTCGATGCGATCTATGCATTTGGTGCGAATCAGATTGAGCTTCGCAAGCTGCTTTATGACAGCATCTTTTTCCGCCATGGGTACTTTCTCAAATTCATAGACTTTTTCCTGTTCATGCCATAAATCGCAATTGGTTTTCGCCAGCTCTGAAACAATCTGTCCGATACTGCCTGTGACTTCACTTATTTCATTACCGTCTTTTTTGTATACTTTGTTCGATGAAAAGATCAGCTTTTCCGGCGAAATCACTCCAGAAACTGCATCAGAAACATATGAATTTATTTCGTCTCTAAGCTGATTCTCCTGGAGGGCAAGGCTCTCAAGTCTTGTGGGATCATCAGCATGGTATTGCTTTAGCTTTACCACGGTGAGTTTGTCGCAAAGCGAGCCTAAGGTCTCGGCCATATCATCTCCTGCTTTCACTTGGTGGTGTTTCCCGGTTCGATCGACCAATCAAACACCGGGTTCTTCAAGCCTCTCGCTCGGCGCACATTTGGAGCCGGTATCAATAATTGTCATCGACGATTCGTTCGGGACAAAATCGATTGCATGGTGGTCGGAGATCGGCATTGCTTTCCGGACTCAGAATATTTCCGGGAATAACCGCATTGACGATTTCAATTTCAGCATCGTCCATGGAGTCAATTTTCAATTCGCTATCGGATGGGAACTCATTTCCCCGCAATCGAGCACTCTTATGCTTCTCTCTGCACTGCTAATCCATCTATTGATAGGCCACGTAATCGCGCGAGCAGCATGCCGGCAACGGCTCATCCATTGTTAACGTTTTCGGTCCCGGGCGAGCCGCAACCGCAAGGGCAAACCTCGATACCATATCGGACGGAATATGTCCTATCGCCGCAGCGACGAATGACTCAACTTCAGCGAAGAAAAAGACCCGACATCGGGAACATAAAGTGAAGCCAAATAATATAGAAAAGAATAGAAGTGAATTCAAGGCGAATTCTGGTAGTGTCCTAATTTGAATAATCAGTGCCATAAAATGATCCCAGAATGACATTGATGGGATTGGAGGGCTTAAGAATGATGAAGGCACCAAAAACTATAGGTCATTCCGAGCGAAGCGAGGAATCTATGCGGTAAGAAAGATTCTCCCGAAGGGATGCCTTCGGCATTCACTCCGCTTCGCTCCGTTCAGAATGACATTCCTCAGGCTTTTTACATGTCCATTCAAATTAGGACACTACCCGAATTCTTCACTCCGGTGATGACGGCAGTGAATGCACAAATGAAGACCTAACAGAAAAATGAAAGGGGGCTCCGTGTTGTTCTTTCTTTACCTCTCTGTCTTTCTTCAGTTACTCCCGTTACCACCATAACTTCAACCAACTCGATCAGGTCCACAACCGAGCCGGAGACAAGACCAAATTGAAAGGTCCGGATTTCATACGTCGTTCGCAGGCGTTCTTTTTCGAACGCAAAGTTAAATATCCGCAAACGACTGTTTGCGGCAGCAGATTGAGTATAGGGTAATCGTACATTAGTTGTTCAGCTCAAAGAATCTTATTTCTTGATTATTCTTTTGGATCCTCATACATTTATTCACTTGAGGGAGCAAATATAAATCCCCTGATTCGATCTTGGTGACTGATGTTGTTTGCCGTGAGATAGTCATTCTACCATCTTCAGCTTGTCGATGCCTGAAAGAAGTTACTCCTTTTTCGTTGGCACATGAATCCGGCGCAGGCCAGGCACAAGCCGCATTGAACGGCAGCATCGTACATTGAGGATGAACAGACGACGCTTCGCAATTCTCACAAGCGCCTGAGGAAACAACGAGGGTTTCATCAGGCGGCGATCGCTCTGCATTTCTATGCACATAATTTTCTCCACATTCATCAAAGCCTCAGAATTGCGCCAGCAGCAAAATCAGGAATCACAAATCGAATTTAGAATCGGTCAGACGACCGGACATGACGAATTCAAAAATAACGGCACAACACTTTCAATTTTGAGCACTACGAGAGATTCGAACAACTTAATCCCAGCTGGAATGAGTTAATTAAGTGAGTGAGGAAGCAACGTGAATCTTGTCGAATCGATAAACTCCTTCGCGCTTAAACAATATTCTTCGATCGTGATGCCTGCGAAGATTGAACCGCAAGGGCGTGTTTTAATTTACTCGAATATGGGATACGGCGACCTTGTGTTTTATCTGCCGGTATTGAAGGCGATAGAGAAGAAATTTGAAACCGTGATAGTTCTTGAAAATCAGGTGAAGACGAACTTTCTGCGCAGCATGGGGATCGAATCGCTCATTGTGAAAGCCGATCACCTCACCTCTGAGGCGGCAAATCGAAAATTCGACACCGTTGTCTGCCACTGGCTTCAACAGTGGACGCCTATTATCCGTCAAATCATTACACTGAGAATTCCTTGCCGCATAGGACATGACTGGCGCGAGAAATATAATTGGCTGTGGACGCATCCTGCACGCTACCGGGACAATGGGCATTATCGAGTTTCAAATGAATCACTTCTTGAGCCATTTGGACTTGAGCCGGTTTACGATACGGCCAGGATAGAAGATCCAATCACAGATAATGAAATCATAATTGTACCGAATAGCTCTCAGCCAAAACGAGATTGGCCAGGATTTAATAGTCTTTACGAAAAGCTATCGACCCGATACAGGGTCTATAATTTGTGGAATTCTGTTCCGATGGACGTTGCAGTCAGAACGCTTGCGGGAGCGAGGCTTGTTATTGGAAACAATTCGGGAATGCCGATAATAGCAGATTACCTGAAAGTCCCTTCAATTCAAATTTTCAGACAAGGCGAAATAGTGACACCACAGATTGCAGGACTTTCGCACGGCATTGACTTCATAGAGCCGACCGTTGATGAAGTGTATACTAGAGCTAAGACTATACTCGAATAAATGGCTAAGCGATTCCTTGAGGGGCTTAACCAATAGATTTCGACAAAAAGGAGCAACGCTCCAGAAGGAGACCGAGAAATAAAAGAAGTGTGTCATTGAAGAAAATCTTCGGCAGGGCTTCATACTCCTGTATTCACTTCAGTCGCTTCCAGATTTAACAAATTCCCGGGTAAAAGAATGAAAATGGCATCCGGCAACCGGCACGCTGCCGAATGTGGCGGTATCGTCGGAGGATTCAGTTGATTTGAAGGAGAGAGGATCGGAAACGAGACCTGAACACAATAAATGCAGAGTTCACATCAGATCTTTTTCCATCCTTTGATGAGGGATCGTTACTTCCACGAATTCCCCTCCAATTTTTTCATACCCCAATCTTTCATAGAACCCCACCACTGTTTTCCTGGCATTCAGGACAACTCTCCTATATCCCCGTTCCTTCGCAAAATCTTCCGCAAAAGTAACCAACCTCGCTCCGACATTTTTGCTTCTCCAACTTTCCTCCACGCCGACTTGCCTCATTTTCACTTCGCGGTCATTCATAACGGTTAGAATAAGAACACCGATAAGAACGTCCCCGTTGAACGCTCCGATATGGTAATCGTCGACCTCTTTTGTGAGGTTCTCATCAAACAAGTTCAACCCAAGCGGTTTTCGCAAAACCCGGTCTCTCAGCCAGAGTGCACCCTGGTATTCGTCCGTGCCAAACTGAATTTGCCGCAGAAGGATCGGAGGGTTCATTTCAATAAGGGCTTCTTGATCGAATGACGGTATTCATCTTGAAATCTATCTGTACGGGCAGTAGAATTTCGGATTATCCGCCGCAATTGTCAATGGCCTGGCGGCGCAGGTAGTGCTCAATTTTGAGGTTGCTGTGAAAGGTGACGGACACCTCAGTACAAACACTACATTATGCCGAAATATCTGGTAGGGTAAATCGGTAAAGTGTCCGTCTCCTTACCACACTTGAGCACTGCCGCGATGCGAACCGGCTCGAAATAAGTTGAACTTCAGCAGGAATAGTCGTACAATATTCACGCTTTTCGCCGGTAAACATAACCCTGCCGATACTCGCAATGTCCGTGTATAAAAGAACACTCGTCATGACTAACTAACAATCCTCCAGGAGGACGCCGTGGTTAATAAACGATTCTTCAGTTTTGTGCTCACACTGTTTGCCTGGAGTGCGCTGGCAGCCCAGGTCAACTTAAAATTCGTTGAGTATACGCTTCCGAACGGCCTTCACGTGATCCTGCACGAAGATCATTCAACGCCGATCGTCTCCCAGGTAGTAGTGTACCACGTCGGGTCGAAAAATGAAAATCCAGACAGAACCGGCTTCGCGCATTTTTTTGAGCACCTGATGTTTGAAGGATCCCCGAATATTCCGCGCGGCGGATTCTTTAAAATGGTGCAGAACGCAGGGGGCGAGCTCAATGCCTTCACCAGCTTCGACAAGACCGTCTATTTCATTACCGTCCCGTCGAACCAGCTGGATCTCGCAATGTGGATGGAATCGGAACGCATGATGCACCTGAAGGTCGATTCGATCGGCATCGAGACGCAGCGCGGCGTTGTGAAAGAAGAACGGAAACAGAGCCTCGACAACAGGCCGTACGGTTCCATCATCGAACAGACATTTTCACATTCGTATAAAGTCCATCCCTACCGATGGGTGCCGATCGGGTCGTTCCAGTACATTGACAGGGCGACGTACGACGAGTTCTATCAATTCTACAAATCATTTTACCTCCCGAATAATGCGTGCCTCGTGATAGCCGGGGACATCGATGTCGCGAAAACAAAGGCATTGGTCGAAAAGTACTACGGAGAGATTCCAAAAGGGACGAAAGAAATTTACAGGCCTTCGGCGGTCGAACCGCCGCAGACCGCGGAAGTGCGGGATACCGTGTACGACAACATCCAGCTTCCTGCCGTCATTGAAGCGTACCACATGCCTGCGCAAGGAACGAAAGACTACTACGCTCTCAGCATGCTGACGACCCTCCTTTCGGGAGGAGAAAGTTCACGGTTAACCAAACGCCTGGTCGACAAGGAAAAGACCGCCCTTGGCGTACAGTCGTTTCCTTTTGAACTCGAAGACCCTTCTCTCTTTCTCCTCTTCGGAGTTGCGAATTTTGGAAAGTCGCCCAAGGACATCGAAGCGAGCATTCAGGACGAAATACGCAAGGTGCAGGACAGCCTCATCACCGATAACGAGTTGACAAAGATACGCAATGAGGAAGAGACGAGCTTTATCGAAAAAAATTCCACCGAGCAGGGAAAGGCCATTGAGCTGGCCAACTATTATGTCTTTTTCGGGGATACGAACCTCATTAATTCCGAGATCGACAAATTCATGGCGGTCACAAAAGACGACCTCCGACGCGTTGCCAATCTCTACCTCACGGAAAAGAACAGGACTGTTCTCTACTACTTACCAAAAACAAAAGTACAGTAGAACTTAAGGAGCTTTCACAATGAAAAAATTCTTATCAGCATCAATTGCGCTTCTGTGTGCAACGTTGACCATCGCGCATGCTCAACTGGACAGGAGCAAAATACCAGGGCCGGGCCCCGCGCCGGCAATAGCGTTTCCCGATTACGATATTCTCACGCCTCCGAACGGAATACGCGTCATCATCGTAAAGAACTCGGAGCTGCCCACGGTCAGCATCAGCTTACTCATCGACAGGAAGCCCGTCCTCGAAAAAGGAGATGCCGGCTGCATCGATATCGCCGGCCAGCTATTACGGAGCGGGACAACGACGCGGACAAAGGATCAGCTTGACGAAGAGGTCGACCTTATCGGCGGAGACCTGAGCTCGAGCGGAACCAATGTGTACGCTTCGGGTCTGTCCAAAAACACGGAAAAACTTTTCGAGCTCATGTCGGATATCACTCTCCATCCCTCATTCCCGCAGGACGAACTGGATAAGATATTGACCCAGACGAAATCAGGACTGCAGTACAGGAAAACCGATCCGGGAATGATCGCCGACGTCGTTCGAAAAAAACTTGTCTACGGCGCCGAACATCCGTACGGCGAGGTTGAAACCGAAGCGACAGTCGCCAATGTCACCAGGGAAAAATGCATCGAAGCGTATAACAATTACTTTAAGGCGAACTACGCGATCATGGCGGTCGTCGGCGATGTGGACAAAGACATCGTCATGAAACTCGTGAATAAATACTTCGGATCATGGACCAAAGGAACGCTCCCATCGTTTACGTACGCGGACCCGAAGCGCCTCGACAAAGTGCACGTCGCCTTCGTCGACAGGCCAAGCTCTGTTCAGTCCATGATCAGAATTGCCCAGGCCGTCTCCTTGCAGCGGACATCTCCCGACGTTCTGCCGGTCCAGGTCATGAACACGATCCTTGGAGGAGGAATGTTCCGGCTCTTCATCAACCTTCGCGAAAAACACGCCTACACGTACGGAGCGTACAGTTCGCTCAGTCCGGATGATCTCATCGGCAACTTCACTGCGTCCACGTCGACGAAGAACGGCGTGACCGACAGCGCGATTACCGAAGTCTTCAACGAAATCAACCGCATCCGCAACGAGAAGGTGGACTCGACGGAACTGCAGATGGCGAAGAACTACCTCAGCGGCTCTTTTGTCCGGGGGCTTGAGCATGCAAACACCATCGCCGAGGATGCGATTACGATCGAGCGGTACGGCCTTCCAAAAGATTACTATAAGACCTATCTCAAACGCCTCGACGCCGTGACGGCGGAAGACGTTCAGACCGCCGCCAAGAAATACCTCGACCCCGCAACCATGCTCGTCGCCGTCGTGGGCTCGGCGAACGACGTGAAAGACAAACTCGCGAAGTTCGGACCTGTCGACGTCTACGATGAGGACGGGAACATGGTCGTCGTGAAAGCAACTCCGGCCATCACGATGACGCCGGACGAGATATTTGCCAAATCCATCGAGAGCAGCGGAGGAAAAGCGAAATATAAAGCGATGAAAGACAAGACGGTCGAGATGAGCGGAAAGATTCAAAATATGGACATAAAAATTAAGATCGTGCAAAAATCTCCCAACAAGATATTTGCCGAATCGGAAATGGTGGGAATGTTCAAGCAGCAACAGGGATTTGACGGAAAGCACGGATGGTCCGTATCCCCGCAAGGCACGAAAGAACTCAGCGGAGATCAGCTGGAAGAAATCAAGGTTGAATCTGTCTTTGACTTCTACGGTCAATACAAAGCACTGGGATTCAAAGCCGGGGTGAGCGGGGTGAAGAACGTAAACGGAAAGGACTGCTATGAAGTCACCTTTTCGAACGCTTCGGGAAAATCGATGCGGGAATATTTCAGCGTCGAAAATTTTCTCAAATACCGAGAGGTGAAGTCGATGACGGCTCCCAACGGCCCGGTTGAACAGACTACCGATTACTTTGACTATAAGGATTTCGACGGCTACGTTGCGCCGGGACGGATGAAACAATCCGTCATGGGACAATCATTCGAATTTACAACGGATAAGTATGAGGTAAATAAAAAGGTGGGCGACAAGATATTCAAGAAGCCGTAGCGCGTCGGGGGGATGCGTTGTGCGTTAGTAGGTATAAGTTTTAAGCTATAGGTTGTAAGTTGTATGCTTTGCGTCTTAGGTTTTACGCTATAGGTCTACGCCATGATTTATAACTTAGGACTTAAAACTCATGACCTATAACTCAGAACATACAACACAAAACGCACAACGTATCGCCGTTCACGCTTTATGTACCGAACCCTTTGTACGGACCACAATGTTTCGAGTATCGACAACGGGCCCGGTAAATTGGTCGAAATTGATCTTCTTGAATTCCTCGTGGGCGGTAGCGACCAAGACAAGGTCGAACGTATTCGTGATCTCGACGGATTTCCTTCCGGCGAGCTTCGGGAATTCCCGAGTATGCTTGATGGTCGGGATATACGGATCGTTGTAACTGACTGATGCCCCCTTCTCTTCAAGCTTCTCAATCAAGTGGTACGAAGGGGATTCGCGGTCGTCGTCGACATTCGCCTTGTACGCGAGACCGAGCATGAGGATCTTGGACCCTTTCAACGGTTTCCCCACTTCGTTCAACGCTTCCATCACGCGGCTGACGACAAAATCCGGCATCGCCGTATTTATTTCCCCTGCGAGCTCAATAAATTTCGTGGTAACGCCGTATTCGCGTGCTTTCCACGTGAGGTAGAACGGATCGATCGGGATGCAATGTCCTCCCAGACCCGGCCCGGGATAAAACGGCATGTATCCGAATGGTTTCGTTTTTGCCGCATCGATGACATCCCATACATCGATGCCCATTTTCATGAATGTCACTTTCAGTTCATTAACGAGCGCGATATTCACAGCCCGGAAGATGTTTTCCATCAGCTTCGTCGCTTCGGCAACTTTAACGCTCGAGACGGGAACGGTTCTCACAACGATCTGTTTGTAGATCGAATCGGCTACGGCGAGTCCGTCAGGAGATGTGGAGCCGACGACTTTCGGAATTGTCTCGGTAGTGTAGTTCGGGTTGTTGGGATCTTCCCGTTCGGGGGAAAACGCAACGTAAAAATCCTTGTCGACCTTAAGACCGTTTCTTTCGAGGATTGGTACCATTACTTCTTCAGTGGTCCCGGGGTAGGTTGTCGATTCCAGAACAACCATCTGGCTTTTCCGGAGATGCGGCGCAATCGCCTCACACGTGGAAACGATGAACGACATATCCGGCTCTCGATTCTTGTTCAACGGCGTGGGTACGGCAATGAGGATCGCGTCGCATTCTGTCAATCTGGAGAACTCTGTCGTTACGCTGAAACGTCCCGAGGCGACCGCCCGTTGGATCCTTTCCGATGAAATATGCTTAATGTACGATTTTCCTTTCGCCAGGGAATCAACCTTCGAGGCGTCGATGTCGAACCCAATCGACCGAAAACCCTTCTCCACAAAACAATGCAGCAGCGGAAGCCCGACGTATCCCAAGCCGATAACGCCTACGACGAATGATTTGTTTTCAAGCTTTGCGAGCAGTTGGTTTTTCATAATTTTTAGTCCGTAGCATTTAGTCCATGGTCCCAAGCCGGCAGCGCAGAATGACGCGTTAACCGACTCAAAACCGAATTTTCAAATTCCTAATTCTTAATTCATTATTCTTAATTGCATTCTCGCACCATTCGATTGTCCGCTGAATTCCTTCGTCCAGCGAGACTGTCGCCTTCCAGCCCAGTGCATTGATCTTACCGACGTCGAGCAATTTCCGGGGCATGCCGTCCGGTTTTGTCCCATCGAAACTAACCGCGCCTGTAAAGCCCGACATTTCCCTTACTAGGTGAGCCAGGTCAAAAATTGAGATATCCTCCCCGCTTCCAATATTGATGATCTCGCTGCTGTCGTAGCGCTTCATAAGAAATACGCAGGCATTCGCCAGATCGTCAACAAAAAGGAACTCCCGTTTCGCCTTTCCAGTCCCCCACAAAAGCACCGACGCAGCGCTGGAATTGCGGGCTTCGATAAATTTCCGGATCAACGCGGGCAGAACGTGCGAATTCTCGAGGTCGAAATTGTCGTTCGGTCCATACAAGTTCGTAGGCATGACGGAAATAAAATTCGTTCCGTACTGTTTGTTGTAGGCCTGGCACATTTTGATCCCGGCAATTTTGGCGACCGCGTACGCATCGTTCGTCGGCTCCAGCTTGCCGTCAAGCAAGTATTCTTCCTTGATCGGCTGCGGTGCAAACTTGGGATAGATACAGGAGCTCCCAAGGAAACAGAGCTTCTTCACCTTGTTAAGGTACGACGAGTGGATAACATTGTTCTGAATCTGGAGGTTGTCATAAATAAATTCGGCGGAATGCGTGTCGTTTGCGTAGATCCCCCCCACGATCGCAGCAGCCAAAAAAACATATTCCGGCTTTTCTTTCTCGAAAAAATCTTCCACCGCCCCCTGATTTTCCAGCTCCAATTCCTCATGGGTGCGTGCAACGATATTCGAATATCCTGCGAAATCGAGTGCACGCACTATAGCCGACCCGACGAGTCCGCGGTGACCGGCCACGTATATTTTAGAGGAGTAGTCCGTAATCTATGGCTCTGAGGTTTGAGTTGTAGTTTGTTAGTTGTTAGTTGTGGATTTCAAATTCATGATTCTTAATTCTTAATTGTTTCGCTCAATAGCCTCTTTTCGAAATCTTTTCATAATCCGCCTTCACCATGATCTTGACCAGCTCCTCGAATCTTACAGTGGGAATCCAGCCCAATTTTTCCTTTGCCTTCGCCGGATCGCCGATCAAGAGTTCCACCTCGGTGGGACGGTAATGACGCTCGTCGATGCCGACGATCACCTTCCCGGTTTTCTTATCAACGCCTTTTTCATCGGCGCCCTTCCCCTCCCAGGCCAATTCGATCCCCAATTCCTTAAACGAAAGGTCGGCAAATTCGCGCACGGTATGGGTCTCGCCGGTCGCGAGCACAAAATCCTCCGGATGGTCTAGCTGCAGCATCCTCCACATCCCATCCACATATTCCGGGGCATAGCCCCAATCGCGTTTTGCGTTGAGGTTACCGAGAGAGAGTTTCGCCATCAATCCCAGCTTGATCTTGGCCGCAGCTCTCGTAATTTTTTTCGTCACGAATGTTTCGCCTCTCCTCGGGGATTCATGGTTGAAAAGAATTCCGTTGCACGCAAAAATATTGTATGCTTCCCGGTAGTTTACGATGATCCAATAGCCGTACAATTTTGCGACGCCGTACGGGCTCCGGGGATAAAACGGGGTCTTCTCATTTTGCGGGACCTGCTGGGCCTTGCCGAAGAGCTCGCTTGTCGACGCCTGATAGAATTTCGGCTTGATGCCGACTTCACGAATCGCGTCCAGAAATCGGACGGTTCCGATCGCGTCGACCTCTGCCGTATACTCCGGAAGCTCGAACGAGACCTTGACATGGCTTTGAGCGGCGAGGTTGTAGATTTCATCGGGCTGGATCCTCTCCAGTATCCTGTTCAAATTGCTCGTATCTGTCAGGTCGCCATAATGGAGGAATAGTTTCTTTCCGAGAATCTCAGGGTCATTATAGAGGTGGTCGATTCTCCCGGTATTGAACGAACTGCTGCGGCGGATAATGCCGTGCACTTCATATCCTTTTTTGAGAAGCAATTCGGCCAGATAGGACCCATCCTGTCCCGTGATGCCTGTGATAAGTGCTTTTTTTGTCATGGTAATATGGGGTGATTTCGCTGTATGTCCGGAGTTCATCGTCCGGAGTCATTTTATGTTATTTCCAGACTTCATTGCTTTTCCATCCACCAGGCAAGCAGGTCTGCAAGCGTTCTTTCCAAGGGGATTTCCGGCTGCCATCCTGTTGTGCTCTTCAACAATGTATTCGAACCTGCAAGCAGTTGGATGTCGTATCCGCGCAGCCTCTTTTCTTCGATGTGAAGTTCGAATTTTACCCCGGCCAGGTTCTCATACATCCGAATGACCTCCTCGATCGAATAGATCTTCCCGGAACAGACATTAAAAATGAATTCTTTAGCGTTAGGCAGTCTTCCGAGCAGCCAATATGCGCGCACAACGTCACGCACGTCGGTAAAGTCTCTCTGCGGCTTGATGTTTCCGATCTGGATCACCGGCGGGACGTTCGTCTTCCGGGCAAGGGCTATCTGACGCGCGAGTGACGAGCAGACGAACGACGACTTCTGACGCGGGCCGGTATGATTGAACGGCCGGGCAATAACGATGTTGAGACCCTCGTGCGTCTTATACGTTTGAGCAATGTAATCTATGCTCGTCTTGCTTGCCGCGTAGGGATTTTCCGGATGCGGGATCGAACGCTCGGTATGGATCGCCGGCAGACCGCTGGTCTCGCCGTACACCTCGCCCGACGTTACGACGACGATCCGAGGAGCGATGTCGACCGCTTTCACGGCTTCAAAGATATTGATCGGAGCGATAACGTTGACCTTGAACGTCTCGGCGGTGTGTTCAAAGGAATTCGGAACGAACGCCTGTCCGGCAAGGTGAAAAATAATATCCGGCTTGACTTCCTTCAATACCCGGAAGATCGATTGAAAGTCGACGATGTCGCATTCATAGAGTTGAATGTTCTTTTCGTGAGAACGAATGTTCTCATTTTTCTCGAGATCCCGCACGACTCCGGCGACCTCTGCCAGGTTGTGGTCGATAATATAATCCGCGAGGTGGCTTCCGGCGAAACCGCCGACCCCGGTAATCAACACTTTCATTGGTACGGCAATCATTAGTTATGGTATCAACACCGCCGCGCACACGGCGAATCCGCGACAGGTTCAATGGTGCGCATAATATACATAATCCGTCGTGCCTTTTCAACGGCTGGAACTACGATCTCCTGCCCTGTCGAATGACTAGAGGGTGCCGCGGATGGTAAGGGTAGCAGGGATGTTCTGCGTCGAAGCCTTTATTCCAAGTTCAATCTGCGTTTGAAGTACTCGATCGTTCGAAGGAGCCCTTCACGGCGGGGAACCCGGGGTTCCCATCCGAGCATTTGCTTTGCCTTTTCAATATTCGGCTGGCGGATGCGGGGATCGTCCTGGGGAAGCTCTTTAAAAACAATTTTGCTTGAGCTGTGAGTCAGCTGAACGATCTCTTGTGCGAGCTGGAGCATCGTCAGTTCGGAGGGATTCCCGACGTTCATCGGAAGTGTATAATCAGACATCATCAATTTAAATACGCCGTCGATCAGATCAGAAACATAACAGACGCTGCGCGTCTGACTGCCGTCGCCGAACACCGTAACGTCCTCACCGCGGAGTGATTGCGAAATGAATGCCGGGATCGCGCGTCCGTCATTGACCCTCATCCGTTCGCCGTAGGTATTAAAAATTCTGATGATACGTGTTTCAACGTTATGGTACCGCTGATAGGCCATCGTCATCGCCTCGGCGAACCGCTTCGCCTCATCGTAGACTCCGCGGGGACCGACGGGATTGACATTTCCCCAGTATTCTTCCACCTGCGGATGGATCTCGGGGTCGCCGTAGACCTCCGACGTGGAAGCGAGGAAGAACCGGGCGTTCTTCGCTTTCGCCAGGCCGAGCGCTTTATGCGTTCCCAGGGAACCCACTTTGAGCGTCTGGATCGGGAATTTGAGATAGTCGATGGGGCTAGCGGGCGATGCAAAATGAAAGACATAATCGACGCTGCCGTCGAGAAAAATATATTCCGTCACGTCATGCTGGAAGAATTTGAAGCGAGTATTGCCGAACAAATGCGCGATGTTCGCAGTGTCGCCGGTAATAAGATTATCGATGCAGATCACGGAGTGGCCCTCGGCAAGCAGCCGGTCGCACAGATGGGACCCGAGAAAGCCGGTGCCGCCGGTAACAACGGATGTTTTTTGCATTATATTTTTAGTCTTATGACGATAGATCTATTAATCGAATTGCGATGAGTCAATAGTAAACAGTGAACAGTAAATCGTAACTATGAAATGCCGACTAATCCGGATAAAAATAAATCATATCCCATCACCATTGACTTTTCACTATTTACTATTTTCTATACTCCTGACCAACCCACTAAGCAATTTCTGAATTCCGATAACCTCATTTTGAACAACATCAAATTTCGTTAGCGCAATGTAGTGCAATCTCAACGAAATTTCGATTTGAGTATCCAGTTCGCTGAGCGATGCCTGGGAGATATTCAAAAAGTGGAGTTTGTCGTTCTTAGATTTTCTTGCCAGCCCTTCTGCTATGTTCGAAACTACCGAAACAGAAGCCCGACGCAGTTGCGACTTTAATCCAAATTCTTCTTCTCTTGGGAATGCTCTCGTCAATTCATAGGCCTGCACGACCAATGCCATCGCCTCCTGCCATAACAACAGCTTCTTATGCGGTCTATATCCCTTTGTCCCCTTTATATTCTCCTCCATCACTCCCCCTGTCTATTTACTATTGACCATTTACTCTGTGCTTCGGCCTACTCCCCATTCCTCCCTATTCCGTAATAGACAAACCCTCTGTCTTTCATGAGCTTCGGGTCGTAAAGATTCCTGCCGTCGAAAATGACGGGACGCTTCATAAGAGATTTCATCCTGTCAAAATCGGGACGTCGGAATTCGTTCCATTCGGTGATCACTGCCAAGGCGTCGGCTCCCTTCAGCGCATCGTAGTTATTGTCGAAAAATTCCACCCTCCCGTCGAAGAGCGGTTTCACTTTCGGCATCGCAATCGGATCATGGGCTCGGATCTTTGCTCCCATTTCCAGCAAGTTATTGATGATTACCAACGCCGGCGCTTCGCGAATATCATCGGTCTGCGGTTTGAACGAAAGCCCCCAGACAGTGATGACCTTCTGGTTCATCTGGTTATTGAAGTGCTTCATCATTTTCTTGACGATGACGCGTTTTTGTCTTTCATTCACTTCATCGACTGCGCGAAGAATCTTGAACTCGTACTCATGTTCCTGGGCCGTCTTGATCAAGGCTTTGACATCTTTCGGAAAACACGATCCGCCATAGCCGACGCCGGCAAAGAGAAATTGCTGGCCGATGCGCGGGTCGGACCCCATCCCTTTTCTCACCCAGTCGATGTCCGCACCGGTCTTCTCACAAAGATTGGCAAGCTCGTTCATGAACGAAATCTTCGTCGCAAGAAAGGAATTCGCCGCGTATTTTGTCATCTCGGCACTTCTTTCGTCCATGACCATAATCGGATTACCCGTACGCATGAACGGCGTGTAAATGTCCGTCATGACCGAGACGGCGCGTTTGCTTCTCGAACCGATGACGATGCGATTGGGCCTCAATGAATCCTCCAGGGCGGAACCCTCTTTGAGGAATTCGGGGCTGGAGACCACATCGATCTCGGTCTTTCCCTTTTTCCTCATGATCTGCCGGATCCGATCGACGGTCCCGACGGGGACCGTACTTTTGCTCACGAGTATTTTATAGCCGCTTGCGTACGATGCGATCTGCTCGGCGACGGACAACACGCGCGTGAGATCGGCAGAGCCGTCGTCCGATTGCGGCGTGGGAAGACAGAGAAATATGACCTCTGCATGTTCGACTGCGGTCTTGAGCGAGGTCGTGAACTCAAGCCGTTTTTCCTGGGCGTTTCGTTGCACGATTTCTTCCAGCCCCGGTTCATAGATCGGAATATTGCCTTTTTTCAAATTCGCGATTTTCTTTTCGTCGATATCCATGCACATGACCGAGTTTCCCGTGTCGGCGAAACACGCGCCCTGCACCAAGCCCACATATCCTGTCCCAACGATTGAGATTTCCATTGCTGATAATTATCTTTCGAAATAAAATTGATGAATAGTTGGTTATCTACTTGGTTTGTTCAAAAATCCAACAGACATGAGCCGCTGCAATGCGTGCGGCACGGCCATGACCGATTCGGCCGGATTCACCGAAAACGTTTCACTGTTTGATTAATCTGCGATGTGCGGGAAATCAGCGGAATCAATAAGCGCCCTTGCCGAACAACACGACCGGAATGGTTTCAAACATGATCTCAAGGTCAAACAACAGGGAGTGGTTTTCCACGTAGTACAGGTCAAGCAGGATCATCTCTCTAAATTTTATGTCGCTTCTCCCAGACACTTGCCATAAGCCGGTCATGCCTGGCTTCACCGATGCGCGATCCTGAATTGTTTCCCAGAACTCATCGGACTCGTTCACAGTTTCAAAATCGGTCAATGGGAGCGGACGCGGCCCCACCAAGCTCATGTCGCCCTTCAAGACATTGAACAACTGAGGGAGTTCGTCAATGCTCAATTTGCGGATGATACTTCCGATCCTGGTCACGCGCGGGTCGTTCTTCATTTTGAACAAGGCACCGTCCGATTCGTTGTGGCCCCACAATTCATCTTTCATCTGGTCCGCATTATCCACCATGCTGCGAAACTTGATGAAATCGAATTGCTTCCCCCTCTTAATGCTTGCCCGTGCCTGAAGGAAGAAAAATGGGCGGCCGCTTTCAAAGTAAATTGCGATGATCGTGAGAAGGAAGATCGGACTGAACAGGATTATCGCCACCGAGGATCCGACAATGTCACAAACCCTTTTGATGAACATTTTTATTGCGTCGACGTTGTAGCGCGGCGGAGTCGTCAACGTGATGCCGGCGATGTCATAGATGCGGGCGATTTTCAACAACTCTTCGGCATGGGGGGAAAGTATTTTGAGCTTGATGTGATGGTTTTCGCCTTTCTTTTTGAGAGATGCATATCCGTTGACGACCATGTCGGCGGACGGGATGAATACTCTGTCGATCATTTCGTCCGCGATGACCTCATCGAATTGAGCAAGCGTGTACTGCGGCTGCAAGGAGCTCGAAGGGTTTTTTTCACGGACGATGAATCCTTTGATCTTATAGCCGAGTTCAGGAAAAGAAGTAAACCGCCGGAAGATCTTGAAAGCATCTTGATCATACCCCACGATCAATGAATTATGCACGCCGTAGCCCCTCTTTTGAAAGAACAAATTTATTTGCCGTAAAATTATCCTCCCTATCACGAAAAAGAACGGCAGCGTGAAAAGGAACGCGATGAGGGCGTGCCGGCCGATAGAAAGATTGTTTATGAGTGAAACGATCGTTAAAGTTACGAGCACACAGAGAATGAATGCCCGGCCCATGATCATGTTTTGAAGGCTGAGACTAAGATGAAAAGAGCCCCGGTACAATCCCATCATGACGGCAATCGTGATATACGTGATGACAAAAATAACGTACCCCGTCAGCAGAACATCGTCGGGTGTTCGAATGACGATAATTGAATATCTCTTCAGGCAGAAAACCACCAGCCCTGCACTTATCATGGCGAGAAGGTCGATGAGCTGCGAGATGGCGACGAAGAGTATTTTCCAGTTGCGTTTGATCATTAAAATTTTGCGAATCTCCAAATTCATCCCCTACATGGAGCGCCGAATAATATACAAAATATCAAATGAAGACAACACTATTCTTTTTGAAAGGAGGCCTCAGACGCCTGAATGGTGCTTGCAAAACGCCCCGAACAATATCTGTCGCAAATAGACAGCTTTCCACACGCCCTGGTGTTGCATTATTGTACAATGCTGCCAGAATTAACGATAACAACGCCGGATATGGGGTTTCTCACTTTTGCACATCGACCGAATGCCGAACGCCACTGAAAGCAGGCGATCAACGATTTATTTCAAGTAAAGCGCTTTTTTAATATTCTGAAATCTTTTTGAGGAAGAAAGTATACTCTCGGCATTAACCACGATGATATACACGCCTGATGAAAAATTCTGCGGACTCCACCGATATTCGTAGAACTGCGGCTCCTGTGTCTCGTTGACAAGCGTCGCCATAAGCTGTCCCAAAATATTGTACACTTTGATGGATACCTTGCTTGGTTCAGGGATCCCGTAGCGTATTGTCGTTGCCGGATTAAACGGATTGGGATAATTTTGATAAACAATATAGTCCTTCGGCATGATGGGATGCTGCCCGTTCAATGACAGTATTGTTCCCGTGGTAACAAAATATATGGTATCTCTAGACCACGTGGATTTTCCACCGTTGATCATCGCAGATACCGTCCACCGATATGATGTACGGACGGATAATTTTTTCATCATCGCCAATGAACTATAAAGAGTGTCGTACAAACCGCTGATGGTCGTATCGACGCCTCCTCCCCATAGCTTCACCGCATACCGCACTGTGTCTCCAGGGTCGTGGCCGTGAGACGGCTGCCACGTCAGCGTCAGAGCTTTACCATAATCGATGGTGAGGCTATCGGTGTGTGAGAGATTCACCAATTGAAATGGGGTTGGCGGCAGCAACACCGGTATTACGACGATCTTCCAGGTCCGTTGAGCGATTATACCCTTTTTGTCAATTACTGCGACCGTAATAATACTATCGCCAGCATTAGCGTTGATCGGCACTCCGACAAGTGTATCATTCACCAAATGCAGCCATTGCGGCCCGGCGATCAGTTTAAACGTCAAAGAATCCCTTCCGTAGACGGCATCCGAATCTACGGCCGGAATAACAATCCGGTAGGCGGAATCGGCTCGCGCCAGCGTATCCCGCACTGGAAGGATGAGAGGAGGATGGTTTACGTTCACAACGTGCAGCGCAAAGTGTCTCGTTGTCGACAAACCATGGTTGTCGCTCACGGTAAGTTCCATCACGGTATCGGCGGCACTCCTTCCGTACGGAATTCCGGTTAGCGTGTGCTGCACGGGATCGTGATGCATCCATGTCGGCAGCAAGGGAGCAGTAACCGTCAGGCTATCGCCGAAGAATGAGGCATCAATGTCATAAATTGTGTATGAGGAACTGTAGAGCGAGTCTTCGACCGCCGATGAATCAGGAGTGCTTGTAAAGACCGGCGCGTGATCGGTATGCAGTATTGCCAGCGTATAATTCTGCCGTGCAACTCCTCCGCTGCCATCGCTGGCAGACAGGCTGACCGGAAACGTTCTGTATTGAGCGGAATCAAATGCTGCATGTACGCCGGAAACGGTTTTCTTTGCAGAGCGGGAGACCGTTGGAATAAGTTTTGAAACGCTGTTTCGTATTACGCTCGTACGAACCTTGCTTCCAATCGCCGCTCTACTAGATCTCGTTGAAAGCGAATCGACGACTAAACTCGGTATGCCGCCGAGAATACCGCTGGCAGAATCTATCGTCAGAAAATTCGGAGCCGTGATGATCGCGTACCGGATTTTGTCCCCGAACAGCGATGTGTCAGGATCGGTTGCGATCGCTCTATAAAAGTACGATGAATCTTCCACGCCGCTGATGGGAGGGACCGAGACGAAAACCGGCGGATGATTCACATGCCTGATATGAATTCCATATCGAAACGAAGTCACTCCTCCCTTGCCGTCATACGCCTGAACGATCATAGTTGTGGAATCGACAAGGTCGCTGCCGCGCGGCGTTCCGGATATTACTCCCGTCACTGAGTCGATGGAGATCCAATGCGGCTTGGATGCACAACGATAATGCACTACATCTCCGAACTGAGCGGAGTCGATATCGCTCGCTCGTATCGCGGCGGTGTAGAGAGAATCTTCCGTCGCGGTCGAATCAGGAAAGAGAACAATGACCGGTGCATGATTTGTATGCCTCACCGTGAGATTAAAACTGTACTCGCTCGCCCCCCCCTTGTCGTCCCATACCGCGATCGTAACGGGAAAATCTCTGGATGTGTTGTCAGTTTTTATACCTGAGATTTGCGCCACCTTCATCTTGGACTTTACGCTATAGAACTTTATCGCCTTCGCCTTGTTGAGGATTTGCGTTACTCTGGCATTCGTCCTTTGAGCGGCGAGCGACGCAGAAGGCGAAGTAATTCCTTCAAGGTTTGGTACACCCTGAATGATCCCCTTGAGTGAATCAATCGAGAGCCAGCTCGGACTTTGGGCGATGCCGAAGTAGTCCTTATCTCCCCACATCAGCGAGTCCTGATCGGCTGCTCCTGCGATCGAATAATAAAGAGAATCTTCTACGGCACTGTCCGCCGGAACCGAGATAAATTGCGGAGCGTGGTTCGTATGAATAACATGCAGGACAAATTGCTGTGCCGATACACCGCCATTATTGTCGTACGCCTGGATACGCACGATCGTGTCGCGCGCATTTGTACCCGACGGAAGTCCGGTGAGGGTTCCTGCAACACTGTCAATAGTTATCCAGCTAGGTTTGACCGAGAGCTTGTAGCGAACCCGATCCCCAAATAAGGCACTGTCTTGATCCTGCGCCACCGCTGCGTACCGATACAACGAATCTTCCGTTACAACGCTGTCCGGCACCGAAACAAATAAGGGATTGTGGTTTGTATGGATTACCTTAAGATGATAGGTTTGATTAATTAGACCGCCGTGCCCGTCGCCGACCTTGACCGTGACCACGGAATCGCCGACATTTATTCCTTGCGGCATCCCGGAAACTATTCCACCTGAAGAAACGGTTATCCAACTCGGCTTTTGCGTCAACGAATAATTCAAGACCTGACCTATCAGTGTATCCGGGTCGTGCGCGACAACCGTATATTGATACAGAGTATCTTCATGCGCCGTAAACAGGGGCAATGAAACTATAGTCGGCGCGTGATTTACCAGCGTGATCGTAAGAGAATATTGATGCTGGGCCAGACCTCCATGGCCGTCATATGCCTGCAGCACGACTACGGTATCAAATGCATTCTGAACATGAGGAGTACCAAAGAATATCCCCGTCGTGCTGTCTATCGCCAGCCATGCCGGTTTGATAAGCCGGTAGTGAACAACGTCTCCAAAGAGTGTACTGTCCTGATCACTCGCATACACTCTCGATTGATACAATGTGTCTTCCGTTGCCGGCGGAAGGCTTGAGGTTTTTATCACCGGCGAATGGTTTGTATGGATGACATGAAGAGCATAACTCTGTGTCGCCGTCCCTCCCTTCCCGTCGCTGGCTACCACCGTAACCGTCGTATCCCCAATGTTATTCCCTCGCGGTGTCCCCGTGACCACTCCGCTTATACTATCGATCACCGTCCAACTTGGATGTATCGTCAAATGATAATGTACTCGGTCCCCAAATAACAGACTGTCCTGATCCGATCCCCATACCGCATACCGGTACAATGTGTCCTCCGCCGCATGGGTCACCGCTGAACTTACGATCACCGGCGCATGGTTCGTATGGACAACATGAATCGAATAACTCTGGCTCGATGCGCCCCCTTTTCCGTCATACGCTGACACTGTTACAATCGTATCCTGCGCATTCATCCCGCTCGCCGTCCCGGTGATCATCCCGCTCACACTATCGATCTTCAACCACACCGGCTTTATCGTCAGCCGGTAATGAACAACGTCTCCAAAGAGTGTACTGTCCTGATCACTCGCATACACTCTCGTTTGATACAATGTGTCTTCTATTGCCGACGGAAGGCTTGAGGTTTTTATCACCGGCGAATGGTTTGTATGGATGACATGAAGAGCATAACTCTGTGTCGCCGTCCCTCCCTTCCCGTCGCTGGCTACCACCGTAACCGTCGTATCCCCAATGTTATTCCCTCGCGGTGTCCCCGTGACCACTCCGCTTATACTATCGATCACCGTCCAACTTGGATGTATCGTCAAATGATAATGTACTCGGTCCCCAAATAACAGACTGTCCTGATCCGATCCCCATACCGCATACCGGTACAATGTGTCCTCCGCCGCATGGGTCACCGCTGAACTTACGATCACCGGCGCATGGTTCGTATGGACAACATGAATCGAATAACTCTGGCTCGATGCGCCCCCTTTTCCGTCATACGCTGACACTGTTACAATCGTATCCTGCGCATTCATCCCGCTCGCCGTCCCGGTGATCATCCCGCTCACACTATCGATCTTCAACCACACCGGCTTTATCGTCAGCCGGTAATGAACAACGTCTCCAAAGAGTGTACTGTCCTGATCACTCGCATACACTCTCGTTTGATACAATGTGTCTTCTATTGCCGACGGAAGGCTTGAGGTTTTTATCACCGGCGAATGGTTTGTATGGATGACATGAAGAGCATAACTCTGTGTCGCCGTCCCTCCCTTCCCGTCGCTGGCTACCACCGTAACCGTCGTATCCCCAATGTTATTCCCTCGCGGTGTCCCCGTGACCACTCCGCTTATACTATCGATCACCGTCCAACTTGGATGTATTTGAAACGAATACGCTATTCGATCTCCCCACAACGCACTATCCTGATCAGTTGCAATGAAGCGATAGGAATATGCAGTATCCTGCTGTGCAAGTGTGTTCGCCAGGGAAAGGATGCGGGGGGCGTGATTGACGTGCGCTACGTGCAGAGTAAATTGCTGGGTGGCCGTTCCTCCTTTATTGTCATACGCCTGCACAGCGACCACGGTGTCACGGGCGTTCATGCCGGAGGGGAGGCCGGAGATGACGCCGGCAACGCTGTCAATGCTCAGCCAGCTTGGTTTGAGAGACAGACGATACCGTATCACATCCAGATAAGCCGTCGTGTCCCTGTCTACGCCGATGACTCTGTACTTGTACGGGGAGTCTTCCGTCGCCGTCGAATCTGGCGCCGTAATAATTTTAGGATTGTGATTTGTATGAAGAACTGTCAGAGTGTATGATTGGGTTGAGATCTGGCCTGCGCCATTACTGAGTTGTATCGTTACCGTTGTATCGCCGACATTATTGGCCCCCGGTGTTCCATAAATGATTCCGGTCAAATTGTTGATTCTCAACCAACTTGGTTTTATTAAAAGGGCGTATCTCAGCGTGTTGTCTAAGAATGCGGTTTGAGAAACTACTGTGTCTCTATAAATAGAATCTTCATGGGCCACAAACAACGGAGTTGAAATAATTTTGGCAGGGATATTCTTCCTAAGAATTGCAGAACTGGATACTAAATAGAGCGTATCAAATGTCTGAGTGGCTGCCCGTTCAAGGTAAATAGATTTATTTACCTCATTTGCCAGCGTACTCGGCGTTTCAAAGACAGTGAAGCAATCACTCAGCAATCTCGACGAAAAAAATCCTGGAACATTATTGAACCCGGTGGGATACCTCGTCATTCCCCACGCATCCATTGGAGCGAACGCATTGACGGTATTAATCAAATTACCGCAAAAAATTATTTGCTTTATCCCTTTACTCTTGAGATAGGTATACAAGGAAGTCTTATCATTAAAGGTCAACTCACTTCCAAGAGGTGCGCACGATGAATCTATCGCTTGTCCATTCGCGATATGAAAAACCCTAATGCCGAAATTTCTGGCCCATTTAATAAGTGGTGCAATGTTATTTCGGTTGTTGTTCTGAACCCGGGCCAGCCATCCTGCATTGGGAAAATAACTCCATGCGTTGACAACAACCAATGCGGTTTGGGCGGGATTAATAGAGGGACCAAAGGTAGAATCATAGTTTATCGACGCGAGGAGAGAAGGTCTTTGTACTGTCAATGTACTTACACTCTCGCCAAGCGCCGATGCCAAAGACGTCAGCAGGGTCGTTTGAAATTTCGTTTCAACGGCATTAATACCCCAATTATAGGCAAGTTGCGACCAGCTTATGATACAATCTTTGATCCCAATGATTTTGTATGTATTTGGAAATTTAAGGCTCAGGGTGTTGATACTGATTGGACGGGTAAAGAGAACGCATTCCGATGCATCACCGCCAGTATACAGAAGTGTTGTCAAACCCTTACGACTCAGCATCGTGTCAGGAATGGCGGAGATGGTGGCACTGACATCCCATGGCTTCAACAGCACTGTAGGATAGAGCGGCCCGTCGTGGTTGAAAAGGAAAACCGGAATATTGTGCTTTCGAGCGACATTCAGCATCGTGACGATGTTAACGACATTGCTATCAGCGGCCGACGCCCACACGTCACACAGTATTAATGCCGTTTTTCCAATATCTATGGAATCAGTAAAAGTAATAGTATGTGAAGATGATTCCGAAACATAATTAACGGAATCAATCGCCGGAATAAATTTGAAATTCTGAAACGTCAGGTAATGTCCCGTCGTGAACCATGAGGTTTGACCTGAGACATTGCTGGTATCGTTCACGGCTTGAAGTTTCCAAAAGTACGTGGTCGATGGCAGGAGGTTGCTGACGACCAGATAGGAACCGGTCACAACGGTATCCATGATACCCCACGACACCGAATCGGTTCCGACGAAGATCCTATACGAATGAGTCGAATCGGCCCACTGAAGAACAACTTGCTTGTAGTTTTGATTCGTCGCACCGATTTCCGGCGAAAGAATGTTCTGGCCGAAACCTTGAACGGAGGCGGCCAAGACAAACAAGAGGGCAATTCCGCAATTTCTCAGACGGAAAATTCGTAGCAGAGCGGCTGTCGTTCGACAGATGTTTAATTTAGATATCGACATCAGGACCGGATTATTAACGATGAAATAAATATATCCTGCGGGCAACTTGTGAAGCAAGCATCTTTCTGCTCAGTACCAGTTATACCGGACGCCAAGCAAGAAATCGAACTTCCCGGAAAAACTTGGGCCAAGCAAATAATCAAAAGGATTATTCAAAAACTCATTGTAGCCGGGGGTTACCGTGTTATCCGTGGTAGAGGGCGTCATCTGCGTGGTGAAACGTGCTCGCAACGCGTGAAAATCAATAAACAGGTCGCGCAGCGGCTGATACGTTCCGACAATACCGAATGACTGTTGTTTAGTGACAGGTCCGTACAGGAATCCCGGATCGCCGCCGTCGTACTGGTAAAACGTGGCCTCCTTTCCCCCTTTCCTCAACGACTGGAACTTCAGACCGACTTCAAGATTGTACGCCGGACGATGGTACACGCTCATCGCAAAGAGATCGGCGTTCTGCCCGATCCAATCGCCCAAATTGACACCATGATCCTGATAGGTGTCCTCTACATACTGGTGATTATACACCCACGGATTGATGCGCGTGTATTCAACATTGATCCGTGTGTCATGATAGAAGAGGTCGTACGCATTGCCGCCGGCCGTAAAACCCAACTGATTGCGATTTTGAGTTGGACTGAGGAACGTCGACGTCGAAAATTCATCGATAAATACCGGAAGGTAGAAATCAAAGTTCTTTACAGCGGTGATTTTCATATTGACAAATATCTGAGAGTTATCTTCGTTGTCCAAATAATGCTCGGCCGTTTTGAAAAACATTATTGGAATGAGGTACAATAATTCCGGAGTACGGCCGGGACCTCCGTATATTTCCGATTGCCCGACGGCAATATTGACGCCGGCCCACGGAGTAATCTCCAGCATGTTCGCGGCGATGTATTTATTCATATATACCGGTCTCGCTCCAAAATACTGGGTACTGTACGTCCGCGAAGAATCTATTATTCCGGAAAAGAGCCACCCGTGAATGTACGTAAAATCGATATCCTTGCCGAGCCGCGCATGCACCTTCAATTGCGGATATGCGGGAGACTTGGTCGAAAGAATAATATTGCCGTTCTCGCCTCCGCCCCACACATTCTGCATTTGCTCTGCTGTGAGTGTAACAAATCCGAGATCGACGTTTACCTGGGCATTGAACACGTCGTAATCATACGCCGTGGCGGTTCCATTGGCCCCCATCGTGGAGGTAGAAGGAACCACTGCAGTCACCGGGGAAAGCGGGTGCAGGGGCGACTGAGACCCTAGCATACTAAGGTATGATCCGCCGTCATGCGTGTCGTGATAATAAAAATATGCGCCGACATTGTTCCCCGCATATCCGTACGCCATGATTCCGTTTGAAAGAGTATGAAGAATCGATCCATCTGCCTGATGATTGTATGACATCGAACCGATAAGGTCGATCATCAGGTGCGATGTCTCGCCCTTGTAATGATACAAATGCCAACGCTCAGCGGAGATATGGCTAACCGTAAGACTTCTCATCTCTTCTTGAAATTCTTCGCGGTAGAATTTCAGCTGCTGCCGATCGACCGCCGTCAATTGAGCTTCCGCACTGTCAACGCGAATCAAAAACCCTGCAATGGATTGCCGGGAAAGCGGCTTAACCGCATCGCGATAATCATGAATGATCTGTTTTGCGGCCATCCTGTTTAGAAAACCGTAAACCTCGTGGGTTGCGGGCAAGTAAACCGTCTGAGAATATAATAGAGAGCTCCAGAAAAAGAGCGCTAGAGCTCCCTTAAAATTCTTACCCATCACTATATTTACGTTCAGTATGCCGTTTGTGAAATCAACTGAAAAAAAATCCCGTCAACTTCTGCAAATAAACAATGACGTCATGCTTATGGATTCGACAACGTCAAGACGATCATTTCATGCAGCTTCATATCCGGTATGGTAACCGGTGTGGAACCATCTGCAGGAATCGTTACCACGCGCTCCGCATGAACGCTATGCACGGGAAGCAGCCCTGCGTTCGGAACTCTGGTAATCGAAACCTTGACAAATTTAGCGTTCGTAAGAAAAGGAATGGACTGCAAGTTCTTCAATGAGACGCTGACTGGCACTTGGTCGTACTTCTTCTTACCGGGGTCAAAGCTGCCGACAAGAACTTGTGCCGTACCGGTGCTTTTACCGCTTTTGCTGGCCAATGCTACGACACGGTTATCCGATGAGGTGCTGGAGACTCTTGATCCCACGCCATCGGCATAGTATTTGTACGCCCACCATGCTGCCCGCGGCTCGTACGTCGTGGGGACCAGTATGCCGTCGAGCGTCGAATTGCCGCACGTAAACTCTCCGCTGTCGTCTGTCCAGCAGGCCTTGCACGCACCGTCAGCTCCGCCTTTTTCCAGATAATAGAACCAGGCAAGAATCGAGCCCGGGTAGTAATTAGAATACTTCCCTATGATCTCATTGATGTGAATATCTTTAACCCCCACGCCGGCATACTCCGGATTGTCAATATATTTTTTGTGCACTTGCTGCAAATGGTCGGCAATGGCCGGCACGCTTTCATCACCCAATATTTCATGCCAGCTTAGTCCATCGACTTTCAAATGATTTGCCTTGGCATATACCATGAACTGGTCGATGGAGACATAAGGATTATCCCAGGTCCCTATACTCGGTCCTTCGAGGTAAATATCATTCCCATACTCTTTCCTCAAGACGTCGTGTGCGCGGCGAAAAGATTCTAGGAATTGGTCCGTTGTTTCACTCCCCTTCTTAAGATCCCCCGTGGGTTCATTCCAGATATCCCAAATAATCTTTTTGTCGTTGAACTTCTTTACAAGATCGGAAACAAAGGTCTCCCACACCGAATAATTCGCAAACGGCATGTCTTTGTGAGGCCACTTCCACGCGCCGCCCACGATAACAACCGGTCTCATTCCCAGACTTTCCGCCCTGGCTACCCGATTCTCAAAACCTTTTGCACCCCACCCGGGATTCCTCATGAACCGCGGGTGAAGAGGAGTGATCATACTGTCGGGAGGAGCATTCTCCGTAAAGCTATCCAGGAAACCAACCATTGATTTCACGGAGGTCGAGCTTGCGAAATCAACAACGACGCTGGCGCCGCCGTTCGATTGCGGTGCCGGTGAACTTTGTTGAGTGGTTTGAGCAATGACCATTGCTCCGGGGACAACCACGATCAACATGAAGAGTGCGAAAATTTGTTTTTTCATCTGATTTCCCTTTCGTTGGTTCTTGTTCTATCGTAATTAAAATCTCTGAACGGGATCAACCGCGGATCACAGCAATACTGTTTGTTCCCATTCTTAATTTCCACTCAATTGGATAAAATATTATCCTCAACACCCGCATCAAAAACCAGCTATACGACTGAAGTACCATCAAGAGAAACTTTCCAAACAATCCTAATGAACACAGTTTGTTAGAACTGATCAAATCATCAAAATATCCATCCAGGATCAGGCCGTTTGCGATGCACAGATTCTGCATCTTATCTTTTGTAAAAAAAGTTTTGTGAGTAAAGTCGCCGTTATAGTTAGCTAACGCAAGCGGAGATGCACCTTCGGGAAATCTCAACAGGACGCGGCCGTTTGGATCCAGGTGACCTTTCATCCATCGAAACAGTGTCGTGAGTTCATCGTACGTCAGGTGCTCGACAACGTCGCAGGCAACAATGAGATCGAAACGATCGGTCTGAAGTTCCGGGATCTTCGAGACAAGTCCCGAAAAGGCCGTAAACCCCTTTTTCGCGGCCTCCGCCACCAATTCATCCTGAATCTCCACCCCCACAACTGAATGACCCAGCGTTTTGAAATACCCGAGAAGTTCACCGTTTCCAAACCCTATTTCCAGAATATGACTCTTGGCCTTCAGCATCCGTTTAAAAAGGCGGTCAAAATAGAAACTCTCGCCCGCATCCGGAAGACCGAATTCCTTCGTATCCCATTGTTTCCAATGAATATAGTCATTGCCACTCATGTGACATTCCCTATCAACTTGTGAGCTTTTCCGACTTGAATTAAGGGAGAATCGCGTGTGTGTGGCGCCGTCCAGTACAACACGCGTTCACGTTCTTCCTACATGTAAGAAATTTAACAAATCGGCAATAACAAACTGTGTCCAGGGACATACTCTCGTTATTGCGATGGCGGCAAAACCATCTGCTTTAAGACTAATATATACATTTTAGCCTGCTCTTTCCTATCGCAGAATCGCTTAACCCAAATTCGCCCGTTTTCTCCAAGAGATTTGAAAGATGCAATCGTATCTTTGTCCAGCGTTAGTAAAAAAGAACAGAGTTGGTCAACATTTTCCGGTTCAATAAAAACGCCGGCTCGCGCTTCCTCGATAATGGAACGGCATTCACCGTCAACCATGCAGATCATTGCGCCGCTGCACGCCATGATTTCGTAAATTTTTGAGGGAATCGTATGCCTGAACAAAGGGAGTTTTCTTAACGGGACAACATGGACATCGGAAGACCTGTAAAAACTTTCCATTCTCTCGAACGGTTGGGTCGGAAGAATGGCCACATTGCGCAGGTGATACTTTTGGGCGTATGAGATCATCGATTCTTTTTCCGCTCCGTCCCCTGCAAAGAGAAAATGTAACCTGTCAACCCCGTCGTCGGACAAACGTTTCGCCGCGTCAAGGATGATCTGCAAACCCTGGGATAAACCGAATGTTCCGCAGTAGGTAACCAGTATTTTTCCCTCAAGAGAGAATTCGGCCTTGATATTCTGAACATTCGCCGAACAAAATGCGTCGATGTTGACGCCGTTTCTGATCACCGATATCTTCGAAGAGGGAATTTTTTGACCGATCAGGGTCTTTCTGCTTTCTTCGGTGACGACAACGATATGGTCTGCACTCCAATAAAAAAACCCTTCCAGTTTTCGGGAGAGCCATATCAGAAACGGGTTACGAAGAACGCCCAAGTCAACCGCCTGCTGCGGCCAGAGATCCCGGACTTCGAAAACCAAAGGAACGTTTTTGAAGAACTTCAACAGCACGCCGGAGAATCCCATGAACAGCGGAGGCGACGTTGCAATGACAACGTCGTATTCCGCATGGTGAAATATTCCTACGAGAAACGCCGACAACGCCGAGCTGATCTGGTTGACGATCCTAGGAAGAAACCCTTTATTCGGTACGCTGAACTTTTTAGCCCGAAGTACGCGGACTCCCTCATGGAATTCTTCCACCAGCCAGCGTTTCCTGTATTGCGGTGGGACGATCCCGGTCGGATGTGTAGGAAACCCCGTCGCGATCGTAACGCCGTACCCCTCTTTCACCCATTCCGATGCGAGATCGCTTACCCGCCGGGCTCCGCCGTTCAATTCAGGGGGGAAAAAGTGTGTGATATAGAGAATATTCATTGACCAATGCTCAGAGTGTACGATACCGTGATCGGCGGCGGCGCCGATTGAGATACTATAAGGCAGTCGTGCTGCTGCATGCGTCCGAATTCTTCAAAGAACGGCCGGCGAACTGTTTCCACGCGAACCCCCTGACGAAATTCCACCGTTCCATTAATTCCAGCGGTCGGAATCGAAAAGCTATACGCGTTCTCCCGCCGTTTGATCTCCACGCACGGATGGAAATGTAAATACGAGCGTATGGTATGAAGCCCCTCTTCTCTATAGATATCTTCAACGGTAATTTGATTGGACCGTTTGTCGACAATGATAGTTCTCGTGTAATCCTCGATGAATGATTTCCGGTGTTTGTACCCGTCATACCTCCCTTCAAAATTAATGCGGTCCCCTGTCTCGTGACAATGGAAAACAATGGTTCCCGGTCTGCGCGCCACCCTGAAAGCCCCCCACATTTCCGCCTGTTCTTGTCCGTCAATTGTAGCGGTATTGTGCGCCTGAGTACTTCGCAGCAATTGCCGTGTTGATGTGTTTCCGTAGTCGTCTGTACCGGAATTACAGATCACTCTCTGGCCGTTTATCGCCAGTTCAAACGAAAACAAATCGCAGTGAGCATGAGCCGGTAGATACCGCGGACCAATCATGCCATGATCGATGATCATGCGAAAGGGCTGAAGGCTGATAACGCTGTAGCCGGAATCCTCCTTCACCTTTAACAATCCCGGCGTACCGGAATGAGTTGGAATACTAAGACGTGCAGCATAGCTGCGCAGCTCGAGAAGGGTCGGCGCTTCGTTTTCTGAGACATCATTAAAATATGAGAGGGTATTCCCGAACGACATATCCTCGAGCCACTCGAACATGAGAGAAATCGTTCTTTGAACTTTTTGCAGCAGGCTCCGATATTTCCCGAACAACGCTTTGTTGTTTGTGATGAGATTATACACATCCAGCATATCTTCCAGTACTGCTGCATGGTACATAGGGCTCAGCTCAAAATGCCCGCCATCGTTCAGAATTTGTTCATCAATTTCTTCGTCTAAAAGATGAAGAGCCCTGCCTAAAGCGTTTTCTTCTCCGGAAAAGAAAACGCCGCAGTACAGCAGTGCTTTTATGTTTTTCAATAGATGATTCCCCAGCACATGATATTCTACGTTTTGCAGCAGCCAGCTGTATTGAAGAGAGATCGAGGCAATGATCACGGGGTCGCTGCAACGGACGGCGCGCATCCATTTGATCCAGTTGACAAGACGCAGGGAAAGCGGGAAGGCGGCCCAGCCGTTTGCCGGAAACGGCTTGTTGTGCCTGGCAATCCAACTGATGACCAGCTTTTTTGCTGCTTCGGTATCGGTTAAAAATTCATGACTCAATAGATAATCGAATGAATGGAAATGATATTGCCATAATTTTGACGCGGACGCAGGATACCAATCCATTGATGCCGGATCAGTAGAAGAAAGCGTCATTCCAAGAAATGAAAATTCATGCGGCGGATGTTCCCAGGTCCTGAGAATCGATGGGCTCAGGATCGATCGGGAAATCTCCTTACGAATAACGAAATTTTTTCCACTCAGATGCGGTAGAAGACTTCGTATTCCATAGTAGAGGCGGTAGAAGATCTGCCGCCGGGTCAGGTGGCGGATCGTAAAGAACAAGAACAAAATGTTTTTACTTCTCTTCTGCACTTGTTTTCTTTCGGTTCGAAGAATACGTATCACAAGCGGAAATTTCGACTGAACAATCCGACAAGATCTTTTTTACTTCGGTTAGGCGCAGATCAGACAATTCGCTTTGGCATGCCGGTCATAAGGCTTTCAATTGCGGCAAATGTCGTCCTCGTCGCTCACCGTAACCGGTATTTGTACGCAAAGAGATTTTGGGATGTTCACAATTTCCGCGTGAGGGCCGTTGGAAGCCGCGCGATCGCCGATCTTTATGTCCAGTACTCCCTCCCCCACGGCGATGACCTCACCAACGTTACAATATCCAAGCGGGATCGGCTGATTTAACTTTCTAAAGACCGCTTCAAGGGTCGGCAGCAATCCTTCCGATTTGATTTTCTCCAGGACCTGCGTTACTTTTTCAGGCTGCTGCCGCGCTTTTGACACGAGGTTTGCCTTTCCGAATTCTACGAGCATTTTTTCCGTGCCAAGGCTTACTAGACTCCTGCGGGTTTGAATAAGCACGTGCCCCTTGCTCGCGATCGGGGCAGGAACATCTTCCAAAAGGATCCTGCCGTTTTTTAAATCTTCAATAATTTGTTTCATCGTAGAATAATTTTGGAAAAGAGATCATGAAGTCAACGCCAAACTTTTGACTCACTTAATTATTATGAAATTGGGTCATCCAGCTGTCGATAGAAAGCAATGCCCAGATAGTGTATGCGGCATCAATCCTTCCTTCCTGGTTCAGCCGTATGAGCTCCTGAACTTTCTTGCTGTCAAAAATTCCCGACCTGTTCAAAGACCCTTCGGACAATCTCTCCGCGATCATCGGCTTCATGCTCCCCTTGATCCATTGACGAACCGGCGCGCCAAAACCCGTCTTCGGCCGGTAGACAACCTCTTTGGGCAGATACCTCTCCCCCACCTTGCGCAACAAGTATTTCGTCACATTTCCTTTCATCTTCAGATGCGGCGGCATCTTCCCTGCAAGGTCAATGAGTTCCATGTCTAAAAACGGTACTCTGATTTCAACGCTTGCAGCCATGCCCATTTTGTCAAAGTAATTGAGGTTATGATCAGGCAAGAATGTTCTCAACTCTAAATACAGCATTCTGTTGATGTCATCGGTCGATGCCGGCAGACGGCGCAATAATTCCATCCAATATTCTTTGGGCAATTTGTTCTGCAATAATTCGGCTTCCCGTTCCTTCCGAAATAACGATGTAATGCTGCGGTCGTCGAGCCACATAAAATATCCGGCAAGGCGTTCATCTTTGGACAGTGTGATGTCATGAGCGATTTTCTGAATCCGCCGGCCGAGCGGACTTGAGCTGTTGAGGTGCGCGGCTGCCGATTGGAGTTGTCTCGCAGCAAAAGGGGGAATCAGTGCGATATATTTTTCGAGGTTCAACGCTTGATGACGCCGGTACCCCGTAAATACGTCATCCCCCCCTGCACCGCTCAGCAGAACTTTTATTCCCTGTTGGACCGCGCCGCAGCAAATATTATAGACGCTGATCGGAGCAGGATCGGCCTGCGGTTCGTCTAAATGCCAGATCATTCGGTCAAATTGCGCCAGCATATCGACGTGCGCCGGAATTATTTCGAGTTTCACGCCGAGAGATTTCGCGACGATCTGCGCATAGTATTCATCGGCGGCGAAACCTTCTTTTTTCATGTCAGGTCCCGTTGCGATCGTGAAGCACGTCAGGCTGCTTTGAGGAAACATTTTCTTGGCCATTGCAACAACAATGCTCGAATCCAATCCGCCCGATAAAAAATATCCGAGGGGTACGTCGCTCATGAGTTGACGCTCAACCGACTTTTGCAGAGCGATATCAAGCCTGTCGGTCCATTCTCTTTCGCTTACGGTATCTCGTTCAACATTGAACGAAATATCATAATACCGGGTTATTGCAAGGGACTTGCTGCGCACATCAAAGATCATATAGTGGCCGGGCAGGAGTTTTTTGACTTGCTGAAACGGAGTTGCCTCGCCGGGCGCGTAGAGCGCTTGCATGTAATACCTGAGAGCATTAACATCGAGACTCCTGTCAAACCCGGGGATCGCTTTAAAGATCTTCAATTCCGATGCAAACGCAAAAGTGTTTTCGTGGTTGTAGTAGTATAACGGTTTCACGCCGAGCTGGTCTCTGGCGATGAATATTGTTCCAGCTTTTTTGTCATAGATTGCAAACGCAAATATTCCATTCAACCGATTCACGAGCGCCGTTCCATATTCCATATACCCGTAGATCAAGACTTCGCTGTCGGAATGAGATTTAAAGATATAGCCTTTAGAAACCAAGTCCTTTTTAATGTCTTGAAAATTATAGATCTCTCCGTTATATATGAGGACGACCCCGCCGTCGCGGGAAAACATCGGCTGATGCCCAGCTGCGCTGGTATCGATGATCGACAACCGCCGATGGCCGAGCATCACATCATTTTCATGGAAATATCCGAAATCGTCGGGGCCGCGGTGAGACAAAACATCGACATGCTTTTCCGTAAAATGGAAATTCTTACTGACACTGCCTACGATACCGCACATAGCGTTCTCACTTCTTTCAGGTTAATGTTACGTTCGTCGGGAATAATTCTCCCATGTTCCTATTGTGTCATTGCAGCGATGCAGATATAACAGACTTTACCGCTTCAACGACTTCGTTCGGCGTAACTTGTTCAAGGCAGATGGTATTGCCGCATCCGAGCGGTAACCCCGGGTAACAGGGGCTGCAGTGAATTTTTTTCCACAGAATTTTTGAAGCGTGAAACGGCGCCGTCCTCGAGGGATCCGTCGGTCCAAAGATGACGACCGTAGGCGCACCGACAGCGGCGGCGACATGCATCATTCCGCTGTCCGACCCCAGTGCGGCCGCGGCAAGTCGAAAAAGTGCCGCGGTCTGCCTCAGTTCAAATTTTCCTGCCACCGATATTGCTCCTCCGGGGACCTTCGCGACAATCTCATCACATAACGCGACTTCATCTCTGCCGCCGACAAATATGACCGCCGCATTGCTCTCCGCTTCCAGGAGAGATGCAGCGCGAGCGAATCCATTGCGATTCCAACGCTTATGATGTTCGACCGGACCGGATCCTGGGTGAATTATCACAAGCGGTTTTTCGTGCGCTGCTAATCCGTGTCTTTGTAGAAAAGATTCAATGAATTGACGGTCATCATCGGAATAATACACACTCGGCAATGCGTCGTTCGCCCCGCCGGCAGCATCCACAATCCGTCGATTGCTTAACACTTTATGTTCCGTAACGTCGCGCGGCACGGATCGAGTGTAGAATCTCCCGGCAGATGCGGCACGCTCGCCCACGCGATTCGAGGCTCCCGAAATCAATGCAAGCAGAGGCGATTTTATCGCGTCAAGATCGGTGGGAACGATAAAAGTGTCGAAACGGGATCGGACTATTTTCCAGACAAAATGGGCCTTTTGAGCAGCACTTTGCGGTTTATTTGGATCAAAAAAAATCACGCCGTCGAGGGCGGTCGTCCCGCCGAAAACACTCGCCTCGATTTTGCTTTTCAGAATCCCGGTAATCGAGCAATCGGGGTAGGCTTTCCTTAATCCAGAAATAATAACCGTCGAGCAAACGACATCCCCGATGCCCTGTGTCATAAGGACGGCAATATTTGACGGGCGATGAGCCTTCATTTTTTCGACATCCTGATGAACCGCAAGTTTAATAACAACTCTTTCCGGCAATCGGGCTGTGCGCTGTCACCTCCGCAGTCAAAGGCGCCGCGTTCACACGCTGCCTTCGAAGATGCGGACAAGCATCCCGGCCCTCTCGATGAATTTCCGCACGTCAGGCACTCTCTGATTGCAATGCATGGTCATGCGACAGCGTCGCTTCTTCCACTTTTTTGTGAAACGGTGGAAGAATAAATAACAGGAGAAAGAGCGGGAGCGTCTTCACGAGAAGCGCAACAAATGTGATAAATTCCGTTTCGAAGGACATAAATCGCGTCAGCACGAACAAAGCAAAACAAAAGACAAACGGGCTGCGGTGCGAAGATAAGGATTTTATCACGAATCCAAACCCATAACCGATCACAATGGCGCATGCCAAAAAGCCCAGGAGGAAAAAATTCCCGTACCAATCAGTCAGCGGCGTGGAATTCACGTCCATCGTTTCATTGTCTATCGTCGTATAGTGTTCGAGGAAATAGGTTTCCGCCGTGTCCTCAAAATTTGCTTTTATCTCGTCGCTCTTATGTCGATCAAACAACGGGAGATACACTATTTCAATCGGCTTCAACCAGGCTTCTCCCCATGCGAAGCCCTTGGTCAACGCCGCCGGGGTCATGTCTGCCAAGAGTTCTACTCCATCCAGCCTCCACCAGAATTCATACCCATTTTTATCCGAGTCTGCGCCTTTATAGAACGGGTCCAAATAACTAAACGTCAACCCGTCGTATATAATGTTGTTCCTGACATTTTGCACAACCTTTATGCTATATGCTGAAACGGCAAGAACAATGATCAAAATTCTCGCCAATTTAGCGGTGTTCTTTATCTTCTTCCCGGTGAAGAGCGCATAGGCAATCATGATCGCACAAATCCCCAACACCGAAGCGATCCGGGAGTTGATAAGAGCATACGTAAAATATGTGATCCCCGTGAGCGTCATGTTGAAATAGACGAGGCCGCGTATTTTCCGCGGCAGATCGCATTGAGCGATTGCAACAAATAACAGGAAAAAGAACAAACTCCATTCACTAAAGCCGCGATAGATAAAAAATTCCAAGAATGACAGGCTTGCGAGGGCATCCGGTAACGTCGGGCCGAGACGTTTGAAAAGCAGATTCTGGGTTATCGCGATTTCTAAGAATCCGACGGTCAGAATAATTGCAGCGATCGAATAGAGAACAATGTGCGTGACTACCGGCGTAAGCTCTTCGTTTAGCGGTCGGATGGAAACGTTCTTTATTCTCCGCTGATAAATGGCGATAAACGGCAAGATGAAGCAAACGAATATCTCAATGAACAAGACGATATACAGGTACTTTTGATCGAGGGCAAATTCTCCGAATCGAATGATCGGAGAAAAATATAGATAAACAAATCCCTGCACCAGGAAGACAATGAAGAACAGGTCCCTGTATGGATGCCATCGTTGAAGTATGGCGCAAGCCACAAGCGAAATCGCAACAACGAAGACAATGCTCCATCCAAAAAAAGATTCAATCATCACGGCCTTCGTCAAGATTTGGCATACCGGCGTTCATTATGTTCTACAGTGACAGCCAACCGAAATCTCACTGAGGGTATTCTCGCGGGCCCCGTCTCGAAGCCTTCTCACGGAAAACCGCTGCACATGATCTTCTGCCTCAAAATACCGTGAGGCCCGTTATTTGGGTGCGAACGCGCCGTCCCGGCGCAAAATGAATCTGTCAATATAATTCTTCAACAGCGCATTCTCCTCAGCGCTCAGCCCCTTCCATAAAAAAACTGTAAAACCTGCGGCAATGCAACAAAAGATGATCAGCTGGTACATCAATTGCGTGGTTAGCATACCGATGATAAAGGTGCTAAACATGACTGCCATCAGAAAGATGAAGGAGAATTGCTCTTTTATTGAGCAACGCAGCAGATAGAAAGACGTACTCGACAGAAGAACCAAATCCACAACAATTCTGATTGTCCACACCCATGCCACACCGGCCATACCATAATGATGAATAACAAACCATAAGACCACAAAATAAACCGGCAATTCAACCAGCCTGATCTTTGCCGTCATCGACGGCCGGTTGAGGCTGCTGATTAGTTCTACCGGTATGTGCTGAACGCCAAAAAAGAAAACGCCGATAGAGAGTATTTGAAGAATTGGGAAACTTTGCGCCGCAAATTCTTTCCCCAGCCATAACGTTAAGATCTGCGGGGCAAAAAAGATCACCCCAACGATGACCGGGAACAACATAAAACTTAAGAATCGAAGGCTGATCAGGTAAAGGCGTTTGGTCTGAAGAATGTCGATGATTGACGACGATACGAAGATCGGGAACAGCACCCCTATGACCGAAGCGGGCACGATCCACAATTTTGTGATCATTTCCGAGGGGGTCGA
Organism: uncultured Chitinophagaceae bacterium; assembly: GCA_964439265.1. GTDB lineage: Bacteria > Bacteroidota > Ignavibacteria > UBA10030 > UBA8401 > JAGVPT01. The sequence goes on from CAYTOA010000008.1 coordinate 94,293, forward strand.
GTAGAATGCAATGAGCGATGCAGAAAAAATGCCGCCGATAAGAAACCTGTCTCCGCTTATCATAACCGGGTTGATGATATTCGCAACCGCAACCCAGCCGCCGAAATTCACAAGTGCGTTGATCTTGCTCCGGGAAAATTCGATTCGCTTCTTCAGTTCGGGTATCAACCGTAAACAATAATATACGTACCACACGGTGCCGATGAAACGAACGATAAAAATAACGATGATCGTCCCGACGAGGCTCTTGGTATAGCCAAGTATCAACACCGGCCCGACAAACATTGATATTCCCATGAATGTCCGCACATAGTTTGAGTCCCGAAAGCTTCCGTATACTTCCAGGATGCTGCGGAGCGCGGAGAGAAAAATTATCATCGGAAGCGTCAGCACCACCAGATAGAATGTTTCGAGTACTTCAGCGCGGAGCGACGGAGAAATTAATAATACGGAGTTCACGGTGTACGGTATCACCGCTACAAAAATCGCACATGCAACGACGGTGAACACGAACATAATAATGAACGCGGTCCAGACCAATCCGGGAATTTCTTTCCGTTTTTCCGTGTCAGTGTTGTATTCAGCGATGTATTTTGAAAGAGCTTTCCCGAGACCGAAATCAAAAATGCTGAAATATCCCGCAACGACCCATATGATCGTCAACAATCCGAATCGTTCCTGGCCCAATTGGTGCAATAACGTCGGAATGCAAAAAAAAGCGGCAAACATCGGAAGCAACTGTCCCAGGAAATTCCAAAGCGTATTTGATACAATCGAAAATCGATTCAACGGTTGAGGTCCTGAATTATCCTGAGAAGGTCGTATACCATACGAAGCGTAACGGAGCCTGGCATTTTAATGGATGCCGAAAAACGATCTGTATTACAGGATGAGGAAAAGCCCGGTCAGCGTGCAAGATCCTCGCGGCAAAGAGATCGGTCGGGCACCTTTAGTAATTACAAAGCCTCCAAGACCCTATTCGATCTTAAAGGCTTCGGATTCTTGAACCATGCTCCTTTTACGGCATCCCGTAACTGCAGAGGCAGCCCTTGCCTCACGATGCTGACCGTCGCTGAGAAGAGTTTGCCCTGCTTGGCTGGCTGTGCCGGTTCTATGAGATTGAATTTCGGGAAAAATCTGTTAACCGTTCGCTCTGATCGATGCCTTCGATCTCAGAAAGCTTCGAATGTGCGTCATCGTGTCTGCGTATCTGATCCTGAGTAAGACAAACCCAATTCCGCCGAAGAACGACAGCAAAAAAAAGACGACGGCGATGATCGCCTTTTTTGGCTTTTCATTTTTTGCGGCCGGCCTTCCGGCATCCATGACGTTCACGATCGGAATGTTCTTTATTTCCTCAATCTTGGCGACTTCATATTGCTTTTTCAACTCAGCGAAGAGCGCGGAGCTAATTTCCACCTCCCGGATAAAACGCCCTTGCTGCAGCAGCAGGTCGGGGGAATCGACAACTCTTCGGTTGTTCTCGCGAAAATCCTTCAACGCGATCTCCGAATTTTCCAGGTCAGCCTTCACCTCGGTCAATCTCCCCTCGATCCATTTTCGCTGCGCCGAAGCATTCGTCGTTCGTTTGGTCCGGCTGAACACGTCAAGCTCGTGCGCGATCGCGTTCACAATATCGGCGGAGAGCTGCGGTTCTTTTGTGAGCAGCGATACGGTAAGGACGTTGGTCTTCGAATCAAGAGAGACATCCAGTTCGTCGCGCAGCGATCTCAATACTGTCTCATAGGCCAATAGCGGGTTTTCCTCGCCCCCATCCCAGAGCTGAACGAGGGTTACCGAGTCCGTAAACGCTTTTGTCCGATACTTTCGATAAATGACGTTCTTGAGAACTGCCTCGCTTTTCACGATGACCGGATAGAGTTTCGTCGGCGACGCTTCCGCACCGACATTGACTCCCGCGAGCGAAGCGAGGTCGGAAAGTCCGCCGAGTGCCGCGAGCTTGCTTTGGCTTGCTTCTGGCAAAATGACAACAGTCGAGGCGAAGTATTGAGGTAGCAGATAGCTGATAATGATGGCTGCCGCCGTCACAGAACCGGTGATGACCGCGATGAGTTTGCGGGAAGCCCAGAGGACGGAAAACGCAACTTCAAGGTTGAACACGGGGCGAGGCATTGCGGATTCTAAAGGAGTGTTATTTTCCATTCACTACATGCCTTATTTTCTTCTGCGACGCCGCGGCGTTATCCCCCCGTCGCCGGCGGCGGCGGAATTATGCGATTGCACACGTGCTGATGATTACTTGGTGACCTGGACGATAGCAATAGTGATGGCCGCCAGACTGGCCATGACCGTCCCCCACGCAGCCAAGATCGACAATGTCTTGTCTTCTGTCTCGATCTTTCTGGGGACGTAAACCAGACTCCCCGGCAAGATATCCGAGTTCGGGAATAAAAAGAAACTCGGTTCCCACTTCTTCCCTCCGGGGAGAAACACCGCAACTTTTCCCTTGTCAGCGTCTTCCTTGAAACCGCCAGCCTGATCGATGTAGTAACTTTCACCGGCCCCCTTTTTATAGAGTATCGGGGTCGGGACAAAAACTTCCCCGCGGACATACACAACATCCTCAAGGAAGGCGATGTGAACCGAATCGTTCGGATCCATCACAACATTGTCGCGCGACGTCGTGTCTGATATCGCGGTATTGAAGTCGATAGGAACAAGGTCGTAATTGTTGACTTTGACTCCAGCAGTATCCGTCGTGAGATCCGAAAAAAGTGCCGTCGCGTTCCTTGCCTTTCGCAGCAGGATCGATCCACTAAGGTACGCACCCGTTCGTAATCCGCCAGCTCGTTCGAGAATTTCGGAGAGCCTCTCTCCTTCATACCGGAGGGCATACGTTCCGGGGTAGAGCGCGTACCCAGAGATCTGCACAATCTTCTGTTCCGAATAGCGGGGGTTAATGGGGACCGAAACGACGTCTTTATCCTTGAGATAAAAATTTTGTGCGTCACTGACACGCCAGTAATCCTTCGGCAAGTCGACCTGGATCACTCGGCTGTAAGTTCCAACGATCGTAGTATCCAGACGCGCAACTTGGATGCCGTCATTCCGTGCGTTTTCTTTCAATCCCCCCGCAATAACCACCAGGTCCGAAAGGCTCATGTTAGTGTTGCGGGGATACTGTCCGGGATTTCGCACACCGCCAGTAATGGTGACGGAGTCGCTCGGGAAAAACTGGGTCTCCTTGTACACAATGATGCTGTCTTCATTTTCGAGGGCGAGATTATTTTCGTTGTCGCCCTCAAGTGCGAGCCGGGGACTGAAAGAGAGTATTTCCCGGCGCAGGTCGGGAAGCAGGCGGAACAGCGTCGCACGATCCTCGAATGAATTGCGTTGAAGGCTGTCCGCTTTGTAGATCAGGTCTTTGACGTGCATCCCCGGCTCCAGCTGAAAATTTCCCGGTTTGTTGACGGTGCCCCAGATCGAAACCCGGTTCTCCGCAAGCCCGTCAATTTTGAAAATTTTGACCACGTCGCCGTCCTCAAGCACCGAAGAACTTTTCTGCAGATCGCTTAAAGAGGAAAAAGGAATATCGATGTCGAGAATACTTCGTTGATACAAACTCCGCTGTTCGAAGGGGATGATACGTTCGACGTGGATGCGGTCAAAGTACGCGTCGAAGCGAAGACCGCCCGACATTGCGATGAGGTTTCCCAACGCCTCTTTGTCCTTCAATTCGAAAATTGCCGGATGCGTGATGCTCCCCATGAGGGCGACACGTTTGCCTGCCGGTTTTACAAAAACAATATCGTCGTCCTGCAGCCTGATATCTTTTGATTTGTCTCCCTTGAGAACATAATTGTACATATCAACGGAGGATATCGTCTTGCCTTCGCGGACCACCTGCACATCGCGCATCGTCCCGTTGACCGTCGGCCCTCCGGAAACATATAGCGCATGGAAGGCTGTGGACATCGATGAAAGCGAATATCCACCGGGTGCGGCTACTTCTCCCATCACATAGACCTGGATGGTTCGCAGTCTTCCGATCGATACGTCGAGAAATGTGTTGGCACCCTGAGTGCCGTTTTTCAGCCCCGAGTAAACCTCCGACATTCGGTGCAATAATTTTTCGCGCAACTGCTGCACCGATGCGCCGTTCGCCGACACCGGACCGATATCGGGAACAAGTATATTTCCATCACGGTTGACGATGAGCTGGAGGTTGAGCTTCGTTTCTCCCCACACCGATACGATGATCTGATCGCCGGGGCCGAGGATATATGACTGGGGTGTCGAAACGTTGATGACCGGTTCAAACGATGAAGATGGGTATTGGAAAATGTCGTATCCAAACGGCTGCAGCCTTTGGTCGCCAGTCCGCCGTTCAAATCCCGGAACGATGAGCTCTCGTTTTGCCACGGGGGTCGAGGGCTTCTTTCGCACACCGCCGGACACCACCGATGTATCCTGAGTTGCCGGGCTTGTGGTGACACCGGCAGAAGCGGGGAGCCGCGAGAGATAATCTTCCAGATTGATATTTAATTCCTTTGCCCGCCGGACGGCCTCTTCCCTTGTTATTCCCGCTTCCTTAAGCTTCTGGTCGATTTCATCGGGGGTCATGCTCTGCAGAGCCTGTTCAGCTTCCGCCCGCGTTTGGCAGACCGTATGAACCGGCACGGCTGCAAGAAGGAAAAGAACGGCGGAGGCCAGCAAAAAATAATTCGTGCTTTTCACAGAATTCTTAAGTTTTTTATTTTGTCGGAAGTTCGGTTATCGCACAGCGTGGTAAAGCAGTGTAAGATATAATTTTAGAATGATTTTTCCAAGCGGAAAATGGGAGGCGGAGGTGGGCTTATTAGCGGTCACGTGTATCAATGCGGCCCCCTTGACTGGGGGGAGAGCGCGCCGTGGAAGGGGAGAAATACGCGGTGAAAGAAATAAAAACGCCCTATGGTATTCGCATAGGGCATTTTAAAATATATCAGGCATCGACCTACTCTCCCATACAGTTACCCGTATAGTACCATC
>CAYTOA010000009.1:0-18962 GCA_964439265.1 uncultured Chitinophagaceae bacterium
AAACTGCCATTGTGTAACTGCAACATTTTACCAATTTGGGTGATGTCTCAAATAACTAGTCGGCGTACATAACACAAGAGAGCCCGATGTCATGTCGAGCTTTTTACCTTGATTCTCCTATCGATTACTGCTACATTCTTGCATTAGTCACCCCGGGGGATCGGGCGGAAGTAACATAGCAAACCAATAACCTCCGGATTCGCGCTGTGCGATGAAAGAGGTTTTTGTATTTCTAGGCAATCGTACACACACAGCAACATCACCATTCAGCAGCATGGCTGATATCGAAATCGAATTGAGCAGGATTGATTGAGGTATATTGTAAAATGCTGCATTCAATAAGATGGTTCTGTTCCAGACGATACGTCTTGCCGCTCTGCATTGTATTGCCTTTGAGTGCTCAGGTGCACATGCCGAATTTCTCTCAAGTTAAGAAAGCGCGCACACAAAAGATTTTCCCCGTAAAGAAGGAACCGGCAAACGCTGTTAGAATTAAGTTAAACAGCAAAGCCGCCCAATTGGGTCAGTGGACCAGACTCAAAGATTGGAATGAAGCGAATTCCGTAGTTGCTGAAAGTGATAGCATCGCATGGGTAGGCACTCCGGTTGGGCTTGTGCGATGGAACGTCGCAACAAACACTTACCAGACCTATGACGAATCGAATGGACTCGTGTTCACATCAATTAACTCACTTGCAATCGACAAAAGAAAACAGCTGTGGATAAGCACTTTTCAAGGTATCGTGAAATACTCTAATGGAACATTTACTTCCTATAGCTATGAGAATTCAAACTTACCTCCTGCAGTGTTCACCTGCCTGACTATTGATTCATTGAACAATGTATACGTCGGCTATGAAGCATACGTGGAGAATAACAATTTCCCAGATGGAGGAGTTGCAGTATTCACAGGCACGAGTTGGAAATATTTTAGCATTCACAATTCTCTGGGCAACCTCGGTCCCTCCGCAATTTACACATACCATGACACGGTTTGGATTGGCGAATATGACAATCTATACACGCTTGCGAACGACTCAGCAATAGTCGCACCCCGATGGAATAACGGTGGCATTTATTCGATGTCCGTCGATTATCAAGATAGTCTGTGGACCTTTTCGAAAAGTCGTAAGATGTTAAAGTACTCTCAGGATGGATGGAAGTTGATGATTGACAGCGTGGGTTTTTGGCAGGCCATTTGGAATGATCCCGCAGGCGGCTTGTGGCTGTCGAACGACCAGGACACGTGGCAGTTTCCATATGGACCTTATCGACTTAACATCAACCAAATGCGTGAAGGATACAAGTGCAGCAATGACGAACTCGGTATTCCCGGAGTGTGCGATATTCCGGGAGTTCCGGGGCAGTTTTGCTCACAATATGCAATAAGCCCAACCTCTCAATTCTTTGCCAGCATGGGGGGCATTAATTTACAATATCAGACGAATCAAGGTGGGCTTTATACATTTGATGGATTCAGTTGGCAGGTCTTCAGGGTTCCAACAACTCTCGATGATAATTATATTTATGGATTGGGAACGGACCAGAATGGAGAAGTATACTTATCCACTCCATATTACACCCAAAAAACCGATGGACAAAACTTTCAAACTGTTGGAGGGTGGAACATGGGGCTTCAAAGCTGGAACAATCATTTTAAGATAGCACCCGATGGCAGCATTTACACGAATCACAATCAAATTTATTCCAATTCTGGATTCGTCACTGGACTGGATTTTGACAGTTACGGAAATCTTTGGACAACATATCCATTAATGGAGTATACGTGGCCAAGTCTTGCATCAACCGTCTTCACAGACTCTATTATCGGATATATTGGCAATCCTGGGTACTATGATCCACAGTTTATGGATGTAACTACGGATAAGAATGATAATGTTTGGGCTGCGGCTTGGTATTACGGTGGTGCAGCGTTCGATCGGACTCAATGGCATCTCCTGTCTCCCGGTGATACAACGTTGCCTAATTTTAATTACGACCTTGTTTTTGCGGACTCAAAGAATCGTATTTGGTTCTGTACCAATCAATCGTCGCCAAACTACGGGTTCACAATATTTGATGGCACAGACTGGCGCACATATTATTCACCTCAGAATTATGCTGTTGCTGATGTAGATCAGATAGCAGAAGATCATTTTGGCAACGACTGGTTGGCGACCGGCGGAGGATTATTGAAATATGACGGTTCGTCATTCACTCTCTTCAATAGCGGGAACAGCCCCCTTCCATCCGATTTCATCGTGACGGCAGTAACGGTTGATTACGCGAGCAACATCTGGATTGGAACACATACTGGTTTGTACATTTTTAACCCATATGGTTTACAGCTCGGACCATATACGTATCGCTCTCCGGTCGATACCTTTTATATCGTTAAATCCGGAAATCAAGCAGTAGCTCATTTCACTCCTTCCGCGGTTACAAGCGGGTCGGCCAAATACGAGTTACAACGCGGCAGAGGGACATTCAAATTCTGGACCGTTGCGAGTACTGATTTGGTCCCGGGTAATTCTTCTATGGCCATTGAAGATTCGCTGCCAATCATAGGCAACTATAACTACCGAATCAAGAGAATAGGAGCAGACGGAAGGGTCTCATTTTCTGCGGCAATTGCTTTTTCTGGGGGCAGCAAAGCAGTTCAGCTTTCAGATTGCAAAACATACTTATCTGGTAGCCGGTTATACCTAAAATGGAAGCTTCAAAATGAATCATTCATTTACAGATTTGAAGTCTCCAGAACCGAGATATCAACCGGTGAGTCTTCTGTTACCGCCTCAATATCAATCAATGCGCCAAAGAATCAGGATGGGTACTATTTCGTTTCCATAGATTCATTAACTCAATCCCCGAATAAGTACAGCTACGCACTCACCGCCATATTTGCTGACTCAAGCAGGGTTACTCTTCAATCGATTGTCGCTGTTCCTCAACTACCCACTGCCTTTAGTGTTACTCAAAACTATCCCAATCCCTTCAATGGATCAACTTCGCTGGCCGTATATTTGCCAATACAAGGAGAAGTTGTCTTCCAATTTTATGATATTTTAGGAAGAGAGATTCTGCCAGCGATGAAAAAGGACTTCGCCGCAGGCTATAATACGATTCAATTCGATTTTAGGTCATTAGCTTCAGGTTTTTATCTTTGCGTGGCTAAAAATGGCGGGGAAAGACGAATCCAAAAATTATTACTCGTCAAGTAGTTATCTTACCTTTAAGTCTCGGTGCATTGGCATTCTAAATAAAATTCCATGGCGTTCACGGCATTCGGAGGTTCATAGGAACACGCGAATACCCTTTGGCGTCCTACACACAATGCGCAAAACGTCCCGTACAGAAAAGAGAATAAATGAGCAACTACACCTTCACTGATATTTCGAAAAGATATAAAGAAACATCGATTGTTCAGAGCTCTGCAGCAGATATTCTCCTTGCGTTGTTAGATATCAAGGAAAATGAAAGTGTTCTTGATGTGGGCTGTGGAACTGGAAACTTAACAAATAGGCTCTTCAATAAGTCACGCGGCCGTATTGTCGGAATTGATCCATCATCTGGAATGATAGAAGAATCAACAAATAGTTACGGGAAAGATATTCAGTTTGAAGTTGGTTCCGCAGAAGATATTTCGTTTAGGAATGCTTTCGATGTTATATTTTGTAATTCGGCATTTCAATGGGTACATGATGCACGCAAGTGCATTACTAATTTTTACAGCGCATTAAGAGCAACTGGTCGCGTCGGAATACAAGCCCCTGGGAAAAAAGAATATTGCCCAAATTTCATACAAGCTGTCAATGCAATTAGAAATCATTCGAAATTAGGCCCCGTTTTTGATAACTTTAACAATCCATGGCTTTTCTTAGATACAGCAACAGAATATGCGGACCTGTTTCTTGATCAAGGATTTAAAGTCCCTTTTTGTGAAATACAATCTATTGAAACGTTCCATCGCCCTCAAGACGTTTATAACATTTTTGCTTCTGGTGCGATTGCCGGATATTTAAATAAGGCATATTATGATTGTGAAATAGATGATGAGTATATTGATAATTTTCAGAATATCGTTAAAGAGGAATTTATCAAGCAAGCTAAATATGATGGAAACGTAAGGCTTAATTTCAATAGAATGTATTTAATTGGAATAAAGGAATAGATCTGCTGCGTTCACTGTACACGCAATGTCATTAGTCGTTCGCATGAAGTTTCTTGGATTCACATTTCTCAATTAAGACTTCTACCGCGTGCGTTCTGCGCTTTTCAATAAGGAAAGACTCCTCATATGGCTATTGGTATAAAGCTGCATTTTGCCCCTCTACAAGTCGCAGAGTCGCAGATAAAGTGGCACGGGTCCGTTAGCCCGCAACAATCGGCTGATTCATTGTTCGACGAGCTGTTTTCAATTGCCCACAAACAAACGTGAAACGATTTATATATTTGATACTGTACAGAAGTAAAATTACCTGAACAACAAGAGAAGTAAACTTTAACAATTTGGGTGAACTATGAAGATGAAAATACCTTTATTCTTTTTCCTGCTTTCTTATTTTCTGTCCGGGAGGATTTTCGGGCAAATGGTCCAGGTCACTGAGCAGTATGGAACGGTTGAACTTGAAGGGGGCGAGTATCGATTTCATAACAACGTGTGGGGCGCTTCAACACCGCAGTATGTTACAGTGAGCATGGATTCAACATATTTTAAAATTGATTCGACGAAGCACAACCTGCCGAGCAATGGCGCACCTGCTTCCTATCCATTCATTTTGAAAGGGAGTCACTTTAACGGTACACCGACTTCCGTGAATAATCCTTTTCCGCTCGCTGTCAAGAGCATCAACAGTTGTCCGACAACGTGGGAAATAAGCGGCACCAATGCACCGGGCATCTGGGATTGCGCCTACGATATCTGGTTTGTTCAAGGCACTAGCAATAAACTTGAGATGATGATATGGATCAATTATCAGGGGCCCCAGCCTGCAGGCTCGCAGGTGACAACAGCAAACATCAACAATAGTTCGTGGCAGGTCTGGTGGAATAATTCGAGTACTCTCTCATACAGAATAACAACCAAACGAGATACCTGCAATATTGACTTAAAACTATTTATGAATGATGCTGTGAAACGCGGATATCTGGATTCTACGTGGGCCCTTGGCGGGGTTGAAGTAGGATTCGAAATCTGGCAGAACGGTACTGGTCTGACATCCGAATTATTTTCGGTCACAGCAACGACAATCACAGAAGTGCATGATCTCATCGATAAGAAACCGAACAGTTTCGGGTTAGGACAAAATTATCCCAACCCGTTCAACCCGACAACATTCATCACTTATCAATTACCGGCGAACACGTTCGTAACATTGAAAGTGTACGATGAACTGGGGCGACTTGTGAAAACGTTAGTAGAAGATCGCCAAACCGCGGGTACCCACTCGGTGGCTTTTAACGCAAGCAACTTGTCGAGCGGCGTGTATTTCTACAGGCTGACGGCTGGAAACTATGTTGAAACAAAAAAGTTGATGTTGTTGAAATGAGCGGCTCAGGGTCGTAAAGGCGCAAATTGAACTCATCGACAAATCTATGGCCGATAAATAGTTAATTACTCTTTCCTAAAATCCTCTCCATGACGGACATTTAATGGCTGGAATCGTCATGATGTCTATTTATCGCCCGTGATAACTTAAAAGACGAGATAAATGTATGAAAAATGTAAAGTCACTTTTCTCTATAAGTGTAGTTCTCGTTTCTTTGGCAGGCACATTGAACGCCCAGCATCTTCGCTCCGGGGGGGCAGAAATCATCAACCCTCCGATTCTCAAAAGCCCTGCCAACTCTTCAACGGGCACATCATTAAATCCAACGCTTACATGGAATGCTTCCGCAGGGGCAACAAGTTATGAATTACAAGTGTCTGCTGATTCTACATTTGCCTCCACGATTTATGATGCATCGGACTTGACCGATGTATCTAAAAGCATCCTGGGTTTATCGTTACAAACAAAGTACTACTGGAGAGTCAACGCAAGTGCGGGAATTGGAACAAGCAGTTGGTCAACCGTGTGGAATTTCAGTACCGTGAATGGGCTTTCTTGGACGCAGGTAAGCAGTGGATTGCGAACAACGGGCACCACGGGCGATTTTTTGGCGCTGGCGATCAACTCATCCGGGTACATTTTTGCCGGGACGTCCGGCGATGGTGCATATCTTTCAACGAACAACGGAGCGAGCTGGACAGGGATCAACTCCGGTTTGACAAATGGCAACGTTATGTCATTAAAGTTCAATTCCTCGGGCACTCTATTTGCCGGGACGGATGGCGCGGGCGTATTTCTATCGACCAACAACGGGACAACGTGGACTCATGCAGGTATGCAGGGAAATCACGTAGGTTCATTAGCGATAAGTTCCATCGATGAGATTTTTGTGACGACGAATGGCGAAGGGATTTTTCTATCAACGGATAACGGAGCTACGTGGAATCTGGAAACTCTTGGTTTAACGGGCAATAACTTTTTCCCGGTCGCCATCAATTCCTCCGGTTACATTTTTGCCGGAGCAGTTGACGGATCGTATGAGGGGGTGTATCGCTCAACCAACAACGGAAGTGCCTGGACCCAGGTACATAATGGGATGCCGACTGACAATGTTAATTCATTAGCTGTTAATTCTTCGGATTACATTTTCGCCGGAACGAATAGTAATGGTGTATACCTTTCAACGAACAACGGTACGAGCTGGTCGCCGGTGAATAATGGTCTGACGAATAGTTCTGTTTGGCCGATCGCCATCCACTCCTCCGGTTATATGTTTGCTGGAACGGATGGCGGCGGAGTATTTCTTTCATCGAACAACGGCACAAGTTGGAGCCAGGAAAACAATGGCTTGACAGAATTTGGTGAGCCGGAAGGTGTTGTGGCGTCGTTAGCCTTCAGTCCAGCAGGCTATATATTTGCAGGCACCTATGGCGGCGGGATTTATCGAGCCTCGATCTCATTTCTTTACGCAACGCCCCCTGCGCCAACGCTTGCAGCTCCCCTAAACGGCTCAAACGAATTACCTCTCAATCCGACATTGAGCTGGATTGCCGCTCCCTGGGCATCACAGTATGAGCTGCAGGTATCCGTCGATTCAACATTTTCCACTATAACGCGTGATGTCATCGGTTTGACCGGCACAAGCAAGAGCATCGGAGGATTGTTACGCCAGACAGAGTATTATTGGCGGGTGAGCGCATCGAATCCAGGAGGTACGAGCAGCTGGTCACCGGTGTGGAGTTTCACAACGTGTCCGTTTGACCTAATTTCTGTTAAAGATGTCCCGTTCGATCAGGGAGGCAAGGTTGAACTCATTTGGCAGGCATCGCTTCTAGATACCAATGTCAACGCATTGCCTTACTACAGCATCTGGAGATCTCTTCCCCATGCCGGCGAGCGCAACCTGAAATTGAAAACTTCACTGGCCAAATCGGGGGCTGGACTCCGGCAGCACAAGATCAGGACGTTTAAGTCCGACGCAGGAACATTGGCATGGGAGTGGATTGGCAATGAACAGGCTCATAGAGATAGTCTCTACTCATACATTGCATCCACGCTTTATGATTCGATGCCGGGGACAAACGGCATTGAATATTTCGTCATCTCCGCTCAAACGAATGACCCGAACGTCTTTTTCGATTCAAACGTTGACAGCGGATATTCGGTCGATAATCTTCCGCCGCTTGCGCCGGCCAGCTTGACAGCATCGGCTGTGTCCGGCGATGTAGTGCTGCGGTGGACGCGTAACGTTGAGCCCGATATCAAGGATTATATCATTTTCCGCAACGATAGTTCGAATGCAAGTCTGAAATCAATGAATCCCTGCGACACTACAACGGAGACAATGTACACCGACACCCATCCTCTCGCCGGAAAGACGGATAATTATCTGATACGAGCGGAGGACATTCATGGCAACGTCAGCAATGCCAGCAATCTCGTCTCTATTGCTGTAACTAATGTCAAGAGCCCAAGCGCTGAGATTCCTGGTGATTATGAACTTGGTCAAAACTTTCCAAACCCCTTCAATCCGACAACGACTATTAAATATCAACTGCCGGAAAATGGCCTCGTCAGGTTGGAAGTATTTGATATTCTGGGACGAGAAGTTTCGACACTGGTCAGCGGAAGACAAGGCGCAGGGTACTACAACGTTACGTTCAACGGATCGAATGTGCCGAGCGGAGTTTATTTTTATAGACTTCAAGCAGGAAATTACACCAACACAAAGAAACTTTTGCTGTTGAAATAGTCAGAACAATGCTGCACGTTGCCGCAGCTTACCTGTCCCGCTTCTATTGAGCGGGAGCTCCGGTCCGTCAGGCCGCTTGAAAAGAGAACGACATATGAAATCGCAAACAGGCACTACAGTCAATTAACGCTACCGAACCGTTTTCGGAAATCCGGAGGACGCTTTGATGAACGGTTGTGCTTGCATGTTTTTTCCCTACGCCCCAACAAATCATCCTGAACGATAATAAGGAATCTGATACCTCAACAATAGATTTTTACTCTATTGCAGTATGAGTCCCCTTTTTGTAAATTGTGTAATAGCTTGATCATGATCACTAATGACTCTTAGTGACCAAAAAGCGGATATTTCGATAGTATTTACCGATCCATCAAACACCATCTATCGAAATTGATCTGTTTTGGCAGCAGTAAACCGGCGCCATCGTCTAACGGTTCAGGACGGAGCCCTCTCAAGGCTTAAATACGGGTTCGATTCCCGTTGGCGCTACTGATGTCCTTCCTGTGCGGTTCGATCATCTTGCACGATTGATGTTTCCGGAGAAAGCCTAGACTCAGCATTTTGCCATGACAAAAATTCTCGTCATCGACGACGAAGATTCACTTCGCGAAACGAGCGTTGCAATTCTCCGCGCCGGCGGATTTGAAGCCGTCAGTGCAAAGAACGGCGGCGACGGCATTGAGCTCGCGCATGCAACGTTACCCGACCTCATCATCTGCGATATCAGGATGGAACTCGTCAACGGGTACCAACTGCTCACCGCGGTTCGAAACGATTCCGTTACTGCCACGACCCCTTTCATTTTGATGACCAGCAACGCCGACCTCGAAGGGATGCGGCAGGGAATGGACCTCGGCGCTGATGATTACCTTCCGAAACCGTTCTCTCCCGCCGAACTCGTTACGGCCGTCAACGCGCGTTTAAAGAAACATCGCATGATGACTGAACAGGCGGAAGCAAAACTGCAGGAACTCCGCGCGCGGATGAGCACCGCGATCCCTCACGAACTCCGCACGCCGCTCAACGGCATCCTTGGCTTCGCTGATATCATGCGCAAAGATTACATGAACCTGCAGCCGCAGGAAATTGCAAAAATGTCGGAGCGCATCTACAGGAATGGAAAGAGGCTGCTCCGTCTCGTCGAAAATTATTTGATCTATGCGCAAGTCGGGGCGCAACAGATCGACAAACATCAACAGGAACTCCTCCTGCACAGCAGCACGGACGCGTTGAGCACTATCGATGAGCTCGCGCGCGAAAAAGCTCTCGAAAACAACAGGGTCAACGACCTTGACCTGCATCTGGAGCCGGCCTCTGTCGCGATTTCCGCACAATACTTCGCCAAGATCGTTGAAGAGATCGGGGACAATGCATTCCGGTATTCGACGAAAGGGACAACGGTGTATTTTGGAACGGTGACTGAAGGCAGCGACTTGCTCATGATGGTCATCGACCGCGGACGGGGTATGACCGCCGACCAGATCGAAAATATAGGAGCGTATGTCCAGTTCAACAGGAAAGTGTACGAACAGCAGGGTTCCGGACTCGGGCTTACCGTCGCCAAACAATTGATCGAGATACACGGCGGCTCGCTAAGCATCCAGAGCGACGTTGACCATGGCACGACCGTTACGGTGCGTCTCCCCCTTTCAACCGGTACCGCCGCTCCCGAGTAACGGCAGCAGCTATCCGATTGCTTAAAGCAATCGGATGGCTGTCGTCCTTGCCCTTCCCGTTGTCATTCCTTACTTTTACGGTATGCAAAATTCAGACGCTTTATCGGCGTTTCACCCCGTTGTGCGATCATGGTTCACGAATACATTCGGCGAACCCAGCCCGCCCCAACGCCTCGGTTGGCCGTCGATCGCGGCGGGGAAAAATACGCTCATCGTTGCCCCTACCGGCTCAGGAAAAACTCTTTCGGCGTTTCTCTGGTGCATCAATCATCTGGTAGAAGAAAATATACGCGCATCAAACGACGGGCCGGATCATCATACGAGAACGAAGAACGGCGTCCGTGTTCTCTACATCTCCCCTCTCAAGGCGCTCAACAACGACATCCATCGCAACCTTGAAGTTCCGTTAAAAGGAATTCACGCTGAAGGCACCGCACAGTCGATTCCCCTGACGAAACTCCGCAGCGCTGTCCGCACCGGCGACACGACTCAGGCCGAGCGGGCCGCGATCCTCAGAAATCCCCCCGACATTCTGATCACGACTCCCGAATCGCTCTATCTCATGCTCTCGTCGCAGAAGGCGAGAATGATCTTCGCAGAAGTTCGGTATGTCATCATCGATGAAATCCACTCGATCAGCGGCAACAAACGGGGCGTGCACTTGTCGCTCTCGCTTGAACGGCTCGAACAAGCAGCAGCGCAATCATTCGTCCGCATCGGATTATCCGCGACACAGCGACCGTTGGAAACCATCGCGCGGTTCCTGGGCGGACAGGAATGGCGGAACGAAAAACTGATCTCGCGCGAGGTGGCCATCATCGACGCGGGCTATAAGAAAAAAATGGATCTGCAGGTCACGTGTGTCGCGCAGGATTTTTCCGACCTCCCCACCGACAGCATCTGGTCGCTGATTTTCCCCCGGTTGATCGAGGCGATTTACAAACATAACACGACGCTTATTTTTGTCAACAACCGCCGCCTCGCCGAACGGGTCGCGGCACACCTGAACGAACTCCTCACCGGACAAGAGCATACATTTAACAACTCCGCCGTTCCGTATTCCTCGGGACACCCGGCAATGCCGGGCCGTCCTTCAGAAATTATTGTGCAGGCCTACCACGGCAGCATGTCGCGCACGGCGCGCGAGCAAATGGAATCGGACCTGAAGCAAGGGAAGCTTCGCGTGCTTGTCGCAACTTCGGCGCTGGAACTGGGCATCGATATCGGCAGCATTGACCTCGTCATCCAGCTTCAATCGCCGAAAGGGATCGCACGCGGCCTGCAGCGTGTCGGACGTTCAGGGCATTTGGTGAGCGCAACGAGCAAAGGGCGCATCTATGTGACGCACCGCATGGATCTCGTCGAAGCCGCCGTCGTCGCCGCCGCGATGGAAGAACACGCCATCGAAGAGACCCACGTCCCCCATGACTGCCTGGACGTGCTGGCCCAGCAGATCGTCTCGATGGTCAGCGTGGAAGATTGGAACATGGACAAACTTTTCGATCTCGTTCGGCAGTCGTTCTGCTACCAAACTCTTTCGAAGAAGATATTCACAAGTGTCGTTCAGATGCTGGCAGGACGCTACACCAACGAAGCATTCCGCGAATTGCGCCCTCGTATTTCGTGGGACAAGGTCCGTAACTCCCTATCGGCCCTTCCCGGCTCTTCTCATCTCGCGATCACGAACGCCGGAACGATTCCCGACAGAGGATACTACGCCGTCTATCTGGAGGATCTGTCTACAAAAATCGGCGAGGTGGATGAGGAGTTTATTTATGAAAGCCGGACGGGCGATACCTTTATTCTCGGCTCAAATGTGTGGAAGATGCTCGACATCGACGCCAACAAGATCGTCGTCGCGCCCGCCCCGGGCCAGCCGGCACGCATGCCATTCTGGCGGGGCGAAGGGATCGGACGCACATTCGAGCTCGGCGAGCGGGTCGGAAAATTTCTGGGAAAATTGTCTTCCGGCGAGCCGGAACTTCCCGAATGGCTTCACGCCAATTTTCCGATCGACGCCCACTCAGAACGAAATATTATCGATTACGTCCAACAGCAAAGAGCCGCTACGAGACTCCTGCCGACGCATCGGTCGATCGTCGTGGAGGGATTCAGAGACGAGATCGGCGACCCGCGGATCGTCGTCCATTCGTGCTTCGGGCGGGGCGTGAACGGGCTTCTGGGGCTTGTCCTTTCGCATCAGCTCCGCGAACGGCTTGGCACTGAAATTCAGATGCTCTATAATGACGATGGAATACTCTTCCGCTGCTCGGACGTCGAACGCCTCCCCCTCGATCTCTTCGCGGGCCTGACGGCTGCTCAAGCCCAGGACCTCATCCTCGAAGAGCTCGTTCTCTCTCCACTCTTCGGCGCATTGTTCCGGCAGAATGCGGCACGCGCCCTTCTGCTGCCGAAGACTCGGATCGGTAAACGGACACCGCTCTGGCTGCAGCGTCTGCGTGCCGGCGATTTGCTCCAGATCGTCCGCAAAGTGGACGACTTTCCGATCGTGATCGAAACCATCCGTGATTGCCTCAACGATGCTCTCGATTTTGAACACTTTAACGAAGTGATGAGCAAGGTTGAATCCGGATCGATCAGTGTCCACACCGTCCAGACAGAGATTCCGTCGCCGTTCGCATCGAGCGTTTTGTTCGACTTCATTGCCGCCTATATGTATGAAGGAGATAAGCCGAAACACGGGACGCCGAACCAATTTCAAACATTGAACAGGGAATTGCTTGCCGAAGTCGTTAATCTTGACGCCGTCAAAACTGTCGTCAAACCGGACGCTGTGGAGCGCATTGAAGAGCAGCTGCAATTCACTTCGGAAACACGAAAAGCCCGCACCCCCGAAGAATTGCTCGAGATACTTGTGCGCATCGGAGAGCTGACCGAGGAGGAGATCCGTGAACGTTCTGCGACGCGCGACGTCCGCTTTGAAGACCAATTGGTAAAGCAGGGGACAATTGTTCCGGTCAGGATCAACAATAAGAAATTTATCATCGCATCAGAAGAGGTTCCGTTGTATAAAGGCGTCGCGGAAATCGAGCCTGAGGTGCTCGCTTCACTTCCCGAAGAATTCCGGACCTCACCGTTGAAACGGGAAGAACGCCTTCGTTTCCTGATCACCCGGATGCTGCGCTCGCATGTGCCGTTGACTGCGGATCGGATCATGGAGCGGTACGCGATCTCACAGGACGAGTGCGAATCCGCTCTTCGTTCGCTTCCGGAAGAAGAGAGTATTGTCCATGGTTCATTTTCGTCGGAAAATGAAGCGGTGCAATGGTGCTACAGGCCGAATCTCGAGCGCATTCATCGCGCCTCGATCAACATTCTCCGCAAAGAGATCAAACCGGCATCGATCAGCGGATTCACAAATTTTCTTGCGCACTGGCAGCATCGTCATCCATCGACGCAGGAGTCGGGTGAGGCCGGCCTTCAAAGCATCCTCGAAATAATGGAAGGATATGCGCTCAACTCCGAATTATGGGAGAGTGAAATATTCCGTCACCGGATGAAAAACTACGACCCCGGAGCTTTGCGGGCATTGTCGGGCAGGGGAGAGATCGTGTGTGCAGGCTCCTCACCGGGGAAATCTCAATGGATCTTCAGCGGGGATGGCGCCCTTTTCATCGATGAGAAGGAAAAACTGCTGGAGGGTGTTTCAAACGCTGCGAAGGAATTGTACGATTTTCTGAAACAGAATGGAGCATCTTTTCTTTCGGATATCCGGGAAGGAACCCCATTTTCTCTCGCCGCGTTGAACAAAACAGTCGCGGAATTGTTCTGGGCGAGACTCATCACGAACGACGTCGTGGATGAAGCGTTGAGCGTAAAACGTTTTAAGACGAATGACGACTCTCCCCTTCCACCAGAACGGATCGTGCTCACGAATCCGCGGCGCAATCTGCTGAAATCGTTCGCGATGAATTCTGTGAGAAAAGCGTTGCGCACAGCGCCCGGCTGGAATGGACGCTGGTCGCTTGTTCATACCCGCAGGGTCCTCGGAGATAATGCATCTCCCGAAGAAAGGACAGCCCGCCAGGCACAGCAGTTGCTGCTCCGCTACGGCATCGTTGCGCGAGAAATTGCAAAGCGCGAGGACAACCTTCTCCCCTGGCCCATGCTTGCGCTTGAATTCCAGAAAATGGAAATGCGCGGCGATATCAGGCGCGGCTATTTCGTGGAGGGATTATCGGGGATGCAGTTCGCGCTTCCCGCAGCGGTCGATATGATACGAACGATCAACAACGAACAATCAACAATGAACGGAGGGGCTCCCATCGTTGTTAATGCATGTGATCCGGCAAATCCATACGGACTTGGAATCGAAATCGGAGGCATAAACTCTGCCTCGAACATCCGCATTGCGCGGCTTCCGCTCAATTATTTTGTGTTCGACCGCGGCGCGCCCGTATTGTGGATCGAGGGATTTGGCGCCCGGATCACCACCGTCGCCGAATCGTCCCAGGACTTTGTGCGCGCGGGACTGGAACAGTTCGTTTCGAATCTTCGTTCTTCTTTCAGAAATGAACGCGAAATTATCTTGGAATACTGCGACGGCGTCCGCCCGACAGAAAGTCCGCTGGCGGATGTGCTTCGTTCGATCGGATTTTACAGGGATCGCGCGCAGACGATGAGGTATGAATTACATTAGGAATCGTCTTCTATATGTCATTCTGAACGGAGCGAAGCGGAGTGAAGAATCCATGACAATCATGCATCGTGAATCTACGAGGCTTCATTGTCGTGGATGCTTCTCCCGCCAAAAAGCGACGGGATCAGCATGACATTACAAATGCATTCTACATCGTAACATTTTTTGAGATAGCGTGTAGAAAGCTAAAATTTCATCCACACTATGAAGGCACATCCTTGGCGAAGAAAAGAAGAACATTACGGCTTCAACCCCAGGAAGACACTCAGGACCTCGGCTTAGGTTCAAAGGTCGCGGCGCAATCCCGCACGCGGTTCCTGAACCGCAACGGGAGTTTCAACGTAGAACGGACTGGCCAGTCGTTCCTCCGCACCCTGAACCCATACCATGCATTGCTCTCGATGTCATGGCTGAAGTTTCACTCGATGGTCGTCCTCTCATATTTTCTCGTGAACATTCTTTTTGCCCTTGCCTATTTGGCCTGCGGTTCCGGAGCCATCGAGGGCTCCGGCGCGATTTCGCTCGGACAACGGTTCTTCGACGCATTCTTTTTCAGCGTTCAAACTCTGGCGACGATCGGCTACGGAAGAATGAGTCCGGCTGGGCTTGCGGCCAATATCGTGGTGGCATTCGAAGCATTGACCGGGCTTTTCGGCTTTGCATTGGCGACGGGGCTCTTGTTCGCCCGGTTCTCCCGCCCCAACGCAAGAATTCAATACAGCGAAAGGGCGGTCATCGCGCCCTACCACGACATCACGGGCTTCATGTTCAGGATAGTGAACGAACGGTTGAATCAGTTGATCGAAGTGAATGCGACGCTCACATTCAGCAGGATGGAGACGCATAACGACAAGCGTGTCAGAAAATTCTACTCCCTGCCGCTGGAAAGAAACAAGGTCACCTTCTTTCCGCTGCATTGGACGATCGTTCATCCTATCGACGAAAAAAGTCCGCTCTACGGTGTCACGCAGAAAGGTCTGGAAGAATCGGACGCAGAGTTTGCGATCCTGCTCACCGCGATCGACGAGACTTTTTCGCAAACCGTTCATAGCCGGTCGTCGTACAAAGACGACGAAGTGGTGGTTGGGGCAAGATTCAGGGACATGTTCCTTCCCCCTGAAAACGGCATCGTTCGCGTCGACCTCCGGCGCTTAAGCGAGATCGAACACGTGTAAATTTTCAACGAGAGCCATGCTCCCCCATTATATCGTCGACGGCTACAACGTCATCCACGCCATCCCAACCCTCAAAAAGATACTGGCGCACGACGGGTTCCAGGCACGCGAACAACTGGTATTTCTCGTTTCCCGATTGACCTTCAGAAGGAAATTCCGGTGTACGATCGTATTTGACGGCGCGAGACCACGTGAGCCTCATCCCCCTCAGTCTCACTCTCCCCTTCACATCGTCTTTTCCTCTCCACTTTCGGCCGACGCAAAGATCAAGTCGATGATCGAGGCATCAAAGAATCGTACGCTCCTCGTCATTATTTCTTCCGACAGGGAAATCCTGGACTATGCAAAAGTCTGTTCATGCAGTACGTACACGTCGAAATATTTCAGCAACCTCCTTTTCGATGAGCCGGACAAGGGGGAAGAAAAGGATTCAACTGCTTTGTCAAAAGGACAGATCGATGAGTGGTTGAAGATTTTTGGGGAGAAGAAATAAAGGAGTAGTTTATCAAATACAGCTTTATGGTAACCTGGCTTTTTAGATCTTTAGCTGGAGAAATTCATCGATATTTTGACGCCCGGAATCGGCAGCTATGAGCGGGGGGGGCGATGCGTGCGTTGGGAAAACGGCGAGGATGTCAGAGAACCTCCGGTGAGCCGTTTTCCTCGGCGTGTGCGGTGGGGGAGCATCGCGCGGGTTCCGATTCCGAGAGGCTCTCTTTGCTTCTTTCTCTGGCAACAGAGAAAGAAGAACAATTCGGGCGAAAGATCGGCCTTCGAGTCAAGTCATTACTGGCGCGCAGAACTAACGCGGCGTTTGATTCATCCTCTTAAACATCTCATTCAATTCTTCCCGCGATGCGATGCTCGCGTTTGCGGAAAATCCGTACGCGATCTCCACGCTCCCCTTCTTTAATTGATCGACGACCGCATCCGCAAATTCGATCAACGGGGTTCCAGCTGTATGGAGGCCCTTGCCGCCAAGGTCGGTATTGACTGCCGGAGGGATAATTTCAATGACGGAAATGGGCGTTGCCGAGAGTTGGTGCCGGAGTGATAGGGTAAAGGACCGGAGAGCCGCTTTGGTTGCGCAATAGACCGGAGCCATCGCCATCGGTGCGAACGCCAGGCCGGACGTTATGTTGAGAATGGCCGGACGTGTTTGTTTAAGAAGATGAGGAATAAAGAGGGCCGACAAGTGGAGCGGTGCGTCAAGGTTGATCGCAAGTTCCCCGTCGATCTTTTCCCACTCCGGATCTTGCAGAATTTGAAAACGCCGTTGAATTCCCGCATTGTTGACCAGAATGTTAAGCCCGGGGAATTCGCGTGTCGCCCACTCGAAGAGGGATATCCGGTCCGATGAACGGGAAAGGTCGCACACGCGTGTGCGGAGTTTAGGAAATTGTGCCCGAGCCTGTTGAAGTTTCTCCTCGCGGCGCCCGCAGATGATTACGTCGCTCCCTGCAAAAAGAAATCGTTCGGCAAGTGCAAGACCAATTCCCGAACCTCCGCCGGTGATGAGTATGGTGTTTGAACTCAGATCCACAAATACCTCCTGTGTTGTCGTTGAATTAGCATGACAATGATGTGGGTTGAAGCGGATAACGAAGAAGGCCTGCTATGCAACAGCAGCTTGTTTATCGGCGTGCTCACCTTTTTTCTCCATCAACAATACGAACTTCTCAAAAAGGTAGTCGCTGTCGTGCGGACCTGGGGATGCCTCGGGATGATACTGAACGCAGAAGAGTGGAAGGTGTTTGTGCTGAAAACCTTCTACCGTGTTGTCGTTGAGGTTGATGTGGGTCAACTCGACTTTCGATTGATCCATCGACTTCCAGTCGACCGCGAAGCCGTGATTCTGCGAGGTGATCTCAATTTCGCTCGTCTGAAGATTCTTTACGGGATGGTTGGCTCCACGATGTCCGAACTTGAGCTTGTACGTCTTTCCCCCCAGAGCGAGAGCGAGCAACTGGTGACCGAGGCATATGCCGAACATCGGCTTGGCGCCGATCAGCTTCTTCAGATTCAGGATCGCGTACTTCACTGCATCGGGATCGCCGGGGCCGTTCGAGAGAAAGATCCCGTCCGGATTCATCGCGAGCACCTGTTCGGCGGTATAGGACGCGGGAACAACCGTCAAGTTGCAGCCGTACCGAGTTAACCGACGGAGAATATTTTGTTTCACGCCGTAGTCATAGACGACCACGTTGAATCGTTTTCCGTTGCGTCCGGCGGGAGGCTCTTCGGGGGCAAGAGCAAAAATTGTCTCATCGATCTTGTCCCAGGTGTAGGGAGTCTTGCAGGTCACGTTTTTGGCAAGGTCCAGGCCATTCATGTCCGGTGAAGCTTTCGCCTTTTTCACAAGGCTCGCATCGTCCAGGTCTTTCGTAGAAAGAACGCCGCGCAATGCGCCGAGTGTGCGGATCATCTTCGTCAGCATCCGGGTATCGATCCCCTGAATGGCGATAATGTTGTTCTTCTTCAGCCAGTCGCCGAGGCTCGATGTCGCCCGCCAGTTGCTGTAGAAATCAAAATACTCCCGCACGATAAAGCCGGAAACCTGCGGCTTCACGGACTCGAGGTCGTCGAGGTTGACCCCGTAGTTCCCGATCAGGGGATACGTCATCGTCACGATCTGCCCGGCGTACGAAGGGTCGGTGAGGATCTCCTCGTATCCCGTAATGCTGGTATTGAAAACAACCTCGCCGGTTATTTCTCCTTCGGCGCCAAAATTCTCGCCGGTAAAGACTGTTCCGTTCTCGAGTGCAAGCTTAACGACCATTGATGGCAAACTTCCCTTTTTATTCTGGACTAAAAATACGAAAATGGCGGAGGAGAGTCAACGGATCTCTCAAAGTGATGCCATGACTTTCCGATTATGATGTATTTTCCAGAAATTACGAGAGTTATGGCATCACTCGGCATCTTTGCGAATCGCATCGCTGCGCGTATTCGGTAGTGTCACAATTTCGAAGTAAATGTCATTCCGGCGAAAGCCGGAATCCATTTTATTTGCTATGGATGCCAGCTTTCGCTGGCATGACACCCATTTTTCTGACTGATATGCCAAACCGTAACACTACCACGTATTCGTTATTGTTGAATAGACAACGTAAAAGAGTTACATTTTGAAAACAACGTTCACAAAGAAGA
>CAYTOA010000009.1:19062-54983 GCA_964439265.1 uncultured Chitinophagaceae bacterium
GTTGAATAGACAACGTAAAAGAGTTACATTTTGAAAACAACGTTCACAAAGAAGACATTGGGCGCGAGATAGTATAAACAATAGCAGGAACAAATAATGGCAAAAAATTCTAAAATACCGGCAAAAAAGATTTATAGGATAAAGGTGATATTAGACGGGTCGGAACCGTTGATCTGGAGAAGGTTTTTAGTGCCGGGAGACTACAAGCTTTCGAAACTGCACAAAGTGCTGCAAATTGTCATGGGATGGGGTGAAGCTCACCTCCATGAATTTATCATTGGCGGAGTTTCTTTCGGCGAACCTTCGCCTGAATATGGGGAGAAGGATATGCTTGATCATAAAAAAATAACTTTAGCTGGAATGATTCCCGAGGAAAATAAATTGTTTGCTTACATTTATGATTTTGGAGATGGCTGGCAGCATAAATTGACTGTAGAAAAAATTTTGGCGCCGGAAGAAGGCGTGCACTATCCACTATGTCTGGCGGGTGAGCGTGCCTGCCCGCCAGAAGATTGCGGCGGCATCGGCGGTTACGAATATTTGCTTGAGGCGATGGAGAATCCGAAAACGGAAGATCAAAAACATCTGGTCGATTGGGCAGGCGACTTTGACCCAGAAGTGTTTGATTTGAAAAAAGTGAATTCGAGACTGAAAGGGATAAAATAGTAAGCGGGGGGATGAGCGTTCCTCGCGGGAGTCCACTTCTTGACTAAGAAAAAGACTGCGTAGCGACAACTCACTTTCGGTTTTTCTCGTTCCCATGCTCTGCTTGGGAACGTACTTTGAACGAAGCTCCGCTTCGCGAAAGATATTGAATCGGAGTTGTTCTTCGTTCCCAATGAGACGTTGGGAACGAGATAAACATGTTTATGGCGGAGTACCGTCATGTATTTCCACCGATCATCGAGGAGGAGTATGAAAACTGTCGGACTGCTGACGATCTCGAATATCTTCATGACGTTCGCCTGGTACGGACATCTGAAATTCAGGGAAGTATCCTTGTGGAAGGTCGTTCTTATCAGCTGGCTTATCGCATTTTTTGAATATTGCTTTCAGGTGCCGGCGAACAGGATCGGATCCTACCAGTTTTCCGGCGCCCAGCTCAAGACGATACAGGAAGTTATCACGCTCGTTGTGTTCAGCGTCTTTTCGGTCGTATATCTCAAGGAGGAATTGAGATGGAATTATGTCGTTGGCTTTGTTTTGCTCATCGCCGCGGCTTTTTTCGTGTTTAAAAAGTGGTAGGCTATTTAGCACCGCACCTTCTTTGCATCTCGTTCCCAAACCCTGTTTGGGAACGTATGCTGAAACGAAGATCCCGATTCTCCGTTCCCAACAGGACGTTGGGAACGAGATAATGGAATTCCAAAAAATTATCATGCAGCAACGAATTTCTATCATCGAAGGCGATATTACACAGCAAAAGGTCGACGCTATCGTCAACGCCGCGAATAGTTCGCTCCTCGGCGGAGGAGGCGTCGACGGCGCAATTCATAGAGCGGCAGGCCCGAAGCTACTGGAGGAATGCCGGACGCTGCACGGCTGTAACACCGGCGAAGCAAAAATAACAAAGGGATATAAACTCCCCGCACTGTGGGTGATTCACACGGTTGGCCCGGTGTGGCACGGAGGAAACAATCGCGAAGATGAATTGTTAGCCCTCTGTTACAGAAACAGCCTCACTCTAGCGGCTGAACGGAAATTGGAAACGGTCGCTTTCCCCTCGGTGAGCACGGGCGCGTACGGATTTCCGGTTGACCGCGCGGCACGAATTGCTTTGAAAACTGCAGCATCGTATCTTGCTGTCACATCGTTCCCAAAAACTGTGATCTTTGTCTGTTTTTCAACCAATGACTTCCGTACCTACACTGACTCGCTGAAGGAAGTAACAAATGTCCGTCAATGACCGAAGACCGCTTCAGGTTGAACTGGTATTTCAACCGAAGACCTACGATATCGATTTTGCAGGCCACGTCAGCAACATCGTCTATATCCGCTGGCTCGAAGACCTGCGAATGATGGTGCTGGACACATATCTTCCTCTCAAGACGTTGATGGAACAAGGTGTTGCACCGGTGGTTATACGGACATCGATCGAATACAAGAGGCCCGTGAAACTGTTTGACTCGGTCACCGGAATGATGTGGGCAAGCGAAATGGGGAACGTTAAAGGGATTCTTTCAGCCGAATTTACTGTTAATGGAAGTATCGTCGCAGCCTCGGAGCAGACAGGGGTCTTCGTTCGAATGGATAACGGCAGGCCGGTCGCTTTTCCGGAGGAGTTCAGACGACAGTTTGATGCATTCCAAAAATAGCCCCTATACCCAAACAATACGGAGAACTATCGTTGAAAAACAAACTTCGCTGGATTGGAATAATTGCGGCAGTAGTCCTTATGCTCATTCAATTTCGTCAGCCCGACCGTTCGAATCCCCCCGTCGACCAGGCGCTGACAATCGCAGCGCAGACCGAATTCACAATGCCGGTCTCCGGATTGATCAGGACGGCGTGCTTCGATTGCCACTCGAACGAAACGCGCTGGCCGTGGTACAGCTACGTTGCTCCCGTTTCCTGGCTGGTCGCTGACGACGTGGCAAAGGGGCGCCGTCACCTTAATTTTTCAGAATGGGAAAAGTATCCGAAGAGCAAGCAAGTGTTGAAGCTCGGACAGATCTATGAGCAGGTAACGAAAGCCGATATGCCATTACCGAAATATTTGTACATCCACTCCGACGCACGGCTTAGCCCCGCCGACAGGGATTCAATTGCTGCGTGGACTGAACGCGTGAGGGATAGGGAGAGCAATTAAGAATTAGGAACTCATGGTACAAACTTGATCAAATGATTTGAGTTTTTAATTCTTCACTTTTAACTTTTAACTTCAATCTCTAAGAGAACCTCTACCGCTTTCGCTACCGCAATTGAGCGATGGCTGATTGTGTTCTTCTCATCCATTCCCATTTCGGCGTATGTTTTTCTTGATCCGGCCGGGATAAAAAGCGGATCGTAGCCAAACCCGCCTGTGCCCCGGAGCGACTCCGCTATATCCCCTTCTATCTTTCCTTCAACCACTCTTTGCATGTCCTTCCCGACAATTGCAACGACGGTTCGAAATCGAGCATTGCGCCGCCTCGGAGGAACTCCTTTTAAAGCGTGCAGAAGCTTCATGTTGTTTTCGGCGTACGTCGCTCTTTCGCCGGAATAGCGAGCCGAGACCACTCCCGGCTTCAACTCGAGATAGTAGCATTCCAGGCCTGTGTCATCTGCGAGCGAGAGAAGGCCGGTTGCCTTAAAGGCTTCTTTCGCTTTCTTCAATGCATTTCCCTCGAGTGTCGGCTGATCCTCAATCGTTTTCGGAAGGCCGGGATAATCGATGAGACTTTTAATGTTGAATCCATGCGAGCCAAGCAGACTTGATATTTCCTCGACTTTGTGCCGATTGTTTGTGGCAAGCAGAATATCCATAGAATAATCGATGCCTAGTTGAGAGTTAATAGTGAATTTTATCCTGCGACCTTTGCCATTCTTCGAAAGCGATGAAAGCCTCCTCACGCATCATTTGAATCATCGGGATCCTTCGGTCGGCGACCGGAAGTGCGATCTCTTTATAGATGAAGAAATCGTCGAAGCCGATGCCGGCGGCGTCGATATGCGTATTGGCAAAGTATATTTTATCCGGACGGGCCCAGTAGATCGCCCCGAGGCACATCGGACACGGCTCGCAGGACGTGTAGATCTCGCATCCGGTCAGCTGGAAGGTGCCAAGTGCGCGGCACGCTTCCCGAATTGCAACAATCTCAGCATGTGCTGTCGGATCGTTGGTCAAAGTGACAAGATTAGTACCTCGCGAAATGACTTTCTCATCTTTCACGACGACCGCTGCGAATGGCCCTCCCTTCCCGTCCCGAATGTTTTTCCGGGAAAGCTCGATGGCCTCCTTCATGAATGCAGTGTTCGCCATAAGACAGACAATTAATAATTAAGAATTAATAATGAATAATTAAAAAATAAACTTGATAAAGTTGACTTAAATGATCGTCATTTTTAACTTTTAATTATTAATTCTTAATTGTTCCTCATCCTACAAGTTCCTTTATCGCTTGTGCGATCGTTTCCACCCCGACGATGGAGATGCCGTTGGCGTTCTTCAGATTCTTAAGGTTGTTCTTGGGAACGACGATCTTCTTGAACCCAAGCTTCGCCGCTTCCTGCACGCGCTTTTCACTGTGCACAATCGTTCGTATTTCTCCGCCGAGACCGATCTCGCCGATCGCGACCGCTTGTGAATCCACCGGAACATCGCGGAGCGATGAAACGATCGATGATGCGATACCAAGGTCGGCAGCGGGCTCGTCAATACGAATTCCTCCTGCAACGTTGACAAACACGTCATGCGTGCCAAGATTGAGGCCGACTCTTTTTTCGAGGACTGCCAGAAGCATTTGCAGCCGGCGAAGGTCGAAGCCGGTCGCCGTCC
Organism: uncultured Chitinophagaceae bacterium; assembly: GCA_964439265.1. GTDB lineage: Bacteria > Bacteroidota > Ignavibacteria > UBA10030 > UBA8401 > JAGVPT01. The sequence goes on from CAYTOA010000009.1 coordinate 23,540, forward strand.
TCTGCGGAAGGCCGTAACTCGTCGAACTGACCAATGCCTGAACCTCGATCAAGATCGGCCGCGTCCCCTCAAGCGTAGCAACGATTGTCGCACCCGAGGCCCCATACGTCCGTTCGGAAAGAAAAACTTCGGACGGATTTTTCACCTCGTGCATTCCGTCGTCGTGCATCTCGAAGATCCCGATCTCGTTCGTCGAACCGAACCTGTTCTTTGTCGCACGAAGAATGCGGTACGAATAATGCCGCTCCCCTTCGAATTGCAGCACCGTGTCGACCATGTGCTCTATCACGCGCGGTCCTGCGAGTATCCCTTCTTTTGTGACATGTCCGATAAGGATCAACGGTATGCTTTTCGATTTGGCAATGCGTGTAAGCAGCGCGGTCGCTTCGCGCACCTGCCCGACGCTCCCCGGTGCGCTCTCCAGGTCAGGCCGGAACATCGTTTGAATCGAATCGACGACAACGATATCCGGGTCCCCGCGTTCGATGACGTCGGCGATTATCTCCAAATTTGTTTCGGGAAGAAGCAGTACGGAATTCGATTGCGTTCCCAGCCGTTCCGCCCGCAGCTTGATCTGCTTGAGCGATTCTTCCCCCGTAACATATAATAGAACTTTATCACGCAGCTTGAGCGCAACCTGCATCATTAATGTCGACTTGCCGATGCCGGGGTCGCCGCCGAGAAGAACCACGGACCCGGCTACAAGTCCGCCCCCGAGAACCCGGTCAAACTCAGCTATGCCGGTCTTCGAACGCACATCTTCAGAGCCGTTAACGTCGTTCAGCGCGACGGGCTCGATCTTGGATGCAACGCCTCCCGACTTACGTGCGATCTTCGCCGGCGTCGGCGCTTCTTCGACGAACGTGTTCCATTCATTGCAGTTCGGGCATTTCCCTGTCCACCGCGGAGACATATACCCGCAGGATTGACAAACGTATTTTGTTAAAACTTTTGACATTGTTAGAATATAGATGTTTAAGCCAAGAGATTCAACGAGAGGAAAAGATCGGCTCCGAATTAAGCAAAACACTGGATTCCATATGCTTAGAACCCGATCCTTCGCTTTGGTTTTTCTTCAATGACCATAAATTGTCGGATAGCTTCAAAAACAATCCTGAATTGCTCGTCATATTTTTTTCAAGTTCTTGAAGCTTTCGAGCCAGGTCTTTATGCGTAGCAAGAATTTCTCTCAGTTTCACAAAAGCCCTTGGCGAAGCCATCCCTTTGGGACATGATTTCAATATTTACCCGAACGGCGTGACTGCTGTGCAAGACGCTGGAAAGCATCGCAACGCCCTGTTCCGTGAATGCATAAGGTAAATATTTTGTGTGCTCTCCCCTCTTTAAGGTGCCAAAATGGTACCTTAAAGAAGCGTATTCCTGTTCGGTCAGTTCGAACATGAAATCTCTCGGAAAACGCTCCTGGTTTCTGCGGACAGCTCTCTTTAGAGTTTTTGTTTCGACCCGGTACAATTCAGCGAGGATGACATCCAACATTATCTTTTGCCCGCGGATTAAAAAAATATTCCGCTCGATACATCCGGGCGGGAGAAAACGTGTTGGTCTCATGGATTCCCCCTAAGGAATGGATGAATAGAAGCTGTCTTTTATATCCCCAAAAACCTAGCCGTAAATGTCGTTACTGAAGCTCTTTGCCTTTTTCAGTAGATCGGTCTAAGGTCCATGGAACAATTTTCTCGCAAACGATTATTTTTCTTTCTATTTCACCAACCACAAGCTCAGTGCAGGAACATACGTTATAATCAAAAGAGCCACAATGAGCACTAGAATGAACGGCAGCGTCGCGGCCGTTACCTGGCCGATCGTTTTCTTGAATCGAAAGCTCGACATGAACAGGTTCATACCGACCGGCGGCATCAGATACGCGATCTCCAGGTTGGCAAGAAAAATTATGCCAAGATGGATCGGGTCGACACCGTACTGTTTTGCAATCGGTACGATGAGCGGCACCACGACGATCGCTGAGAAGATCTCCATCATCATTCCGATCACCAGCAGAAACACATTCAGGATCATGAGAAAGACGATCTTGCTCTCGACCACCTGCCGGATCAGCTCGAACAGCCTCTGGGGTATTTGCTGATCGATGAGAAAACTCGTCAGCCCCATCGCCATCGCCAGGATCATCAGGATCGCCCCGACGAGGACCATGCTTTCCTTCATCACCCTTGGGACGTCGGTCGTCAGCTTCAGATCCCGATACACGAACACTTCAACGACAAAGACGTAGAATGCGGTGACGGCAGCCGCCTCGGTGGCGGTAAAATACCCTCCATAGATTCCGCCGATAATGAAGAATGGGAGAGGAATTTCCCAGATGACATTCTTGAATGCCATCCACAATTTTTTTGCTTCGAACGGGTGCCGTTCGATCTTCGACGCAATTCCCTGCCGGACGCTGTAGATCGCCAAAACTGTCACCAGCAGAATGCCGGGAACAATTCCCGCCCGAAACAATTGATCGATGGAGACTTCTGCGACGGTGCCATACAGAATGATCGGAAGGCTTGGAGGAAAAAGAAGACCAAGGCTGCCGGACGTTGTCACCAGGCCGAGCACGAACTTTTCGCTGTATTTTTCCGCGATCAAAATCGGGAAGACAAGTCCGCCGAGCGCAACAATGGTGATGCCCGACCCTCCCGTGAACGCCGTGAACACCGCACAGCTTGCCAGTACGACAATAGCGAGACCTCCCGGCATCCATCCGATAAGCGCCTGAGCGAGTGCAACGATGCGCTGCGGGGCTTTGCTTTCTGCGAGAAAATATCCGGAAACAGTGAACAACGGAATGGCAAGCAGCACGGGCTGGCTTGCAAGGCGGTACATTTCAACAATGATCGCCGCTGTATCGATGCCTTGAGAAGAAAATCCGAGAAGCGATATCGTGCCGATGATCGCAAAAAGAGGCGCACCGAAAAGAACGAGGACAGCCAGCGCAAGAACGACGTAGATGACCGGCATCAGTGCTGCTCCTCAATGTGCCAATCGTCCCTGGCGATCTCCGCCCCCCAGGTGAGCGAACGCACGAGAAACCGAAACGCAATGATGGCGTAACCAACCGGGATGATGATAATGAAGTACGTCATGGAAAGATTGAGAATAAGCGTATCCGAAGACTCCCCTTCCATCTGCACAAACGCGATCGCCGCTCTCATGAGAAAGTAACAGACAATTGCGGCAAACAAATTCGTCGCGATATAGATGACTTTTCTGAACCTCTCCGGCGCCAGTTTGTTGATGAATTCAATTTTCAGATGACGTCCTTCACCCGTTGCGATCACGGCCCCGAGGAATCCGAGCCAGAGGACCAGATGGCGCAGAAAAACATCCCCCCATTCAATGCTCGTATGGAAAAAATTTCTGAGCACGACCTGGCCGAACGCCATCACGATCATGACACTCAGAAAAAAGATGATCAGCCATCCGGTAATGCGTGTGAGCCATCGATCGACGAACAGCAGCGCCTTCATTTCTTCTCCTTGGCACGGAAGTCCGCTACCGATTTTTCCACACGGTTCAGGAGATCTTCCGAATAGAGTTTCCCGACCATCAGCCGCCGCGCGTTCTTTCCGATCTCTACATATCGGGCGATTTCATTTGCATCCGGTTTTGTGAAAATGATCTTGCTTTTCTTTAACACATCGAGGGATTTGGCATTATCTATTCGGCTTTGTTCGGTGAGCTTTCGCATCAGGAGCTTTCCGTTGCGAAGCAGTATCCCTTGCAGATCCGGCGGCATTTTGTCAAAATCTCTCTTCGCAATAACCACCGCACCGGCAGCATTGCTAAGGGCGTAGTCGAGCATATATTTTGAGGCGGTATACCACTGCAGCGAAACGCCGGCAAGGGGCGATGTGTACACACCATTGATCAGGCCCGTTTGAAGCGACGTCAACACATCCGTGATCGAAAGCGGTATGGGGTTGATGCCAAACGCCTTGAACGTTGCCTCTGCGACTGGGTCGCCCTCCCACTGCCACATTTTAACGCTCCTCATATCTTCGACCTTGGTGACCGGAGTGTTTGTGAAGACGTAGACAAATCCTACCTCAGCCCAGCCAAGGAGGACGTATCCGCCGTTTTCAAATTCTTTGCTCAGCTCCGCATCGTACTGGTTGACGACGTAGTCTACTTCGTCATGGTTTTTGAAGAGGAATGGAGAGTCCAGGATGCGCACCGGCTTAGCGATCTCGCCGATCCCGACACCCGTGATGCCCGCACTCTGAAACTGCCCGAGCCGGATCTTGCGAATCACGTCCTTTTCGTCGCCGGCGACTCCGCCCGCGTAAATCTTGAACCCGAGCCTTCCCCCGCTCTCCTTGCGGATCGCCTGGTCGTATTCTTTCATCACCGTGATCCAGGTGCTTCCTTCGGGAGCCAGAGTGGCGAACTTGATGGTGAAATCCTGAGCGAACACCTGGGAGGTAAGAATGAGAAATGTGATGACGAAATATTTCATAGAGATGTTCCTTTGGCGGTCAAATGCCGCAGATGCAATAACGTTAATCTAAAAAAAGAGGTCGTTCTCTTTCGCTAGCAGTTCCTTTGCTTTTGCTTTCGCGATTGCATTGACGAGACGCTGTTCCGGAAGGATGTCGATGGAGGCGTCCTCAACCGTCTTCAGCGAAGATTCGAACAGGAGCTTGTCCTGAACCTGAACCGCATAGCTTTGGGCAAAATAAACGAACGGGAGAAGAAATTTTCCCCCGCCGATGTCGAAGCAACGGTTGAAATGCACCTTTGCGCTGTCCGGTTTGCCGCCGAGATTTTTCGGGACCGTCGCCAGCATCGTTCCGAAGAACAAATGAGCGCTGCCGTAGTAAAAACTCTCGTCGTTCAGCAGCACAAACTCCATGAGCGAGTTCACCTTATGAAGATCGGCAATAACCGAAGGATCGCCCAGACTTAGTTTGACGAGATTTCCCCAGGCATTCGCAGTCCAAAAAATAATGGCCACATCGTCCCTGGACAACGCCGCCACACCCGATCTAAATTCCTCAGGGCTGCCGTCGAACGCCGCGGCGAAGTGTTCATTCTTCCTCAATACCGACAATCCGTACTCTCGCGCCCGCATGTAAAGGACCTTCGCGCGCTCCGGATCTTTGTCCTCAACAAACCCAAGGGCGTAGCCGGTATACGCCTGCGTCAGCAGCAATGCAAGATGGTCGTCGTCCTTGTCCTTTGAACGGTACAGGGCTTCCAGGAGCGTCAGGTTCGCGGGGATTGACTGCTCTGCCAGCACAAGGTCGGACTCCTCGAAGATTGCGCTCAAGCCGTTGTCGACGATGCCCGTCGTCGAATTTACGGCCACCGTTTGCAGAAGGCCGCACGACCAACTGTAAAAACCGAGCAGGACGAAAATTGCGGGGGTGAGTTTTTTCATGTTTTCGTTGTTGAATATAGAGAAAACCGGCCACTTTTCCAAAAACATTATTTGCAAATCGAGTCAAAGTGTTTTAATATGGTAACAGATGTTTCGATTCATGAGGAAGAATTGATGAAAATATTGGTCGTTGAAGACGAAAAAAAAGTCGCCGCATTTATTAAGAAAGGATTGGAAGAAGACCGCTACATCGTCGAGGTCGCATTCGACGGGGACAAGGGCGGAGAGCTCGCGTCGCAAGGTTCGTTTGACCTGATCATCCTGGATATCCTGATGCCCAAAAAGGACGGGTTGACGGTGTTGAAGGAGTTGCGCGCACAACACATCGCCACGCCCGTTCTGATGATCACGGCAAAAGGGTCTGTGGACGATAAAGTGAAAGGGCTCGACACGGGGGCCGATGACTACCTGGTAAAGCCCTTTGCGATCGCCGAACTGCTCGCCCGCGTCCGCTCGCTCCTGCGGCGGGGGGGAACGGAAAAATCGACTGCGCTTACCGTCGCCGATCTGTCGCTCGACCTCGTATCGCACAAAGCGATGCGGGGAAAAAATCTCATAGAACTGACGGGCAAGGAGTATACGCTGCTTGAATATTTTATGCGGAACACGAACAAAGTGCTCAGCCGCACGATCATCTCCGAACATATTTGGAACTATAATTTCGACACCGGCACAAATATCATCGACGTCTACATCAACCACCTTCGCAACAAGATCGACGGTGATTTTGACAAGAAACTGATCCATACGGTCCGGGGCGTCGGGTACATGATGAAAGCATCCTGAAATGAAATTTCTTCATTCAATACGCCTGAAACTGACGGCATGGTACACGCTCATTCTCGGCATTACCCTTTTCGGTTTCGGCACCACAGCGTACCTCTATACGCAGGAGAACCTTCTTGCCAGCCTTGACTATTCGCTCCGGAACGAAGTTGTCTGGCTGAAGAATTTTATCGAGCCCCAGGCACGGAAGGTAAAACTTAAACAGCAGCGGCGCAAGCCGCCGGCGCTGTCGAAGAAGCAGGAAAAGAAGGTCAAACGGTCTCATGAGATCGAAGTCACCGAAGCTGATTCAACGGAATTCGATCAGATCTGGAATCAGATCTACGAGCACACCCTGCTGAGTCCAAAAAAGCAGATCATCCAGATCAGGGACCGCAACGGGGACATCCTCTACAAATCGTACAGCCTCGGGAAAGAAGACATTATATTCGAGGACATCCCGTACAACACGACGAAGCTCGTAACTATATACGACGCGCAGGGACAGCCCCTTCGGCTTGCCGTAACACAGAATGCGTTTGCGAAGATTTACGTCGCCTACCCTGAAGCCGAAATCAGCGAGGTTCTCGGAAATCTCTTTTCAATATTTGTCATCCTGGTGCCCGCGGCGCTCATACTTTCCGTGCTTGGAGGATGGTTCCTCGCGAACAAATCGCTTAAGCCGGTCGATAAGATCACGAAAACAGCTCGGGATATTACCGCGCAAAACCTCGACCAGCGTATCCTCACCATCGATGTGGACGATGAGATCGGCAGGCTTATCTCGACGTTCAATGACATGATCGGCCGCCTCCAGAGCTCATTCGACCAGACGAAACAATTCTCCGTCGACGCATCCCACGAACTCCGTACTCCCCTCACAATTATGCGGGGCGAGCTTGAACTCGCTCTCCGATCAAAACAAACGAACGAAGGATATCGGCGGATTCTCTCGAGTACGCTTGACGAGATCCTCCGCATGTCTTCCATTATTGAAAGCCTCCTGGTGCTCGCAAAGGGCGACATCGGAAAATCGACGTTCTCGTTCGAAGGAGTTGCGCTGGCGCCCATCATCCGCGAATTGCATGAAGACAGTGAAATGCTCGCTGAAAAAAAGCACATCCACGTCAACCTCGAAACGGTCGAAAACCTCACCGTCTCGGGAGATACCGTCCGCCTTCGCCAGCTGGTCTTGAACCTCATCGACAACGCGATCAAGTACACCCCAAAAAACGGAACGATCGAATTGTCGCTCGTCCGGGAGAACGGTTCGGCAAAGATCAGTGTTAAGGACAACGGCATCGGCATTCCGGCCGAGGAACAATCAAAGATTTTTGACCGGTTTTATCGTGTAGACAAAGGGCGTTCGCGCGAAATGGGGGGGACCGGACTGGGCCTCTCTATTGCGCGCTGGATCACTGAGATCCACGGGGGCAAAATATTCGTTCAAAGCGTCGTTAATAAAGGGAGCGAATTTACCGTCCTGCTCCCGCTTTTGCACAATTGATTGCTTTTCACTTGACAATGCAATCCCAAAATCCTAAGTTACGCCACACAGTAACCTAGCCTAAGCCCATTCAACTCACCGTACTATTACAATTAACATTTTTGAAAGGAGCGATTGCTTAATGAAACGTCTCTGTAGCTTGTTGCTGGCTGTTGTCTTTGCCTTCTCTTTGTCCTTCGCGCAGGACGCGGCAAAACCGCAGGACACGCAGACCCCGCCGGCGAAAGAAAAAATGAAGACGGATAAGAAAAAAGCGGCAAAAGCGAAGAAAAAAGTTGCCAAAGATAAAGCGAAGACAGCGAAAGACAAGAAGAAAATGGCAAAGGCCAAGAAAAAAGTCGCCAAAGACAAAAAAATGAAGAAAAGCACGATGAAAGCAGATTCCACCAAGTGATCGAGTAAGTATCTGCGGCCATTACATGAGAACCCCGTTTCGACAAGAATCGGGGTTTTTTATTGGTTGATGAGTGATGCCATGATTTTTCCCGATAGATCTTGATAGAAATCATAGCATCGCTTTACAATGAACTGCATACCCGGACTTTTCGTTGCTTGTCGCAATAGTTCTTTTTATATTTTTCAAACTCAAAACCAGCACATGACATTGATGCGGCGTCTTCGATCCCTGCGGTTTCCATCGTTCCTAAAACAGCCTCTTCGCTTTGAAAAAAAACTTCCCGTCGGATCGTACAACCTTCGTGTCATCTCCCTGGAAAAAGAGCTCGAGACCATCGCTCTCCTTCCTAAAGAACTCCGTTATGCGCTGCAGAAAGATCCTTCACTTAAAACACGCATAGCCAAAGTTTTCAAAAGCGGCAAGGCGATCGGCATCCGGACGGTGGAAAAAACTCCGGAGCGCGTTCTCAGCGCGATCAACAACATCGCCGTCCTCAGTCAGCACCGGACCATCATCACGTGGCTGCCGCAACTCTTGCTCTCCCAGACCAGGCCGTCGTTGCTGCCGCACGACCACGAACTGGCGGCTAAGAACGGCGTCGACCTCGACGAGGAAATCGCGGTCATCCTCGCACACCGGCTGGACTTCAAGAAATTTGTCCTGCTCGACGAGGGGAATCTTGGCGCTGCCAAAGCAGACCGGACGCTTATCGACGAGTTGAATAAAGCGATCTCGCCCATCATTATCCGTCACGTCACGAGCCGGATGGTTTTCGACAATGCCGACACACGGACGGCCACGGGGCAAGCGATCATCAAGGCGCTGCTCCTGATCGGTCCGATCACTCATATTCTCGAACTCTATACACGCGGATTTGGAAAACTCTTTGCCGCATCCACCGATGACGTGCTTGCTGAAGCGGCGGAATTATTCGCGCTGCGCGGTTCGGGCTTCACATGGAAACAGCTCATTCTCCGCTCGCGCATCCTCATCCCCGTTTTTGCGCTCGCTTCGTACGGAGCCTTTCAGGTTGACCACCTCATCGACAGAGGAGATATTTCATGGGCAGGATTTCTCTTTGGAGTGACGTCCGTCGCGCTCTCGCTGACGACCGCACTTCAGAGCATTCGCATGTACAAGGTATGTGTGGACGATTTGGTAAAGGAAAAAAAACTCGCACTCAACGGCCAGCTCCGCTATTGGATCGTTGCCGTGAAACAGGATTTCACTAACCCCGCACGCCTCGGCTTGTTCATCGGCGGCGTATTGTCTCCGGTTATTTCGATGACCGTCTTCGTTTGGTTCCCTCAGTTTGTTCACAACGGCTGGGTTCTGGCATTGCTCGGCACCGCAGAGACGATTACTGCCGGCACCGTTGTACTTCTTGCGCGGCGTTTAAACTCGTTGAAATTCCAGCTCGACCTAAATCGACTTCTTCGGGAACAAATTCACTAGTGCCGTTTCTAATATTAAATCTTGCATTATAACCGCAAAGGACGCTAAGATCGCAAAGATGTTTTTGTAAAACAAACTAAGAAATCCTTGCGTCCTTAGCGCCCTTTGCGGTGAATTGGTTTTTTAAGAATACAATATTTTTTTGGGAAATGGCACTGGGTAACGCCGAACACGGCGGGATCAGAGTGAATATTATTTCTTACTCTAGCAGCAATAGATCCCGCAATTGCATTTGCAATTTCAAGGCCCAATTATTATTTTCAGTGTCAGATATCAGCCTATCGCGGTAGTCACTTCCACCGTTATTGCCGACACACAATGTGTTAGAGTAGCCGCTTCACAGCGTCAGGCGTACCACCGTTGTTCATCCATATTATGCGAGAGCCTATGACTACGTACGATTCTGCGGATACCGAACCTACCCTGGCCAGGCGCCTCGGGTTGACGTCGGCAGTTATGGTCGTCATCGGTTCCGTTGTCGGATCCGGAATCTTCCTAACGCCCCAGAGCATCGCGGCGACAGTTCAGATTCCGGGCATCATGATCTTCGTCTGGATTCTCACAGGCCTGCTGACGCTTGCCGGGGCTCTTACGAACGCTGAGATTGCAGGTATGATTCCAGAGGCGGGGGGACAGTACGTATTCTTCCGGGTGACCTACGGAGACTTGACGGCGTTTCTCTACGGATGGACAACCTTCATCGTGTACCAAACCGGTTCAATCGCCGCTATCGCCGTTGCCTTCGCCCGCTACTTCGGATACTTTGTCGATCTGCCGCATTTGAGCCCCGCGCTTGAAGCGTGGAAACTGCCGCTCATCGGCAATATTTATCCGTTAAAAGATATCGGCATCAGCCTCGTGGCAATTTCTTCGATCCTTCTTCTCGCCTGCGTAAATTATTTTGGGGTGCATATCGGCGGTTTCGTACAAGATATTTTTACATTTCTGAAGGTTCTCGCGATCGGCGGCATCGTTGTGCTTGCTTTCACCGTAGGACACGGGAGCACTGCGCATTTTTTCCCGTTGTGGGGAGTGCCTGCGTCCGGCGCATTGCTGAGCGCAATCGGCGTGGCAATGATCGCGACGCTCTGGTCGTATGACGGATGGAATAGTCTCACGTACCTCGCAGGCGAAGTGAAAGAACCTAAAAAGAACATCCCCCTGGCACTCGTGCTCGGGACGGTAATCATCATCGCAATCTACGTCGCCACGAATCTCGCCTACCTCTATATTCTCCCCATAGGAGAGATCGCAACCTCGAAACTTGTCGCCGCGGATGTTATGGAAAGAATTTTTCGCGGCTACGGCGGCGCAATTATTTCGGCGATGGTGATGATCTCCACGTTCGGGACCGTCAACGCGACATCAATGACAACAGCACGCGTCTATTTTGCGATGGCGAAAGACAAGCTCTTCTTCAGGAGCCTTGGAAAGATCCACCCGAAATACCGCACGCCGGGGACTTCGCTTCTCGTTCAAGGGGTTTGGGCATCGATCCTCACGCTTACCGGAACCTACGACCAGATCTTCACGTACGTTATCTTTGCAGGTTGGATATTTTACGCACTGGGGGCGTCAGCAGTGTTTGTGCTGAGGAAAAAAATGCCGGACACTCCCCGCCCGTACCGGGTGCCGGGATATCCCTATATCCCGATTGCATTTATCATCGTCGCGACATGGTTTGTCTATAACACAATAGTGCAGCAGACGGCCGATTCCATGGTGGGATTGTTCCTTCTGCTGGCCGGACTCCCCTTCTATCTTTACTGGAGCAGGCAAATCAAGAAATCAGCGGCGTAACTATAAGAGCTATCCGACGCTTTTAAATAGTCGGATAGCTGAGCAGAAAACGAAAAGGGCGATGAAAAGATCATCGCCCTCATTGTTTCAATCATGTTCTGCGAATCTTAGAAATCTCCGCCGAGCGAAATGTAGTACATTGGTATCGAGAACGCCTGGCCGTTGAAGGCCCATGCAACGTCAAATTTCAGCGGCAATCCGAACAGGATTATCCGCGCTCCAAATCCCGTCCCCATCAGCAGGTCATCGGCCGTATAGTTGCCCTGGTCATCCTTGGTGAAGAAGCGATACGCCTTGTCGTCTGTCCATGACGATCCAACATCCACGAACATTGCGCCCGTGATGTTTTGAAGGGCGATCGGTAACCCGCCGGTCACGAGGTAGCGTATGAGCGGGAAGCGAAGTTCGTAATTCATCAGCGCGTATTTCGTGCCGTTCTTTTCGTTGTAGTCAAAACCACGCATCGGGAGGGCGGGTGATAAAAAGGCGTAGTCTTCAACGTTGTTGATCGGGATCCCGCCGTTCGCGAATTCACGGTTAATCCAGCCGTCCGTCCCTCCGATAAAAAATCTTTGGGCATTCCTTCCGGCGCTCAAACCCCCTGCCCAGCGAATCACAAATGAATAATCCTTCCAGAATTTTTCATACGTGCGATAATCGAGCGTATAGGTCTGGAAATCCAGCGAGTGGTCGCCCGCGGTGAGCGCCGGACTGAACATTGCCGTAATATTGTAGCGTGTTCCGTTCACAGGCGCGGTGTATCCCCAGAGGGACGTGTCATGAATGTAGCTGATCGACGGCATCACCAGGTTTCTTTCATCCGTAGCCTGATCCAGCGTCGGGTCGTCAAGGTTTTGCCTGGAAAGGTTGAGCCAGGCAAGGTTGAAATCGAAACGGTTGAATTTGTCCAGTGGATACGATGCCGATGTGCCGATACCCCATGTTTGGAAACGGTATAGAGAAACGTTCCCTGTCTGGTCGTAAAGGTACAGGAACCGCGCGCTGTGAAATCCCTCGACCCCGTAATCGACTTTCGTTTTCAAATAGTTATACGCGATTACATAATCGCTGTTCTCGAGGTCCAGCATCAGGTTCGTGAGGAAATAAATTTGATGATCTCCGAGCATGTCGCTGAACGCCATTTCTGTCGTTCCCTCCACACCATAGAAGGTGCTGTAGCCGGCGTTGCCGTAAACAATATCCGGCGAAAAGTTGAGTTTGTATTTGTTGACCTTATAGTTTCCCTCTGCGTCAACATTGTCGCTCGGCTCAATTTGCTTCGAGGCCGTCTCTGCCTCGGAAGAAGGAAGTTTTTCCTTCTGCTGCTCTTCGGAGAAAACATAGTTCTGAAAATCGATGTGCACACGGTCGCCGTAGACGCCCGCAGTATCTTTTGGAGGGACGCTCGCCGCAATCGCCGCGGAATCGCTCTGAGTAATGGCGCCCGGTACGGCGGTTCCCTTTTGGGCCACTCGCATTCTCCGTTTGAGATATTCCGTCGGCTCCAGTTCGGCTGTTGCCAGCTTCTTATCGAACGGCGCCTTCATCAGGTAAATGTCAAACCCCGCTTCATTCAACGCTGCAAAAGAGAGCTTGTTTCCGTCTGCAGAGAGCGAGAGCTGGAAGACACCAGTCAGTGAATTGGTTACGGGGCGGTCGGCGCCGGTAACCAGATTCCGTTCATAGATATTTCCGATGCCGTTACGGTCGGAAACGTAAAGCATTTTTGTCCCATCCGGGGATATCACCGGCGACGACGCATCGCTGCCCGGAAAACTGATAACGCGCTTCATTTCCATCGATTCCATGTTCAGCGAATAGATGTCCGCTTCAGAGTAATCATACCTGGCCATCCTGAAATTCGGGGACACGTCATTCCGATGAATGTTGTCTCTCCTGTCCGACACGAAGTAGAGCGTTTTCCCGTCGGGTGCCCAGTGCGGGTCCGAATCGGAGAAAATATCGTCGGTGAGGTTCGTGAGATTCTTCGTTGCCAGGTCATAAAGATAAATATCCGACTGCTTCGCATCGTCGCCGACGAACGCAAGTTTATCCCCTTTTGGCGACCAATCAACGGAGAAGATCCCCTCAAGCTGAAATTGAATTTTTTCCTGGCTGCCCGTGGCGGCATCGACAATAAAGATTGCGTCGCTTTCCCCGCTTTTCACGGCAAGCGCGATCTTCTTTCCATCGGGGGACCACGTAATGCCCGGCGTCAGTAAATGTAGTTCCTCGAAATTCTTCGTCCGCTGACCGTCAACGATCTTGGTAATCTTATTGTCGATCGTCGACATAATATAGACATCGAAATAGTCGTCCCGATCCGAAATGAACGCAACCCTGTCGCCCTGAGGGGAGATGGAGGGGCTTGTATTATAAAAATCAGATTCCTTTACATGGTTCGTGAGCCTTGTCGCAAAATCGGCCGGATCTTCTCTTTTCGCAATGTCGGGCCAGTACAGAACCTTCTGCTCCTTCTGCCATCGATCGTTCAATTCCGAGACAGTCAGACCAAGAGCATTTTTAAACCCCTGCTCGATGCTCCGCGATCCTTTGATCCGATTCAGGATCTCTGCGATCTTCTGGTCGCCGTATTTGTTTGCGATATAGTACCAGACCGATTGGCCGCCGCGGTAGGCGAAGTACCCGCCGAGATAATCGATCGGCGGAAGATAGGTGTGAATCGTCGCATCGCGCATGAACATGTCAGAGTTCGTATCCCAATGAAGCGACTGATATTCCGCCATCCCCTCGTTGAACCACATCGGCAGTTGGAGGCGGATGTTGTTAGAGATAATGGATTGTATCGATCCGCCGTAATACATGTCGTTGAAGACGGCGTGGACAAGTTCATGGTGAATGACGTGGCGAAACATCTTGTAATTTCCTTCGAACGGGACCACCATCCTGTTCTTGAAAAGCTCGGTCACGCCTCCAATGCCTTCCTCCATGTATTCCGACAGCACATTCGTCTGCTGAAAGTCATTGTGCGAATTGTACACCATGATCGGGATGCGGTTGTTAACCTCGTAGCGAAAACTCTTGCTGATGAGGGTGTAGGCCGATTCCGCGGCGGCGGCCGTAAAGTTCGCAAGATACTCGCCGTTATCGCTGAAATAAATATCGAAATGATTCGTCTGGATATACCACCAGTCGAACTTCTTGTATTTCACTTTGTTCTTGCCGAAGACGGCTTCCTGAGCCGCCGAGGAGAATACTCCGGCAGTCAACAATAATCCGATTAACAGAATGCGCAGTCTCATAGGAACCTCATTGGATATGGAAACGGCTACTTCGATCCCGCAGTAAACACATTATTATACAACGACACAAATGCGGAGAAAATTCCTAGAAGCTATCCCGAAAAGATGTCACCTTATCTTTCCCTACGGGTCTACGACCCGTAGGGTCGTGGACGATGCGCTCGCTCCGCTCGCTTACTCAGGATGAACGGTTATTTGTTCACGCTGAGCAAGTCCCCCGAAGGGGGACGCGTCGAAGGGTCAGCGCAAAATCATTTTTGAGATAGCTTCTACTTGTTCTTCCGCTTCTTTTTGCCCTGCGTCGGTAGTTCGGGCTCGATGCAGGCAAAATCGATCTCCCTGTTTTCAACATTAACTTTGATCACCTTTACCGCTATGCTGTCCCCAAGGCGGAACGTCCGGCCGGTGCGTCTGCCGACGAGGGAATAATGCTTTTCGTCATGCTCATAGTAATCATCCCCGATATTGCGGACATGGATCATCCCTTCGACGAGCAAGTCATTGATCTCAACATACATCCCGTAATTCGTCACGCCCGAGATCACTCCTTCAAATTCGTCGCCGAGGTGTTGTTTCATGTATTCCGCCTGCATGACTTTCACCGAAGCACGTTCCGCCTCCATCGCAACCCGTTCGCGGTCCGAGGACCATTTGCAGACATTCGGCAGCGCATCGATAAAATGCTTCCGCCGCGTGTGAGACATGCCTTTTGAATATTCATCGAGCATTCTGTGTACGATAAGATCGGGGTACCTGCGGATAGGAGATGTAAAATGGGTATAATAATCGAACGCCAGACCGAAGTGGCCGATATTTCTCTCTGAGTACACCGCTTTCGCCATTGCACGGAGCGAGACCTTGTTGATGACATTTTCTTCGGGGGTGCCTTTCACCTCGTTCAGCAGCTTCTGCAAATCTTTTGAGGAAACAGCAGCGCTGACGTTTAATTTGTGCCCGAATTTTTCGACGAACACCGATAATTCCCGTATTTTATCCTTGTCGGGCGAGTCGTGAATGCGATACACGAAGGGGGAAACGTCGGTTTCCTTCTTCTGCTTACCGATATGCGAAGCGACCGTCTGATTAGCAAGGAGCATGCATTCCTCGACCAGTTGATGGCTTTTCAATCGGCTCTTGATCCGCACTTCAACCGGCTTCCCCCGTTCATCATATCGGAATTTTGCTTCCGGCGAATCGAAGTCGATGCTGCCGTTCTTCATCCGCTTGTCTTTCAGCAGCCGGGCCAACGACCAGAGCGCAGCTAACACTCCTGAGTGTTCCCCTTTGCCCGTGTTCAGAACATTTTCCACTTCTTCGTACGTGAACCGCCGTTTTGAATTGATAACGCTTCGAACAATTTCGTAACCCTTGACTTTTCCCTTTTCGGTAATATCCATGATGCAGGAATAGGCAAGCCTGTCGACGTTGGGCTTAAGGCTGCAAAGGTCGTTCGAGAGTTTTTCCGGGAGCATCGGGACAACCTGGTTTGCAAGATACACGCTCGTTCCCCTGTTGAACGCTTCCGCGTCGAGTACCGTCCCCTCTTTAACGTAGGCGCTGACGTCAGCGATATGGACGCCAAGCCGGAAGGTGTTTGGGTCCAGCATCTCGATGGAAACAGCGTCGTCAAAATCTTTCGCGTCATCGGGGTCGATGGTAACACAGACGAGAGATCGAAGGTCCCGCCGGTGTTTGATTTCCTCTGCAGCGATGGCGTCCGGAATGTTCTTCACGTACGTTTCGACGTCGCGGGGAAATGACGTGGGAAGGCGGAATGCCTTTATGACGGAAGCGACTTCCGCACTCGAGTCGCCCGAGCGGCCGATGATCTCCGCAATCCTCCCTTCCGGGTTCAGCTGTTCATTGTCCCATGATTCAAACGCGACGACAACTTTGTCCCCCGGCTGCGCGCCGTTCAGCGACTCGCGCGGCACATAAATATCGCGCGGAATTTTCCGGTCATCGACGACCACAAAAAAGAAATTCTTGCTCTGTTCGAGCGTTCCGACAAATTCGTCGTGGGCGCGCGAAACAACGCGGACGATCTCTCCCTCGGTCTTTTCCTCGCTCCCTTTCCTGTCGCGGTGAACGGCGAACGGCGTCACCTCAACCGTATCGCCGTCGAAGGCGATTCCGAGCGATTTTGGCCCGATGTATATTTCGCCGAATTCCGAGCCCGGAACGGTCACATAACCGTAGCCCTGTTTGCTCATCGAGAGCACTCCGCTGATGCCTCTATCGAGGGATTTCCGCGCATATCCTTTTCCCCTGGAATGCGTCAGGACCTTCCGCTCCACCATTGCATGCAGGACGTCCCTCAGCGCCTGGAATTCCCCCTCGTCGCGGATGCTCAACCGCCGCGCCACTTGCCGCGACTTGAACGCTTCCCGCGGGTGCGCATCAAGAAACTCTGCAACGCGCTGCTCTAATTTATTCTTCATAACGCCACTCCCTCACGTCTGGCTAAAAAGCAAATTTATAGTACACCCGCGCGCCGTTCGTCGGCCGTCGAAGGTCAATGGTCTCCATCGGATCGCTTTTCCGGTCCACCTCGAACATAAAATTGCGAAGACGGTCGTTCTGGATAATAGAACCAAGCGACCATTGCACACTCACATTGGCGTTGTTGATATCGTTGAAAACTTTTCCCCCGAATGTCCAGTAGGCATTGCCGACGACGCCGCTTAATCGCAGGTCCGGTGATGTGCCCGAATAAAGAATTTCGACATTGCTGAGTGCGGTAAAGTTGTTCGCGCGGAGAAAATCCTGCATCATTCCCGAAAGCAGCGTATTGGTGAATCCGGATATCAACGAGCCTCCGATGGACCCTCCGAGCGAGTTGGCGATGCCTTGCTTATCGTTTGACGTCAAATCGTCCCGGAATTTTCCAGGGCTCCCCGGCGTGGACGTCAGAAGAAACGAGATGGCGTCGGACTCGACGTCGCCGGTGCGTACCGTTTCATTATTATTATCATCGAACGTCGAGAGGCCGATCTTTAGTTTAGGGTCATACCGTGTGCCGCTGATCGCGAGCGAGACAACAACCTTCTCCGTTGGCGGCGCCGTGGTCGTTTCCTTTTGGCCCGGGGCTTCGGGCTTCAAGTGACTCCCGGTGTAGGTTGCCGTGATGTCCAATTCCGGATTGTCCGGCTTCCCCGTGAATTTCAGGGTCCCGGAAGCATCGAATTGTTTATAGAACGTGTATTTAGACTTGTCCGACGCGGTGATCGTTCCGGTAAGCCGAACATCATTTTTTTCCTTGCTCAATTCCAGTTTCCCGTTCAGATCTGCAAACAACTCCTCATTCGTCGACGGGTTAAAGATCATGCGTATCTGCACGATCCCCTGTGTCTGGATCGTCAGACTGTAACCGAGCCCGTCCAAGAAAGAAGGGTCGTTCGAAGACCGCACTTCTTTCTTCGAATGCAGGTACGCAAACAGCCGCGGACCGAAAAGAGTGTCGGGGGACGCTTTCGAAGTATCATCGATGTTGAGAACATTAACATACCGCGCCGAGACAAGGTTCGCGGATTCGCGTGTTGACGGAAAGGTCATCGACGCTTGCTTAATGTAGATAGCGCCGGTCACCCGGGAACTTGAAACGGTGCCGTCGAACGATAATCCTTCGTTGCCGGTGGAAGCTATCAAGTCGCCGTACACTCCCTGGTCGCTGTTCCGCGAAGATTCCTGAAGCACCTTCAACTCGCCTTTCGCTCGTAAATGGTATTCGTCCGGCACAAACCCTCGGAGCGTAATGTAGCCGCCGAAATCTATCTTGCCCGAAGAATAATCTCCGCTGAGATTTTTAGCGGCGAAGGTTGTGAAAGACAACTTGTTTCCCTGAAGCTCGATCTTCCCGGCAGCCTGGTATTTCATGTTGTTCATCGGGAACAAAAATTTCGTATTGCGCAGCTCCATTCCCCCGTCGAACGACGGCGAGTCCAGCGAACCGGTACAATGGATCGATCCTTCCATCGTCCCTTCCATCTCGTCGATCTGGTCGATGAATGGATCAATGACGCTGATATCGAAATTATGCGCCTTCAAGACCATGTCCATACCGCTGAGAGAAAAGCGGCTTTCCACGGACTCAAAAGCGAGATCCACGGGAAGGGATCCGTTGCACACAAGCTCAAAATCACCGCGCGCCTCGGGTGTCTTGGATAGCTGGACGCTGCATTCCGCCAGTTTTTTGTCGTAATGGACTGTGCTGTTCACAAAGCCAAATTCCATTCCTCGGTAGGAAAAATTCTTAACTCCAAGATCGCACGCAAGGATCGGCCCCTGCATCGTTCCGTTGACCGATCCTTGCGCATTCACCCTTCCACCGAATGCGATGGCGTTCGATTTGAAGTTCTGAGATTTCCCAAAATGATAAATATTCGAGAGAGCGAAATTCTCCAGCCGGACAAATGCAGCGACCTCCCCTGAGTAACCGACCGAGCCGCCGAATACGAGCCGCTCATCCTGGTGTGTGAGTGTCGTCGAATCAACGGCGATTCCCGATTTGCCCACCCGGACCGAGAACTGTCCCGCGTTGTCGAGCTCGTAACCCTGGTAGCTGAAGGAAAATGTGTCAAACGTCAGTTCATACAGGTCCGGAGCTATTTGTGCCCGGCCTTCGACGCCGAATTTTATCGTGCTGTCGACGTCGCATTGCACTGAATACTCCGAATGCCGGTTATGGAGGCTGAATTCAACTGATGTATTTCGATAAAAGGACTCACCCGCAAAGAGCGTTGCCGCGCTGGCCCGTACTTGCAGCGACGGGCTGTTCGCCGCCTCAAAGACGTTGTCCCGAGCAAGGTTTTGAATGTTGAATTCTGCAGATGCGCCTTCCAGAACAACATAGCCGCTGTTCATGGTATATTTTGCTGAAGTGATCGATACCGATCCTGCTGCCGAAAGCGTGTCGGTATTTCCGTGAATCGCACCCTTGACATCGCCGATCGCATTAAAGATGTTTGTCCCAAAAAAGATTCCGATGGGCTCGAGGTTTTTGAGATGAAATGAATATTGGATCGAATTCTGAGAAAGGGATACGCCTGCATTCGGTGCGCCGACACTGCTCTCCTGGTCATCCATTGGCACAGTAGATGATGAGTCGAACGCGGCCCTCTGTTTATAGTATTCACGCCGCACTCCTGCTGCGTGTGACATGATCATGTCAACGACACCGGCATACGTGAAATTCCCCGATAACGTAACATCGGCGATCGGCGAAGCAAGGCGAACGGTTTTGTTTCCAGAAGAATCGATATCAACGTGGAGTTCCGCCTGAGCGGTGTCAAACGTATACGTTTCGAACCGGGAATGCGAAAAACCGATGCGCAGATCGCCGGTCATATCTTCATGCAAAAAGTTACTTCCGCTTGCGATCAGCGAGAAGGTACAGTCCGACGAATAATGGAGATCGCCGAAGATCGTTGCGCAATCAAAGTGGGAGAATGTGCCGTCGAACGAATACGACGGCGCGGCTGCAGAAGCGTAATCCAACGAAGCCCTCAGAGCGACGTTCCCTTTAGGGAACTGAAAATTCGCGGAACACCTTATCTCTTTATTGTCACCGGAAATCTCCGTTTGGAGATGCGAGATGGGGATCCCGCTGATCGACGAAGAATCGAGCGAAATCGAGGCCTTAGAATTCAATTCTTCGATCGACGTTCCCTCTCCTTCTATCATTCCCGAAAAATCCAGGTGCGAACGCAGCGACGCTGCCGAAAAGATTTTGCCGATGTCCACGCCTTTCCCGCCGAACTGGGCTTTGTACCTCATCGTTTTCCCTGTGAGGTTCAGTCCTCCGTTCACTGTCATGCTCCCTGCTTCCGTCGCAGCAATGGCTGTGACCTGGAAATCAAGTGGTTTTCCGACGTAGTGAAACTCGAGGGCAAGCTGTCCGGCACTCCCGAAATCCGGTATGTGGAAGAACGGGAGGAGCTGGGGAACGTCTGATGGATGAATACTGGTTCCCTTCGATTCGATATTCAAGGTCAGGTCGTTGGGACGATGAAGGTTTGAGACACTGCCTTCGAGGTTGATCATCGACCGGTTGAAATCGGCGTGAAGTTTCTTCACCTTCAGATATCCGAATTCGCCTTCCGTTTTGCATTCCACCTGGACCGACCCGCGAAGGAAATCGAGCGACGGGAGAAATCGCTGAAGATCCTCGGCCGCGACGGTACTCGGGAACAGAGTGCACTCAACCGGAGCAAATTGGAGCGAGGCAATGTCTTTTATCTTGAGTGCGTCGACAGAAGTGAGTTTTGCAGAGATTTCGATGCGCGACCGGGGTGTCACGATGAGAAGGTTCTTGACCTCGGAGACCGCTGTAGTATGGCTGAGGCTTCCCGATAAATGCGACAGGGTAAAGTCTTCGCGTGAAGCCGCAAATGAGATATTCTTGATCGACGCGCTTTGCTGCTGGTCTGAAATAGCTGCCGAGAGTTCGACATTAAGCTTGTCGATGTCAAGGTTGGATAAATTGAACGTCCGTCGTGCGATCGAATCGGGAAGATCGTGGTTCGAACGCGAAGTAGAGTCTACCAGCCGAAAATGTCCGTCGTTAACGCGCAGGTTCTTCAATTCCACAACCCAGGGCGACGGAGTGGAATCCGGTTCGGATTTCTTTTTCGCGAGCCGGTCGACGTTCCATGTCCCGTCCGCGAAGCGGATGAGTGAGACAGAAGGGTGGTCGATTGTGATGCTGCCGAGCACAATATGTTTGTTCCACAACGGAAGCGGGTCGTAGCGGACGACCGCTCTGCCCGCTTCAAGGAACGGCGCGTTGTTGACGTATATCGCAATCGTATCGATCGAAATGCCAGTGAAAAGATTCCCCTTCATCTCACCAATGAACACGGAAGCATTAAGATTCGCATCCACCAAATTATAGATCGTCGACCGAAGAGTCTGCCGAAATAGAGTCGTCTGAGTAAAACCCATCGCCGAAAAGAGGACCGCCAAAACAGAGATACAGACGTACGTCAATGTCTTCCGCGAAAAGCCCATTGCTGCAAACAGAATCACCAATACAGAAAGTCCGGCGTACGTCAGGATATTCTGCGTAAGGCCCATCGTCGCAATCAGAACTGCTAATCCGGAAAGTGAGACGTATGTTAATATTTTGGATAACCTGCGGAGCATCTATTTTTTTTCTTGAACCTCGTAGAGTTCCTTGATCCTCTCGATCACCAATGTTGTTGAGTGACGTGGAACAAACGGAAGTGTAAGGACTCTTCCGCCTGAACTCTCAACAACGTCTCTCCCCACAACATCCTCGACTTTCCAGTCGGCTCCTTTCACAAGAACGTCGGGCCGAAGCGCGTTGATAATATCATACGGCGTCTCCTCTTCGAAGATACAGACGGCGTCGACGGGGACTAACTGAGAGACGAGGAACGCACGGTCGCTTTCACCGACCACCGGACGGCGCGGGCCTTTTATCCTTTTTACGGAAGCATCGCTGTTTATTCCGACGATCAATTCATCGCCCAGTGATTTTGCAGAGGCCAGATATTCGACGTGTCCCCGGTGCAGGATGTCAAACACGCCGTTCGTAAAAACGACCTTTTTTCCGGCCGATTTCCAACGAAGCCGTACCTCAATAAGTTCAGCAAGTGAGAGAACTTTTCCCATGGCGATTCCGATCGAATGTTCTGAGCGTTAGGACTGGTAGGAAAGGACCGTTGCGAGCAATGCATCCGGCATAATGGGCACGATGCCGACTTCGCCGCATACCACACCGCCGGCAAAATTGGCCAGGCTCGCCGATTCGTGAATTGACGCGCCCGAGGCCAATGCCATGGTGAGAGTAGCGATTACCGTATCGCCTGCGCCGGAGACATCGGCAACATGCTGGGCCCGGGTCGGCAGGTGCATAAGGGCACCCTGGTTATCCAATAAACTCATCCCTTGTTCGCCGAGTGTAATGAGGACGTTTTCCGCGTTCAATTTCCTTTTCAATAATTCTAGCGCTTCCCGAATGTCCTTGTCTGAAGCAAGCTTTACGCCCAACGCTTCTTCAACCTCTTTTCTATTCGGTTTGAAAACCGAGGCGTTTTTGTATTCGAAAAAATTCTGGAACTTCGGGTCTACGGTCACGATCTTTCCGTGTTCGCGGGCCATCCCGATGATCTGGTGAATCAACGAAGCGACAATGACACCCTTGTTGTAGTCTTCAAGGATGATCCCGTCCAAAGTATCGATGGTCTTGCGAAGAGCGGTGAGTATCTGCTCCTGCACTGAAGATGAAATGTCCCGCTTTTGTTCTTTGTCAATTCGAACAACATGCTGGCTGTGCGCGATAACGCGTGTTTTTACCGTGGTCGGCCTCGACGGGTCAATAACGATCCCGTTTGTTGGACATTCCTGACCCGCGAGAAGTTTTGTCAGCAGAACGCCATTCTCATCGTCACCCACAACGCCGACCATGAGTGGCGATCCTCCAAGGGATTTAACGTTATTTGCAACGTTTGCCGCTCCGCCGAGCCGCTCCGTCTCCCGATCCACTTCCACAATTGGAACGGGGGCTTCGGGCGATATGCGGCCGACGCTCCCCCAAAGGTATTTGTCGATCATGACATCGCCGACGACGGCAATGCGTTTGTTCTTGAATTTAGCTAAGAGTTCTGTTAGTCTTATTGGGGAGAGCGTGGTCACTCAGTTTTTAGCGTAAGTAATTGAAACATTGAGAGATACGGAAATATAGCATTTTGACAGGCGACAATCAATAAAAAAGGCTGCTGTGATCGCTCACAGCAGCCCTTTTTCGCTTAGTTTAGGCGAAACAACCGTTACTTCATCAACAACATTTTCTTTGTGACAACGTAATTCGCAGCGCCCTTCGACTCAGCAACGAGTCTGTAGAAGTAGATACCGCTGGCAACCGATGTACCATGGTTGTTCGTTCCATTCCAGGTCACTTTGTAGTTTCCTGAAACGATCTCGCCGCTGGTCAGGGTCTTTACCAGTTCGCCGAGAATGTTATACACATTCAACTGGATCGTCGACGCAGTCGGAATTGAGAATTCGATATTCGTCGTCGGGTTGAACGGGTTCGGATAGTTCTGGCTTACCGCAAACGTCGACGGGGTATTCTGATTTACAACTTTCACGCCCGTCGGGAAGAATCCGAGAGCCTTCTGCAAAAGAGCCACGGTGTATTTTGCGTTGTGCATGCCGCCGCTTCCATCGCTCGTCACAAAGGCGTACGTATACAGATTTCGGACAAGATCCGGCCTATTATAGACCGCGACGCTGTCTGCGTGGTTCGAATCTGTTATCGGCTGACCGGTAGTGGCGTCGATCGGCAGTTTGGCTTTCAGTTGAGCTATTAACCCAGCGATCTCTGTCTGAACTCCTTCGACCTTTCCATTGTGATCGTAATCGTAGCTTGCTTTGATGTCATCAAATTTCTGGATCTGCGGTCCATGGCAAGTTTTGCACGCATCGACGCGGTCGTGCATAACGCCCGTACCAGCCGTATCTTGCATCGTCAATGTGTGATCGCCTCCAGGCATATGGCAGGTCACGCAAGCGTCTGCAACACCGGTATGAGTCGTTAAGCCGGTGAGGCTGCTGTCTCCGTACTGGTACGCATTCTGACCCATGAGCATATCGGTTTGCGGGTTGCCGTGCGGACCGTAGTGGCTTGAGAAGCCATAGTAAGGAGCATTTGACGTAACCTTTGTAGCAACATTATTTCGTGACCGATGGCAATTCATGCAAAGCTGACCGACACCGCCTGATTGGATGTGGAATCCGTTCTTAAGTGTATCGACGGATACGGTTCTCAATTGATTCGGATTCGCAGCGCTGTGCGGATCATGGCAAACTGAGCAGGTGATAGGATAACTTGCATCAGAAGCTGCACTCCAATTGGGGTCCGACGCAGGCTTGCCGTCTGATACCCATTTCACAAATGCGCTGCCGCTATGGCATGGGAAGCAGCTCGCCGAGACCGCATCTTTTCCCGCAAGTGGCATCGTCGCGTGATCGGACATTGCCCAATACGTTCCAGAGACATGTCTCGGGGGGGCATCGTGGCAGGATTGGCAAACACCTGCATCCAACGAGCGGCCAATTTTCGAAATATCTCCATTGTGATCTTTTCCAGGTCCATGGCAGCTCTCGCAGCCAATGGTTGACACTGAAACAAGCGGTGCATAACTTCTCGCCATCACATTGTAAATCGAGGTGTCACCATTGTTAATTAAATAGCTGGTTCCGGATTTCGTCTTTCCCTTAAATGCTGTTGTATCCCATCCGAGGGAGTGAGCGGCGTATCCAAAATTTCCATTGTTCGCTGTAAGGTCGTATCCAGTCGTGTGACATTTCCAGCAGCTCGCTGAATAAGTTCCTTGACCGAATGCATTGACTTCTAACTGTCCCATGATTCCTTGCTTGTAGATCAAGGCATGGTCCGTGGTTTGCCATCCGGTATTGTTTGAAGAATGGCAGGTTCCGCATGAGAGGCCGGAGGTATTCGGATTTCCAAGATATGTACTAACCCAGAATGTATCCTGATCCGATACCGCTCCGCCGTTCACCGAAACTTTAACAATATAGGTCCCGGTGGAGTCTGCCGTGAAGCTTGAAGATTGTTTACTCAAGCTGTCCATTACTGCATTGGAGCCGGTCGGCCGAGAAACAAACGACCATGCGAACGACGTTACCGCTGTCGCACCGGAGCCTGTCGTATCTGCATACACATACGCTCTTGCTCCTTTACCGAACACCTTCAGACCCGTCGTCGCCATATTGGCGCTCTTGCCTATGGCCGCCAGTTTTCCGGGCGACATCGGCACTACTGTCAACTTCACTGCTTGCGCCATTGTTTCCATCGACATAAATGCGAGGAAGCAACAGACAAGAAGTGCTCTCAAAATGTTATCAAATCTTTTCATTGTATTCTCCAGGTTTCAATGTTTTAGAAATCCTCTCACACGCCAAAGCCCTAAACCCTGCCTTTTTGTGTGTTATGAAGGATCTAGTATCGATTTATAGTTACAATATTTGTGCCACTACTGATTCGTATAATCCAGGCTGGGGGACATCCAAAACGTCTCAATAAACAGAAAATTCAACGTTTACCATTTCAACAATTTGCCTTTTCCTAGAAATAGCGCCGCAAATTTCCAGAAAAGTGGAAAAAGGGCGAAGGCGGGCTGTTGTGGTGCAATCGGGGCAAATAGCTGGTCTTTCTTCAAAAGGGAGGCTGAACGGAGAGTTCGGGGATAGAAAAGGCATAAATAAAAAAGGTGCGAAAAACCGGTTTTCGCACCTCTCTTGCCCTCTTACTTTGGGAACTGACTGTCAGATAAGATCAGAGAATTAGGCCGTTTGATCTCTATACTTCCCCTCAGAACCTATAAGAAATAGTCAGATCAATATTCGTAGTCGAAATGCTTTCGTCCGTTCGGGAAGGATCGACCATCGTTGCATCGCTGTAATTGTTATGGTATGTTTTGAATGACCCGAACATTGCCGCAACATCGAACATCACATTATTCTGCAATAAAACGCCCGCACCCGCCGTAAAGGTTGTCTGACCGAACGATGACGGGTCGCCGGAGTAGGCTGAGGGTTTAAATGAATAGCCCGCCCTCACCCGAAATTCGGTCTTTGGAATTTCAAATTCTCCGCCCACAGCATAGTTGAGCGTCGAGCGGAACTCTTGTTTCAGGAAGTTATTCTTGCTCTCAAGCTCACTGTTGTCGGTCCATTGAATTTGCGTCCAATCGGTGTACTCGATCTGCCCCGACAACAACAGCCCTTCAAACGGGGAGTATGAAGCGCCGGCCCCAAACACCCACGGCGACGTCAGGCCATAATTGGTATTAAAATCGTTAGCCAAAAAGTATCCCGTTGTGTCATCAAATGCGCTTTGCCCGGCCTCCGAATATTTCTCGTGGACAGTCATAGAAGTCGGCGTCTTGATCGTGAGGCCAAATCGTGCAATGTCCTCGAACCTGTACATAAATCCAAACATGACATTCACCCCGTTCAATTCGCTGGTGAGCGTGTTGTCGTAATTGAACGCGCTGAATTCTCTATATAACGAGTCAGGAAGTACATTTCCGGACCCATCGTAGAACCGTGTCGGGTCGTTGTATATGTTGTGTGCATCAGTCTCGGAATAATTCCGATCGTAATTGTACGTGCCGTTAATGAGATTGATCGTCATCCCGAATGATAGATCTTTATCGATGTCGATCGCGCCGGAAAACGCCCATGTTCCGATACTGCCGCTCTCCTGCACGTTGCCTCTCTGCTGCACGTTCTTTTGGATTGGAGTATAGCCATTTGAATTGATCAAATACGTTTGGAAAGGGATATCATAAGGATCATTATTAGGATCATTGCTATAAAGCGATGATATGATAGAGCTTTTTGGATTGAAGCCGTTGAATGCAAGTGCCGTGGTATAATTGTTGACCCTGTTGTACCCGGCAGCGAACACCAGGCTTCCACGCGAAGTAGGTACGGGAAACACGAATCCTACATCATCCAGCGCCGTACTCGTATTGGTCGCCGTCTGCGACGTTCCAAAGAACGCTGCGTTGTTTGAATAATTAGTATTAACGATGCCTCCCGTGAACTCGAGCCTCTTCATCTGCGCCAAACCAGCCGGGTTCCAAAAAGTAGCGCTGTAGTCATCCGAAACACCGATATAAGCTCCCCCCATGCTTTGTGCTCTGGAGCCGACTCCAAATCCCACTGAAGAAAAACGGAGGGCGCCATCGGCGGATTGCGATTGAGCAACGGATGTACGGAGCGTCAATAATCCGAAAATAAGAATGATGGATTGTGTAATGCGATTTGTTTTCATAGATCTCCTCCGCTTCCTGATCCCTTCCGTCTCCGCGATCCTAACCGGTCCTTCGCATGGCTTGTGCCGGTGCAGCTAGAGTGTTGCCCGTTGTCCTGCTGCGATCGGTTGTCGTTCCGCTCGCTGAAAGAGCGGAGGCAGCCGGAGGGGCGGTGCAGTAGTTATTGTAGTGGTTGTGGTGACTGTTGTTGCGTATTTACGTGTTAAAAAAATTAACTTTCCGTATCAAATGCGGCTCATCAAGTACGGTGGCGCGATTCTTGCTCGAGTCAACAATAGCGGCACCATTCTCTTGGTTTCAAAAGCATCCGCCATTGATCCGCTCCACTCTCATGTGCAAGATCCTCTCTCGCAAGCCTGAATTCTTCGGTTACCTCCCCCTGCCGCCCCCGGACCTTCCACCTCCGCCGCCTCCGCCACGACTCCCGCCGCTGCTTCGACCACCGCCGCTCCAACCGCCGCCACTGCTTCTCCCGCCTGAGCGCTGCGGGGAGGAATAGTGAGGAGTTCCTTGGCGACCTGATTGTCTTCCCTGTGAGCCGGCTACCCGCGTCGGCTGCATTCGACCCCTTTGTTGGTAAGATTGACGGACGCTGGTTGCGTTCCGCACCGGGTTATTCGTATTTCTTCTTTGGCTTGCCGACTGCGTCTGGTCAGCCACTCTGTTGCGATTCCCAGAAGTCACGGTCGATGCTTTCGCCCTCTGCCACCACGGAACTTCCTGCCGCGAACGCGTTTGGGACGCAACTGCTGTGCCGGCAACAGGCACAGTCGAAGTTCTTGCTCGAGATGAAACTGTGCCGCCTGCATATGGGACGCCTCCCCGCGAACCCGCTGCTCCTCTGCCTCCGAAGTAGCCGATTCCGCCCCTCGTGCTGCCTATCGTTCTTGTTCTACCCGCAAAGTACCCTCGACCGTGCTCGCCGCGATAGCCTCGATATCCAAATCCTCCGCCGTAATACGGCCAATAACCGTAGCCCCAGCCCCAATACGGAGAATATCCAGTCCAGTACGGACCTGGGTACCAACACTGGTCATACCATGGATCGTAACAAATGTTCGATCCCCAGATATAAGCGGGGGGACAGTAATAATCGAACGATGCGCGGTAATTCGACTCGCGATAATCATCGTCGGAAAAATAGTTCGCTCCTGTGGTGTCGTTCGAACTATTTGTCGAATCGTTGTATACATAATCGTCGCCGCTGTCCCGGCCGACAGAACTTCCTTCGCTCATGCTTTCCATATGAGTGTAACATCCGGCAAAGAAAAACCCGGCAGCCGGAATAAACAGCAAAATATTGAACAGGCTTCGTAGTGTTTTCATAGTTTTGATTCCTTCCTCCTTCTGAGGTCGTCATTACTAACAACACCCTGAAGGACAGCATCATTCCCGCGATTCCGATCTTACAGCGCTCTTACATATTCCACTTCGATCGTTCTGTTTCCAATTGAAACGTTGTTTTGATTCCTTACGAGATTCTTCAGGTCGCATCCTAGCGTGAACCCGTTACCCCATGACCAGCGCAAGCCTGCATTCAAGTACCCTCTCCCTTTGCCGACGACGCCGATATTATCATTCAGCCCAAAGTCATACTCGGAAAGGAGTGAAATATCGGGGCCCAATGATTTTTCAGCGCCGACAAAAAAGTCCAGATTGCTGTTCCCGTCCTTGTTCTCAAGACTGTAATTTGTTCCGCCATGGATGCTCAGATTACCCATGAAAGCATAATTCTTGCTCGCGGATGCGTAAAATCCCCGCGACTTAATCGTGAAGCGTTGTACGCTATCAATGTACGTTTCCTTACCCTGTGAGTCAAACCCAAGCGCGATGGCAGGCATCGCCATCGTTTCATCGAACAACCGGAATTTGACGTTCACACCCGGAAGTTTTTGCATCGTAATATTATCGTGCCCGATGATTCCCGTACCGCCGTACGAAATTCCAAAATTCAGACGATCAAGCGCACCGGCTGTCAGCGCGACCATCATTCCGCCTTGCTGAAAGAAATCGACATCCATCGCAAATCCTCCGCGCTTCAAAAGTCCCGCAGTCGGCGTATCTATTATATATCGCGGTTCGATGTTAGCGGCATCACCTGCCGAATTCTGTGCCATCAATGAACATTGAACGATCAACAATGACCAGGTCAATAACAGCTTCTTCAATGATGTTCCTTCCAATTGGTTAGACGAATCTTACTTCAATAAGTTTACTGTTGAAGCAATCTAATTCTGGTGCAACGTATGAAAATTTCACTCCTTTTTCCATGTTGTGCCGTCTTTTGTATCTTCAAGCACAATGCCGAGGGCCTTGATGCCGTCCCGGATCTTATCAGACAGTGCCCACATTTTTTGATTTCGTATTTCCTTCCTCACATCAATGATCAAGTCCGTCAATCCTGCCTCGGCAGAACCATCTAAAGCAGCAGATGACGTCGCAGAAAGGGGAAGGCCAAGAATCCCTGAACCAAATTCGTCAAAAAACTTATCGAGTTCGAGAAGCGTATTCTCCGTCGGCAGCATTCCCGGCTGCAGCCAATCGTTGACATTGGACGCGAGGTCAAAGAGGACTGCGATCGCTTTCGGCGTGTTGAAGTCGTCGTCCATCGCACCGACAAAGTCGTTTCGAAACGGCTTTAAATCTCTTTCCAATATCCCGAACGATGACGAACGTTTTGCAAAATCAACGGCTTCGTGCATTCTCCGAACCGTATTCTGGAGTTTTGCAAAGCCCGTCTTCGATGCTTCCAACGCCTGCTCGCTAAAATCCAGCGTACTTCGGTAATGGCTTTGGAGGATGAAAAAGCGAATGACGGCAGGTTCGAATTTTTTGAACAGGTCCTTAAGTGTGACAAAATTGCCGAGCGATTTCGACATCTTCTGGCCATTCACCGTTACCAGGTTATTGTGGATCCAATACTTGACAAACGGCTTGCCGGTTGCGGATTCGCTTTGTGCAATCTCGCACTCATGATGCGGGAATTGGTTGTCCAGCCCTCCCCCATGAATATCGAACGTTTCGCCGAGATATTTCATCGACATCGCCGAACACTCGATATGCCACCCGGGAAAACCTTCGCCCCACGGGCTCTGCCATCGCATGATGTGCTCAGGCTCGGCCTTTTTCCAGAGCGCGAAATCCTCGGGATTCCGTTTTTCGGTTTTCAATTCCACACGCGTCCCCTCTTTCATATCATCGATCGTTCTGCCGGACAGCTTTCCGTAGTTTGCGAACTTCCGGACATCGAAGTAGACGGAGCCGTTCACCTCGTAGGCGTGTCCGTTCGCAAGCAATTTTTTCACGATCTCGATCTGCTCAATAATATGTCCCGAGGCCCGCGGAGATATATCGGGGCGGAGGACATTGAGGGCATCCATGTCGTCAAAATAGCTTCGTGTGATCATTTCCGCGATCTGCATCGGGTGGACCTTGTCGAGGCGCGATTGCTTCAGCATCCTGTCTTCGCCGTCGTCGAGTAAATGTCCGACATCGGTAATGTTCTGCACGTACAGCACTTTGTTGCCGAGATGACGGAGATAGCGGACGATCACGTCGAACGAAACATAGCTCTTGCCGTGGCCGACGTGCGAATGACTGTAAACGGTTGGTCCGCACACGTACATCCCGACGTAGCCTTCATAGATCGGTTTGAATTCTTCTTTTTGACGGGTAAGGGTATTGTAAATTGTTAATGGCATTTTTTGAGAGGCTGGATTCTGGGTGTTAGCTATTGGGTACTTGGCGCTGGCTTTGCTTGTTTTTGATTGTTGAGATGAAACTGTTAATCATTTTTTGTTCTTCCGAGAGCAAAAGCAGAATCGGTTCAACCTTTGCCTTGGGGATCAAGCCGAGCTGTTGGGAGATTGTCAATTGTGTTTCAAGTTCAAATGCAGAACCAATCGCGATGTACAAAAACCATTTAAAATCCCGTTCGGTGTCTCTGCTGCACCCTTCCGCGATGTTGGATGGAATCGATACCGCCGCTCGTTGAATTTGCGATTTGAGCCCGTATTTTTCTAT
>CAYTOA010000009.1:55083-85359 GCA_964439265.1 uncultured Chitinophagaceae bacterium
GTGTCCGCTAGGCCGGCGATTTGCGGCAGGTGAGTAATGGTGATGATCTGGTGGAGCCCGGCAAGTTTCTTTAAACTCAAACCTACCGCCCGACCGATGCGTCCGCTTACTCCAACGTCGATCTCATCGAAAATAAGCAGCGGGACTTTGTCGGATGCTGCGAGGGCGGACTTCAGAGCGAGCATGACACGTGAAACTTCCCCCCCCGAGGCTACCTTCGCGAGCGGCTTTACGTCTTCACCGACATTCGTAGAGATAAAGAACTCAACGGCATCAATTCCTTTCGACGTTGCATCGTAGTACTCTTTTCCGATCGTTACGTATGCTTCGGCGCTCGGGTCTCCATTCGTCGCAGCGGCAGAGAAAGGAGTATTGGAGATAGTGACGGAAAATTTCGCATTCATAATTCCAAGCTCCTCAAGCGACGAAACGATCAACTTCTCGATCTTCTTCGCCGCCTCGCGGCGCTTTTCCGTCAGCTGCTGCGCCGAGGCCGAACAGACTTTGCGTTCTTCCGATACTGAAGAGCCGATCGCGGCCAGCTCTTTTTCAAAATTTGCTGCGAGTAAGAATTCATTGCCGATCTTTACGCGGTGTTCAAGGAGAGACTCGATGGTTCCGCCGTATTTCTTCTTCAGCAGCGAGAATTGGCCGAGCCGTTCGCGAATCCGCTCAAGCTTCTCCGGATTGAATTCAATCTTCGCATTGTACGATTGAATAAATTTCGACAATTCCTCCACGATGATTTCGGCGGACTTTGCCTCTCCGGCCGCATCAGTGAAAACGGAATCGATCTCCCGCAGCGATTCGATCTGTTTCCATGCAAGGACCAGATTGTCGTGTACCGAAGATTCCCCCTCGTACAAAAGCTGGCTCAACTGTGAAGTCAGTTCGTGCAGTTTTTCCGCATTTTCCAGCAGCATCAATTCGGATTCGAGCGACGCCTCTTCTCCCGGCTGCGGATGAACTGTGTCGATTTCCTTCATTTGGAATTCGTATAGATCCTTCTTTTCCTTCAGCCGATGTTCCTGCTCCTGCAGATTGTGCTTCTTTGCAAAAAGATCGGAGAGCTTTCTATAGGATTGACGATAATCCGAGAGAATGCGTTCATCCACGCCGAAATCATCGAGAAAATCGATATGCGTCTCAGGCCGGAGCAATGCCTGGTGGTCGTGCTGGCCGTGAAGGTCAACGAGCACGTCGCCCGCTTCTTTTAACAGCGCGAGAGGAACGGGGGAGTCATTAATGAAGCAACGGCTTTGCCCTTTTACCGAAACTTCCCGCCGGACGATCATTTCGTCCGATGACTCGATGTTGTTGTCTTTCAGGAGGGATTGAATTTTCGGTGAGCCGGAAACATCAAACGTTCCTTCCACGATCGCCTTCTCCGCTCCCTTCCGGACAACGTCGGCGCTGGCTCGCTCGCCGAGAAGCAGGCTCAACGCATCGATGAGGATCGATTTTCCGGCACCCGTTTCGCCGGTGATGATGTTGAGGCTGCGCTCGAACTCAACGCTGATTTCCTCAATAAGGGCATAATGCTTAACGTACAGGGAATGCAACATGGAATGAAGTTACGCTGAATTTTGGAGAGTTTCAAGCTGCGACAACACGTCATTGTGAAGTCAATTTCAAAATCCAATCGGTCGTTTTGGCTTCTCCGGTGGAGCGATCAATTGACGTATCGTTTCAAAAATAGCCTGAATCGCTTGGCCGTGTTTCTCAAACTTCTCCTCAAGTAAATTCAGCTTAAGTGCTAGTTCTGTGTGAGTGGAGAGAATTTCTCGAAGCTTCACGAAGGCACGTATAATTGCAATATTGACTTGGATCGCGCGTTCGCTATGCAAAACCGTAGCAAGCATCGCCACACCATGTTCGCTAAATGCGTGAGGTAAGTAACGACGTCCACCGCGAGATTTGGAGTTTGAGGTTTCAAATTGATACCTCAAAACTTTTTTCAATTGTTCAAATTCCTTCTCCGTCAACCGAAACATAAACTCGCCAGGAAATCGCTTCATATGTCTTCTGACGGCGAGATTGAGAGACTTTGTTGGAACACTATAGAGCTCAGCAAGATGAAAATCCAGCATGACCTTTCGGCCTCGGATAACGAAAATCCTGTTTTCGATTAAGCCGTGCGGAAGAATTTCCGATTTTGATTTCATGGATTCCCCCCTTTGACGTAAGGTTGCCAGAATGGATTTTTTGCATTCCCCTAATGTGACACTGTGCCAACCACATCGAGATTTTAGACCATGATATGGTGCGAATCAACCGCTTTCCACATCCCCCTCTCCAAATACTTCTATCTCCGGCACATCGGGCAGGATGCCGTGATAAAAAGCGTAACGGAAAAACTCGCCAAGCCCTTCACGGGCCTCGTCGTCAAAGCCATAGGTGTAGCCTTCAAGCCGCTGCTCCATCAACTCCGCAGGCAAAGACAATTCTTTTGCCTGTTGCGCTGCGATCGTAGAGAGGGAAGCCGTCCCCAATTCTTGCGACCCGAGAAGCAGCGATGTAATGTCTTTCTTGTATTTTTCTTTTCGCGCCGCACAGAGAAGATGGATGAACGGCAGGTCTGTCATGTCGGACCACTCATCGACGAGGTCTAGTGCCGGCCCATCCCAGTCGGATGTCAGCATTGCGTTTCCAGTAAGCAGGGCAGCATCGGCCTTCAAGAGCATCTGCCGCACCGGGGCGATGACGGGTACGATGACAGCGTCTTGTTCAAATTTTTCGGAGAGAATGATCTTGGCAAGGATGATATCGGACGAGGACACGGCGCCGACGGCGACTGAAGCGATCGAACGGACTTTCTTGTTTACGCACAGCACGCTTGCCCTGCTCTCTCCCCGTGAAGAGACGCCGACCGACGGGTACAATGAAAAATCAGAACTGTTGCGTGCAAACTCGACGGGTCCTATCATGGCCGCGTCGCGCTCGTCGCTGAGAATACGCTCGGTGTTCACTCCCGCACTCTCAAAGGAAAGTCCCGCCGAGGCGGGACTTTCCGGTTGCTGCAATCCGAAGATGACCGGGCGGCAATAGAAATCCGGTACCGCTCCTATTCGAAATTGATGTTCGGGCACGCTGAACTCAGTTGCCGGTTTTCTGGCGAATCTGTTTCGCTGCGAGGTCGCGCAAATAATAGAGTTTGGCACGGCGGACCCTGCTTGATTTTATCTTTTCGATTTTTGCGATGCGGGGAGAATGCGTCGGGAATATCCGCTCAACACCGACGCCGTCGGATACTTTTCTGATCGTGAAGGTGGCACCCATTCCGCTTCCCCGTGTGCCGATGACGACGCCCTGAAACTGCTGAATGCGTTCCTTGTCGCCTTCGACAACGCGCAGGTGCACATTCAACGTGTCACCCGTAGTGAACGCAGGGAGGTTCGTCTTCAGTTGAGTCGCTTCTACCAATTTAATCTTGCTCATTGTTGTACTCCGTTCGTTAACGTGTTATTTTTTATGAATCAAATCTTCCCGGCGCTTTTCAGTGCGTTTCGTTCGCTCTTCCTCACGCCACGCGGCGATTTCCTTATGATTTCCCGACAACAGCACGTCCGGCACTTTCATCCCTCGGTATTCCGGCGGCCGTGTGTAATGCGGGCTGTCCAATAATCCATCTTGAAACGAATCCGTCAGTGCCGATTCCCCGTCTCCGATCACTCCCGGTATCAATCGTACGACGGCGTCAGCGATCACTAATGCCGCAAGTTCGCCCCCGGTCAGCACGTAGTCGCCGATCGAGATCTCTCGCGTGATGACGGATTGTCTGACGCGCTCGTCAACTCCTTTGTAATGTCCGCAGAGGATCATCACGTTCGATTTCAATGACAGGTCGTTGGCTATCTTTTGCGTGAACGGTTCCCCGTCCGCGCTGACATAGATGATCTCATCGTATGTCCTTTGTGCCTGCAGCGACTCGATACATTCAACGATCGGCTCCGGTTTCAGAATCATGCCGGCGCCGCCGCCGTAAGGCGACTCGTCGAGCGTGTGATGTTTGTCGTGCGTAAACGACCGCAGATCGTGCACGGCAATCTCTGCCAGCTTTTTTTCCTGCGCAATCTTCAGAATGCTCTCGCTGAGCGGACTGGCGAGGAGTTTCGGAACTGCAGAGAGAATATCGATCCGTATGCTCATACCGTTTCCGTCTCTCATATTTCTCAACGATCCGGCAAGTCGCCGACCGGTCCGTCAAACAACCCTTCCGGCGGGTCAATCGTCATCGTTCGATTTTTCAAATCCACGCCGCGGACAATATTCCGAACTGCTGGAACCATCACCTCGCCGCTGCCGGTGTTCACAACGTACACATCCTGTGCAGGATACCGGACGACATCCCTGATGACGCCGAGCATCTTCTTCTGGGAGTCGCAAACAGACATCCCGACAATATCGTCGACGAAGAACTCACCTGGCGCCAGCTGCTTTCGCGCCGCCTCTTCAACAAATAAAAAATGACCAACCAGGGCTTCCGACGCGTTTCGGTCATTGACATCCTGAAATTTGACGTAAATATCTTTCCCGCGGAGCGAAACTTTTTCGATCTTCCTCTCGACGGCCTTCTCTTCGCTTTTTCCTGCCAGCACGGAACCAAGTTCCTCAAACTCGTCGTACGAGCGAGCGTAGGAGTGAACTTTCACCTCTCCCTTCACGCCGAAAACTTTCGCGATCACGCCGACCGCACGCAGTCGAGGGGGCAACGCTTGGTGTGATTTCACAACTCTCCGCACATTCAGGTGTACTGCAGTACCGGGATCTAATCCAGCACTTCAAGCATCGCACGTTTGCCGTTCTTTGCCGCAACCGCACTCAAGAGCACCCTCATCGCCTGGGCTGTCCGGCCTTTGCGGCCGATGATCTTTCCGACATCGGCCTCTCCAACTTTCAGCTTGAAGATGATCTTCCCTTCCTTCTCCTCATCGATAAGAGAAACGTCATTGGGATTATCGACCAATTGCTTCGCAATGTACTCGATGAAGTCCCGCATATGCACCTCCTACGCTGTTCGAAAAACTACTGCAAACATATCGTTATGATCGAGCTGCTTGAGTCTTCTTCGGTACCCGGAGAAACAAATGCCTCAGCGAACGAAAAGACTTCGTTACGCTTGCGCAGGAGCTGCCGGAGCGGCGGCTTCAGGCTGGGCCGGAGCGGCCGGAGCTTCTTGCGCGACAGCCTTCTTTTTCTTCTTTGCGGCGTTCCGACGGGCGTTGCGTTCGTTCTCTTTCTGAAGCTTCAGCCCTTGCATCATCTGCCATTTTTCGAATTCGGCAGCGATCGTCGCTTCGTCGGCTTTTTTCTTTTTCAGACTCCATTTCAGCCACACGCCTTTACGGCTTAGCAGATTCTTCACCGTATCGGTCGGCTGAGCGCCTCGTTCGAGCCAGTGATAGATGCGGTCCTCTTTCAGCGTAATGGTCATCGGGTTGGTGCTCGGGTTGTAGGCGCCCACGGCATCGATAAACCGCCCGTCGCGCTTTCTGCGCGAATCTACCGCCACTATCTTGTAAATGGGCTGTTTCTTCTTGCCCATTCGTTGAAGTCGTAATTTGACTGCCAAAGATGTATCTCCTTTTTCTATAAATATGAGTAGATGCCGATTAATATGCAACTCAGTGGAACCGCTGCGCCATCATACGTCCAACATTCTTCCCCTTTGTAAAATTTTTCATCATTTTTTGCATCTCAAAGAACTGCTTGAGGAGCTTGTTCACCTCCTGCACCGACCTCCCGCTCCCCGACGCGATGCGCTTGCGTCGAGAGCCGTTGATGATCGCAGGATGCTGCCGCTCTTCTATCGTCATCGACAGGATGATCGCCTCCACGTATTTCATCTCCTTTTCATCAACATCGTTGATATTGCCGAGCTTGTTCGCTCCGGGGATCATCGACAGCACCTGGCTGAGCGGACCCATTTTCTTGATCTCCTGCAGCTGGCTGTAAAAATCCTCGAGCGTGAACTGTGACTTCCGTATTTTTTGTTCAAGCTGCTGCGCTTTTTCCTGGTCGAAGGTCTGCTGCGCCTTTTCGACGAGCGTCACGATGTCACCCATCCCGAGAATCCGCGACGCCATGCGGTCAGGATGGAACTGCTCGAGGGCGTCGAGTTTTTCGCCGGTGCCTACGAATTTGATCGGCTTCTCGACGATCGACCGGATTGAGAGCGCCGCTCCTCCGCGCGTATCGCCGTCAAGTTTGGTAAGGACGACGCCGTCGAAATTGAGACGGTCGTGGAATGCCTTTGCCGTATTCACTGCATCCTGTCCGGTCATCGCATCAACGACGAACAGAATTTCATGCGGCTGGACGGACGACTTGATGCTCTCCACTTCGCGCATCATTTCTTCGTCCACGTGCAGCCGGCCGGCGGTGTCGATGATCACGGTGTCGCGCGCATTCTTCCGTGCATGGTCGATGCTGTCCTTGGCGATGTTGATTGCCGTGTCCGTGCGGCTGGAGAAAACAGGTACATCAATCTCTCCGCCGAGCATGATCAACTGGTCGATAGCCGCGGGACGGTACACGTCCGCAGCAACGAGAAGCGGGCTGCGGCCTTTCGACTTCAACAAATTTGCCAGCTTCCCGGCAAACGTCGTTTTTCCCGATCCCTGCAATCCCGCAATCAGGATGATCGACGGCGGCGTTTGTGAGATCGTGATCTCGGCTTTGGACGTTCCCAGCAAGGCAACCAGTTCGTCGTAGATTATTTTGACGATGAGTTGGCCGGGTGCTATACTTGTGACGACCTCTTTGCCGAGCGACTTTTGCTGGACGTTGTCAATGAACTGCTTTACAACTTTATAGTTAACATCCGCGTCGAGTAGGACTTTGCGAACTTCACGCAGCATTTCGGCGATGTTCGCTTCCGAAATTCTTCCCTGTCCGCGAAGCCGCTTAAGGACCGAATCTAGTTTTTGAGTAAGGGTATCGAACAAGGCAATTAAGAATTATGGATTAAAAATTAAGAATTAAAAAAGTTCGCGTTCTGCAATTATTCATTATTAATTCATAATTATTAATTTTCTATTAACGTCAGCTTGCTTTTTTCAGCGCTTCTGCGCCGCTGACGATCTCAAGCAATTCTTTGGTGATGGAGGCCTGACGCGCTTTGTTGTATGAAAGCTCCAGCGAGCTGATCATTTCTTTCGCGTTGGTCGATGCATTCTCCATCGCGGTCATCCGCGCTCCCTGCTCGGCTGCATTAGACTCCAGGAGCACTCTCCACATTTGAAAATTCAGATGTTTCGGCACAAGCGCCGAAACGATCTCTTCGCTCGACGGTTCATAGATGTAATCCACAAGCGAGCGGAGTTTCTTCTCATCCCCTTTTTCAACCGTCTCGGGGGGGATGGGCAGAAAGAGTTCGATGGCAATCCGCTGCTGGGCGGCGTTCTTGAACTCGTTGTAGACAATGACGACTTTGTCGAATTTCTTTGCCACATAGCCGTCAACAATCTCTTTGACAATAGTCCTTGCATTGCCGAAGTTCAGCGCGTTGAAAATCCCGACCTGTTTGGAGAGAATCCCGTAATTGCGTTTATTGAAAAATTCGAATCCTTTCCTGCCTATACAGAAGAGCTTCACGTTTCCCGCCGCGAACAGATCCTTATAGTTGGTGTTGATGTGGTTAACGGCAGCGCGAACGATGTTCGTGTTGAACGCGCCGCACAAGCCTCGGTCGGCGGTAACAACGACGACTGCGACCTTCTCAACGGGACGCTGCATGAGGGCTGGATACTTCGCAGTATCAACTTTGCCCGAGAGATGACGCAGCATTTCCGCCATCTTGCGTGCGTACGGCCGCGCCTGAAGAATTGATTCCTGGGCACGGCGCAGCTTTGCCGCGGCAACCATCTTCATCGCCTTGGTGATCTTCTGCGTGCTTTTCACCCCCGCGATACTTCTTCGTATGTCGCGCAGCGTAGCCATGATTACGCCGTCACGGTAAATGTATCCATGAACTCCTTCGCGATCGTTTGAATGCGTTTTGCAAGATCGTCCGTCAATTCCTTCTTCTCGGCGATGACCTCGAGGAGATCCTTGTGGCGGGTTTCCGTCATTTCAAGAAACTCTTTCTCGAACGGCAGGACTCGGTCGATCGGAAGCTGGTCCAGAAAACCCGACGTGCCAAGGTACAGCATGATGACCTGTTTCTCGACGGGCATCGGCACGTACTGTCTTTGCTTCAGCACTTCGACAAGCCGCGAACCGCGCTGCAGCTGCTGCTGGGTAGCTTTGTCAAGGTCCGATCCGAATTTAGCGAACGCTTCCAGCTCTCGGTACTGCGCAAGGTCCAGGCGGAGGCGCCCCGCGACTTTTTTCATCGCCTTGATCTGCGCATTCCCGCCGACACGCGACACGGAAATGCCGACGTTGATCGCAGGACGAATACCTGAATTGAATAAATTCGGTTCGAGGAATATTTGCCCGTCGGTAATGGAGATAACGTTTGTCGGGATATAGGCAGCGACGTCGCCGGCCTGCGTTTCGATGATCGGGAGAGCCGTCAGGCTTCCTCCGCCGAGATCATCGCTCAACTTTGAAGCACGTTCAAGAAGGCGCGAGTGCAGATAGAACACGTCGCCGGGATATGCTTCGCGCCCTGGTGGACGGCGAAGAAGCAGGGACACTTGCCGGTACGCAGCCGCGTGTTTGGAAAGATCGTCGTACACAACAAGCACGTCGCGTCCGCTGTCGCGGAAATACTCGCCGAGCGTTGCACCCGCATACGGAGCGATAAACTGCAAGGGAGCGGGATCGCTGGCGGTCGCGGAAATGATCGCGGTGTATTCCATCGCTCCCATCTCTTCAAGCTTTGTGACAACCTGCGCTATCGTCGATCCCTTCTGGCCGATCGCGACATAGATGCAGTACACCGGCTTGACCCCGTCCTTCTTCGCTTTCTCTGAATGCGTGTATTTCTGATTAATGATCGTGTCGAGTGCGACTGCTGTCTTCCCGGTCTGGCGGTCGCCGATGATCAATTCGCGCTGTCCGCGTCCGATAGGAACCATCCCGTCGATCGCTTTCAAACCGGTCTGAAGCGGCTGCTTCACCGGCTGGCGCTGGATAACACCGAGCGCTTTTCTTTCGAGTGGTGAGAATTTGTCCGTCTTTATCGACCCGCGGCCGTCGATCGGCTGACCCAGCGGATTGATAACACGGCCGAGCATCGCCTCACCAACCGGCATCGAAGCAACGCGTTTCGTACGTTTTACCGTATCGCCTTCTTTGATCTTTGTGTCGTCGCCGAAGAGAATACAGCCGACGTTGTCTTCTTCTAGGTTCAGCACCATGCCGAAAACATCGTTCGGGAATTCGATCAGCTCGCTAGCCATTACTTTGGAAAGCCCGTAAAGGCGTGCGATGCCGTCGCCGACCTGCAGCACAGTGCCGACATCATAAATATCAATTTCTTTTTCAAAGCCGGAGAGCTGCTTTCGCAGCACGGCAGTTATTTCATCGGGTCGTACTTCCGCCATTGTCATTTCCTTTTTGATTCGACAAATTAATTCTTCGAAACAGAGCCGTCCTTCAGACGCGAACGAAGCAGGTCAAGCTGACGGCGAATGCTGCCGTCCAGCGTTGTGTCGCCGACCTTTGCAACGAATCCACCTTTTAATATCTTGTCGAGGCTGAACGAGACTCGGACTTTCTTTTGTGTATAGGATTCGAGCTGCCGTACTAATGATTTTTCCTGCTCCGCGGAGAATTTC
Organism: uncultured Chitinophagaceae bacterium; assembly: GCA_964439265.1. Classification (GTDB taxonomy): domain Bacteria; phylum Bacteroidota; class Ignavibacteria; order UBA10030; family UBA8401; genus JAGVPT01. Next base: position 64,812 of record CAYTOA010000009.1, read on the forward strand.
ACCGCCGTGCGAACGTCAACAGAAACAATGCCGAGCTGCTCGTCCCGCAGGACGAAATATTGCCCCAGCGCTTCGGCCAGAACATCTTCGCGTCCCTTATCAATAATTGCGATAAGGTATTGATTCACGACGGAGCCGATCTTTGTGCCGAAAATTTCCGCAATGATCGCCTTTTTCTTCTGCTTGGAAACCACGGGGCTTGCGAGAAGCGAACGGAGATCTTTGGACGATTTGATGGCAGATTGAACCGTCAGCAGGTCGTCTGCGATTATCTCCGGCTTCTTCGCTTCGCCGGTCAACGCCATCAACGCGGACGCGTATCGTTTTGCAACTCTGAGGTTACTCATCAGTTCTTTGGAAGCGATTGGAGAACTTTGTCGACGAGTTTTTTCTGTTTAGCTTCGTCGAGCGTTTCATCGATGATCTTTTCTGCAGCGTTCACTGCAAGATCGGCAACTTCGTTTCTCAATTGAAGAAGCGCAGATTCCTTTTCACGCTGAATATCTTCTTTTGCCTGCCCCATCATCGTTTTTGCACTTTCGTGGGCTTTCGCGACGATTTCATTTTTTATCTGCTCGGCCAGCTCGCGCCCTTCCTTAAGAATGCGCGACGTTTCTTCGTTTGCGTGCCTCATCGCCTCTTTATTCTCCGCAAGCAGGCGTTCCGATTCTTTTCTTGCCTCTTCAGCTTTCAGCAGCGCATCGCGGATGCCCTGTTCACGCGCCTGCAATGCGTTCACCAACGGCTTCCATGCCACTTTACCGAGGATGAAAAGCAGGATAAGAAAAGTAATGATCGTCCAGAGGATGAGTCCCGGATTGATGTCTAGCATATCGATCCCTGTTGAGTTTTACTTGGTTGCAAGAATAATGCAAATGGCCAGTGCAAAGAAGGTTGCGCCTTCGATGAGCGCTGCCGCGATCAGCATCGACGTGCGGACCTGGCCGGCGACTTCAGGCTGGCGGCCGCTGGCTTCCATCGCTGCTGCTGCAAGCTTGCCGATCCCGAGGCCTGCTCCGACAACGGTGATGGCTGCTCCGAACCCGGCTGCCAAATATCCCCACTGCGTTGCAACGGCTTTCGCGATTTCAATTGGATTTGCTTCCATTATATTTCTCCTATAAGAATAGATGGTATAAATAGTGAACGATGGTCTCTCGATTTCTAATGCGCATGTTCTTCGTGCGCATCATGGCCTTCCGACTGCATGCCGAGCCCCATAAAGAGCGAGGTGAGCATGGTAAAGATGTACGCTTGGAGGAACGCCACAAATAGTTCAAGGCAGTCGATCCCGAGTGTGAATAAAACCGACGGAACCGATACTGCATATCCTAACGTTGTAGAAATTTTTCCAAAAATAAAGATCAATCCGAGGAGCGAAACGACGACGATGTGCCCGCCGGTCATGTTCGCAAACAAACGAATGCAGAGAGCAAATGCCTTTGTGAACGTACCCAAGATTTCAATCGGGATCATGATGGGCCACAACAGCCAATGGACGCCGCCGGTAAAATGGGCGAAATAATGACCGATCCCCTGAGCGCGGATCGCCGAAGCCTGAATCATGATATAGGCAATAATCGCAAGGCCCGCCGTTACGCTGACGTTACCCGTTGCCGATGCCCCATAAGGTACAAGCCCGAGCAGATTCATCAAAAGAATAAAGAAAAACGTCGTCAACAAGTACGGAAGATATCTCAGCCCGCCGGGTCCCATGTTGGGGATCGCGATCTCATCCCTCACAAACACGACAAAGATTTCGATGAGATTGCCGAAGCCCGTCGGTACGGCGTTTTTCTTATTCTTCCTTGCAACGATAGCCAGGATGACGACGAGCAAAACTGCCGCAAGCCACAAGAAGACAACATGCTTCGTGATCGACATATCGATCCCCAGAAAATGCAGGTGCGGAAGATCGATCCGCCCGAACGGGGTTTCCAGCTCATGCGCATCCTGGACGTGCTTGAGCAAATGAGTGAAAAGATTCTCGCTCTCTTCGTGCGCAGCGGCAACGCGGGCAGTATCGGCGATCACCGCAGCGGAGTCGGCAGCGGCACGAGCCGTGATTTGATTGTCAAAAAGAAACAATGACGCCACGACGTTATCCTTCGTTTTTATTACCCAGTTTTTTCTGCATGAACATCACTTCAAGAATCAGGAACAGAACATAATACCCCATCAACGAAATCACCAGAGGAACGGCCTGAAAATGAAATACTTCTATCAGTACCATCAACGCCGTGAGCATCCCCAGCATGCGAAGCCCCATCCCGCCGAGTACCGCTTTCAGGAACACCGTGTACGATTTGTCGATCGAGTATTCGATCGCCGCGTAACCTGCCAGCACATTTGCCACGCTTATCATGACCCCTGCGATGTAGGCGTGAATAACTTCTGCTGAAGCATACACAAAGAGCGGATAGACTGAGAGCACCGCGCTCAGGAGAACAACAACGGCGATTTGACGCAGAAAAGAGACATCAAACTTTATTGTGTTGTTTTCGTTCGGCATCCAATGCGTCTTGCTGTTGACCTAACTTCATGACCGAAGTTATGAATTTGACCATTCCGCCGACTCCGCCGATCAGCAGCCCGCCGAACATCAGCCATGGCGACGTACCCAACCGGCCGTCCAACCACTTTCCGAGAAAAAAAAAGACAACGATGGAAAGAGCGAGTTGAATTCCCAATGTGAGAAACGGGGCAAGATTCTGCAGCGTTTTGCGATCGCCCGTGGACAGCTTATTGTCAGGCTGTTCCATTTCCTCACCGTCCTAGTATTTCTGGATGTCGTGATTCGAAGCGCGCGCATCCGACATGGAGATCTTCCCGTCAAACACGGCGCCCTCGTCAATCACCAGACGCGCCGACCGTATATCGCCGCGAACCACCGCTTTGCCCTCGAAGACCAGCTTGTCGACGGCGATAATGTTCCCGCGGATCTTTCCGCCGACGGTCACGTTCTTCCCGTTGATATTGCCTTCGATTTCTCCTGTTAATCCGATCGCAACATTTTCGGCGGCGTGAAGTTCTCCCACCACTTTGCCGTCCACGCGGATATTTCCCTGCGTCCGGATCTTCCCCTCAATTGTCGTTCCTGAACCGATGAGATTTAATTCTTTTACTGCATTTTTGTCGGACATGTCGGCGTTCCTTAATCACAGAGTTTCAATTGCTATCATGTACTCATCCGGATTTTGCGGCTGGCCGTCTTTCCATAATTCAAAATGAAGATGCGGGCCGTAACTCGTATTACCCGAATTCCCGAGGAGCGCTATTGGCTCTCCTCGCTTGACGAACTCGCTCGCGGATTTCAGCAGCGATTGGTTATGTTTGTAAATCGTGAAATAGCCGCTGCCGTGCGAGAGTATGATCATGTTGCCGTCGTCATACGTCCATCCGGAAAAAACGACGTACCCATCGGCGGCTGCACTAATTATTGATCCGCGGCGGCCTGCGTAATCGATCCCAAAATGTCTCCGCGCGTCGTCAAACCCCTGCGAGACATAGCCGACGACCGGCGGATAGAGCGGAAACGATGCCTGAAACGATTTCTTTGTCGGCGTCCGCTCCGGCGCAAATCCAGCCGCAGCGGTCTCCGTTCTCTGCTGAGGCTCTCTCTCGGTTTGCTGCTGCACTTGCTGAGTCTCTCCTTGAGGAGGTGCAGCAATTTCTTCGCTCACGTCGTTTGAGGCCGCAGTGTCTTTTTTCAAGTCGTCCCCGAGCGCACCGCGCAGCTTGCGGTTATACTCCCGGAGCACAATAAACTCCTCTGAAACCTTGCTCAGCCGTGTCTGTAAATCGTACAGCTGATTCCCGTACCGCTTCTGAATTTCAGAGTTTGAGATCGGAACCAACATGCCGAGCGGCGTGTATCCCAGCAGGAGTGCAACAGCAACCATGATCACAACAACAAATCCGCTGACAAGGGCGACGAGCCCCCCTACTGTCAGCGCGAACGCCCGCTTTTCCCCGGCATCTCCCTGCGGAATGACAAGAATCTCAAATTTCCGCTCTTTTGATATATGATGATCGCGTTCAGCAGACATCCTGTATCGGCACTCCGCTCAGTTTCCGTCCTATTTCCCCCAAAAAAAATCAAAAATCGAACTATAAATATACTCAAGGTGGGTTACAATGTCAACGTGTATTTGGGGTGTAACCTTGTTTGTTCGTGAACTGGATCCCAAATCTCTGTTGGTTGGCGGGAATAACTTGTTCCGCGACAGGTTGGAAGGAAGCAGATCTTGACCGAAGAGTGAAAATCTCGCCGAGCCAGCCGGCAACATAGATGAGACAGATAAGCGTGAATGTCAGCAATTGCATTTTCGCACGTTGGAATGTTTTTTCGCGGAGAATGAACCATCCGTATGAGGCGGCTAAAATAAATATAGGCACGATCGGGAAACGATAACGGGCATCGGCATAATAAATCAGGTGGACTCCGATCCAATACAAAACGAGAGCGCGAAGAAGGAAGATACTTCTTTCGTCTTTCTTCGCCGAACAGACCAATCCAAATGTTCCCAAGAGTATGACTGCAACGTACGGCAGGTGAAGAACAACGATGTCTGCAATGGAAAGCCGGGAAAAGATGCTGCCGGAATTCTGGATATTTGCCCATTCGGCCTTGTATTCCATCGTTGTGAGAAGCCAATAATCGGCAGCGAAAAAGTGTGCGAATTTTTTTCCCTCTAGAAGAAGAAACTCGAGCGGATGCGACCGGATAAAGTCAAGTCCAAGTTTGAACCCTAAGTCGGACCGGTCAAAATCATCAGTTACGGGGACGAGCGGATTCCCTTGTTCGGGAAATGAATACGCCCCGTTTGCCCCCTGATGATTTCCGATCCAAAAATTTACCCCTGCATTGCTCGTAAGAGACGCTCTGTGAAACTCATGGAAATTCCTGGCAAGCCAAGGAGAAACTGCGAGGAACGCCACGGCTGCAACGAAGGCGAACGACCGCATGTTTGCACGGAACGGAATTCCATTCTTCCAGCGGTACACAACAAATACCAGCGGTAACAGTGCTGCCGTCGGACGGATCAACACGCCGACGCCGGTCAACACCCCAAGCATAAGTGAGTCCCGCCACAACGGAATCTCATTCCTTTCATGGACAACCATCCATACGATCAGCAGCAGGACTGTTGTAAAGATCGTTTCTGTCATCAAATGAGAAATGTATAATATCTGTATCGGAAATACGGCGAGCATGGCAGCCGCAACCAGGCCAGCCTTTTCGGAGAACATTTTCTTTCCGATGCCGAACAACAAGAGGCACGAGAAGACGTCCGCGATGACCTGGAGAGTTCGCATCGGCGTCTTCGATTCGCCGAAGACGGCGTAGGTGGCGGCAAGAAGAAAAGGATAACCTGGAGGGCGGAATGCGGTTGGATGACCATCGAGAGCAAATCCGCCGCCGTTCGCTAACGACCGGGCTATAGCATCATAGTCCCTGTCGTCGGAAGTAAGCGGAGGATGGAACAATGCCGCAGAAGCAGCGCGCAAGATCACCGCGATGAAAAGAATTCCAAAAAGAATCTTACGATTCTCGGGTGACGCTGCGAAAAATCTCATGGAGTGGCAATCTTCGGTCTGGAAGTGTACACGTTATTTGGCCCATCCGTGTTCTTCTATTTTCTCTTCGATGAACTTCTTCATCGCGTTCTTGTAGATATCCCGGGAGAACTGGAGCGCCCTGTTCCGGATCTTTTCCGGGTCGAAGCGCATCAATTCCGTTTTTGACACCGCTTGTTCGAGAGCGTCGGCCGTTTGTTCATAGAAAAAAACTCCCGAAATCCCGTCCTGCACCGTTTCCAACGTTCCCCCTTTTCCGTAGGCGATGACCGGCTTTCCGCTCGCCATCGCCTCAAGGGGAACGATCCCGAAATCTTCTTCCCCTGGAAAAACGAGCGCAGTACAACCTGCATACAGCGAAACGAGCTCGTCATCGCTCTTCCATCCGGCAAATTCAACCGTTGGTCCCGCGAGCCGCCGAAGTTTCTCTTCGTCCGGACCTTTTCCCACAATCACAAGCCGTTTTCCGGTATTGTTGAACGCCTTCACCGCAAGGTCAACTTTCTTGTACGGCACGAGCGCGCTCACAATTAAATAGTATCCTTCGTTCTTTCCCGACGGCTGAAATTGTCCGGTGTCAACAGGGGGAAAAATTATCTGCGCATCGCGTCCATAATGCCGGCGGATCCGCTGGCGAACATGGTCCGAGATTGCGACGAAATGATGAACCCGGCCGGCGGTTCTTCTATCCCATGCTCTGAGCAAGGGTGCAGCTGTGCTCATCGCCAGGCGGACCGCAAATCCAGCCTGCCCCTTGCCAAAGTATTCATCATACATTTCATAGACGTATCGCATCGGAGTGAAGCAATAACAAAGATGGAGGGCATTACCGCGCGGTCTCGCCCCCTTGGCAACGCAGTGGCTCGTAGAGATGAGGAGGTCGAAACCGGAGAAATCAAAGGAATTGATCGCTATCGGAAAGAGGGGAAGATACATTCTGTACTTTTCTTCGACAAACGGAAAACGCTGCAGGAAGGATGTATGAATCGTCTTCGACTCGATGAGCGGAGACATCGCCCCCTTCACGTGGAGGAGCGTGTATATCGGTGCGTCGGGAAAAAGCTCGCACAGGACTTCCAGGCACTTCTCGCCGCCCCGCATACCTGTGAGCCAATCGTGCACCAACGCGACACGTAACGGCCGATTTGAGATGCCCATCACAATCTTTTCAAAAAAATGTGACGAAAATATACAAAGATTGATGCGAGAATCAAAACATTGCGGGACATGAAAAACCTTCGGTCCGCCTCATCCCCCAAAGCTTGCTAAAGGTTTCATCGCTCTGTATATTAAAAATGTCGATGCTGCAGACCAATTCCGGTTTACTTCATGGAACACTATAATCTCCCTTTATACCGCTCGTGGTTCCCTTTCCTTTCCACAGGAAAAATCTGGATGAACCATGCCGCGATAAGTCCGCTTTCACGTCGGGTAAGCGAAGCCGTCGCACAGTATCTTCATCGAAGGGAGGTCGAGGAAATCGACACGTACGTTTCGTCACTTCCGATCGTAGCGAAAACGAAGGAGAACCTTGGAACGATGATCGGCGCGTCTTCAGACCGCATCGCCTTCGCGGGGAATACCTCGGACGGATTGAACGTCCTCGCCGCCGGCATGGAATGGCACACGGGCGACCGGATCGTTCTGAACGACAGCGAATTTCCGTCAAACATCGTCCCCTTCATCAACCTCAGACGCCACGGAGTCGAAATAGATTTTCTCAAAACACAGAACGGGGAAATTACGCCGGAGCGTATCGAAGAGCTCATTACGCCGCGCACCCGCCTTGTTTCGCTGAGTTTTGTGCAGTTTCTTTCCGGGTTCCGTGCAGACCTCGAAGCGATCGGCAGCGTGTGCAAAAAACACGGCGTCATCTTCTGCGTTGACGCAATCCAGGGACTCGGGGCTTCCCCGCTTAACGTTCGTTCATCGAACATCGACTTTCTTTCATGTGGAGGCCCAAAATGGCTGATGGCTTTGATGGGGATCGGCTTCATTTATGTCTCCGAGGAGATGCAGCAGCGCATTCACCAGGCGCACGCAGGATGGACCAGCAATAGAAATTTTTTTGGCGATTTTTTTACGTACCGGATCGATTTCGACGAGACAGCCCGGAGGTACGAAAACGGCACTCAGAACTATACGGGTATCGTCGCCCTGAGCGAGTCGACCTCAACCCTGCTTGAGGTTGGAATTGACAAAATAGAGGGGCACCTCCATCACATCACCGATAATATCATCGCCGGCGTCGATGAAGCCGGTTTCGATGTTGTGACACCGCGCGAGCGTTCGAAACGGGCGGGCATTGTCACGTTCAAATGCCCCAATACGCGAGAATTATTCGATTCTCTTGTAAAAGAAAACATCATCGTCTCTCTTCGCGAGGGAATGATCCGCGTCGCCCCTCATTTCTACAACTCGCTCGACGAGGCTGCCGCGTTTCATTCCGTTCTTCTCCAACATAGAAAGACGGCAGCGGCATGACATTAATCGCGGGGCTCTTCTTCGCCATTATTGCGTTCGCTTTTGCTGCAACACTCGTGATCTTCGCCGTCGGCCCGATCATGGTATTGAATCCCCGCCGGCGCGGCGAAGATTTTTATAGAAAGCGGGGCGAACCTCTTTCACCTGCGGACCTCCAGCTACCATTCCAGGAGTTCTGGTTCGAGAACAGGGATCATCAGCGACTTCACGCCTGGTTCATCCCCGCAAACGACGCAGCTCGGGGAACAATTTTTTACATGCACGGCGTCGGAGACAACAAGATCAGCGGACTCCGACTGGCGCAGGTATTTCATTCGCGTCATTTCAACGTGATGATGTACGATTCGCGTGCTCATGGCAGGAGCGAAGGGCGCTTCTGCACGTACGGCTATTATGAAAAATTCGACGTTTCGAAGGCGATCGACGTTTTGACGGAACGGGAAAAACCGGGATTGGGGAACATCGGACTCTTCGGAACGTCGATGGGTGCAGCGATCGCCGTGCAGGCAGCGGGCATTGAACCGCGGATCCGCGCCGTGGTTGCAGAAGGATGTTTTACAAACCTGCGCACCATCACTGTCGACTATCAGAAACGACTGTTGTGGATGCCGTGGCATTTTCTCCGAAACGTCGCGATGAAACGGTCGGAACGCATCGCACATTTCAGACATCGCGATGTCTCACCTCTCCGCTCGCTTGCAACCGTCAATGTTCCCATCATGTTTATTCACGGGAAGAAAGACGGCCGCATCAAATACCAGTACAGCGAAGAGCTCTATGCAAATGCGCATGACCCGAAAGAGCTTTATCTGATCGACGGCGCGGACCATACCGACATCCACAATATTGCCCAAAAAGAATACGAAGAAAGTGTGGCCGGATTTTTCGAACGATGGCTGAAATAGTTTGCGCATCTTTTCACCCACTCACCTCAACGACACCCAGGTAGGAACCGTCCAGAAGTTTTCTTCGAACTATGAGGCTATGTTTGACTTTTCGGAAATGTTCACACAAGATCCCCCGAGAGTCTCTCGTGACCACCAACACAATTCCCATTTGACTTTAGACCGTTTTCTCTCTACGTTTTTGCCAGACACTTCTTATTACTGCTTTCGTACACTCGGGAGGTTGTATGAAACACAGACCTGATTTTTGAATAATTCCCTAAATCTTTAAATCTTAATGAACAAACGAGAGTTGTAATACTCCGGACATCACTTTGTCAAACATAGCGGGGTAGGTATGAAACATTGTATCCTCATCATTGCTTTCTTTTCGCTCCTGCTTTCCTCATGCGCTGAGCAGCAGATCGTCAACGCTCCGCCGTCGACGTATTATCTTGATCAGAATTTTCCAAACCCTTTCAAAGACTCAACCGTAGTAGAGTATGGTATTCCTTATGTCGAACCGAACAACCCGGCGCCGTGGATTCGCATCGTTGTTCTCGACCGATTCAACGAATTACAAGCCACACTTGTCGATAACCCCAACCATCCGGCAGGCAGTAACTTTAGGGTAACCTGGGACGCCTTGGGCGCCAATGGTTTCACGGTGCCTACCGGCGTCTACTATATCGAACTGGAACAGCTGCGTTTTCCGGCTGGATCAGGTGATGTTGCCGTTCTCAAACGAATTGCCGCACTCAAACAATAGGGGTTGCCATGAAACATATTTTTTCGATTCTCATAAGTCTTTTCATAGCATTCGGTGCACAGGCACAGCATGCCGATTCTTCGGCCGTCGCTTCGAAATTTCGCTTCACACTTGGCTTCGGAATCGATGCGATGAATCCCGACCAGATCAATGACCGCATCGCGACCTCGAATCAGGCACTCGGCAGTTTCGCGCAATCAATAAAATCAATGCCGGAGGTTTCGGCCGCGTTGACGATCAGGCCGAACCAGGACCAAAAGGTCGTCATTCTCCGCGGAGGATATCTTTGGGCTGAACGTGACTTTGCGTTCTCGCTGCCGGAAACGGATACTTCTTCGACCCCGACAGGGAAAATAAAAGGGTTGATCAAAGAAACATATTCCGCCTATCCATTCTCGATCGGAATTGGTTTGTCGACTTTGACTTCAGATCTCCAGGTGGAGATAGATTTTATTTATGCGTTGGGGTATGTCACTGAAGACGGATCGTATACAACTTCGGAAGGGACGACGAGCTCGTATTCAAATACGCTGTTTAGCCCAGCGTACGGTTTCCGGGTCGCCGCACAGACAAGCGTTCCGTTGACGCCGAACATCAGTATCGTGCTGGAAATCGCTTATCGCGGACTGAAGTTCGAGGATTTTGAAAACCAGCTCAATGCACAGCCATCGGATGTTGAGTATTCAATGAGCGGAATTTCGGGGAATGTCGGGATTACATTTACGCCGTGAAAGCTATCGCAGCGTCAGTCTTGTGACACTCTCGATGTGATACGTATGAGGGAACATGTCGACCGGCTGAACTTTTTCAATGGAATAGCCGAAGGGGGAGAGCAGCTGCAGGTCGCGTGCGAGCGTCGTAGGATTGCAGCTAACATAAACAATTCTTGGGATCTTCATTCCGCCGATTTCTTCCACCGCCTTGGGATGCATCCCGCTTCGCGGCGGGTCGATGATCAACACGTCGGGCGCGGCATATCTTTTCTTCCAACCGATATCCTTTGTCAAGAGATCCTTCAAATCGCCGGCGATAAATTCGCAGTTGCGTATCCCGTTCACCTCAGCGTTCATTTTCGCATTGATGATCGAACTCTCGATCAGTTCGATGCCGACGACCTGTTTCACCGATCCGGAAACGTACAGTGAAATTGCGCCCGTGCCGCAGTACAGGTCGTACACCACATCGTTCGGCGTCAGTTCTGCGAATTCCTTTGCCACGCGGTACAGCACTTCTGCCTGGTGCGTGTTCGTCTGAAAAAATGAATTTGCGGAAAGATGAAAAAGGTGATCACCGATCTTTTCGGTAAAGACGCCGTTCCCGTGATAAACTTTCTCTGTCTCGCCGACGGCAACGTTTGCAAGTTTCGAGGTGATATTATTGACCACCGTGACAATTTCAGGGAAGGATTTCGTCAACGCTGCAGTCAGTTCCTTCATGACCTCGGGGCGGTCGTCGTACGTCACAAGGTTCACCATCACATCGCCGGTATTCTTGCCTTCCCGGATCACGAGGTTGCGGAGATAGCCGGACTGCGGCTGGGAGGTATATGCCTTAAGCGAATGCTCTACGGCAAAACTCTTTACCGCGTTCAAAATGCCGTTGCTCAATTCCGATTGAAGGTGGCATTCGTCGATGTCGAGGATTTTATCGTAACGCTGTGGGATATGGAACCCGAGCACGAGTTCGCCCGCTCCCTTTATTTTCTCCTCTCCCGAAGGAACGGGACCGGGCGTGAGGTCCATCTCCTCCTTGGTCAGCCATCGTTTATCTCCGAAGGAGAACTCGAGTTTGTTCCGGTAAAAATATATTTCTTTTGATGGGATGATCGGAAGGATCGGGACACCTTTGAATCCACCGATGCGTTCAAGCGCATCAACAACATGCTGCTGCTTGAATGCAAGCTGCGACTCATATTCCACGTGCTGCCATCGGCATCCGCCGCATGTGCCGAAATACTTGCACCGGGGCGTTGTGCGGTTCGGCGAGGGCCGAAGGACTTCAACGACCTTTGCTTCGAGATGTTTCTTCTTCGTCCGCACAATTTGAGCGCGAACGACATCTCCCGCAACCGCTCCATCGACGAACACGACCATCCCTTCATGACGCGCGACGCTCGTCCCTTCGAAGCCGGAAGAATCGATCGCCAACTCAAGAATGTCGCCCCGTACCGGCATCAGCTCCCGCTTTCCATTTTTGCGATCTCCTGAGAGACTTTATCCCATTCGTAATAGCTGTCGTTCAGTTTTCCCTGAACGGACTTGTATTCGGCCGAAATGTGCTTCGCCTCATCGCCGTTCTTGTAAAACTCGGGCTGAGCCATTAAACCTTCGATCTCCGATTTGCGCTGTTCGAGGCGTTCGATTTCCTTTTCGACGTTCGTGAGCTTCTTTTTCAGAGGCTGGGATTTTTTCGAATGCTCCTGTCTCCGCTCCGCTTCGATGCGCTTCTTCTCTTTCTCGGAATGATGCTCGGCGTGCTGTCCTTTACCATTAGATCTAGGGTCTTGGCTATTGGCTGTTAGTTTTTCATGCTGCTTTTGCCTACTGCCTCCTGAATTCTGTCTCCTGTCTTCTGAATTCTTCTTCCCCGCCTCTTCTTTCTTCTTCGTCAGATAATCGCTCACGTTCCCGAGAAACGTCCGAATCCCTCCGTGACTGAATTCCAACACTTTATTCACGATCGGGTCGAGAAAAGCCCTGTCGTGGGAAACAATGAGATATGTTCCGGTGAATTCCGCAAGCGCCTCCTGCAGAACTTTTTTCGACCGCATGTCGAGATGATTGGTCGGTTCGTCCATGATCAGGAAATTTGACGGAAGCAGGAGCATTTTCGACAGCGCGAGCCGGCTTTTTTCTCCTCCCGAAAGAACCTTCACTTTCTTAAACACGTCGTCGCCGCGAAAAAGGAACGAGCCGAGGATTGTCCGCAGTTTTGTTCTTACTTCTCCCGTCGCGACTTCATCGACAATCTGCAGCACTTCTTTGGACATGTCCAGCTCCTCCGCCTGGTGCTGCGCAAAGTACGAAACGATCGTATTGTAGCCCGCAACCCTCTCGCCGCCGTTGAACGGCTCCACTCCCGCCACAATTCTCGAAAACGTTGACTTCCCTGCGCCGTTTACGCCGACGACCGCGATCCTGTCTCCTCGTTCGATGGTGTAGTTCAGGCCGTTGAAGACTTTGTGAGAACCGTAGCTCTTCTCGAGATTCTTCAGTTCCATCACGACGCGCCCGCTCGCCTGCGGCGGAGGAAAATGAAAATGGATTTCCTGCTCTTCGTCTTCGATTTCGATCAGGTCCATTTTCTCCATTTGCTTGATGCGGCTTTGCACCTGCCGAGCCTTCGTCGCTTTATAGCGGAAGCGGTCGACGAACTGCTGCGTCTGCTTCAGCTGCTGCTGCTGATTCTTGTAGGCGTTCATCACCAACTCTTTGCGGATCACCCGTTCTTTTTCGTAGAAGGAATAATTTCCTGCATATTCCTCCATCTTGCCAAGACTGAGGGCAAAAGTGCGGGCGGTGATCGAATCGAGAAATGCGCGGTCGTGCGACACGAGGATGATAGCCCCGTTGTACTGGTGGAGGTATTCCTCAAGCCACTGAAGCGATTCGATGTCGAGATGGTTGGTCGGTTCGTCGAGCAGCAGCACTGAGGGTTCTTTCAGCAGAAGTTTTGCAAGCTCGATGCGCATTTGCCAGCCGCCGCTGAACTCGTCCGTCTGCCGTTCCAAATCCGGAACCGAGAATCCCAGGCCCATCAGTACCCGTTCGATCTTCGACTGCATGCGAAACGCATCGAGGTCCTCAAGTTTATGCTGGAGTTCACCGTAGATTTCCAGCGTCTCCATGTATTCCTGGCTGGCTGTGTCCTGCGTGCTCAGTAGAAGATGTGCTTCCTCGAGTTCCTGCTGGACCAAAAGAATGTTCTCGAACGCAGTCTCCACCTCTTTATAAAGTGTTTTGCCGACTGCGGTCACGCCGTCCTGCGGCAAATACCCGGCGGTAACATAGTGCGCCTTGCTGACCGTGCCTTCTTCCGCCTGCGAAATTCCGGCGATAATCTTCAGCAGCGTTGTTTTACCGGCTCCGTTCGAGCCCACGAGTCCGATGCGGTCGTGCGGACCGACCATGAGCGAAAGGTCGTCGAACAAATACCGCCCGCCGAATTGCACCGAAATGTGGTCGAGAGAGAGCATGAATCAGTACGTCAGTTTTCAGTAATCAGAGAATTGAGCAGTAAATATACGAAAAATTGAACGGAGATGGAAGACTCATGCTTGCCTTCGAGCAGAAAAGAATATAAATTGCGTCGTCTTCTTTTTCGGTTGATAGGTGTACACGAAAGACTCTTCCAATACTAAAGAACAGGCTGCATCCTACTTTCAAAAAGGGGTACATATGAAAAGAAATATATTCCTGCGTTTATTTATCGCTCTCATATCTATCGCTATTGCCCAATCTGCTTTTGCGCTGGATAACAACTTCGCCGGCACATGGCAGGGGACGCTGAAGATCCAAACGATGGAATTGCGGGTCGTATTTCACCTTCAATCCGATTCGACAGGTGCCATGAAAGCAACCCTGGACAGTCCCGACCAGGGAGCAAAGGGAATTCCTGTCGACAATGTCGCGATGCGAAAAGACAGTCTCATTCTTACGATCAACGCAATCGGCGGGTCGTACGAAGGAATGGTGCATCCTGGAGATTCGGTTATTACGGGAACATGGAAGCAAAGAGGAGCGTCGCTCCCCCTCGACCTTCACCGCATCCAATCGGTAGCCGAAGTGCGGCGGCCGCAGGAACCGAAACCGCCCTTCCCATATGATGCGGAAGAGGTTTCCTATCCGAACGTCGATGCCGGCATTACGCTCGCCGGTACGTTTACAAAACCAAAAACCGGGGGACCGTTTCCCGCTCTTCTTCTCATCACCGGTTCCGGTCCACAGAACAGGGACGAGGAATTATTCGGACATAAACCCTTCCTAGTTCTTGCCGACTATCTCACTCGAAGAGGCATCGCCGTCTTGCGGGTTGACGACAGGGGCACGGCAAAATCGACCGGAAATTTCGGCACTGCAACAACGAAAGATTTCGCCGGCGATGTACGGGCCGGCATCACCTACTTGAGATCACGCCCCGATGTCAACGTCAAAAAGATCGGACTCTTAGGCCACAGCGAAGGGGGACTTATCGCGCCGATGGTCGCCAGTGAGTCAAAGGATGTCGCATTCATTGTGATGATGGCCGGGCCTTCTCTTACCGGCGAGGAAATTCTTTATCTGCAGGATTCCCTCATCTCAACGGCAATGGGCGCTCCGCCGAAAGAGATCACGAAAGAACTCCAACTTAACCGAAAGCTCTACTCGCTGATCCGCACGGAATCCGACACCGTGAAATTGCAGAAGGAAATCCGGTCCGCGGTAAGAGAATCGATGACGGCGGATTCCGCTACTCTCGGCAAAATTAATGATGAAGCCGTCGATGCAGCGGTTAGACAATTGATATCGCCGTGGTTCCGATTCTTTGTAACCTACGACCCGAATCCTGCATTAGAAAAAGTGACTTGCCCGATCCTTGCGCTGGATGGAAGCAAGGATTTGCAGGTTCCGGCAAAAGAAAACATCGAGGGATTGGAGAAGGCGTTCAAGGCAAGCGGAAACAAAAATGCGACGGCCAAACTTCTCCCCGGACTCAATCACCTCTTCCAGAAATCGGAGACCGGCGCTCCACTCGAATACGGCAAGATAGAAGAGACGATAAATCCTGATGCATTAAAAGTGATAGGCGATTGGATTGAAGGGGTTACGAAGTAGAGTGATCTAGTTCCATTTCCCGAAACAAATATTGTATTTCTCAATGATTAAATCACCGCAAAGGGCGCTAAGGACGCAAAATTTTTTACCACTTTAAAAAACTCTTTGCGCTCTTAGCGTCCTCCGCGGTTAGAATACAAGATTTAATATTAGAAATGGCACTAGCGTATGGATGATTCGAGGCGAGATGGTTTAAAATTATAGCACAACTTCCATTCCCTCTTTTGCACCAAAGCATTCAATCGTACTTTTTTGCGCCGTGAGAAGATCCTGCGCGTGTTTTACCATCTCATCGACGAATTCATCGGAGTGGTACGGATCGTGATGAAAAAGCGCGAGCCGTTTCACTTTTGCTTTCACTGCAAATTCAACGACGGACTCGACAGGTGAATGCCCCCACCCCAGCTTGGCTTTGTATTCATCGAGAGTATACTGCGCCTCGCCGATGTACAAGTCTGTTTCGTGCAAGAATTCAATGAGCTTGTCGTCAAGGTATTCGGGGAATCCGGTAGGACGCGTTGCCCTCTGCTGCGCTGGCAACGTGTATTGGTACGGCTCGTTGTCGGTGGCATAGACAACACTGCGCGATCCGTCCGAGACGCGATACGCGAGGGACATTGCGGGATGATTGAGATAAAAGCTGGTGATTAACACGTCATCAATCCTGATCGGAGCTTCTACTTCGACAATTTCGATATTCGGATTCATATCGCCGATCGCGACGGGAAAATAATCGGATTCCATCTGCATTCGCATGATCTGACGGAGCGACTTGTCCCTCCCGGGCGGGCCGTAAATGATGATCTTGTTCTGGGCACCGTACGCCGGGAGAAAAAATGGAAATCCTTGTATGTGATCCCAGTGCGTGTGGCTGACGAAAATATGCACCGTGATCGGCGTGGAGGGGAATTCTTTTTGGAGCTGAATTCCGAGATTGTGAATTCCGGTCCCCGCGTCAAAGACCAGGATGTGTCCCTTCGCCCGGACTTCAACGCACGACGTATTTCCCCCGTATTTTAACGTTGCCGGTCCGGGAGTTGCAATGGAGCCGCGGGTACCCCAAAATCGAACGTTCACGGCTTCTCTCTTAATCGTATGGACATTTTCTCGCTCGCAATTTGGAACAGTTCGTCAAACTCGACGGGCTTGATCACGTACGCGTCGGCACCTAGTTCCAGTGCTTTGTCGATATCGGGTTTGTATGATTTTGAGGACGTGATGACGATGGTCGTCTTGTCGAACGCCGGATTCTCTCGAAGCTGTTTACAGACTGCGAACCCGTGCATCCCGGGCATAATGAGGTCGAGCAGGACCAGATCGGGTTTCTCCGCCTCGGCGACGGTCAGTCCGTCAAGTCCGTTATCGGCCTCAAGAACGGTAAACCCCTTCTTCACAAAGTAATGCGAGTAAAAGCTCCGCAAGAAGTCTTCGTCGTCAACAATAAGTACTTTTCTTTTCAGAATATCCCCATGAATAAAAGTGGAAACTTTTTCGCGTTATTCTTGGTGGCAAAAAGTATGGATTAGTTTATCGAAATGCAATATCGTGCGTGCCGTCGCTCACGCTCATCGGAGAAAGAGAATTGCAACGCCTCCGACAGCCACGCACGCCCCCACGATCGCATGCCATGAAAGATGTTCCTTATAGATGATCCGTACCAGCGGGAGCATAAGAATTGGCACGGTCGCGATAAGCGTTGCGGCAATCCCCACTTTTGTATACATGATCGCGATAAGGCTGAACGTGATTCCCAGGTACGGCCCGAATATTGCGCCTCCGATCGTGAGCATCAGCGCACGCTTCTCATTCCAAAAGACGCCAACAGGGTTTTTGATGCGGCCGGTGAAAAGCGTGAGCGGAAGGAGGATCACGAGCGACGCACTAATCCTGATGAACGTCGCAACGAACCCGTTAATATCCCCTTCAACGAACGCCAGCCGTGCAAAGACAAGACCGGCTCCCTGGCCGAGCGCGCCAAGAAATCCATAGAGGAGCCCGATGCGTGTCAGTTTCACAGGAGCGGAGCCGCTTTGCTGGTTCGAAACGACAACAAGCACAATCCCCGCCGTCGTAACGAAAATGCCGATGATCCCCCAGAGTGAAAGCGTTTCTCCCAATATCAGGTACGCGAGAATCGCACTGATCGCCGGAGCAAGCGACATGATCAGCATGCTGATGCGGGCGCCGCTGACCTGAAACGACTTGAACAGAAACGTATCGCCAAAAACCAGCCCGATGAATCCGCTGATACTGAGGTACGCATATTGGTTGAACGAAAGGCGAACGCTGAGGTTCGCTGCAAGAATCGTCAACGCGAGGAGGATAGCCGCAAAGACAAGCCGCACGACATTCACCTGCACCGATCCGATTCTGCGAATTGCCCCCGCAAACATGATCGAACTGACAGACCAAACACATGCCGTTAAGAGCGCGCTGAGTTCGCCGATCAATGAGCATTTCCTTTGCGCGGAATAAACATCATAGACAAAAGAGCCTTTCGTTTTCGCCTACACACCCGGATTCTGCGGCTTAAAGATTGACGCATTACTTCTCATCGAAATCATCAGTTCCTCGTAATGTTCTTTGCTGCACGTAACGCAACGCGCGTCGTCCCGTCTTCGCGTTCGCCGATCTGCTGCCTCCACATCGCGTAGTATAATCCTTTCATTTCGAGGAGCTCAAGATGCCTTCCGGATTCGACGATGTGGCCTTTTTCGAGGACAAAGATCTTATCGGCATGCATGATGGTTGAAAGCCGGTGAGCGATAAGAATCGTGATGAGATCCTTCCTTGTTGATATTTCTCTGATCGTGGAAGTAATTTCTTCCTCTGTCAACGAATCAAGTGACGAGGTCGCTTCGTCGAAGACCAGCAGGTCGGGCCGGCGCAGCAAGGCGCGTGCAATGGAAAGACGCTGTTTTTCTCCGCCCGAAACTTTCACTCCACCTTCGCCGATCACCGTATCCAATCCTCTGTCCGCCCTCGCCAGGAGACTCTGACAAGCGGCTTGGTGGAGCACTTCCATGCACTCGGCATCGTCCGCTCTAGGGTTCACAAAAAGGAGATTTTCTCTGATCGTGCCGGAGAACAGCTGCGTATCCTGAGTGACAAATCCGATCCTCTCCCGCAATTGATTCAAGTTTACCTCGGTGCCCCGGTGACCATTGTAGAGTAACTGTCCCGATTGAGGTGCATACAATCCCACGAGCAGCTTCACCAGCGTTGTCTTCCCCGAGCCGGACGGGCCCACAAATGCGACCGTCTCGCCGAGCTTCGTATTGAAAGAAATTCCGTTCAACGCATTGGCCGATGCGGTTTGATGTTTGAAACTGACATCCGTAAATTCGAGCGTTCGGATACTCGTGACAGAAACCGGGTTCGCGGGAGTCGGCTCTTTCGGAGTGTTCAAAATTGCTTCAAAATTATTCAGCGAGACCTCCGCCTCGCGATAAATGTTAATGACGTTCCCCAATTCCTGCAAAGGACCGAATATGAAAAACGAGTAGATCCATAAAGAAAAAAATTGTCCGAACGTAATTTCCTGCGCGTAAATGAGGTACAACATCAGGAAGAGTATTGACGTGCGCAAAAAATTCACTGCCGACCCCTGAATAAAACTCAGACTTCGGAGATAGCGGACCTTTTTCAACTCAAGCTTAAGAATCTTTCCAGTAACGTGGTTGAGCCGTTCAATTTCCTGCTGCGCCAGTCCAAGACTCTTCACCAGTTCAATATTGCGGAGCGATTCCGTGGTCGATCCGGCAAGCCCAGTGGTTTCCGCAACGATTGTTTTCTGTATCGTCTTGATCTTTTTGCCAAGGACAGAACTCAGAATCCCCAGAATGGGAATGGTAGAAAAATAGACGGGGGCGATGAGCCAGTGGACGCTGAAAGCGTACACAGTAACAAAAATGACTCCAACCAGCGTCGTAAAAAGAATATTGATCGCCGCAGCGATGAGCCGTTCGACGTCGCTTCGTACTTTCTGCAATTTCCCGAGCGTTTCACCGCTTCGCTGGTCTTCGAAAACGGAATACGGAAGTTCAAGCGAGTGCTTGAGTCCATCGGAATAAATTTGCGCCCCAAGCTTCTGGGTGATGACGTTGATGTAGTAGTCCTGGAAGTTTTTCGCGACTCTCGAGACGAATGCAACCCCTACCGCGAGCGCCAGGAGCACGCCGACTCCTTTGAAGAATTGGCCCGCCGTGTATTCCTTGAACCGGGTGGCATACTCGTCGATCACATGCCTGAAGATCAACGGATCAAGAAGCGAAAATGTCTGGTTGACCGCGGCGAGAAGAAGTGCGAATGCAACAAGCTTCCAGTACTGTTTGAGGTACGAAAGAAGTAGTTTCATGATTTAGAGCGACTCATTCGGGATATTGGCTCGTGAAAGATATGGAAATTGGATTTGAAATGCCATTACAATGGGTGGGAGAGCAATATCTTGCGGATGCTGCTCCAAAAATTCGGTAGTGGGCTTTATTTCCAAATAGACCCTTGCCCCGAAGGGATGGCTTCGCTAGACGCGTCCCCCTTCGGGGGACTTGCTCAGGCTGATAAGGCCATGATCATCCTGAGTAAGTGAGCGGAGCGAGCGCATCCAAGGATCATGTCGCTGCTGTCTAGATCAAAGTTGCCAACCACCCGAATCTGCCAGATGGCTAAAATTACCTCCAAATAAGAAGAAACAAAATGGCAGGGTTACCGTATGATAAAACAATCTATTCCCTTCATTCATATGCAATTAACATCGAGAGTTTTCAGGAAAGGAGCGCTCCAATGAACAGATTTTCCGTGCTCGTTCTACTTGCTGCCCTTGCCGGCTTTGCCGGCCAGAGTCTCGCACAGGACAACATCCTGGCAGAGCTGCAGAATCTCCACAAACGAGACGTAAAGTATGAGGGATTTACTCTCGATGAATCGCAAAACATATCGATCAAGGTCGTCGCAGCAAGCAGGAAGCATCCGCTATGGACCAGGGCATGGATTCTGAACTCCGACACACGTGAGCGCGT